>CAWJDG010000082.1:0-64260 GCA_963841365.1 uncultured Acidobacteriaceae bacterium
GTGGCCACCATCGTCAACTTTCTCGTAGTGGCGGCAGCCAGCTATCACGGCGCCACCTACATGGATTCGCCGCAGTTCTGCGGCCGGTCATGCCACGTGATGACGCCCGAGTACACGGCCTACCAGATCGGCGCGCACTCCCATGTGGCCTGCGTCGAGTGCCACATCGGCTCTGGCGCCCAAGCTTACTTCAGCGCCAAGGTCAACGGCACCAAGCAGCTTCTTGAAGTCACTTTTCATCCTTTCGCGCCGCTGGCTCCCCGGCTCATTCCCAACTATCCCACGCCGATTCCATCGCCGGTCACCAGCCTGCGCCCCGCGCGCTACACCTGCGAGGCCTGCCACTCGCCCCGGCGCTTCGACGGCGACAAGCTGCTGGTAAAGTCGGAGTTTGCTGACGACGAGAAGAACACGGAATCGCAGACAGTACTCATTCTTCATCTCGGCGGCGTCGACTCGCTTTCGCACTACATAGGCATTCACGGCGTCCACCTGGGACATATTGAATACATCGCTACTGACTCCACGCGCACCACGATTCCCTGGGTGGAGCGACAGAACGCCGACGGCTCGTCCAGCGTGTACAGCTCTCTGGCGCCCGGCAGCGGCCTTCCCAAAGGCGAGCGCAGGGTCATGGATTGCATCGACTGCCACAACCGCGCCGCACATACCTTTGTGACCGCGGAAGAGGCGATCAACCAGGCCATGGCCGACGGCGTGATCAGTGCCGACCTGCCCTTTGTCCACAAGGAAGGCCTGGAACTGTTGAAGGCGACGTACACCAGCCAGGAGCAGGCGCGCGCCGAGATTCCACAGCAGCTCACAGCCTTCTACCGCCAAAGCGACCCCGATGTGCTGACGTCAAAGGCGCCGCAACTCAAAGCAGCCGGGCAAGAACTGGTGACGCTTTACTGCCAAAACGTGTTTCCATTCATGAAAGTGACTTGGGGCACTCATCCCAACCACATCGGCCACATGAGCTATCCGGGCTGCTTCCGATGCCACGACGGCAACCATACTGCGCAGAATGGCGACACCATTCCGCAGGACTGCACCGTTTGCCACAATCTGCTGGCCGTAGAAGAAGCCAAGCCGAAGGTGCTCTCAGACCTCGGCATTCAGACTGAAACCGTCGGGGTCGTGCACTAAGAAGGCCGCGATGGCTTTTTTCTGCGGATCTTCGGCGCCAGACCCACTCCTCTCCGAAACCGGCAGTCCCCGCACGTGTTACGCTGGCATTTCGCGCCCAAAGAACGTTTCGGGAACTCCGTAGGAGCACGACGCCTCATGCATTCTTGCCATCCGTTCCATTTCAACCTTGTGGCTGCGGCCCACGCCTCGATGATCGAGCACGGGTTTCAACCTGATTTTCCTCCAGGAACTGAGACCGAGCTGGCCGCAATCAAGGCGCAGCCCGCGACACCCGCCGGAGATGGCCTCGCGGACCTGCGCAATCTGCTTTGGTCCTCCATCGACAACGACACGTCCAAAGACCTTGATCAGATTGAGTGGGCCGAGCAACTGCCCGATGGCCGCATTCGCGTTCTGGTTGGCGTGGCCGACGTGGATGCGCGCGTGCCAAAGGGCACCGTTATCGACAAACACGCTCAATTCGAGACGACATCGGTCTACACCGGCGTCAGCACTTTTCCCATGCTGCCCACCGAGCTTTCTGAAGGCATCACGTCGCTGAATGAAGAACAGGACCGCGTGGCAGTGGTGGTTGAATATGCCATCGACGCCGATGGAACTGCCAGCGACGGCAAGGCCTATCGCGCGCTCGTCCGCAACCGCGCGCAACTGGCGTACCCAAGCGTGGGCGCATGGCTTGAGGGCAAAGGCGACGCGCCGGCCAAGGTCGCAGCCAGCGCCGATCTGTCTGCACAGCTCAAATTGCAGGACACAGCGGCGCAGCGCATGTCGGGTGGGCGCTTCCAGCATGGCGCGCTCGATCTTGAAACCATCGAGACTCGCCCGGTCACGCTCGGCGATCAGGTCGTGGACATTGCAAGCCTCGAAAAGAATCGCGCCACGTCGCTGATCGAGGAGTTCATGGTGGCGGCCAATGGCGTCGTCGCACGCGCTTTTGAGGGAGCGGGTGTGGCATCGATTCGCCGCATCGTGCGCACGCCCAAACGCTGGGACCGCATCGTGGAGCTGGCTGCCGGCCTGGGCACAACGCTGCCCGCCGATCCCGATTCGAAGGCACTCAACGACTTTCTTCTCGCGCAGAGGAAGAAGGATCCCGGCCACTTTTCCGATCTCTCGCTGGCGGTGGTCAAGCTCATGGGCCCCGGCGAGTACGTGCTGGTTAAACCCAATCAGCCGTCGCCCGGCCACTTTGGACTCGCCGTCCAGGACTACACGCACTCCACCGCGCCCAATCGCCGCTTTCCTGACATGGTGGGGCAGCGGGTGCTCAAAGCCTGGATGGCCGGCGCCGCTCCGCCCTACTCAGAGGACACTCTCAATGCCATTGCCCTGCGATGCACTGAGATGGAAGACGCCGCGCGCAAGGTGGAGCGCGAGATGCAGAAGCGCATCGCCGCCGTGGTGCTGCATCCGCACATCGGCCAGAGCTACCAGGCTATCGTCACCGGCGTTAACAATTACGGAACCTTTGTGCGCACACTCAACCCGCATGTGGAGGGAAAGCTCGTTCAGGGGGGCAAGGGGCTGGATGTGGGCGACAAAGTTACCGTCAAATTGATCTCCACCGATCCGCAGCGGGGGTTCATCGACTTCGCTGCGTAACGCCCTCATTCTCAAAGATTTCTGTTCAAGATTGGACTTCAGCCATTGTTTCTGGCTCACCGTGCTCAGAATTGCGCGCGCAGGAAGATCCTTGTCTCCGGCGCACACCTGAATGCGTCTAACAGAACGAAATTGTTGTTGCGTCATTAAAGCTGTTCTCAGGTTGACGCTTTGGATTCATGGCGTCGACCGACGGGACAGATCCAAGCGGCCTTCCCCGAATCGGCTTGCCTCCCGCGGCAAGCTGTGTCGGCTAGCGCCGACTTCCCCTAAAGGTGAATCAATGCGTTTTAAATCCCCCCTTATCGCTGGACCGCTCTTTTTCTGGATAGCCCTCTTGAGTCTGCCTGCTTCTACTCGTTCGCAAGAACTGAGCGCTAGCGCAATGGTCACAATGTCCTCGCTGCCCGACGCGCCTGAACCGCAGACAGCTTCGCCACAGTCTCAATCGTCGAGCCAAGGCCAGCTGAGCTCGGTGCAGCCCGGCCAGAATTCTGCCGCCGAGCAGCCGGATGCGAATGCTCCGGCGAAACACCAACCCCCGCCACAGCCCAAGCGCATCCTCGGGATCATGCCGAACTACCGCGCGGTCAGCGCAGGCACCATTCCGCCGCCGCCCACGCCGCGCGAGGCATTCAAAATCGCGACGGAAAACAGCTTCGACTATTCATCTTTTGTCTTTGTAGGCGTCACCTCGCTGCTGGCGGAAGGCACCAACGCGCACTCTCAACTCGGCAAAGGTGTCGGCGGCTATTGGGCCTACTACTGGCGCGGTTACGTCGACAAAACCGATGGCAACTACTGGGTCGACTGGATCATGCCGACTGTGTTCCATCAGGACGAACGCTACTACGCCATGGGCGAGGGTGGAATCTTCAAGCGTGGAATTTATGCCGCCTCGCGCGAACTCATTACGCCTGACTACCACGGAAAGAACAGCTTCAATGCGTCGGAACTCCTGGGCCGCGGGGTCTCACAAGCCATTTCGCTTTCCTACTATCCCAGCCAAACACAGACCGCCAGCGCCTTTGGGGAGAAATATGCGTACGCCGTCGGGCGCGACGCTCTCACAAATGTGTTTCGCGAATTCTGGCCCGACATCAACGCTCATGTGCTCCATCGTCGTCATTGATTCAAAGAGGCAGCTTTCGCTCTTGCTTTTCGAGGGACCTCAATGAAGCTTTCGCTGCCGCTTCGGCCGGCTCGGGCCAGGCGTTGCTCGCGAGACGCTTCGTAGCGGTCCGGCCCGCGACTTCTTTCAAATGAGCGCGGTTTGCGGCGCCTCGAATGCCGCTGCGGTATGATTCCTCCATCTCGAAAACGCAGGCGAAGCCTGAACTGAGTTCGCCGCTCCCGTCCGGGAGCAAGAAAGGCCTTATATGGATAACTCACCCCTCTTCGTTCTTCTCCTAATCGTTGGCGGCATCATAGCCATCTTTTTATTGATTACTGTGCTTAAGACCATGTACACGGTGCGCACCTATTCGGCAGGCGTGGTGGAACGCTTCGGTAAATTCAACCGCATCGCGCGCCCCGGCCTTCAGTTTTTGATGCCCTACTGCGAGACCGTTCGCCTTGTCGATCTGCAGGTGCGTCAGGCTGTGGTCAATGTCGAAACGAAGACCAAGGACAATGTTTTTGTCACCATTCCCGTCTCGGTGCAGTACCAGGTAGTGGAGGCGAAGGTCTTCGATGCGTACTACAAGCTGAGCAACCCGCAGAGCCAGATTGAGAGCTACGTCTTCAACTCCATTCTTGGCCACGTCCCTACGCTCACCCTCGACGAAGCCTTTGAGCAGATGCAGCAGATCTCCGGCGCCGTCAAGCAGGATCTCGACGAAGTGATGGACACATTCGGCTACAACATTCTGCGCGCGCTGGTCACCGACATCGTGCCCGACGCCAAGGTGAAGGCCGCCATGAACGACATCAACGCCGCGCAGCGCGAGCAGATCGCGGCCCAGGCTCGCGGTGAAGCCGAGAAGATTCTGAAGGTGAAGCAGGCCGAAGCTGAAGCGGAATCAAAGGCCCTGCAAGGCGATGGCGTAGCGCGTCAGCGGCAGGCGATTATTAAGGGCTTGCAGTCCTCGGTTGAGCAGTTCAAATCCGCCGTCGAAGGCTCAACCGCGCGCGACGTCATGGCCATGGTGCTTCTCACGCAATACTTCGACACCATGCGCGAAGTCGGCGTGCATGGGCAAGTCGAGCACGATTTTTCTGCCCAGTTCGCCGGGCACCGTCAGCGATCTGATGACGCAGATTATGGCCGGGTTCCAGGCGGTGAAGTCGTCGTAAGCCGTGGGTGCGTGGTCTCCCGGGTTTCCGGGCAACAGACTGACCAAAAACCAGGGGTGCCTCAGGATCCGGGGTTCGCCATGGACAGGTCTACATCCATGGGGTGGAGATCCCGCTTTTGAGGCCTGTGACAGCACAGTCTTTCGACTCACCTACACCTCGCCAGGGTGGGGCAGGATTTACCTAGCGCATATGCTCATCATCTCGAGCAACCGCGCTCGTATCCTCTGCCGACTCACTTGCTCGCAGCGTTGACCACTGTCGGAACGGTCACTCGCGGCTGCCACGCCGGCACGCCCTCTTCCCACTGATCGTCGGTCAGTTGCTCTACTTCGGTCCCGTCAAACCGCATCACAAAGATCTCGCCATAGGGTTGCGGGTTATTCGTGTAAAAAACTTCGTCCTTGAATCCCATCCGCGAACTGGTAAACAGAATCTGCTCTCCGTCCGGCGACCAGGCCATATGAGCCTCGTTGCCTTTCACATGCGTGAGCTGCTTGAAGTCACTTCCGTCCGGATGAATCGTGCAGATCTCGAAGAACCCATCGATCCTGCGCATGAAAGTAATCAGTTCCCCGCGCGGTGACCAAATCGGAAAATTGTCGTACTCGTCGGTCAGCGTCTTCACCGAGTGATCTTCGAGATTCATGATCCGCAGCCCAGCGCCATCCGGGCCTTGCGTGCGGTACACAATGTGCTGCCCGTCCGGAGCAAACGCAGGAAACGCATTGTTGTCCGGCCCCGAAGTGATCAGATGGAACCACGAGCCATTGGCGTCGACCATCGCCACCTGCGCCCCGCCATTCACCGGATCGACCGGCTTCTTGTCGCCCACCTCGAAATCGAGAAATGCCGAGAAATCGCCGACGCCCATCACAATCTGCTTGCCATCCGGCGACCACGACGGCGCCAGCATCAGCCCCTTGCGCGTCAGAACACTCTGTGGCTCCTTCCCGTCGTCCCCAATGAATAGGCTCGTACTGAAGACGCCGGGCGGGTCCTCCGCGACAATCTTCGTCACTGCCAGGTGCTGTCCGCTGCGATCGTAGTCGGGCAGCCACGATGTGCCGTACAGTTCAAAGTTCTTGTTTCGGCTCCATTCCTTCATCAGCATCGACGGACGCTTGAAAACAAATCGGCTGTAAACTACCTGCTTGCCGTCGGGCGACCACGAAGGCGTGCGCAGGTCATCTCCTTTCGGCCCCGGCGTGCCCTTGCCGTAAAAAACGCCGTTCGCCGACTTGTCCCTGCGCAGGTACGCAATCTCGCCCGAGGACAACACCGACGGCAGGAGCTTCACGCCCGGTCCGGCCTCAACCTCCGTAGCCGCGCCGGCGGCAATGTCCATCTTCACCAGCTTGTCGCTGCCGTCTTCATCGCCAAAGCGGTGGGTCCACGTATCCTCCGCCGACATGCAATACGCAACCACGCTCTTGCTGTCCGGTGTCCACTTCGGGCTGCCGCAAAATCCTCCATGCTGTGAGAGTCGCCGCAGCCCGCTTCCATCCGGATGGATCAAGTAAATATCCGCCAGTTGCAGCCGCTCCCATCTTCCCTTAGCCGGCGGAAGATCACTTCCCCGGTCCGACGAAAACGCTATCCACTTCCCGTCCGGCGACCACGACGGGCGAAAATCGCCGCCGTCTCCTGAGGTCAGCGGCGTCGCCTTGCGCGTGGCAACATCCAGAATCCACAAATTCGCATGTCCGCCGGCGCGCGTCGAGACAAATACGATCCGTTTGCCGTCGGCAGAGAAGGCCGCCTGGTCGTTGTATGCCGGAACGTCTGTCAGTTGTTCCAGTCCGCTTCCGTTGAGATGGATGCGGAAGAGTTCCGCCGGCCCGGTGCGCTCCGATGTGAACACGATCCAATCGCCCGCGGGCGACCACGACGGATCGTAATCGAACGATCCCGGCAGGCTCAGAGCGTGCTCGCCCGTGCCATCGGCGTTTGCAATATAGAGCGCGGCTTGTGTCGGGCCAAGGCGATCTTCAAGAATGCGGTCGGCAGCAAAGCAGGAAATCGATAGTGTTGCGAGCGCGCCAACGCAAAGACATACGGCAGGGAATCGAACCACGTGCGGCCTCCGCGATTTTATTTGAGAGGGGAAGAATACGGCACGAGTCTATCACGAACTCATACGCGCCCGACTCAAAACTCTGCCGCCGTCGCTAAAGACCCAGAATGCTGAGAGCCTCTTATTGAACCGACTAGATGCGCTTCGCTAACTTGTTGCTTTTCCGATTCTTCTCCGCGCGGCACTTCCACGCCGTATGCAGCGCGCCACGCAGCGAGTCTTCATCGGCAACCGCGAGGCGAATATGCGTCATCCCCATGCGTCCCCACCCGCCATGAATCGGCAGAAATAGATCCGGCCGCTCTGCAATGAACTCCGATTGAAGCTCCGGCGTCAGCATCAAATTGCCGTAGCCCTTTTTCACTGAAGCCAGCGTCGCGAAAATCCGCCCGCCGACGCGAAAATCTACTGCACCCATGTGCGAGCCTTCTTCGGCGCCTTCGAAACTCAACGCAATGCGGCGGAAATCCGCTGCGGTCATAGTCCTTACGTCCCCGGTCCCTATGTCGCTACATTTTCAAACTCTTCATTCAGCCACGTGCTGAACGCCGCAAACTCCTCGTCGCGGCCAAGAAAATCGCGCACCATTTCGCGCCCCGGTTTTGACCCGCCTTGCTCCAGCACAGCCTTGCGATAACGCGCGCCGGCCTCGCAGCCGAGCAAATCCGCAGGATCGAACTGTCCAAAGAAATCGAGAGCGATCACTTTGTCGAACGCGTAGGTGTAATAGTTCGACGAGTAGCCAGTCAGGTGCCCGAAGCTCGCGTACATCTTGTTGCCGTCCAGCCAGGTCCACGGCTGGAATTTGCCATACAATTCGCGCGTGACACCGTCAGGATCGATGCCTGCCGGATCCTGGTCGTGCAAATCGAGCGACAACGTGGTGTAGTAGAGCTGCGTCCGAATCCAGTCCGCGCGGCCAAACGCGCCCGCCCGCTTCATGCTGCGAATGAGCTCGGTGGGGAGCACTTCGCCAGTTTGGTAGTGGCGGGCGAATGCCTGGAGCAGCTTTTCGTCGCGGAAAAACTCTTCAAGCATCTGCGAAGGCACCTCGATGAAATCGCCCTCGGTGGCGAACCCTGAGAGCCCCGCCCACTCCGTGTGCCCGCCGAGAATGGCATGCATCAGGTGGCCAAACTCATGGAAGAACGTGACCACGTCGGAATATTGCAGCAGGCCGGGATCATTCCCATCTCCCGCTGGAAAGTTACAAATCAGCGCGGCCTCAGGCAGCGCGCGCCCGCGCACACCCGTCACGACCGGCGCGGCAGAGAACCACTTATCTTTGCCCTCGCGCGGATGCATATCGAGATAAAATCGCCCAGCCAGCCGTCCGCCATCGAAGACTTCAAAGGCTGAGACTGCCGGGTCCCATGCGGGCACGTTCGACGGCCGGAACTCGACTTTGAAAAGCTTCGCCGCCGTCTCAAGCACTCCAGCCTCAACGCGCGCGTACGGAAAATACGGCCGCACCGACTGCGAATCGAAATCGAACTCCGCGCGCCGGAACTGCTCGTACCAATAGCCGCGGCTGGTGATGTCAATTGCCGTCAGCTTCGGTTCGCGCCGCCGCGCAAATTCGAGCACCAATTTGTGCTCATGCCGCGCGCCATCGCGGCTGGCCTCGTCGAGTTTTGCGAGAAACGTGCGCACGTTCGCCGCCGACTTCATCATTTGGTCGGCGGTCGCCAGGTCAGCCCAACTGCGAAAGCCCAGCACGCTCGCAATCTCCTGCCGCGTCGCTAACAGGTCGAGCAGGATTTGCCGGTTGGCCGGATAGGCGCGCGTGTTGTAGGCCAGAAACATGCGCTCACGCAGCGCCGCGCTCCCGGCAAAGGTCATAACCGGCATCATGTCGGGCGGGTCCGTCGTCAGCGTCACGCGCTCCGCGCCGTCTTCGACCTTTTGCGCCGGATGCCGCGCAATATAGTCGGTGGGCAGTCCCTCCAGCTCTTCGGCCGTCGCCTGAATGGTCTTCCCACCCTCCTGGATGTTGCGGCTGAATTCGAGCGAGAGCCGCGTTGCCTTATCGTGCAGCGCATGCAGCCGGTCGCGTGTGGTTTGGTCTTTGTCCACGCCGGCCAAGCGGTAGCCGAGCAGCGTGCGGTCAACATAATGCTTCGTCGCCGCACTCGCCCCATCCAGGCTGATCGCTGTCAGCGCGTCATACACCGCGCGGTTCAGGCTCAATGCGCTGCCGGCCATCGCCACGCGCTGCGCTTCCATCTGCGCCTGGTCGCGCACGGCCTTGTCGGAGGCAACGGAGTTGAGAATCCCCGCTTGCGCACCGGCCAGGCTCAGGTGCTCGATTGCCGTGTCGTACAGCAGGAGAGAATTTTTCGGCGTACGCTTGCCCTCTACGGCAAGCAGAGCAGCCAGTGCATTCTCGTGAGCACCCAGGCGCGCGCTTACCCATGTGGTGAGCGCCTCGGCCGACGCGGCGCCGCCAGCCTCCCACGCGTGAAGTGTCTGTCCAGCGGCGGTAGCAAAAGTTTCAGTAGGCATTGCGGGGAATTCCTCCAAAACTCTAGAGTAACAAGCCGCATCTAGGCCGGCGCGCGTTGCGCTGCCGAGTCACGCCGCAAATCCGCTATCATGCATTCGTACCGAATCGGATCAAGGACCCTGATATGCGCATTGTCGACCTGCGGGAAGTGACCGCGCCCATCGCATCGCCCATTGCAAACGCCTACATTGATTTCTCAAAAATGACCTGCTCGCTTGTCGCGGTCGTCACGGACGTGGTGCGCGACGGCCGCAAGGTCATCGGCTACGGCTTCAATTCCAATGGCCGCTACGGCCAGGGCGGCCTGATCCGCGAGCGCTTTGCTCCGCGCCTGCTTGAAGCCGCACCTGAAACGCTCGTGAACGACGCCGGCGACAATCTCGAACCCGACCGCATCTGGACCACGCTCATGCGCAACGAAAAGCCCGGCGGCCATGGCGAGCGGTCGGTCGCGGTGGGCACGATCGACATGGCCGTGTGGGACGCGACGGCGAAAATTGCCGGCAAGCCGCTCTTTCGCTTGCTCGCCGAGCGCTACCATCGCGAAGCCGATCCTCGCGTCTTCGTCTACGCGGCCGGCGGCTACTACTATCCGGGCAAAGACCTCGCAGCCTTGCGCGCCGAGATGCGCGGCCATCTCCGTCGCGGCTACACCGTCGTCAAGATGAAGATCGGCGGCGCGACGCTCGACGACGACCGCCGGCGCATCGACGCGGTTTTTGAAGAAATCGGCAACGAAGCACAACTCGCGGTCGACGCCAACGGCCGCTTCGATCTTGAAACCGCCATCGCGTACGCGAAGATGCTGCGCCAGTATCCGCTCTTCTGGTACGAGGAAGCCGGCGATCCGCTCGACTTCGCGCTGCAAGCCGCGCTCGCCGAGTTCTATCCCGGACCGATGGCTACCGGCGAAAACCTCTTCAGCCACCAGGACGCGCGCAATCTGCTCCGCTACGGCGGCATGCGTCCCGACCGCGACTGGCTGCAATTCGACCCCGCGCTCTCCTATGGGTTCTGCGAATTCCAGCGCACCTTCGCGGTGATGCAGTCAGCGGGATGGTCGCCGCGGCGCTGCGTTCCACATGGTGGCCACCAGATGGCGTTGAACATCGCCGCCGGCCTCGGCCTCGGCGGCAACGAGAGCTACCCCGATCTCTTCCAGCCTTATGGAGGATTTCCCGATAGTGTCCGCGTGGAGGCCGGCCACATTGTGATGCCCGAACTGCCCGGTATCGGCTTCGAGGGCAAGAGCGATCTCATCCGTGTGATGCGCCAGTTAGCGGAGTAGGAAGGTCCGGCGCACGGCTTCGCACCACTACATCGGGTTGGGCACGCTTCATTTGCCTGGATCAACCAGGGGCGGCATTTTGAGAAACTCATCCGGCGTCAGTGCCTGCGGCGTCATCCGCGCTTCGAAAATCGCACCTTTGAAGTAGTCGCGCCGGTCGATGCGCGTTCCGATGGATGAGTGTCCCGGCCCCTGCGGCGTTAGGTGCAACTCGCCTTCGCCCTGTTTTTCGTCGCCTACATAGTTACGCAACATTTTGCCGTCGTATACCGCCGTGACGCGATACCACTTTCCCAGCGGATGCAGATCGTTGCAGTTAAGCAGCGTGCGGGCCGAACCGTTGGAGAAGGCAAAGCTGTCGAGGCACCACTCGCCCTTCACGATGCGAATCTCAAAGAGCATGCGGTTCTGCGTGTCTTTGCCGGTTGCGGCATCAAGCTCCGATAGATGAAAGAATCGCTGTGCCTGCGCTCCATCGGCATCGGGACGGAAGATAACTTCCCACGTGTAGGTGCTCGCGCCGGCCAGCGGGTGCACGTCCACAAACAACGCGTCGTCCACCCCGTTAAACTCGATAGCCTTGCCAAAGGGCGAGTCGATGAGATGCGGATGCCCGAGCACGTGAGTAGGGTGGCCGTCGATGGAATCGATGTTGTCGAAACGCCAGATCGTGGACCGCGACACCGGCGCAGCCGTCTGCGCCAAGGCCATCGTCAGCAGCAGGATTCCCGGCAGTGCAAACCTCATCCCCAACTGTGCGCCGCGCCCAAACCTCTTCATGCTTCGCTCCCTCTAATTTGATTCTTCAACACGCACCTATCTCACACTCGCTTGGGAAGCGTTCGGGCCGATCCCCGGCGGATAGTGATCGAATGTCCGGTCCACCGGCTTGCCAAGGAGAAATCGATCCGCAAAGGCGAGCAGCGCGTCCCAGTCGCCCTGCGCCATGCCGTGCGGTCGGTCGGCCCAGCTTACGCCCAGCTTGTCTGTCGCATGCAGAAAGGCATACGCAGGCCGCGCCGCAACTATCGATTGATAGACGCCGTTCGCGTTCACATTCTGATCGTGTTCGCCCTCAAGACTGATGAACGGACGCGGCGCAACCAACGCGATGAGCCAATGCTCATCGAACGGCAACTTGTCAGGCTGCCCCCAGAACTGGTGCAGGTGCGGCGAAAACCAGTTGGGATACTTGCGCACCATCTCCGTCAGCCCTTCTTTGCCGCCGCGATCGGGCACCGAGCCGCTGTAACGATATGCAGGCGTTCCTCCGCCTGAGCTTGCCACCGGCGCCACCATCGCAAAACGATCGTCAAATGCGCCCGCAATCAGCGCCGCCTTGCCCGTGCGCGAAACCCCGGTGATGATCAGCTTGTTTTTGTCGATCGCGGGATCGGTCACGAGATAGTCCACAATGCGCGATGCACCCCACGCCCATGCGCGCAGCAAACCCCAGTCGTAATTTGGATAAGCAGGGAAGAAGCGTGTCGTGCGGTAAGCCCAGCTTCCATCGGGCAGGCGCAGCGTGGTGTCTTCACCACAGTCGTTATTGTTGAAGGTGATGAATGCGAACCCGTGCGCGATCGCCGGATTCGTTTCGGCAATCTGCTCCGCCGTGCGTGGTCTGAAGAAGGCGCGCATCCGTTGCGCATTCGCGGCCGCCTCCGCCGGCGAAACAGGCCCCACTACCAAAAGCACATCCTCGTTACGCCCCTGGTTGGCTCCGTCCGCCAATCGCGGCAGCGCTTTCGCTCCGGGCGGCGTGCCGGAGGGCGAGATGAGCGCAGGAAACGGCCCGCCCTGCGCCGGCGTAAAGATGCCAATGTCCAGGCTCAGGCTCTCGTTGGGCCCGAAGGTCAGATGCACCAGGCGATACTTCACCTTGCCGTCCATGAGCATTTGCGAACTGATTTCGGTACCCTTCACATTGCCCGGCGGCGGCGGAGCCAGCCCCACCGCGTAGTATTCAAGAACTCGCTTCATTTGCTCGCGCCGTTCTTCCCACTGCTTCAGTGTCTTTACCTTTTTTCCGTTGTCCAGCGTCATCACATCGGGTATCTCGGGTCGATTGGGAAGCTGATCTACGCCCGGCATGTCGGACATTGACGTCTTGATCGGCGGAATCGGAATCTCTTTCGGGTCCGGACGGTCCGGAATACCGGAGCTCGCCGTTTGTCCGCTCAGCCCGCATGCCAACATCCCAACTGCAACCACTGCAAATCCGCTCCGCATGATGCTCATATCCCTTGGTCCCTCCCGCTCAATCGCTGACCTGCTAAGTTGGCGACTTGCTCACTGGCCGTTCTTCTCAATGCAGTTGATACGGCTTCTCCGGTTCCGGAATCGCGTCCGGAACTTTCGGCAAGTTCTCGTCGTCGATCTTCGCCGCCCCGGCGAGTCCTACGCCCGTCACGTTGCTGGTGCGCAGCAGCGGCCCTTCAAGTCCCGTGACCTTGACGTTGCGAATCACCACGTTCTTCATGTTCGCCAACGCAATGCCGCTCTTGCAGGTGCCGGTCACGTTGATCAGTTCAAACCCGATCAACGGCTTGCGCGGATGAATCTCCGTCGCCTGCACCAGCGCGGGCACATCGGTCACGCGAATATTCAAAAACTTGAAATTTCGAAAATCCGGAATCCCGGCATCACCTGCAACCGGAAACTCATCCTGTTTGCCGCTGTTTAGATTGTTCAGCCGCAAAAATCCCTGCCGCGTGCCCGAGACATCCATATCGTTGACCGTGATGTTCTCGACAAATGCGCCGCGTCCCGGCCGGCTCTTGATGTAAACGGCGTGGCTGCGCGCGCCCATGCACTTGCAGTGTTCCACCACTACGTCGCGGATGCCGGCGGAAGTCTCGCTGCCGATGCCGATGCAGGCAAAAGTCCGATCGTTGAATGTGCAGTTTGCAATGCGCACGTCTTCGCAAGGCCGGTTGATGGTGTTGGCCTCTGCGCCGCGCCCGCTCTTCAGCGAAATGCAGTCGTCGCCTGTCTCAAACGTGCAGCCATCGATCACCACGTGCTTGCACGAATCCACATCGATGCCATCAGCGCCGCTATTAATCGTCACGTTCTTAAACGTCACATTATCGCAATACACGGGATGGATCGACCACATTCCAGTCTGGCTGGTGAAGCAGTTCTCCACGTTCACGTTGCGGCAATTGGTAAATTCGAGCAGCGCGGGCAAGCGCATTCCTGTCGTCCTGTCGATTCGGCCCCTGATTGCCGGGCTGGCCACGATTTTCCCCGGTCCGATGATGCCGAGATTCTCACTGTCGATCGCCGAGATGAATGCGCTGTATCCCTTGATCCAGCGGCCTTCCCAGCGCACTTCGGCGATTGGATAGTCGGCCATCTCGCCCGAGCCGAGCAAACTCGCGCCTTCCTCAATGTGCAGCAATACATTGCTACGCAGCATCAGCGCACCTGTCGCGTAGTCACCCGCCGGAATCACTACTTCTCCGCCGCCGAGCATTGCGCAGCGTTCAATCGTCAACTGCAGCGCCAGCGTGTCGTTGGTCTTGCCGTCGCCGGTTGCGCCATAGTCCTTCACATTCAGCGTGACCTTTGGCCCGGCTTGCGCCACTTTCGCCGGATGCGGATGAGCGGGAAGCGTCCCGGGCGCCTTTGCCGCCTGCGCAAGACCGAGCCTACTGAACGAAGTCGCCACCGGCGCAGCTAACGCACTTTGTACTGCCGCCTTCAAGAAAATCCTGCGTTCCATCTTTTTCTCCCGAGTCCGTGATTACCGATCTCTCGTTTCTGACCTTGAAGAGCGAGTGGTCAGTCCACTCTTGATGCGTCAGCCATCTTCTCAGCCGCCCCGCAGATCTTGTCAAGCGCTTCTCTTTGGTTTTGTTGGAAGTGCTGTATTCGGACCAGGTGAGCAGTGCTTTCGAGATAGGCCACTCATGAAGAATTCCGGAAGGAAGCCCTTCCGAAAACCTCGTTAGGTGTTTGGGTGCATTGTCGCAGGTAAAAAGGGAACTGCTTGTTGAGTGGGCACAGATTCGCTGCACACGAGGCGGGACACGAGCCGGCGAACGGTGCGAACGGGAAGGGGTACGTAAGATGCTCGTCCTGAAAGAGCGGCCATTGGCAGTGGTGGGCAGGCTCACCGCTGCCGGACAAGCCGCCCCTCGGACGGTTGAGGGAGCAATGGCGATCATCTTCAACAAAGCTGACTGAACGGCACGGGCCTCAGAAAAGCAGGAACCTGTGCGTCGACGTCTCTGCGCCAAAGTGGATGTTTGTGTGTGCAAACTGCGAGGCACGGTGGACTGTCGCGCCACCCACGCACACCTTCTGAGCGGCAACATCATCCTGTTGCCGCCCCACCGAAGCGGAGCCGCCTCTCTCTTAGAGCAGACCAGGCACCGTGGTGTTCATGGTAATGCGGGTTGCGCTGAGCACACCGACAATGTGGACTGCCACGTTGCCTGAGGTATCGTATCCATCCAGCGTGAAGGTGCCCGAGTAGTGGTTGCCATCCGGGCCCAGGGTGATCTCCTCGACGAACTGGGTAGGACCCTGCGCAGGCCCGATTTCGCTCCAGGCGTTCGGATCCGTAGGATCGTATGCGTTGCTGAACCATGCGAAGTGGTTCAGCTTGTACGTGTATTTCCCAGTTTGTTTCCAGATGCCCATACAGAAATTCCCATCCTGCGGGGGCCGATAGGAATTCGTGATCTCGGTGTTGTCGCCATGCCACACAACGAGAGCATTGTCTACCGGCGTGCCTTCGGGTAAGTCGCTGTCGGAGCCATGGGATGTTAACGTCGCGTGCCACATACCGACGATCGAGGCGCCGTCGCGGTCGTCGTCGCCATCCTGGTCGGCGAGCGACGCCCGCACCAGGCGTGCGGACCCGAACTGGAGTTGAAAACTACTGGGGTGAGCCTGCGGCGATGCGACAATTCCGCAGGCGGCTTGAGCGTTGGGGACGCACGCGAGTGCGAGCCCAAAGATCGATGCTGCTATTGTGAGCATCCATTTGCTTGTCATTGCTGTTCCTCCTCGGGGAATGGCGCATGCTTGCTCAGCAGCGCCGGTTGTTAAAGCGGTGAAGTGTTGAAGATGCAGCGCGTCTTGAAAGCCCGCGCCGATCCAGGGGTGATGGTCTTTGGAGATGCTTCGCAGCAATTTCCATGTCAGGTGAATGGGGCGGCGGACTTAGCGGATAGCCGCGCTCGATGCGATGAGCGTCTGCGGACCTGGGGGATTGAGTTTGGCTAGCTGTTTCTCGAACTTGCCGGGGAACAGCCTCTGCGCGTAACCATGGACCCAGACCTTTTGAAGGACCCAGGTGTCGCCGAACTGCTGGAATTGCAGACCGTCAAGTTCATTCGGATCGGCCTCGTCCATCGACAGCATGGATACTTGAGCGCCAGCGGGGCCGAACAGCGTAATCATCTTCATGCCGAGATTGACCTGGACTCGATATTCACCTGCAGGCAGGGTTTTTCCCCCAGCCCTGAACGCGAATGCCACTTTGAATTGATTGGTCGTCACGGTTTGGGCGGAGGCTGAAAGCGCGGTGAGCAGAGCCAGCCCGACGATTGCTGCGATTGTCCTTTTCATGTGACTTCCTCCTCATCGATTTCGGCGTCTCGACTCGTTCGCGCCGTGTGATGGAAGGAGTCTGCAGCACCTCTGTCCGGGACTCAATGAGCCGGACCTGAGTTGAACCTGAGTTCAGCGGCTCAGCCAACTCATCGAAAACTCATCTCGGTTGGCCGCGACGAATGGTAGGCTGCCCTCAATGAACCAGAACTTCGCTGAACCATCGGAGAAGCAGTTGGCCCGTTTGCGGGGATCGGTCGCGTGCCCGGTCCTTGCCAAAGATGACCTGCAGTATGATTCGTCGCGCCGCATGTGGAACGGCATGATCGACCGCAGGCCGTCCGTGATCATCCGGCCCACAAGCATTGCCGATGTCATGCAATGCGTTCGTTTTGCCCGCGAGCAAGGCCTGGCCGCGTCGGTGCGCGGCGGTGGACATAGCGTAGCCGGAAAGTCCGTAGCCGACGGAGCGATCATGATCGACCTCTCACTGATGAACGCGGTCCAGATCGACGCCGGCCGCAAAAGCGCGTTGGCGCAAGGCGGTGCTACATGGGGAGCATTTGACCGCGAGAGCGAGAGGTTTGGACTCGCCACCACCGGCGGCGTCATTTCGTCCACCGGCGTATGCGGGCTCACGCTTGGCGGCGGAATCGGGTGGCTGATGGGCAAGTTCGGCCTTAGTTGCGACAATGTTCTCTCCGCTGACCTCGTAAACGCGGATGGCAATCACGTGACAGTGAGCGCGACGCAGAATGAAGACCTCTTCTGGGCCATTCGCGGCGGTGGCGGCAACTTCGGAATTGTGACCGCGCTCGAATTTCGCCTGCACGATCTCGGCCCCGTGCATGGTGGTATGGTTCTGTATCCGCGCCCGGTTGCCATCGACCTGCTGCGCCAGTATCGAGATATCACTCTACAAGCCCCCGACGAGTTAACCGCCTACGCCGCGCTACTCGTAGGCCATGGCCATCCCATGGCGGCAATCGCGCTTTGTCATAGCGGATCGAAAGCGGACGGCGCCGCGGCTTGTGAACAGTTCAAGCTCTCTACCCCGCCAGTCGCCGACATGATGGGCGAAAAAAATTACAGCGAGATCCAAACCATGCTCGACTTCGCTGCACCCGCTGGACAGCACTACTACTTCAAGTGCCCGTTCTTGCGCGAACTCACCGACGAGGCCATCACAGCCATCGTCGAGTACTCCGAACACCTGCCCACCGAGCAGTCGCAGGTTGTCATCGAGCACATGCACGGCGCCGCAAGCCGCGTGCCGGTCGCGCAAACCGCGTTCGGTCTCAGACGCGTGCATTATAGCATCAACATGATGCCCGCGTGGACCGACCCATCGTTGGCCGAGAAATGCATCACTTGGGCGCAGGGCTTCGCTTCAGCCTTGAACGCCTTCGGAGCATCCGACGCTTACGTGAACTATCTGGGAGATGAAGGACCTTCGGCTGTCAAAGCTTCCTACGGGGCGAACTACGAACGCCTCGCGAGCCTCAAGAAGAAGTACGACCCTGAAAATTTCTTTCGCTTCAACCAGAACATTCCGCCGGCCGCCTAACTGCGTGCCAAGTGCGAAAGTCCAATTTGCGCCAGGAAGCGGTGATAGCGGGGATCCGAATGATACGGGCGATATTCCTCGCTGAGGACAGCAATGTAGATCGGTGTCGACTTGTTTATAACCGCTCGCTCCAGCCACTCGAACGACTCGGTTGCCATACCGAGGCGGGCGTAGATCATTGAGACTAAAATCGAGTGCTCAGTTTTTTCTCCGGCCGCACGGAACTTCTTCAGAATTTTGAGCGCGCCCTGGCGGTCGCCTTTTCCTGCGATGGCCGATGCCAGGAAAGCCTGCGACTCGGCGTGATCCGGGGCAAGCGAAACGGCCCGCTGCGATGCAGCAACAGCTTCATCGTGCCGTCCAAGATAGCTCAACGCCCTACCTCGGAACATGTGAGTCCGGTAGTATGTGGGATCGAGCTCAATGCTCTGCTGGAATTGACGAATCGCAAGGTCGTACTGCCCCGCGTGAATCTGCGCAACCGCCAGATAAAGATTCACGCTGGTCGATAGCGGTTCAATCTCGCGGGCGCGCTGCATAGAACCAATCGCATCCTGAGTTCTACCCGCCGCGCTCAAATACAGCGACTGCCAGATCAGCGCGGTAATCTGGCTCGGATCCAGCGCCAATGCTGCCTGGAACTCCCGGCCCGCCCCACTCCAGTCCCAGTCGTACCAACTCTTGATCAGGCCCAGCGTGCAGTGACCCTCGGCAAGCGTCTCATCCAGATCCAGAGCTCGCTGCAAATGCGAATGCGCCTGCGAGAGCGCTTCCAGGGGTTTCATCTGCCCCACGCGAATCGATCCCATCTGCGCGTAGCAGTCTGCGAGCCCCGCGAGCGCCGGCGCAAATCCTGCATCCAGCGAAAGCGCTTCATTGAAATAGGCCATGCTGCGGCGTATCGCTTCTGCCGTCATCTTGTGCCAGAAGAACCGCCCCTTCAAATACGCATCGTAAGCGGCCGAAGATTGTGAATACCGGCGCGTGCCTACCGTAGCGCTGGGAAACAGTTCGAGCGCCAACGATCGGCTCACGCGTTCGGTCACTTCTTCCTGCACCGCCAGCAGGTCCGACGATTTGCGATCGTATGTATCCGACCACAGCACGCTCTTGTCGCGCACGTCGTGCAACTGGGCGGTAATGCGGATCTTGTCTGCCGATCGCCGCACCGAGCCGCGGAGCACATAATCCAGATCGAACTGGCGCTGCAACTGGTCAAGCTGGTCGCCTGCAGAATCGATGCTCGTAAGTTTGCGCAAGGCGGTCACGCGAAGCCGCCCTGGATCAATACGCGAGAGCGCTGAGATCATGTCTTCGGTCAATCCCGCGGCGAAATAGGTTTCCGTCTGTCCTGAAAGATCCTCGATTGGAACCACTGCGATACGCAGGAGCTTCTCCGCCCGGGCCGGCGGACGGTCTCCACTCTTTTCGATCTGCGAGATGAATCGGTAACCGAGGCGCGGAAGGGTCTCAATGTGCTGGGGGTGCTCAGCTTGATCGTTCAAAGCAAGACGAATCTGCCGAATGCAGAAGTTTAGGCCCTGCTCGAAGTCGACAAATGTATCCTCGCCCCATATGGCGAGCCGAATCTGTTCGCGCGTCACCAGCGAGCCGCGATGGTTCAGTAGAAACGCAAGTACCCGCGCCGGCTGCTGCTGAATGCGCGCCGGTGCGCTGTTCTTGCGGAGCTGAAGCGTCTGCTCGTCGAGCTCAAATTCCCCAAATCGAATGAGAGACATAGCGGAAAAAGGCGGGCCACTGAAGCTTCGCGCCATTATAGCAAGTGGCTTTTCAACAACTTTTGCGATTGCTGGTGCGGTCTCTTCTAATTCCGGGGCCCGGTGAATGCTTGGCCCAATCTCCTTCTTCGGGAGCGATTCAGCTTCCATGAGTGTCGCTCGAGGGCCTAGGGTAGGCTTTACCATCCGCCGGGTAGTCTGTTTCTTGCTCCGCCGGCCTGCCGATCCTGTGACAAACGTCCTCCCGCGGTCCAGCTCCAGCCTTGCCGCTCAAGATTCGGTACTGAAATACCCCCTCAAATTGCACATTCTCGGTTGCATTGCGCGCAAAAGCCCTTTAAGATGCGTCAATTGAAGGAAATGCCACTCGCGGTCTCCAGCACGACGGATTCGCTTCCCGCGCTTGGGTCGGCTTTGCCCCGGCTGCGCGTGGGGAAGCTGTGTATCGCCATTGACGGGACCACGCCAAGTGAGCTTTTTGCGCACGCCGACGCGGCAATTAAAGACTCTACTTTCTTGGAGTTCCGCCTCGATTCCCTGCCCAAGCCGGCTGCCGCTTTCCCTGAGCTCAAGGCCCTTCTGAACCGTCGCCGCGACGTCACGGCCATCGCCACTTGCCGCCGCAAGTCTTTTGGCGGTCACTTCACGGGTTCTCTGAACGCCCAACTCGAAATCCTGCTCAAAGCCGCCGAAATTGGCTGCCAGATCGTTGATCTTGAAGTCGAATCGGCCGAGCAGTCCACGCGCTCGCAGCTTGCCAAGTTCCGCGCCGCCCTCCGCGCCGCGGGTACCGCCCTCCTGATCAGTTCGCACGACTTCACCCGAACCCGGCGTCCCGAGGGTCTGTTGCAAACCGCCAAGCGCATTGAGGCCTACCAGCCGGAGTTCGTCAAAGTCGTAACCACGGCCCGCAGCCTGGCCGACAATCTCTCCGTCCTCCGAATGGTCGAAGACTGCTCGCTCGCTGCGCACGTGGTCGGCATTGCAATGGGCGAGGAGGGCCTGATTAGCCGCGTCCTCAGCCTTCGCGCCGGCGCCGCATTTACCTTCGCCTCCCTTGCCAGTGGATCAGAAACCGCACCCGGCCAGGTGCCAGCGCGCAGCCTCCTCGACCTCTACCGCCTCGAGCAGCTTGACCAGGCCACGCGCATCTTTGGTGTGGCCGGCAATCCCATTGCTCACTCCCTTTCACCGGTCATGCATGCCACCGCCTTCCGCCGCGAAAACGTCAACGCCATCATGCTTCCGCTCAAGGTGCGTACTCTCGACGACCTGCTCACCGTCGTCCGGGACCTGCCCCTCGACGGTGTCGCCGTGACCATGCCCCTGAAGCAGGAGGTCCTGCCGCACCTCGCCAACATGGACCCGCTTACCGCGCGCATCGGCGCGTGCAACACCCTGCGCACCGGCGCTGACGGCAAGCTCTACGGCTTCAATACTGACGTTGCCGGCGTGGTCCGTCCGCTTGAAAAACGCATGCGTCTCCAGGGTGCGCGGATTCTCGTTCTCGGCGCAGGTGGTGCCGCGCGTGCCGCAGTTTTCGGCCTCGTGGAACAAGGCGCTGAGGTCTTCATTGTCAATCGCACTCATGAGAAGGCCGTCGCTCTCGCCCGCAAGGCCAAGGCGCACGTGCTCAAACAGAACGTGCTCGCCAAAAACCGCTTCGACGCCATCATTAACACCACGCCTTGCGGCATGACAGGCATCAAGCAGGCTCTGCCCATCAAGGAAAACGAGCTTAACGCCTCGCTTGTCTTTGACATGGTCTATACGCCGATCGAAACGCCGCTCCTCAAGCTGGCCAAGGCGCGCGGGCTCGCGGTCATCTCTGGTTTGGAAATGTTCGTTCAGCAGGGTGCTCGGCAGTTCGAAATCTGGACCGGCAAGCCCGCTCCGGAAAATGAAATGCTTCGCGTCGTAGAGCTTGAACTGCGCCGCCACCCACAGTAAACCTCACTCCTGACCCCTCCGCCACTTTGGCTTGCCACGTTACTCACTCGCTGACTTACTGAGCTAAGCTTGTCAGCGGAGGGGTTTCTGTGCGCGCCGCCGTCTTCTCTTCCGCATCAGCCAGACCTGGCGCCTGGCTCAAGATCGAAGACGTCCCGCTCCCGCAGCCGGAGCCTGGCGAACTCCTACTCAAGGTCATCGCCTGCGGCGTCTGCCGCACCGATCTCCACATCGTCGAGCGCGACTTGCCACCGTTCCACTCACACATCATTCCTGGACATCAAATCGTCGGTGAAGTCGTGGAAGGCGCAACCGCAGCCCTTCCGGCCGGCACACGTGTCGGCGTCTCCTGGATCGGCGGCGTGGACGGCGATTGCTGGTTCTGCCGCCACGGTATGGAGAACCTCTGCGATCATCCGGTATTTACGGGCTATTCCGTCAATGGCGGCTACGCTCAGTTCGCCACGGTGCGCGCCGATTTCGCCAACCCGTTGCCGGCGGGTCTCGAACCCATCGTCGCTGCTCCGCTACTCTGTGCCGGCGTCATCGGGTTCCGCAGCCTGCGCGTGGCCGGGGTCGAGCGCGGCGAACGCGTGGGCCTCTATGGCTTTGGCAGTTCCGCCTCGCTTGCGATCCGCGTCCTTCAAGCGTGGAATTGCGAAGTCTACGTCGTCACCCGAGGCGAGGCGCACCGCAAGGCCGCTGTATTCCTCGGTGCAACATGGGTTGGCGATGAAGACGCAAAGCCGCCCGTCGCGCTGGACCGAGCCATCACCTTCGCGCCGAGCGGCAAGGTCGTGGTCAGCGCGCTCTCCGCGCTGCGCAAGGGCGGAGTCGTCGCCATCAACGCCATCCACCTCGACCAGATGCCCGTATTCGACTACGACCGCCTGCTCTGGGGGGAGCGCCAGTTGCGCAGCGTAGCCAACATGACGCGCCAGGACGCACACGATTTTCTCGCGCTCGCTCGCGATCTTAACTTCCGACCGGCCGTTCAAACCTTCTCGCTCGACGACGCCAACTGCGCGCTCGAAGCCGTCAAGCACGAAACTGGCGACGGCTCGGCGGTCATCGTTCTTTAGCAAGCCGGCGCCAAAGTCATACCAACGCCAGGGGCTCTCGAGGGAGGCCCCGCTCCTAGAATATGCTGCGCAAGGAATAGCGGAGCGCGAGGAACCCATGCTTCAATTCCGAGGCAAGCGAGAACACTTGGAAGCTGACAGCCGGCAACCTTCACCTGGAAGTTCGTCCCTCAAATCCCAGGCTCCTACCTCTTCTTCCCCTTCTTCTCCGCCGCTTTCTTTTCTCCAGCTTCGTGCATCGTCGGAATCGGAGCCATATCCGGCCCGATACGCTGCACCCGCGTGTCGATCATTTCGTAATCGATGGTCCGGGGAGACGCAGGGCGCGTGATCCCTGTCGAGGGATCCGTTTTCACATCGCCGTTGCCAGCGATCAGAAAGCTAAAGGCGGGAACAGTGCCCTTCGGCGTCGTCTGCGTGAAGACGCGCACGGGCAGATAACCTTGAATGGGATGCAGGCGGAAGGCCGTTTCGTAACGATGATGATTCAGGCTCCACGTAAATACGCGCACCTGGTCGAAGTCGTACGGCAGGCCGTAATGGAGCGGCGCAAGCACCGTCAGGTACTCGGGTTTTTCCTGGTTCTCCTGCGTGTCGAATACCTTGGTCAACATCCAGCAACCGACGAACCTCTGATCCTCACCATACTGGCCGACATCGTCCGGCACATCAATATATACCCGGTTTGCGAGCAGCCAACCGGTGTGCCCCTGCGCATCCCGCGCCAGCCACCAGTCTTCCATCTCGGGCGGCTCTACTTCGAGTGCGTTGGCCGCCGCTTGCTTCTGTGGGGTGCCGGTCTTCGTTGGAGCGGTTGACAGTGTTTTGTTGCCTCCCACGGCCGGCTTTGCAGGTTCGGGAATCGGCAGCGGACCAAAGGCTTCCGCAGGCTTTTTAGGAGCCGAGGCCCGCGCCAGGAGCTCCACCTTGGCGTTTTCGGGCAGCAGATAGAACCGCTCTGTCTCCCGGCCGGGAAGAATGTGCATCGCTAAATCATCTTTCAGCGTAGCCGCGGCTGCGACTGGATCGTCTTTGTGCTGTTTGGAAAGCTGCTGAAACGCGTCGTAGGTTTTGGCGTCGATCACGGCGCGGATTTCGATCCAGCCAATTTCGTTCTTGTCCGTCTTCACTTTGAGAAAGCGCCGGCTGTGCTCCAGCACCTCGAGCGCCTGCCCGTTCACCACCTGGCACACCCGGTTGGAAACCGGCGCGACGCGGTCGTGCAGGTAGGTCTCGTGAACTGAGACATACACCAGCTCATGCTGCTCGTGCTCAAAACGGCCGCAGGCCGTAATGGAAGCAAGCACGCACAGAACCACCAGGAATGCAGCGGACTGGGCAGCGAAGCGCCGGACGAAAATGACTAAATGAGTTGGGAGAGTGTTGAACACAGCACGTAGCGTTCTTCTTGAGAATAGCACTGTCGTCAGGGCAGAGGCGCCACGGCGATAGCTCCCACGGGGTCGGTGCCCGTGGCGGAAGTCAGCGCGGAGGTCAGTGCGCCGGAACTTATCGTGTAGGCGTCGAGGTCGGGATTGCCGCTTGATGTGGAACCGCCTGTTGCCACCGCCAGCACAAAGTTAGCGTCGCTATCTTCGGCCAGGCCGATCGGCTGAATGCCCGACGCAATGCTGCTCCCCGACGCGATGGTATACGTGGTGCCAGAGGCCGTGATGGGGAACCAGGCAATGTTGCCCGCGGCGGTATTTCCCTGGCCGTTGGCGACATAGACATAATCGCCGGAGGCGATGGGCAGAACCGCATTCGGCGCGAGCCCACCGCTGGCAATCGGGGAACCGGTGGCCTGCGTGAGAGTGCTGGTCAGCGAACCGTAGTTGAAAACGCGTAGCCCGCCGGAGTTGGCCGACGAGTTTGCCAATGTCTCGCCGATGTAGAACAGCCGCGTGGCGGGATCCACTGCTACGGACAGGGCAGACCCGCCGCTCGTTGCCACAGGAATTGTTTTTGCCGTCGTTCCCAAAGGATTGGAACTACCAGTGGCAAAGGGAATGACGATCGTTCCCCCTGCCCCAAGCGCGGCAAAAACGTTTGCGCCATCGGGTGACACGACCATTTCCTTTACCGCTGCGTCGGTGATGCTGAAGGTCTGAAACGGCACTGTGCAGGTGGCGCAGAGGGTGGAAACGCCCGTGGAAGGGGAGATCGGGTAAGCGTTCACTTGAACCTGTCCGCTCGCGTTCAGAAACGAATCCACCAGCCATGCCCCGCTGACCACCATAGCGCTGGGAACGTCCCCGAAGATCGGGCTTCCGCTGTTCTCAATGGTCAGCGCGCCGCCCGATCCGACGGTGTAAAGGTAGATGCCGTTGAGGGTGCCCACGTAGAGGAACCCGCCACTGGGAGCGACGGCGATAGATGTGGGCGAAACGGAAAGAGACTGCGTGCCGCCGGAGATCGCTCCGAGCTTGCCTGAATTGATGGAGTAGCCGACGATCTGCTTGGTCGTCTGGTTGAGCACATAGAAGTCGCCGCTGGAAAGTGTGGTGGGCGTGGTGCCGCCTCCGCTCGAAGCGGGAAGATCCCAGAATCCCGAGCAACCAGTCAGAAGCACCGTGGATGCAAGCAGAAGTCTCGCTCCAATTTCGACCTTCATCGTCACTCTCCAGGAATCACCGGACCCGGCCAGTCGTTTCGGTGCAAATCATTTCATTTCAGGCAAAATCCGCAACCGGGTTCAGCTGAAAGAGTACCGCTCCGGTGCAGGTGTTGTCCTGACCGCCGATTTTCATCGCGTGCAATCAGTTTAAATTTCCGTCAGTGAAGTGACGCGAGAGAGGAGGATTTCGTTCGTCGTGTTTTTGTGCTCCATCAGATACAGTGAGACGCTTTCCCATCCTTGCCACGGTCGGTTCGCGGCAAGGATGGGAATATCGGTACAAAAATCTCCGGCCTCGAAGGCTTAGACGCCGCCGTTCATAGCACTCGTGCTCTGTAGACCGATAGCCAGCGAGAACTGGGTCTGATTTGCAAGCTTCACGTTGACTTTATTTGTAGACACCAGCTCGCCCGAATTCTGGCCCGCGATGCGGCTGTGAAGATCGAATCCGGAGATGGCTCCGATTTCATCTACCTGCAGGCTCTTGCCGTTCCAGGGAGTCGGTGGCGCCACGCCATCGGTTCCATCCCAGGCAGAACCGTACTGCGGCGGAGCGATTCCCACGATGGTTGCATCAATGGGAACGACCTTCCCGCCCTTCAGATCCGCCTTGGTGAAACGCAGCGCCAGCGTCGACGTTCCGCCTGCTTTCATGTTGTCAGCTTCTATCGTGCCAACGAGATCCGTGCCCTTTGGCAATTCCATTCCGTTCTTCAGATGCACCGTATCGGTGAGTTTAGCCTGAAACTGTTGGCCAGGCTGAATCTTCTTTGCGTTGATGTCCTGCGCGAGTACGGCTTCCGCAGGCACCATCTGCGCGGCCTGCTGTTCAGCGGCTGGAGATGCATTGTTGTTGAAATCCGCGGACTGCGCAATGACAGATTTCGGGCAAAAAAGAGCGCAGCTCGCAACGGCGATGGAGACGACGAAGATGAATCTACTTTTCATAGATAGAGACTCCTAAGTGGGGGATGTAAATGGCAGCGCCAAAGAATAAGCGCTTCAGCGCGACGCCAAGTCTGCTCAACCTTGCCGGTCAACACAATGAGTCGCCAGAAAGAGCGCCCCATTCAAGAACAATCAGGGCTCTGGCTTTGCTCGAGTTCTGCGATGCTGCCGCGGTTCCGGTAGCATCGCGTCTACCCATTTAGATGGAGGATTTCACGAGGAAGTTTACATTCATCAAAGGGCGGCGAACAGACGGATTTGCTGTGGTCAACAATCCGCGAAAATACCGTGAAGCAAAAGCGAGGCGCCTGAGCCGATGGACGAGTGCTCGAAATGCAAGATGGTTCTTATCCGACAGGAGCTAGTAGGTCAGGATCGTTATTTCTGACGTTGCCAACACGATTGCTGACCGGCCATGCAATCATTCGCTCTGCGGGGAATGGCCGCAACAGATCCACCGGCAGCCGCTCTGCCGCCGCCGGCTGCAACCAGCGGTCATAGTCCTTTGGCTCAAGAATGACGGGCATGCGATTATGGATGGGCTCGACAACTTCATTGGCATCGGTGGTGAGGACGGTGAAAGTTTGCAGCGGTTCACCTTCCTTAGGCCGCCAGCTTTCCCAGAGTCCTGCCAGAGCGTAAGGCTCTCCGCTCTTGAGAGCGATGGCGAATGGATGCCTGTCCTTCGGATCGCTGCGTTCCCACTCGTAGAAGGCATCGGCCGGAACAAGGCAGCGCCGCTTGCGCAGCGCTTCGCGAAATGCGGGTTTGGCGGCCGCTTCTTCCGCTCGCGCATTGATCGTGGAGTAGCCGATCTTGGCATCCTTGGCCCAAAACGGCACGAGACCCCAGCGCATTAGCACAAACTCCCGATCACCTGTATCCCGGCCCATGCTCACCACAGGTTGGAGGCTTTGCGGCGCAACGTTGTAACTCGGGGCAAACGGTGGGAGATCTTCCAAGTCCACGCCAAACCAGTCGGCTAGAACCTCACGGGTGGATCGGCGCGCAAATCGTCCGCACATAATCGCAATGATAAAGCCGCTTCTGCAGCATAGAGGAACGACGCTTGTGAGTTAGTTAGGCCATCCGCCAGAAGCGGCACGCCTGCGGAACCGTTCGTCGACGGGTTGGCGACCCTGAAATCCGGCTTCAACCGTGTGCCAGTGTTCGATGGCGGGCTCGCCCATACGCCAGCAGAGCAAGACCACTTCTTCGTCGATGCGACACGGAAAGTCGAGCAGACCAGAATCCAAGTCCTTGACCTGCACACCGATGGCATCGATTTCTGCGATACTTTCGCGGACCTGCTTCAGGTGGGTTTCAAGCGCCGCGCGCTGCCTGGCCACATCTGCGGTACTCACCCGCATTCCGCCAGAGAAGTAGATACGCTGTGAAAGCCCGTTTAGATCCGACTCGACCGTTTGTGCCGAGCGCCGGCCTTCCATGGCGCGCTTAAGCAAGGATTCGAGAACAGGGAGCAAAGACTGCGCTTCGTCGATAGTAAAGGTCTTCATCGGGCGAATCCTGGAAATAGAATACGACGAAATGAGTGAAGAGGTGTAGATGCCAGCCCTGGATCGCCTGCCGCGCTGCGCGCGAAGCGCACGAAGCGGACCACAGACCCAAGGCAAGTTGAAGCAATGATTGCGGGGGAGGAAGTTGGTACAAAAATGCCTTGTCAGAGAAGCTATTCATAGGCGCAGAGTTGCGCATTTGTCTTCTGGCGCATATGGTCGCCCCGATGCCATGCGCGATGCCAGTCCATCGTCCACTCCAGCGCCGCCGTCGTGATCCGTGGGCGCCATCCGAGTTCCAGACGAGCCATCATTGAGGTTTCAAGTATGGCGGCGTGATCTCTGGTATCGCCGCAACGCCGGTGTGACCCGTAAGGAAAGCTCGCGGCCCGTGCCACGGATTCACCAGGTCTTCCACGGTGCCCTCCCGCTGGCCCAAAGCTCTTCGAGCTTCTGCTTGTCGCGCAGTGTATCCATGGGCTGCCAGAAACCGTGATGGAAGTAAGCCTGCACCTGTCCCTTACGGGTCAGGTTTTGCATGGGCTCACTTTCAAACATGGTCGCTTCGTTGCGGATCTCTTGGAGAGCCGAGGGTGAAAGGACAAAGAAACCGCCATTGATCCAGCCGCCTTCACCCTCAGGTTTTTCCTGGAATTCTGTAATGGCCGTTCCCTCGATGGCCAAACCGCCAAAGCGCGCGGGAGGTTGTACGGCCGTCACCGTCACCATCTTTCCGTGTCCTCGATGAAAGGCAATCGTCGCGTCAACATTGATATCGCTCACGCCATCTCCATACGTCATGCAAAAGGCGTCCTCACCCTCCAAATAACGCGCCACTTTCTGCAGCCGACCCCCGGTGCCAGTGTTCTCCCCGGTATCCACGAGCGTGATCCGCCATGGTTCGGCGACACTCTGGTGCACCTGCGTGCGATTTTCGCGCATATCGAATGTCACATCGGACATATGGAGGAAGTAATTGGCAAAGTACTCTTTGATCAGATAACCCTTGTATCCACAACAGATAACAAAGTCGTTAATTCCGTGCTGGGAGTAGGTCTTGAGGATGTGCCAGAGGATGGGCCTGCCGCCAATTTCCACCATCGGCTTGGGGCGCGTGCCGGTTTCTTCACTGAGCCGAGTTCCCTGCCCGCCAGCCAGAATAACTGCTTTCATTCCAGTTTCTTAGCATCCTTTTGACGAGCGCTCTCTGTGGCGATCAAGCTGCAGAATTCGTTTTTAGGTCATCGACCGTCGCCACTAAGGTACACTACGAACTTTCGATTGTGTATGCTTACCTTACCAATTGTCTATGACGGACAAAGCGGCTTATCTTCGGCGGCAAATTCTGGACTTGTCTACCCGGTATTTTGCTGAAGCTTTTCCGGCGGCTGAATTCAAACCCGGGCAATCGCCTGTGCCTATATCGGGCAAGGTGATCGACGGCGTCGATCTGAGCTCTGTGATTGACTCGGCCCTCGATTGCTGGTTTACCACTGGCCGCTTTGCCGAGGAATTCGAGCGCAGGTTGGCTCGCTTTGTTGGCGTCCGCTGCGCGTCGCTGGTCAACTCTGGTTCGTCTGCCAACCTTCTCGCCATCAGTGCGCTCACCTCGCCAAAGCTCGGTGACCGCCGGCTCAAGCCAGGTGACGAGGTAATCACTGTGGCCGCGTGTTTTCCCACGACAGTCAATCCGATCTTTCAAAATCGTCTCGTGCCGGTTTTTCTCGATGTTACGTTGCCGGGATACGAGATCGACGTGAGCCAACTCGAAGCGGCCCGCAGCGAGAAAACCAAGGCAATCTTTGTTGCCCACACACTGGGCAATGTCTTTGATCTTGACGCGGTCACAGCTTTTGCAAAGAAGCACGACCTGTGGCTGATCGAGGATTGCTGCGATGCGCTGGGCTCAACCTGGAAGGGCTGCCACGTGGGGACGTTCGGCGATATCGCGACGGTCAGCTTTTATCCTGCCCATCACATCACCATGGGCGAGGGCGGTGCGGTGCTCACCCATCGGCCCGATCTGCAGGTTCTGATCGAGTCGTTCCGCGACTGGGGCCGCGACTGTTGGTGTGATCCCGGCAATGAGAATACTTGCGGGAAGCGTTTCGAGTGGCAACTCGGCAATCTTCCCTGCGGATACGACCACAAGTACACCTACTCCCACATCGGATTCAACCTGAAGGCGACCGACATGCAAGCGGCCCTCGGACTCTCCCAGCTCGGCAAGCTGCCTTCGTTTATTGAGCGCCGCAAGGAAAATTTCCGCTATTTGTCGGCAGCGCTCAAGCCGATCGCAGAATATCTGTTGCTTCCTGAGGCAACGCCGGGCTCCGATCCATCGTGGTTTGGATTTCCGATAGGGGTTCGCGAGGATGCACCCTTTAAGCGCGAGGACCTCATCCGCGCTCTCACAGAAAAGAAGATTGACACGAGACTTTTGTTCGGAGGCAACATCATCCGCCAGCCAGCGTACGAAGGCCTCGAGTATCGCGTAATCGGCGATCTGCCCAACACGGATTTCGTGATGAACAACGTCTTCTGGCTCGGCGTGTATCCGGGATTGACCAAACCAATGCTCGACTTTGTCGCAGAAGTCATGACTGACTTTGCATCGAATTCAAGTCTGCATGGACTGGCAAAGCGCGTCCCGGTTGGATAGGAACGCAATTTCAGCGATGCCACGCTGCTGTACGCCGGATGGCTTTTCGCAGCCCGATCGTGTGACGTAACCCCAGGCATCTTTCGGCGCTATGGATGTCGGGAACATACTGGAAACGTGGCTCACCTGCCAGCGGCACTCTGGCAACTCCACCCTTGGCGAGGGGGCGAGTTCCTCGACAACCACCTGGGCCAGATCGCGAATACTGATCGCGTCTCCCGACACGACATTGGGTTCCGGACCGTCTTGCATGCCGTCACCTGCACGCTCGTTGACGAGATAGCTCAGGCAATTGGCAACCTGCGGATTGCCGAAGGAAAAGTGCTTAACACCGAAAGGGGATGGGGGTACGCCGTGTGAGACTGCGAATCCGTGGGACTGTGAAACGGGCCAAGCAATGGACCGGCTTTTGCTACCGGCTATGGCTGCGCGCTATAGACCGCTTCCGCACTTGTAGACTCGAACGAATTCATTCTGGATCATCGGAGCCTTTTGCCATACCCAGCTATCGTTCTTAATCCATACCGGATCGTTCGCATTCACGACTAACACATCAACATGTAACGCCTGGCACGCTTTATCAACCTCGGCTCTGGAGGAGTTATCACCCGGCTGAGGATTGAAGATTGCACTCAAACCATCTTGGATTGCCGGGCATTCATCCAAGGATCCACCGAATTCGGTCATGCAGTTATCGCCGCCGGCATCGGCGAGTTGATAGCGGGAATAGATCATGATCTGATTGAACAGTTCGGTATCCGGGTTGTACTGGACGATCGCGTTGGCGGATACAGAATGATCTAATTCGGCATATGTACTGCGAATGAAAAAGGTATCGCGCCCGCTTGCCAGGTGCAGATAGTCAACCCAATGATATTCATCGCTCAAAAGTGTGTAAGCGCGGAGCATGCCCAACTGGTAGATAGACGATGCACCACCAATTGCTAGCAGCACGACCAGAGCCACGCTTAGCAACTGTTGGTCCGACAGGCCCCTGGCTGGGCGTTCTCGATGAGTTGTAACTCGATTCGCCAGATAGACGGCGGCCCAAAGCAGGAGTGGAAACTGCATGACCATGGCGCCCCGCCAGGCGAGATCGTTCGGTCCTTGAAGAACGGTCGACCGAAAAAACATTATGACCACAAAGGCAGAACCAGCCATAAACCAAATGGCCTTCTGCGCCTCAGAAAGAGCTCGCCACCGGCGCCAATCGTGGTTAGCCTGAATCAGGCCCACTACCATATAGATTCCCAGTTCAAGAAATAGAACGAGGAATGCAATGAGAATCCACACGCACAACTTCACTAAGTGGTTGTGAATATCCAGCGCAACTGGGAGGCGGCGCAGCTCAAATGCAACAAAATGGCTTCCCGTCCCGCTTTCATTCATTCCGGAACCAAGTAGATCGCGAAGGTAACCGATGGAGAGCACCAGGGCCAGAGCACCTGCACCGCAATGAAGAATCGCTGCGCGGATCCTGCCACTCGAGAGCTGGTAAATGAGCCACGCAAAAACAAACACTCCAAAGGTAAACGTAACGTATACGGAAAGCCCGGCGGCACTGGAAAATCCGAGCGCGGCAAAAATGAACAACCAAATCTGTCTCGAGAATTCTCCTTTGCACGTAGCCTTCCAGAGAAACATGTATCCCGCCAGACATGCCACTAATGCCGCCACGTGGTGAGGCACCCATATCAACGCATCCAGCCATGAAGTGATTTGGCCAGGGTCCCACCACTCCATGTCAGCGGAAGGTGGATGTCGATTGGTCCAACTGATAAGTGTTGGAATCAGATCGAGTCCTGTGACTGCGAGCAGTGCAATCCCAATCAGAGATGCAATTCGCAATTTGGAATCTTGCTCGAGAAAATGCTTCAGATAGAGCGGAATCATTGCAGCAAGGAGCAGGCCGCTCCAAACACAACTGGCGTAAAGCACAACTCGGGTACTGCACCCCGACATGAACGCCGGTAACGCGCATAATACGTTCCAGTAATAGTAGTAGCGTGCTGGAACGGATCGTCCTGGATAGAAGAACGGATTTGCCGGAGGAGCGCCAGTGCGAATCGCGGAAGCGATAAAAGGACTCCGGACGGAGTAATCCCAAGTCGCTGCATTCGAGTAAATCCTTTGCCCCAACTGGAGATCCGGAAGTGACAGGAAGCAAATGACAATCCAAACGCCAACCAGGCAGAGTGCTGCCTTGGTAGTCCAGTGCATCCCAGCGTGAACTGTATAGGCGCTACGCCTCCACTCAAACAGCAGCCTCACAAGAAACGCGATCCCAATCAGAAAGTAAAGTGCTGACACAATCGAGACAGGGAAGAAGCGACAGAGGAAGTTAATAGCAAACGGTGACGCCGCGATGGAAATCGCCAGGGCGAGCAGCACACGTTCAGACAGGCCCCGCCGCCTGAAGTCCAGGATATTCGAAGCTAAGCCGAGGAGGTAGCCAGGGGCAACCAAGATAAGCGAAAACCATGGAAGCGACAGCAGGATTCCCTTCGTATCCAGAACGGTAAAGTTATAAGCCAAGGCGCCCTTCCTTGAACAATGTGATCCGGAATCTCCTGTTTCACCCGTGATTGTCTCAGAGATTAGCGCCGGCGGGCCCGTCTCGATCGGCCAGACCTGCCTCCGCAGCCAAGATTTGGCGAGTGGTGCAATTCAGCGGACCGCTCACCGTCGCGCACTAACAATCTCGCTCGCACAATACTTCGGGAAACCCCGGCGGAATCCTATGCTCAGGCAGACGGAATTTCGGAGCTCGATTTCACGTCTTCTTCTTCGACATGTTTCTGCCTGAACGAAAAATTCTTGTGGCCAAGGAAACTGAACAGCACTGTCACGATCATTAGCAGCGCCCCGGCGATGTATGGAGCCCGTTCCGGCTTTTGCAGAATGTGGCGCAGAATTGGAACTAAAATGGGTAGACCGGCCAAGCCAATCAGCGCGCTGCTGCCGTATACACCAAAACAGCGTATCCATTCAGCCAGATAGTTCCCGCGGGTTCGAAATACAAACCACTTGTATCCCAGAAAAGCCACGCTGATGGCGATTAGATTCGCCAAAACCGCAGCGTACATGTAGTTAAAAGGACCAAGTCCCCTGAAAGACCAGGTAAGGAGCGCATAGAGGCCGTAACCGAAAACAGTATTGAATCCACCTACCAGGATGTAGCGTGCGAATTGCCCGAGCGACTTGTGAGATTGCGGCTTCACTTGGATTGAGATCCTTCAGAAGTTGATGCGTTCTTTCTCGGTAACCAGAGGGCGATTCAGGACGAATGTGTGGATGGAACCCACATACTCACCAATGATCCCCAGCGCAATCAACTGAACTGATCCAAGAAAAAACAGTCCGAGGACCACCGGAGCGATACCAACAGAAAACCTGCTCCAAAACACAAGCTTGTACGCCAGGTAGGTGACTCCAAGCAAAAAGCTGATTGCGGCCGAGATGAAGCCACATCCGATTACAAGGCGCAGAGGCACTTTGGAGAGGTTGGTAATGCCCAGCATGGCCAGGTCATAAAGTGCGTAAAAGTTGTTCTTAGTGATTCCGCTCGCGCGGCGCTTCTGGTTGTAGAATACTTTCGCGCATGGTAGCCCGAGCTCCGCGATCATTCCCCGGAAGTAAGGGTATGGGTCGCGAAAGTTAGCGCGGATTTGCTCTACAACCGAACGATCATAGAGCCCGAAGCCAGTAAAGTGCTCAAGGATCTCCACGTTGGTCAGGCGGGCTACCAGTCGATAGTAGACTGTGCGCACCCGATACATCAGGCCGTTTTCATCGCTCGAATCTTTAATGGCGGCGACGATCGGAAATCCTTTTTCCCATTCGCGAATCATCTCGATGAAGAGTTCGGGCGGATCCTGCAGGTCGGCCGCTACCGATCCGACAGCGTCTCCTTCAGCCTGCAGGAACGCGTGCATTCCTGAGCGGTCGGCACCGAAGTTGCGCGCGTTGACGATCACTTTGACGCTGGGGTCCTCGGCGGCCATTTCGCGCAGTACGGCCACTGTGCCATCCTTCGAGGCATTATCGGCAAATAGATGTACGAAGCGATACTCCGGTAGCTGTGCCGCCATCGCCATTACCCGTTGGTGAATCACACGGACATTAAGCTCTTCGTTGTAGCAGGGAGTCATGATCGTGATCAACTTCTGGGCCATTTCACTCCTCTACTCTGCGGAACGCCTAAGGAACTGTTGTCGCACTTGGATACAAGCGCATTAATAAGGCTCCGCAGGTCACCATGCCGACTGTCTCACCTGACGCGGGGACCGCGGACCTTCTGGAATAGAGGCGTTGCCGAAAAGCCTGATATTGCAGATACTTTCCGTGCAGCGGGAGAATCTGTTCGCCAACATCCTTGACAGATTTTGGCATTCGGATCTTGCCCGAGATTCCCATTTTGTTTTGCCGGCTACTAACCAATATACCCTCAGGTATCTCCACTGCTATCCGCTTCGCCCGTCAGGGAGTCATGACATGCTTGGTGGCACTGCCATTGAGGTCAAAGTGAAGGCGGCGGGCGGACAGATCGGCGGGTTCAAGACTGAGTGCTCGGAAGATGAACTTCCTCTGGGCCCAGACTTCGCTGCCGTGCTGATGGACTGGAAGAACAAATGTCGACCGACCGTCGGGGACTGGGTTTTTCGCAGTCACGTCACCGATCGGCGCTATCACGCGAGTCCGATTCAGCAGGACTACATCCGGCCTGCAGCGGAAAGGCTTGGCTTGGGTTGTTCGGCGGCGGGTCGCACACGTTGAGGCGCGCTTATCGTGCCTGACCTGATGCCACGTGTGCTCCCAGCCGCGTGCGGCAAAGCTGATGCGTCACGCGCACAGCAGCAGGGCTGGAATCTACGGCGGCACTCTCCTGATGAGCTCGAAGCGGGATGCAAACAGTAAGGTCGTTCGCATGGAGCTTCGCCCTGTGATGCAAAAGGAAGGATCGGCGTGACGGCCGTTTCCAGAGCAATGAAAAAAGGCTGCTCGCGGCAGCCTTTTCTTCGCATCAGACGGGGCACAATTCTTAATGGACCCTCGCCCCACAACTCTCAAGCTCTGCAACTGATTGAATCTAATTGGTTGCGGGGGCTGGATTTGAACCAGCGACCTTTGGGTTATGAGCCCAACGAGCTACCGGGCTGCTCCACCCCGCACTCTCATCTTATCAAGCGGGTGAATGAGGGTCAATGTGGCGCAAGCAGGCAGAGTGGTTCCGAGGACGGAAAGCGCATCTTGATCCCATTCCTGGAGAGGTCTTTGGGATTTTGGAGGCGTGGATTGCTGCTGCGAGTGGACAGCATATTCGGCCTACGAGTGAGAACGCCTATTTGACGTCAGTTGGAGGTTCGTCCGGTTCTCCCTCGACCGAAATGCGAAGCGAACGCAAAAAATGCAGGTCATTCTGCGTGAAAGCACCGACCTCGCCTCCGGACCCGTCAACCGCATGGGCTCCGTCAGTTCCTTTGCCGGAAACCTCGTTGAGACCAATCGTCGCTTCGAGCATGAGCAACACGTCGAAGCCGTGCTTACGGATGTCCTGCACCACCCCGGCTATCTGCTCACTCTCGATGACCGACTCATGAATGGCCTCGCCGAGTTGCTGAATGAGTTCACGCAGGCGGGATGTCACGGTTACCTCCAGAAGCGGCGGCCTACACGGGCTAAAGGCGCGGGCTGCGGCATGGAATCTCTCTACCTTAATTCGATTCCCGTTTGAGAGCAACCGGGAGCCGCGGCAGACAGCGCACAGTCAGGCACCACCAACCGCTGCTACCATTTTAACGGAATGAGACCACAAATCATCGGCCGCACCCTTGGGATTGGAGTACGAGTCGCCGGGCGCATTGTGGGCCAGCACCTGGCAGGCACCGTTCAGTCCGCCGCCGGCACGCCTCGGACCCAATCGAGCCGGGTGGTGGCCGAACCCGTTGTGAAAGGCCTCGCCGCCGGGCAAACTGCCGCGCAGATTACCACCCAAGCCGGGCGCTCCGTCAGCCGCGGGCTGGGTGGATTTTTGCGTCCTTTCCGCCGTGTCGGCGGAATCATTTGGCTCGAAGTGACTGGCTTGTTTTTCCTGATTTTTGTGCCAGTGTTTGCTTGGCGCGGGATGTGGCCTGCCCGCGCCAGCTACGCTCACGGCCCGGATCATTGGAGGTTTCTCATCTTTACCGGCCTAACTCTGGTCTTTCTTTATTTGGGCGTCAACTCTTTCTGGCGGGCGCGGCGGCGATAAGACGAACTGCAGGTGGAGCTTTTCGAGCCCTAAGCTGGATGGCTCGGCTTGGATTTGAACGATCGGAATGCAACGGCCCCGAGAACCACGATGACAAGAATCAACGCAACCCACAACAATGCCGGATGCTTTTCGGTGAAGGGGCGCTCATCTGGTCGAGGCTGATACGAAGGATTCGCGGTTTCGGCTCCGAATTGCGCGGCCACCGGATCGTGCTGAAGGACGAACAGCGAGGCATAGTCGTAAAGTGGCGGGGCCAACGCCGAGTCACCGTAGTAGAGAGTGAAAGCATGACCAGCCGTTGCTTCGAAGCAAAGATTCCTCTCGAGCATTTCGAGCCGGATTGATGTGATTTCGATCGGCGCGTCATCGTGGTTCTTGATCGTAATCGTCCACTTCGCCGGAGCGTCGAAGTCTGCCTGCGGCGCGTTCACGGTGAAATGCTCTTCGTCGATTCGGTGACCATCTTGCACGCTGTGAACGCGCAGAATGTTGCCCGAGCCCATCGTAGGCGGCGGCAGTTCGGCTGAGTCATCGGCCGCACGCCGGGAACGCGGCGCAATGCTGACCTCAAGGTCGCGGCTGAAGTTGGGTGAATTTGCGCCGGGTACAATCACGACGCGATCAATCGGCGTGCGCGCAGGCACCTCGAACTGAAAGACCGAATCGCGATCCTTCAGTGTGCTTTTTGCGGTGAGAGCGACCACGACATACTTCGGTTGACTCTTTGGTGGGCGCGTTAAGGTGAGTCCGGCCACGTTTTCCGGGGCGATGGGGCCGGCAATCTGGAAATGCAGAAAACGGAAATCTGAGTCGGGCAAGTGCAGAACGGTGCTGCGGCCCAATCGTTGCCGGGTCAGATCGAAGATGGTGAAAGAGCCAATCTTCGTGCGCAAGGCAGAGGTTTGTGTCTGGCTGCCTGACACTGTGACCGTGGCCAGAAAATCGTGGCCCGTCACTGCAAGCTGAATGTCGCTGTATGTGCCGGCAGGCATCTCGGCATCAAAGACCGTTTGGTCCTCCATTTTCCCAAGGTTGAGCGGGGAGATGTTCTGGTTATTGGGAACAACGGGAGCATCAGAGTGCACCACATACGGCGTTTCGGTGTCGCCACGATAGAGCCTCAGGTCCGAAAGCCCGGCCGAGGCATGGGCAAACACAATTGGGTCCACCACCGCGCAGGTTTGCCCGCTGGTTTGCGCCGGCATTACGATGGGCCGCTCGAAATGGAAGTAGCGAATCTCCGGCGCGGGAACCGCCAAAAGAAACAGCGCCATGGCAGCGAGAAGTCTCATCAATTCTGTTCCTTCTGTCCGCGCAGGTTGAGCCAGTCGCGCTGGTAAACATAGCTCACGCACAGCAGCAGAACACCCAGGCCAATGAAGCTGAGGATCCGCAGTCCCCGGCTGAGTTGGCTCATGTCGACCAGGAACACTTTGGCGACGGTGACCGCAATGAGGATGAGCGCCTGCCAGCGCAGGAATGCGGAGCGCTTGAGGAAGCCAGTTGCCAAAAGCGCACTGCCAAAGAGCATGAAGAAAGCCGAGTAGGAGAATTCCGCGTACATCCAATAGTCGCGCATCATACCGTAATTGTTTTCGCCATTCCAGCGAAGCGTCCACCAGTAGCTGTGAATCTCCCAACTGAAGGCGATGAGGATCAGAATGTTGACGATCAGAATGGAAGCGGCGGCCAGGTTGGGCCAGTGCATCAAAGGGCTCGGCTCCTGCTCATCATGCGAACGCCGCGCCAGCCATGCCATGAAAGCAATCGCGGCAATGGCGACGCAGTAGGTTACGAATCGCTCATTCAAAATGGGCCGGCTTGCCGCCGGCGGATTCACAATGAGCAATGCGCCTATCCCGAGGACTGTGCAGATGAGCGCAAAGGCCCTCAAGAGCATCGACTGCACGCGGCGCGAGAGCCACAGCAGCGCCGCGCTCTCAACAAACCAGCCGATCGTCATCCAACGGCCGTGCGTCTTGAGCGGAATGGCAATGGTGAGGAAGACGATGGCCGTGGTGAGGTGCAAGGGCGAGAGAACGGCAGCCCCCATATTCAGAGGGCCGGCTTCTGGAACCCGCATTAGGAGCAAATAGTACGCGGCAAATGCGACCGCGAGCCAGGGCCCGGCCCAATCGGCCGTCGCGGAATCAAAGAGCGAGTAAAAGCCTAGAAAACCCAAAGCCGCATTGGTCGCGGGCAGCAGGAATAAAGCCAGCGCATCCCAGCCTTGGAAAGATCCGCGCGAATCGAGCTTGATCTTGACGAGGCGCGGCGCAAGCGAGAAGGGAATGAAGAAACAGCAGAGGAAGAAGGCGGTGCGCGGAGCCTGGTCCTGCGTGTAGAACGAGGACCACCAGGCAACGACGAAAACGACTGTACCTGCGAACGAGACAAACAACAGACGCGACCAGTGACGCAGCGCCGCCAATACGAGCACCGCGAGATCAAGCATGAGCAGGTAAGTGAAGAGGGTGATCTCGTGGTTGCCGCCGGTGGAAACAAGCAGCGGCGTACTGAGGCCGCCGGCAATGGCGTAGAGCGCAAGCAACTCGGAATCCTGGATCCACGCCATGTAGCCGTTGAATGCGGTCACCGCGATCATGGCTGCAAAGGCAGCGCCGGCGGGCATGAGCCCATAGAGTTGGAAGGCAGCCCACAGCGAGAGATAGAGCGTGCCACTTCCAATCGCCTTCAAGGAGTAGGAGAAAACCGCGTACCCTCGCTTGTGGAAGCGCTCAGACCAGGCAATGAGTGCGGCCCCTGCGAGCAGTCCGATGAGCACACGGCCGAGAGGACCGATCCAGTGGTTATCGAAGGCAAGCTTGAGGAACCACGCCACTCCGATGAGAACGGCGAGAATCCCAATGCGGTTGAACCATTGCGAGCCGATGCGGCTTTCGAGCGTGCGTGTGTCGCTGGCGGCGACCGGCTGGATGCTCGCAAACAGAGGCGGCGCGATCGGATCTGGAGACAGCACCGGTGCTGGTGGGGCGGGAGACAAAACGGGCTCGGTCGTTGGCCGGGGCGCGGCTTCGGGAGGCGGCGAGACTGCCGCAGGCGGCGCGTGAGCGGGCTCTACGGATGGCGCGATGGGAGGGCCTTGCCTGGCCGCAAAGCTTGAAAGCCTTTGCTCAAGTTCCCAAATGCGTTTCGTCAATTCGGCCATCTCTGCGCGCAACTGGCTCGCCCGGGAATTCGATGTCACGATCGCTACGATGGGCAGAACGACGAGCGTGACCAGGACCAATATGAGAATCGGGACAATGGAATCCATATGCGTAGGTTGGCGGAATTATATGCCTGCCTGAGTGCACCGTCGCGAAAAAGCGGAGAGAATCGATTACCTTCGTAGCTGAGGGGCCTTGCGTGTGAGGTGCCACACGCCGAGGACTAGGGCGATGGCGCCGAGGCCATAGGCCAGCACCGCATTCTCGCCGCGATGAATCTGCCAGCCCTTCCAGAGCGCGAGGGCCGCGGCCAGCAGCATCACGATGCCTCGGATGCGGTTCAAGTGTGCTTCCTTCCGATGGCGTTTCTCGCCGATGCGCCAATCCCATTCATCCTAATTGGTGCCGAAGGCTGATTGACCCGGCCGCAGGCGAGTCCCTATGGTGAGTATGTAAAGCGAGTCTCCGAAAGGAATCTGTATGTCGAATCCCGTCGCATCCCAAGAAGCTTCAGTTGGTACCGCCGCACCGCTCAAGAAGACAGCACTGAACGCCACGCACCGCGCGCTGAAGGCGAAGATGGTCGACTTCGGTGGATGGGACATGCCGGTCGAATATCCAGGGCCGGGCGGCGGATTGATTGCCGAGCACATGGCGGTGCGCACGGGCGTGGGGCTGTTCGATGTGAGCCACATGGGCGAGATCCAGTTTCGCGGGTCAGGCTCGCTGGCCGCGGTGCAGCATATCACCATGAACGATGCGTCCAAGTTGCAGGATGGACAGGCGCATTACTCGGCGCTGCTCACGCCTCAGGGCACGTTTGTGGACGACATCCTGGTGCACCGCTTGAGCGCGAACGATTACCTGCTGGTGGTGAATGCGGGCACCAAGGACAAAGACTTCGCGTGGATCCGGCAGCAAGTTGGCAAATGGCCGGGAATTCACATCAGCGACTACTCCAGCTACTACTCGCAACTGGCGCTGCAAGGGCCGCGCGCGCTGGAGACGCTGAGGAAGTTGACGAAAGTGGATCTGGCGGCGATCAAGAACTATTGGTTCACATGGGGAACCGTGGCTGGCATTCCCAACGTGATGATCGCGCGGACAGGCTACTCCGGCGAAGACGGGTTCGAAGTTTACATATCCTCCGACGAGGCGACGACGGTGAAGATGTGGAATGCTCTGATGGACGCGGGCGCGGAGTTTGGCATTCGGCCGTGCGGGCTGGGCGCGCGCAACACGCTGCGGCTTGAGGCGGGCATGAGCCTTTACGGACACGAGATTTCAGAAGAAATCAATGTTTTCGAAGCCGGGCTGACGCGGTGGCTCAAATTGGATAAGGGCGAGTTCATTGGGCACGAGGCGTTGATGGCGGTGCAGGCTGGCGGCGGCCCGCAGCGAAAGATTGTTGGGCTCGAGATGGTAGAGCGGGGCATCGCGCGCGATGGCTACTCCGTAGTTTTACCCTCTGGAGAAGCGATTGGGCTGGTCACATCCGGATCGCCGGCACCGTTTTTGAAGACCAACATCGCAATGGCACTGGTGCCGGCGGCCGTGGCCGCCAGCGGCGCAGATGTGATCGTGCAGTGCCGGGCCAATCAAGTTCGTGCGAAGCAGGTTCCGTTGCCGTTCTACAAGCGGGTGAAAAACTAAACCGACTCGTGGTGTCCGCTGCCGTATTGGGAGTGCGTCCGGCTCAAATCAACTCATCTCCCGCGGCGGGGGCGTATACCCCCTCCCGGTTAGGGCCCCCCCCTCCCTTTTTGGGGACAAGTGCTTTCCTTTCAACGGGTTGTGGGTTTGATCTCTGGCTGTAACCCGATGAAAACAAATGGGTTAGACCGTAAGATCCCGATCTAAAGGACTTACGGGAATTTCTGTACCAAAAACAGGGCAAAATCGCTCGTATCCCCCGTGTTACGCCGCAAAAAACGGAAGCGACCCGGGGACGTACGCCGAGCCGCCCTCCTCATCGACCGAGATCACTCGAACCACTACTGATTTGAGTCTAGCGAATTGGCGGAAATAATCTGCAAATGCAGGACCGTACTCAAGTGATTTGGGATGAGCAGGATGGGGAGAGCTGGTGCGGGCGACGGGTTGACAATAGAGAGACGCACCCTCATCCATGAATGACTTCTGCTTCTTCCTACGCGAGGGTTCTTCTGTGCGGCGGATTTCGGGGCGCTTCGTTTCTTGAAATTCTGCTAACCGCTGCGTCCTGAGTTGGTTGATAACGCACACATGCGCATTTGCGGCGCCTGTTCGCGCGTCACAGCATCCTTTTGACCCTTAAGTTATCCTTAAAGAAAACAGGGATATTTTGTAAGTCATGCAGGCAAGACGGCAAGGCAACATCCGCCAAGGTTTTTGGGTGGCGTTCATAGTATTCTCCGCAGCACCGCTATTGGCGCAAGTTGGAGCGGGCCAGGGTGCGGCGCCGGGAAACCGCCCAGCCGCGCAGGGAACGCCGGCAACGGCAACCATCCATGGACAAGTCGCGGACCCCTCGGGAGCGCTGATTCCGGGCGCGGAGATCACCATTACTCCCGCAGCGGGAGGCGAAGCAGCCGCGGTGACCTCCGACGCTTTGGGCAATTTCCGAGTGAAGGACCTGAACCCGGGCGAATATACCATCAGCGCGACATCTGCAGGGTTTGCCCCGTTCCAATCGGCAAAAATCACTCTAGCCGCCAGCCAGGTGAAGCGTGTAGACGTTGTGATGGCTGTTGGCGCGGCCGAGCAGAACATTGTGGTGACCGATGAAGCCCCTGAAGTGAATGTGGAGGCAGGGGGCAATGTGAGCGCGCTGGTGCTGAAGGGCAACGACCTGGGCGCGCTGTCAGACGACCCGGATGAGCTGGCGAACGAGCTGTCGGCGCTGGCGGGGCCTTCGGCAGGACCCAATGGCGGAGAGATTTATATTGATGGATTCAGCGGCGGCGAATTGCCGCCGAAGACGGCCATCCTGGAGATTCGCGTCAACCAGAACCCGTTCTCGGCCGAATTCGACCGGCTGGGATACGGGCGCACCGAGATCCTCACAAAGCCGGGAACGGACAAGCTGCACGGCCAGTTCTACCTGCAGGGCAACGACAATTCCTTCAACACGGGCAATCCGTTCACCACAAATATTCCTCCCTATCACAGCTACCAGTTCAACGGAACGCTGGGCGGAGCTCTTTCAAAATCGGCGTCGTTCTTTCTCAGCGTGGACAGCCGTGACCAGCAGAACGTGAACACGTGGCTCATTCCGGACGCCATTTTGCCCAACGGCATAGGCCAGTTTGTAGACAACATCAACTATGGCGTGAGCCTGCTAAGCCCGCACATTCGCGACAACGCGTCGGCACGGTTCGATTGGCAGATGGGGAAAAGGACCACAATGACCGCGCGCTACGGTTTCTGGTACGAGAACGAAAAGGGCAACCTGTCCTCGGGATCGCTAGCCAGCGCTTCAACCCACGAATCGAACTCCGATCATACGGTGCAGATCAGCAGCTCGACTATCTTCAACGATCACCTGATCAACGAGACCCGGGCGCAGTTCGAGCGGCACAATGAGAACCACTATCCTGACTCAACTGCCCGCACCATCAACGTCGCAGGCAATTATGTGGGAGGCGGCTACCCGGGCCAGGAGAGCCAGGATCATACCGTACAGCTCGAGTTCCAGAACCTGAGCACGCTCAGCCATGGCAACCAAGCCATCAAGTTCGGAACGCGCATGAGAGATACGCGGGATGCGAACCTGAGCAACGCCAACTTCAACGGAACTTTTGTGTTCTCACCAGCGACGGTGGGGCAAACCGCATACACGGCCAGCCAGGTGTACACCATAATGGCCAACGGCCTGGCTTCGGGACAGACGTTCAGCAGCCTGGCAAGTCAGGGCCTGGTTCCTTCGTCGGCCAGCTACACGACCGGGAAGGAATCGGCGCTGGCGAATGTGTTTGATCTGGCATTTTTTGTGCAGGACGATTTGAAGGTGAATCCTCGGCTGACGATCTCAGGCGGAATGCGCTGGGAGGCACAAAACCACATCGCGGATCACAACGACTGGGCGCCTCGCGCGGAACTGGCCTACGCTCTGGATGGTGGAAAAGGCAAGAAGACCAAGACGGTGATTCGCATGGGCTACGGATTTTTCTATGACCGGCTTGGAGCGAGGAGTCTGCTTCCCATAAAGCATGCCAGCAATCAGACGCAAACTGTGCTCAACAATCCGACCTGCACCTCGACGGCGACGTCGCTCGACAAAATCGATATGACAACGTGTTCGAGCGCCCCGGGCACCGTGGCCAACGGAACCATACCGGTGCAGTATGAGGTAGCACCGCATTACCACGCTCCCTATACGGAGCAGGCGGGCCTGAGCCTGGAGAGGCAATTGCTGCCGGGCACGAGCATCACGTTGACGTACCTGCGATCATTCGGAATTCACCAGCAAGTGACCCGCAATGCCAACCAGGCTACTGGGGGAACGCCGCAAAACAGCTCGCACAATTACCTGTACGAGTATTTTTCCGAAGCTGTTTTCAAGCAGCATCAGATCATTGCAAATTTCAATGCCAAAGTTGGACGCAACCTTCAAGTCAACGGCTTTTACACTTTTTCGTCGGCCAACAGCAACGGGGCAGGCAGTCCCGGTGCATCGAATGCGTATGACCTCAATCAGGACTATGGGCGAGCCGGCTTTGTATTGCGCCACTCAGCTTTCTTCATGGCCACGTACAACGCGCCCTGGGGAATCAGTTTCAACCCCTTCGTGATTGCTCAATCGGGGCGCCCATTCAATATCACTCTGGCGACCGATCCGCTAAACAACCTCTTTAATCAGCGGCCCACATACGCCACTTCGTCGACGCCCGCGGCGGATGTGATATCGACGCCCTATGGTTCTTTAGACGCTGCCGCACTGCCGGGCGAGCAACTGGTTCCTGTCAATCTGGGCAAAGGCCCGGCTGCGGTGGCGGTCAACCTGCGCATCAGCCGGTCATTCGGCCTAGGCGCCAAACGCGCAGGGACAAATCGCGCGGCGGATGACATAACGATGGGTCCACCGATGGGCGGCGGAGGCGGCGGAGGCGGCGGTGGTGGCGGCGGTGGTGGCGGCGGTGGCGGCGGGCGCCCGGATCGCGGCCCCGGTGGTGGAGGTCTAGGTCCTGGAGGGTTGGGCAGCGGCGGCGGATTCCCTGGGGGAATGGGCGGATCCGCGAGCACAGGACGTAAATACTCATTAAGATTCAGCGTCCAGGCTCTGAATATATTCAACAACATCAACTACGGGAATCCCGTGGGCACACTGAATTCCCCGTATTTCAACCGCTCGACAACGCTGGCCGGCGGTCCATTCAGCATGGGCTCGGCAGCGCGGCGCATCTTTGCGCAGTGTTCGTTTTCGTTCTGAGCGATTGCATCCACATCGCAGAAAGGCCACACGACGCGATTCAGCCCAGCCGCCATGGACTGAATAAGCGGCACGAGAACAGGCTCGATCAAGGAAATCGGAGGCTTGAGCATGGGCGCGTGCCACGAGAACATGGTGGTGAGCGATAATGGCTGCTCGTCACACCTGCATGACTTCGGCTTCTTTCTTCTGTGAGAGCTCTTCCATGCGGCGGATTTCGGCGTCGGTCATCTTCTGCACTTCTTCGAGGGCGCGCTTCTCGTCGTCTTCGCTGATCTTCTTCTCTTTGGCGAGCTTTTTGAGGGCTTCGTTGCCGTCGCGGCGGACATTGCGGACTGCCGTGCGGTGCTCTTCGAGGACCTTGTTGAGGTGCTTGCAGACATCGCGGCGGCGCTCCTCGGTCATGGGCGGGACGGGAACGCGGATGACTTTGCCGTCGCGAGAGGGATTGAAGCCGAGATCGGCGGACTGGATGGCCTTTTCGACTTCTTTGAGGATGGTGGGGTCCCAGGGCGAGATGAGGATGAGCTGCGGCTCGGGCGCGGAGACCTGCGCGAGCTGATTGATGGGCGTGGGCGTGCCGTAGTAGTCGACCTTGACCTGGTCGAGCATGTGTACGCTGGCGCGGCCGGTGCGCGTGGCGGCCAGATTGGCCTGGAAGTCGGCGACCGACTGATCCATGCGCCGCTTGAGGTCGTTGTAGAGGTCTTTAAGTGCCGGATTGCCGGCCATGAAGGATGCCATCGGAGTCGTCCTCGCTATGGTTAAGCGCAGAATCGTCAACGGCTATTCTACAACCACGAAGGCGAAGCGATGGCACTGCACTGAAAGGATGGTCCGAATCCAACTGCGGCGCGGGGCTCGTACGCAAAACGGCCGGACCCGCGAAAATGTCCGGCCGCCGAATTGCGCTGGTTATAAGAGGCCGCGGAAATGATCAAAAATTACCAAAACCGCTCGGATCGTCAACATCAAACGGAGTGATGAGCCACGGTGAACTGGCCACGCCCATTCCAGAGACTGTCGCACATCCCGGCGTTGCTCCTGGGCCGAGTGGGCAGTTCCACCAGTTTTCGGTGGCATCTATGGTGGCTGCGCCGATGTTGTCTACGCCTGTGCCCCTGCCCATGAAGTTGTTGAGGTGAACGTTCATCTGCCCCGCGGGGGCATTGAACGCGACATCGATTGATTCCCGTTCAATCACGTTCTGGGAGACGACAGTGCCCGAAACTGGGGCCGTGCTGAAGAGGTTGATGCCCGTGGGCCCGGAGGTGACAGCGTCTTCGGTGTCAGCTCCGTTGCCGGAGATCTGGTTTCCGACGATCACGTTGTCATTCATGTTGATCGGCGGTGCGGGCGCCGGGGCAGATGCATGGTTGTGCATGGTTACGCCCGGCAGCCCGTTATTGCGAAGAACGTTGTCAATCACCACGTTCCGTGCATCTGTCGTTCCGGGAAACGGCGCGAAGATGCCGACCCCGGCACCCGCGCCGGGAACCTGATAACCATTGTGTGTCGAGACGTTGTGCGAAATCGTATTGTCACTGACCCCATAAGGCAATCCGGCGGTGGGGATGACCGACGTAGCGGGACCGTGCGAGGCAAGGGTGATCCCGCAGTCGTAGGGATTGTCGTGGACATTGTTGCCGCTGATCAGATTGCCCTGGCTAGGGCCGGTCTCATCGGTAATCAGGATTCCGCCGGAGTTGTAAGCGGATTCATTGTCGACGAGCGAAACATGATAAGTCCCCATCAGGTGAATGCCCTCGCCGCAGTCATCGCCTTCGTTGGTCTCGAAGGCAGGGATGCCGTTGCAGGTTGAGGCGGAGATATTGAGGGCCCTGTTGTTGTCAGTCACGAGATTGCCGGTGAGCGAAACATCGGTGGCATTCGCGACCAGGATTCCTTCGAAGTTCGCGTTGCGCACGGTGAAGCCTGAGACGGTCACATTCGTGATGCCGATTTTGGGCGCAGCCGACATGCCGTTGACGAAGATTCCATTCGCTAGCCCCGAGGCGTCGATGACCGAGGCGCGATAGGACCCAAGCAGCGCAATCGGCTTCGTAATGACGACGTCTTCCTTGTAGGTTCCCGGCGAAACCAGAATGGTGTCACCCGTTGAGGCCGCGGCCAGCGCGGCATTGATTGTGGCCTTACAGCCCAATTTTCCGCCCGGGTTGACACAGAGTGTTGCGGCGTAAGCGCCAAGCGTCCCGACCGAGCAGAGAACAGCGAGACCTGCGACGAGGCGCAGGCACATGCAGCGGCCTTTTTGAAGGCGGCTGGAATGCAGAGAAGAAATCACAAGAACCTCCGGGGTTTCAGGTGTGATTGGGCAGGTTGCTCAAAATCCCGCCGTCTATGGCGTATTTCTGACGAGATTGCCGGGTTGGGGAAGAGGGAAGTACCTGCCCATGCTATTCCCACGGGATGTGGAACCGCAACGGGTTTATTCAACAATTCACAGGGGGCTGGTTCGAAGTCTGAGGTCGGAGGCGAGGTTGAACTAGGCGACGGCAACTCCCGTTGACGCGGCCTGCTCGTGCGCGTGGTAGCTAGAGCGGACCAGCGGGCCGGATTCGACGTGACGGAAGCCCATTTTGAGCGCTTCAGTCTTTAGCTCGGCGAACTCGCGCGGGGTGTAGAGGCGCGTCATGGGCAAATGGTCGCGCGAAGGGCGCAGGTACTGGCCGATGGTGAGAATGTCGCAACCCACGGCGGCCAGGTCGCGGAAGACGGCAAGCAATTCATGCGTTTCTTCGCCGATGCCAACCATCACTCCGGACTTGGTAACTGCTCCGCGGTTTAACTCTTTGGAGTAGCGCAACAGCTCGAGAGTGCGTTCGTAGCGCGCTCCGGAGCGAACGACGCGATAGAGGCGTGGGACGGTTTCAGTATTGTGGTTGAGCACTTCCGGCTGCGCTTCGACGACGATGCGGATGGCATCCCGGTCGCCCTTGAAGTCGGGGATGAGGACTTCAACGCGGCAGCCTGGCGCCTGGCGGCGAATTTCGTGGATGACGAGAGCGAAGGCGCGAGCGCCACCGAGATTGTCGTCGTCGCGATTGACGCTGGTGACCACCGCATGGAGCAGTCCTAATTTGGCCACTGCCTCCGCGACCCTCCGCGGCTCGTCGAAGTCGATTGGCTCAGGGCGGCCCTTGGGCACGGCGCAGAAACCGCAGCGGCGCGTGCAGAGGTTGCCGAGCATCATGAAGGTTGCGGTTTTATGGTGCCAGCACTCGCCTATGTTGGGGCAATGAGCGCTTTCACAGACGGTATGGAGCGAGAGCGAACGGGCCAGGCGCTTGAGATCGTGGTAGTTCTCGCCCATGGGAGCGCGGGCTTTTAGCCACTCCGGCTTGGGGACCGGGATGCGGCGCAGAGGCTCGATCTGAACGAGTTCCATCACGACTCCATTGTATCGGCTGCAGAGGTAACGGCGTTGTGAATGGGGTAACGGCTTTTCGGCCCAAACCTTTCCAAGGGATCAAGCATCTTTTCCAATAGGCCGTATCTGCCGGAGAGCGGTTTCGGATGCCGCCGCCGGCGTGGTTTGCTCATGGGTGCGGCGCAGGGAAGGAGAACGTTATGAGACCCGATCGTCCATTGATAGTCGCCGTGGCATTGCTGGCAACCGGCGTGGGTTTGATCGTTGCGTATTGCCAGGGGGCGACCAGCATGAATGCCGCCTTTCCGTTTTCAGGCTCCACGCTGCACATCGATCTGACTACCAATGGTCCGGCTGCAGTGGGTGGACTGGCACTAATCGCCCTGGGTCTTCTGGTGATGGCATGGTCGTTGCTTGCCGCCATTGTGTCTCAGATCAGCCTGCTGGTGGGAAGGGAAGATCGGATGGACAGCATTCTGGATCGGGACCGAGAGGCGGGATTTGAAGATGATCGCTACCCCGATTCGATGGAGATGAGGGAACGAGGACACGAGGGATAGATGCGGCCTTACCTGTGCAGCCCGGGAGCCGATGCAAAAATTGGGGCGAATGACGAAAGCCGCTTGATGGTGGGCGACAGTGTGGGGACCTGGAGGTTCCCACTACAGCCGGTCTAAAGACCGGCGCTAGCGAAATGTACGCAACTGTCCGACATCTCTTTTCTGATTTCGAAATACACAGTTACTTCGAGCGGCAGTGAAGCGCGCGCCAAACGGAGAATGGAGTTTTTCGCAAAGTTGAAGCGGCGCTCCTATTTCAGTTTTTGGCGCACACTGGTGCGGACCAGGTAAAGAAAGATGGCGAGGTTGAGCAAGCCTTGCACCAAGGCAGGAGGCGAGTGCTGGGAAGAGGACATCCATAATGACACTCCCGCCAACATAGCCACCGCAGCGAGCGTGAGCGCCCAGGCCCAGCGGAGCAACAAGAGCAAGCCGAGGGCGCCAGCGATAAAGAAGACAGAAAAGATGAGGCAGACTGCGGGGAAGTGTCCAATTGCGACCTCGTAGACAGCAACTCCAGCCAGCAACAGCATGTAGAAGCTGATGGCCACGATGCCGGGGATGCGGAGCAGCGGGGAAAGCGGCAATTCTCGCGGCGGGCGAGGCGGCCTGTTTCCGGGTGCGGGAGCGTTGGTGTTTGGTGTGGCGTTCATAACGTGTGCAGGTAGGCGAGCAGGTCCTGAAGTTGCTCGTCAGAGAGCGGAGTTGCGGGCATCATCTGGCGGCCATTGAGAATTACCTCGGTCAAGCGCTCGTCAGTGGGCGGAGCGCCGGAGGGCATGGCCTTGAGTTTGGTAAGCGCCTGCAAGCCAGGTCCGTGCAAGGGACTCGTGGTGGTGGGATAGTGGCAGCGTGCGCACTTTGCCTGATAGACCGCCGCGCCGCGCGCCTCCTCTGGCGACCATTCCGACGCCGGCTTGGAAGGCGGCAAGGAGCGGCAGCCAGCGATCGAGAACGCGAATGCGGGAAGCGCAATCGACATAAGAAGAGACCGTAGGTGCATTTGCATTCATGATACAGCGGCTTGTGCGCCGCTCAATCCACACATTTGGCCATGCTTTCGAGGGCTGCTCTTCGTCTTGCAACGCCGTTCATGAGAAAGTGAAAGGCGAGATGAGCGAAGAGAATGACGGCATCCTGGACTGTATTGGCGATACGCCACTACTGGCGCTGCGCAGAATTGTGCCCGCGAACGGCGCGCGGATTCTGATAAAGCTGGAGAGTGAAAACCCCACCGGCAGCATGAAGGATCGAATGGCTCTCGCCATGATTGAGGCGGCGGAGGAGGATGGGCGACTGCCAGTACATGGTCCTGTGGTGGAATACACCGGCGGCAGTACCGGCGTGTCGCTTGCGTTTGTCTGTGCGGTCAAGGGCCATCCGCTGCACGTCGTGAGCTCGGACGCATTTGCGCGGGAGAAGCTCGACCAGATGCGCCTCTTCGGAGCGAAGTTGCGGATTGTTGCGAGCGAAGACGGCGGCATGACGGAGAAGCTGACGCGCGACATGATTGAGGCGGCACGCGTGGTGGCGGAAGCAAGCGGGGCGTTTTGGACAGACCAGATGAAGAACACCGATCAGCTCAGCGCGTATCACAAAATGGCCGAGGAGATTTGGGAGCAGACGGGCGGCGCGATCGACGGGTTTGTGCAGAGTGTGGGCACGGCAGCGTCGCTGCACGGGATCGGCGAGGCGCTGCGCGAGCGGAGGCGGGGAATCCGGATTGTTGCTGTCGAGCCGGCGGAGTCGGCGGTTTTGTCGGGCGGGGCGCCGGGAGCGCACAAGATCGACGGCATCGGCGCGGGCTTTGTCGTGCCGCTGTGGCAGCCGGAGCTGGCCGATGGAATTGAGCAGGTTTCCACGGAAGAAGCGACGACAATGGCGTTCCGGTTGGCGCGCGAAGAAGGGCTGTTTGCGGGAACATCGACTGGCGCGAACGTGATTGCCGCGCTGCGGCTGGCTGAAGAGCTGGGGCCAAGCGCGACAGTTGTCACCGTGCTGTGCGATACGGGAATGAAATATTTGCGGACGTACGGTGCGAAGCTCGACAAGCTCATGGCGGATGCGTAGCCGTTACTCGGCGGCGGCGATGGCTTCAGCGATGCGGTCGATGGCCTGCTGCACATTGTCGATGCCGGGGCGGCGGCCGTTTACGAGAATAGAGAAGGCCAGTGTTCGCCCGCTGTCAGCGTTCAGGTAGCCGGAGAGCGCGTTGGCTTCATCGAGCGTGCCGGTCTTGGCCCACAGTCTGCCTTTGAGGGATGAGTCTTTGAAGCGGTTGTCGAGCGTGCCATCAACACCGGCCACGGGCAGCGTTTGGCGCCAGGCAGCGCCCCACGATTGGCGCGATGCATAGGATAAAAGGCGCGTGAAGGCGCGCGGAGCGATCTCGTCATCGGGGCTCATTCCCGAGCCGTCATAGAGGAAGAAGTCGTCGTCGCTCACTCCCGCGTCGATCATGAATTGACGGACGACGCGCGTGCCCTCTTCGAAACTGCCATCGGTGCCGTAGAGCTTGCCGAGCAGGCGCAGGAGCAGTTCGGCGTGGAGGTTCTGGCTGGTTTTGTTGGTGACTGTGATGTCTTCCGCGACGGGCACGGAGATGTGCGCGCCGAGGACGCGACGGCCTTCGGGCTGACCGGAGATGGTGGTGAGGGCGATAGGGGTGAGCTTGAGTGGCTGAGCGCGCTCGCCAGCAAAATCGCCCGTGCCCACGGGAAATATGTGGCGCGACTCGGCACTGCCGGTGACCTTGATGCCGCGAAGCATGAGCGCTTGCCGGAATGCCGCTGCGGTGAACTGGGCCGGGTCTTCAACCGCCATGTTGACGTGGAGCCCGCCTTCGGGAGCTGTGCCCCAGGCGCGCACAAGCAAGGAGCCGGGGCGACGTTCGAGGCCGGGGTGGGCCGGCTGTCCGGGCTGCACGGGGATCATGCGGTTGTCGACCGTGTAGTAGTCGACGTCAGGCGCCCACTCCGCTTGAGTTGTGTTGGCGGAGGATGGATTGGCGGTGATGGTGAGCTGGTCAGAGTTGTCGTTGAAGGTGAGCGCAGAGACGGGCGCGCCATAGCTCCATTGCAGATCGTTCCAACCCCAGCCTTCACCAAAAGGTTCGTTGACGAAAAAGGTGTCATCTCCCAGGATGTCGCCATCGACGGTACGCAAGCCGGACTGCTCGATTTGTTCCGCGAGGAGATCGAGAACAGCCATGGCTTTGGGCGGGGGTGCGCTGGCCGGAGTCTCAGCTGAAGGCGGGGGTGCAGACGGGCTCTCGGGTGAAGGCGGAGGTGTGGGAGGCGCGGCGCCGGGCTCCACGTAGGGATAGTGGCGGGCGCTGAGGGTCGGATCGCCGACGCCGAGGATGATGAGGTCGCCGTGGAGAGTGCCTGAGGCGTCGACATCGCCGCCAGCTACAACGAGTGTGGTCCAGGTGAGCGTATCGACTGGCAACAGGGCAAATGCCGCGGCGGTGGTCGTGAGCTTGGCGTTGGAAGCGGGTGTAAACAGATGGGTATCGTTCAATCCGTAGAGAGGCTGGCCGTCGAGAGTGGTTACGCTGATGCCAACGTCGGCGTGACTGAGCGCGGGGTCGGCGAGTATGGCCTGGATGCGGTCGGCGAGAGGGCCAGTGACAATCGGGCGGTGCGCCGCGGGGCGCGGATTCTGGCGCGCCTGAGCAGGTGCTTGTGCCGGCAGGCCGAAGACGAACACCAGTAGGCTGCTGAATGCAATTGTCCGTCGAAGGCGGGACATGCCCGGAGTGTAACAGGAGACGCGCGTGGCGCAGCGTACCATCGGGAAAGAGAGAATATGAGGAGCACGACGAAGTGGCGGCTGCGGACGCGGACGCTTGAACTCGGTGCGCGCACCTGGGTGTGCGGCGTGGTGAATATTACGCCGGATTCGTTCAGCGATGGCGGCGCGTTTCTGGAGACGAAAGCGGCGGTAGCGCAGGCGGTTCGGCTGCTGGATGAGGGCGCGGATTTGCTCGACCTGGGCGCGGAGAGCACGCGCCCGGGATCGAACGCGGGCGGTGTCGCTCCGGCGGTGAGCGTCGAGGACGAGATGTCGCGGCTGCTGCCGGTTTTGGAAGGAATTCTGAAGGTCTGGCCGAATGCGATTCTCTCTGTGGATACGTACAAGGCGGAGACGGCGCGCGCGGCGTTGGAGGCCGGGGCGGAAATCATCAACGATGTGAGCGGATTTAATTGGGATGCGGCAATGGCGAGTGTGTGCGCGGAGTTTGGCGCGGGAGTGGTGCTGACGCACACGCGCGGGCGGCCCGAGGAGTGGCGCACGCAGCCGAAACTCGATCCGGACACTCTGCTGGCCACGGTGCGCTCGGGGTTGGCCGCAACTCTGGCGACGGCGCGACAGGCGGGAGTTGCGGCGGACAGAATTGTGCTGGACCCCGGCTACGGATTCGGGAAACGGTTCGACGAGAACTACGTGCTGCTGGCACGGCAAGCGGAACTGCTGGCGCTGGGACGTCCTCTGCTCGCCGGGCTGAGCCGCAAATCGTTTCTGGGGCATACGCTGGCGCCGCTGTTCAGCGGAAATGACGCGCCGATTGCCGCGCGTGAGACCGCGAGCCTCACTGCGATGATTGCAGCAATTCTGCATGGAGCCTCGATTGTGCGCGTGCACACTGTGAGGCCGGCAGTTGAGGCGGCGCGGATTGCGGATGCGATTGTTGCCTCATCGCAGAACGGCGAAGACATTAAAATGACGGGAGCGGTCGTTGCGCCCCAGGATATTCCCCACAAACAATGAAAACCCGATTCGCATTTGGCAAGAGCGGCATTGAGGTTTGCGTCCCAGACGGATTCGATTGCCGGATTGTGCGCAGCCGCTCGGCATGGGCGTTGGACGATGCGGCCGGCGCGCTGGATGCGGCGCTCGAGAATCCGATTGGCTGTGAGCCGCTGTCGAAACTGGCCGCGGGTAAACGCACAGCGGCAATCTCTGTTTGCGACATTACGCGGCCCGCGCCGAATCGCGTCACGCTGCCGCCGCTGCTTAAGCGGCTGCATCAGGCCGGCATTCCAGTTGAAGGCGTGACGATCCTTGTCGCTACTGGATTGCATCGGGCAGCGACGAAAGAAGAGCTTGACGTGATTCTCGGGCCGGAGATTTCCGCGAAGTATCGCGTCGCCAGTCATGACGCGCGCGATTTCGCAGCGCACCGCGCGCTGGGGGAAACGAGGCGCGGCACCCCGGTGTATATCGACGAGCGATTCATGGGGGCGGACTTGCACATCACGCTGGGATTTATTGAGCCGCACTTGATGCTGGGCTTCAGCGGTGGGCGCAAGCTGGTGGCGCCGGGTTTGGCGGCGCAGGAAACGATCAAGGTGCTGCACTCACCGCGCTTCATCCGCGAACCGCTGGCGAACGAAGGATCGATCGCGGGCAATCCACTGCACGAAGAACTGCTGGAGATTGCCGCCATGGCGCGGCAGGATTTCATTCTGGATGTGACGCTGACGCAGCGAGCGGCAGATTTCAGGCGTGTTTGCCGGCAACCCGGTGAAGGCACACGCGGCAGGGGTGAAGTTTCTTGAGGAAACTTCGCTGGAACCGCTGGACGGGCTTGCCGATGCCGCGATCACAAGCGCGGCAGGGTATCCGCTGGATTTGACGTTCTACCAAAGCGTGAAGGGGCTGACGGCGGCGCAGCATATTGTGAAGCCGGGCGGCAGGATTCTGTTGTTGGGCGAGTGCGCCGAGGGGATTGGCTCGCCCGAGTTTGCGCGAATGCTGAAGGCCTACGCGGGCCACGCGGAGTTTCTTGAAGAGATTCGAGAGACGAAGGTCGAGGTGGATCAGTGGCAACTCGAAAAGCTGGCGTTGACGGGGGTCGAGCACGAACTGCTGTTTTACACTCCGGGCGCGGCGAATGAGGAACTGGGATGCCTGGGGGCGCGTGCGTTCAGCAGTTTGGATCACGCTGTGTTGGCGCTGGTGGAGGGGCTCGCGACGGACGCTCGCATCGTGCTGTTGCCGGAGGGTCCGTACACGTATGCAAGGGCGATGCCGGCGTTGGTGTAAAGTGCGATCCCAGGTCTCAAAATCGAGACCTGGGGCACCCGAGGATTTCTTCAGCTCGCCCGGCTAAATGCTGATGCCGACTTTGTTGCGTGGCCAGAGCGGACGCTCTGCCGCGTGATCGACAATGGGCTCGCCGTCGCATTCCACTTCAATGACCGTTGCAGGCTGGTCGGGCGCGGCCAACGGCAGGCCGGTGAGCCGGAAGCTGAAATCATCCTGCGTGAATTCGACCTTCTGGCCGGTCTTGAGGAGGCGCGCCGAAAGGACTTTGGGTTTGAGCCCGCCGATGGCGACGACCACTTCAGGCTTGTAGAAATCGAGCCACTCCGCAGCGGGCGTGTGGCCGGGCCAGTCGTGCACATGGACATAGAGCGTGTTGCCGCGGCGCGAGTAAGTTGCAGCTTGCGTTGTGGGATCAGTGATGCCGCGCTCCGTGCCGTAGATGGCCTTGCCGTTGGTGTCGAGCCAGCTGCCGACCGCTTCAAGGATCTCGACAGATGGCGGGAGGGACTGGAGCCGTCAGGCTCGGGGCCGATGTTGAGCAGGTAATTGCCGCCGCCGCGCGCGCAAGTGGTCACGGTTGTCGACGATGGTCTTGGGTGTCTTCCATGCATCGTCGGCGCGATTGAAGCCCCAACTATTGTTGAGCGTCATGCACGATTTCCCAAGCGCGCCCTGCGGCTGAGGCTTCGATGCGCTGCTCCGGTGTGGCAAAGTCGCCTTCAAGGCCATTGCGGTTGTTGACGATGATCTCCGGCTGTAGCTGGAAGACCATCTCGTTCATGCGTTCGGACTCCCACTGCTCCTTATTCAGCGGCCAGGAGACGTCGTACCAAAGAACGTCGATCTTGCCGTAGTTGGTCAACAACTCGCGGATGAGGCCATGGGTGTAATCGACGAAGCGACGGCGGGCGGCCTCGTCGGTCTTGCAGATGGCGCCGTCGGGGTGATGCCAATCCATGAGCGAGTAGTAAAAGCCGACACGCAGGCCTTCGGCGCGGGCAGCTTCAACGTATTCGCGGACGAGATCGCGGCCGGGCCCCTGCTGCACGGCGTTGTAGTCGGTGAGCTTGGTGTCAAAGTTGCAAAAGCCCTCGTGATGTTTGGTGGTCATGACCATGTACTTTTGGCCGGCGCGCTTGGCGAGACGTGCCCAATCACGCGCGGCGTTGGGCTTGGGATGGAAGTGCTTGGCGAGGATTTCGTATTGGGGAATGGGCACGCCCTCCTGTTCCTTGGCCCACTCATGCTGGCCGATGACGCTGTAGAGGCCCCAGTGAATGAACATGCCAAATTTGGCTTCGTGCCACCAGGCCATGCGCGCTTCGCGCGTGGCGGCTTGCTTGAGGTCTGCTGGCGTGGGCTCGGGTTGCGCGGCAACCGGCGCACCAGCAGCCTGGGGTAACGCCAATCCATTTGCGTTGGCGGCCGCCAACGCAGCTGCGCCCGCCGCGCCAAACTGCTTCAAGAACAACCGTCTCGAACTCTCGTTCCAATCCATGGATATTCTCCTTATCGAGGTTTGTTTGCCCGCGCCCGAGCATGGTTTCCGTTAGCGTTTACGAAACTTGAGCAAAATTGCTGCGCAGCCACTATAGCAGACGAGGGCCAGCGCATGAATTGGGAGGGGTGGGTGATTCACAAGATGTTGATTCGGGAGGACACTCTCTATGGCCAGGGACGAGACTGCCAAGCCGGGCTGTGGAGCGCAATTCCCGGCAATTCAACCGCTATGAAGGCTGTTTGCGCTCACTCTGAATAGAGCAATTCCGCTTTCAATAAAACTTCTTGACAGCCGTTTATTGGCTGCGGTAGTGTTTGGTTCTCCGAATTGCGTAATCGTTTCCGTAATCGACTACGAATTCGGTCCGACATTTTCCCCGTCGGTCCCTGAAACGAATCGGAAATACCGTTCGGCACGTCGTGATTTGAGCGACGCCAGCTGCCGAGCCAAACACGGCGACAGCGCACGGATCTTGAAAGCACGCAGGATGCGAAAGTGCATGAAGCGCATCCTGAGAGTCCCCGATGGGGCAATCGCAGTGCAGGCGATTGCCGTACAGAAAACAGAGGTTGAGCAGCAGGCCCAGCGGTGAAGCACGCGGGCGAATTGAATGGAGGCATGCCGATGCAACAAGCAATGTTTCGCAATTTCGTAGACAGGACTGTTCGCGCAGTGGGTTTGACCCTGCTCGCGGCAGCGATGATTTTCCCAAGCAACCGGGCCAATGCCCAGAGTTCATCCTCCGGTGTGAACGGCGTGGTGACGGATCAGAACGGCGCCGTGGTGTCCAGCGCCAAGGTCGTTCTGGTGAATGTGGCCACCAACGTGGAGCGCGAGACGGTGTCGAACGGCAGCGGCAACTACTTTATTTCCGAGGTGCCGCCGGCACGTTATACGTTGACCTTCACGGCCGTAGGCTTTCAGAAGGAAACAATCGCCGGGTTCGACGTGGCAGTGGCCCAGGTAGCGACGATCAATGCGTCGCTTAAGGTGGGCAGCGTTCAGCAGTCGGTGACCGTACAGGCTGAGAACACCGAGGTGGAAAGCTCGAGCGCGCAGTTGGGCGCGGTAATCGGGACACAACAAGTGAATGATCTGCCGCTGGACGGGCGCAACTTTACGCAATTGCTTGACCTGACGCCGGGTGTCACGCCGATCAGCACCGGGCAGAACTCGAGTGCCGGCAACGTTGCGACCATCGCTCCAGGGGCCACCGGTGCGGAGGTTACATACACGTTTCCATCTGTAAATGGAGCGTACAACCGCTCCGATATGTACCTGACTGACGGCCTGAACAACAACAACAGTTGGTATAACGCATACGCGGTGCCGCCGATTGTCGATACGATTCAAGAATTCAAAATCAACTCGCACAGCGAAGCGCAGTATGGCGGCGTCATCGGCGGAGTGGTGAATGTCGCAACCAAATCGGGGACCAATTTGCTCCATGGGAGCGGGTGGGAGTTTGTGCGCACCAGCAGCTTCGACGCCAAGCCGTTCTTCACATCACCGCCCTCGTACCACTTGAATACCTTCGGCGGCCAGATGGGCGGCCCGATCGAGATTCCCCATCTTTACAACGGTAGGGACAAGACTTTCTTTGAGATTGGCTATGAGGGCACGAAATTCACCAGGGCAAACGGGACGCCAATCCTGATTCCCACGGCCGCGCAGTTAGGCGAATCGACCTTCGGCGGGCCATCGAACCTGACGTATGCGGACTACAGCAGCGCATCGACCGGCGTAACGAAGAGCGGAAACTGCAACGCCACGGACACAACGCCGGACAATGGCAATTGCCAGTTGTGGGACCCGACCGCTGGGGGCAATTTCGCATCCTCGGGCGGACTCTACGGAGCCGGCCCCTATCGCCCCTTCTATCCCGGCAACCAGGTTCCGGTAAAAGAGTTCCAGGCGAGCCAACTTGCGTTCGTCAAGGCGATCTTTGGCTCCAACGGGCCCCAGGTGATTCCGGGATACGCGCCAACGCAATACAACTATCTGATTACAGCTCCCACGACGCAGCCCACTGACAACTACATGGCGCGCATCGACGAGCATATCGGGACACGGGACTTCATCTTTGCTCGCTATTCCGGCTGGCAGGAGAAGCTGACCTCTCCGAGCACGCTGCCGACCCTGTTCAGCATCACGTCAATTCCCGCGCAACAGTATGGAGTGAGCTGGACGCACGTCTTCAGCCCGACCACCAGCATGCAGGTGCAATATGCCAAGGCTCATGTAAAAGATGACGCCCTCACGCAATTTACCAATCACAGCCTGTGGCAGACGTATGGCTGCTCAACCGACATGTGCGACGCCTTTGTGCAAAACATCGCGTTGCTCGTGACCCAGACCGTGACCGGCGGCTTCTCGGGCGGCGAGACGAATACCAACTCGTCGAACCTGGCGGCCGTGCATGAGTGGTCAGGGAGCGTGACCAGGGTGATTGGAAATCACCAATTGCAGGCTGGCGGAGGCTGGGACCAAGATAACTACACGAGCTATCTGCGCCAGGGCACAGTAACGTTCAGCGGCGCGTCGACGGGAAATTTTGCGAACAACCGCGATAGTCCGCCGAGTATTACGAACGTGAGCGGCCAGTCTGGTTTTGGGCTTCTCGATTTTCTGCTCGACTACCCTAACAGCGAGGCCAAGCGCAACGTGTTCCTGACCGAACGGCCCGGCGGCATCGGCAGCATTTATGTGCAGGACAGCTGGAAGATGAATGCCAAGCTGACGGTGAACTACGGGCTCCGCTACGACCGCAGCGTGATTCCCGCGTATGGAACGGAGGCGTCACTGGGATTGCAGGGAAGCATCGAGACCGGCGACCCGGACTTCAACACCGGCTTGTATATCGTGCAGCAGTTGCCGCCGCTGTGCAGCGTTCGTCTCCACGCGCCGTGCCTGCCCAGTGCGACTCTGCCGGCTGATGTTGTGGTGGCCTCGGGCGGGAGGATTCTACACGGCAGCAAGATGAACTTTGGTCCTCGATTTGGATGGGCCTATCGCGTGAATAACGGCTTGTCAGTCAGGGGTGGAATCGGGATGATCTGGGACAACTGGTCGGCGCTGATCCAGATGCCGCAGAACTACCAGGGCTCCTGGCCAGACACGGGAACGCTGCAGATCAACAACACGAACACTCCGCAGGCGGGCGGTATTTATGTCTCCGCGCAGAACCCGTTTGCGGCAAACCCCGGCAACCTGCCGGCCGCGACGCCATGGGGATCGTCGAACGTGAATTACATGGTGGATCCCTTGTGGAGGAATCCTTACTCGGAGCAATTCAACTTCGGCGTTGAGAAGCAGCTCTGGTCCAACACCATCCTGAGCGTGGACTATGTGGGCTCGGCAACACATCGGCTGGACATTGGCGGCTACTACAACACGGGCACACCTTGCGGCACGCCGTGCGCGTACGCGTCGTTCAATGCACGCGTGGCGGCGAACGTGGGCGGACAGCCGTATCCGTATGCCGTTCCACAAAAGTCCTGGGATCACGGATCGGGCAACGGGACGTATAACTCGATGCAAGCCTCGCTCCGGCACTCGTTCAGCAATGGACTGTCGTACATGGTTTCTTACACATGGAGCAAGACGCTGGTTGAGGGCGACGACGGGTTTTTCGGTGTTGAAGGTGGAGTGCCGCAGGATCCCTACAATCCGAGAAGCAGTCGAGGACCGGCCGGCTTTAGTATTCCGCAGATGTTTACGGCCAACTATGTCTACGACCTGCCGATTGGGACCGGCAAGCTGATTTCGACCGGGAATCGCGTTGCCGATTACGTCATTGGAGGCTGGCAGTGGAACGGAATCGTGACAGCGCGATCCGGGCAGGCGTTCCAGGTAACAGCGAGCGGCGACATCGCCGAGACGGGAAATGCTGGCACCTATGAGAGGGCGAACCAGGTGGGCAACCCGTACCAGAGTGGTCCCATCTCCGCGAACCCGACTTGCACACCGCCGGCCGGGGGAGTGAAAACTGCGGCGCAGTGGTTTAATCCATGCGCATTTGTGACTCCGGCAATCGGGTCTTATGGAACGACCGGGCGATACCCCTTTGTCGGGCCCACTTATTGGGATTACGACACTTCACTGCAGCGGCAATTTCCGGTCCACGACACGCTGGGCTTCAGCATTCAGGCGCAGGCCTTCAACGCTTTCAACCACCCGGTGCTGGGCAATCCGGGAACTTCAGTGAACGCGTCGACCGGATTCGGCGTAATTACGGGCACCGCGAGCACCCAGCGGATCGTGCAGTTATCGGGGAAGGTTTACTTCTGAGTCGTGGCCTCGGGTTGTTGCCTGGGCGGGGAGCAACTTGAATGGGCGACGGGCTCCGCATCTTTGATGCCCCATTCATCAAGGGATGCGGAGCTGACGGCGGAAGCTTTGGGCTGGCAGTGGATGGTGCGGAGCAGGCTGCCCGGAGTGCCCGGTGAGGATCTAAAGCTGCCTGCGCATCGGCCGAGCGAGGACTGTTAGGCTTACTCGTGGCGCTTCTCCAAATTGCGGGGGGCGCTTTATGCTCAGGGAATTTTTCGCAATATCAGGTATCGTTAACTAAACTGTCGATATGGTTGTCCGCTTAAAAGACATCGCCGCAGAGCTCGGGGTATCGGTCGTGACCGTATCGCGAGCACTGCGGGACCGGCCGGATATTGCGCAAGATACGAAAGCGAAGATTCTGGACCGCGTGAAGCGGCTGAATTATCGCCCCAACCTGACTGCGCGCAGCCTGGTGACGGGACGCAGTTCCCTGATCGGGCTCGTGGTGCCGGATTTGATTCACCCATTTTTCGCGGAGATTGCGAAGGGGCTTTCGGCAAAGCTGAGAGAGAAGGAATATTTCCTAATTGTCTCATCCTCAGAGAGCGAGCCGCAGCTTGAGCAGGACGAGATTGAACATATGCTCGCGCATCATCTGGATTGCTTTGTTGTGGCGAGCTGTCAAAAGGAGCCGGAGAGCCTGCGGAAATTCGGCGAAGCGGGCGTGCCGCTGGTGCTCATCGATCGAAGCTTCCCGCGGTTCCCGTGCAATTTTGTGGGCGTGGACGACTGCAAGGTTGGCGAGCTTGCAACGGAGCATCTGATTGCGCAGGGCTGCAAGCGCATTGCTCACATTCGTGGCCCGGCAACCAACGTGGGCAACAATCGGGCTGAGGGCTACCGCAGCACGCTCGAGCGGCATGGCATGCAAGCGCCGGCGAGCTATGTGGTCGCATGCGGCGAGGCTTCAGACTCCGATGGCGAGACCAGGGGCAGAAATGCGATGGAGGAGATCCTCGCCCTGAAACCGCGACCAGACGGGCTGTTCTGTTTCAACGATACGATTGCCGTGGGCGCGATGGATCGGGCGTTTGAAGCGGGGCTGCGCATCCCCAAGAATATGGCCATTGTGGGTTGCGGCAACTTTCACTACAGCAGCAAGCTGCAGGTGCCGTTGACGAGCGTCGATCAGAGGTCCAGGGAGATCGGGGAGCGGACCGCGAAGATGATCATGGCGCTGCTTGAGAAGCCGACGTCGACGCGGCCCCGGACCACGATTCTGGAGCCGGAACTGATTGTGAGGGCTTCGTCGCAGTTGCAATAAACGGCGGCAGATGGGTAGCGCAGTTTTGCCGGGCCGCGCACTGGCGGTCCGCGCTCCCGGGCGTACACCACCTGCAGACTGGCATTTTCAAGCTGTGATCAATTCATCGAAGGGCCGGTGCTGAAGGGGTCAAGATGCGCCGCTTCGAGCAGCCCGATCAGACGCAGCGAGTGACTTTTCGAGTTGATGAGGCGCTGGGTAAAGTCGTGGATCGGACGCCGTTCAAACTGGTCGGTATTCATTTGGTGAGTTGCCCCATGCTGCAGGGTCCAGATGGACCAGGCCCAGAGAGCAGGATTCTCAGTTTCCTCGGTTGAGTTTTCGATCATGCTCAGTGCCCTTTCAATGGCGGTCCAACGCAGATCTTCCTGTGGCGCGAGATCGATGACGTAAAGGTATAGGTCCAGTTTCTCCGCGAAAATCTCCGCCGAGTTGAATGGATCGACAGGCCAGTCGTCGACTTTGCCCAGATAGTCGATGGCCTGCGTACGCCAGCCCGAGGAGTTCAGGTCTTCAAGAGATCTGCGCGCGCCGGTATCGCCAAATCGCAAGCTCATAGCCTCTTCGAGGAGTTTCTTTGACGCCGCGTCTTTGAAGTAGAGGTGCACCATGGGCGCGACGACCGGCGCCTGGGATTCGATATCTTCCGGACCGATGGGGGAAAGCCCCGCGCCGGCTAGCGCACTTCGAAACCACTCGTTAAAGACCCGCACGACGCTGGGCAAGGGCGCCTTTTTCTGCGCATTCTGCTTCTGCAATGTGGGAGCGCCGCAGCCGCCCGCGCGCCCGTTCTCAATCAGATACTCACGAAAGCTCCGCACCAGGCCCTGCCCCGATCCGGCCTCGTGCATTTCCAACGCCCGATAAAGCAGAATCGCCTTGGCAATCATCGAGCTATCGGGCAATTCGGCAGCGAATCCGCGCTCGTCATCCCGCAGTTTGTCCAATTGCCCGAGGAAGGTCTGGGTCAACGATTCTTGTTGCTCAGCCGAAAGATCGGATTCGAGGAGCAGCGTAAGCACGAGCGGCACCTGTTTGTGGGTTTGCATCTGACTGACGGCAGGATAGAGCAGATCTTCGGTTGTATCCTTGCCGTCTTTGAGGTTCGCCGCCTTTTCGCGCGCGAGCATCGCGAACAGTTTGTAATAAGCGCTCGGATCGTAAATCATCGCCTCGGTGCAGCCGACCGGCGGCAAATCCGGAAGCCGGAGCTCCTGCATCATGCTTCGCGCCTCCGCTGGACCCAGACTGTCCGCATCCTCAATCACTTTGGTCTGCAGCGACAACCTATCCAGATTGAGCGTGAAGGCGTAATTGCCCCATCCAACATCGCTGCGGTCATCGACGAAAATTGGCGAAAGCGTTTTCTTGACGGGGGCCGCAGCGGAGACTGCTGCTTGAAATGCTTCTCGGATGAGCGTCAGCTTTTCGTCTCTTCCCGTGACAAGGTTCGACTCGGCTAGAACAAGCAGCGCACGCGCATGAAGCTCCGAAGAACTTTCGCGACTGGCGTCGATGATCTCCTGCACCGCATCCTTGGTCGCTCTTCTTGCATCGGCGCTCGAGGTGTCGGCCTTGCCTGCAGGCGCGGCTCCCTGGCCGGACGCGGGCATGGCGAGAACCAGTAACGCAGCGCCTAACAGAGAAAGAGTTCGATGGGAGTGAAGCAGAGATGAAGCGCGCCTGGTCATCGTGCGACCGTGCCTTTCGGGAGCCGCAATAATTGTAGACTCCTCAAAGTCAGCCAGTTTC
>CAWJDG010000083.1:0-68790 GCA_963841365.1 uncultured Acidobacteriaceae bacterium
TGCGCACCTCCTGCACGGCCGAGGCCGAGACGGTGACGCGGTTGGCCTCCACACCATCCACGAGCAGGCCTGTGCCGCCGGTTGCGGATACGTCGGAATCGAGAAAAGATCCCATCGCGGAGACGAAGTCGTTGTCGAAAATGGGCAGAGCCTTCAGGTCGTCTGAGGTCATTACCGAAGTGTCGCGATTTTCGTCGGTCGCGGTCAGGTCCTGGCTCGATTCGGCGTTTACTACGACGTTGGTGGAAGTTGCAGCGATGGAAAGCACGATATGGACGGGCGGGGCGAGCGTCGACAGCGACGGGGATGATGCAGGAACCTTGCCTGGCGCCGCGATCGAGACCTGAGTCTGCGTGGTTTTGAATCCGGCAAGTGAGACCACCAGCGCGTATGTGCCCGGGCGAGGCACGGTGACGACGAAGCTTCCGTCGGAGCCGGAGCGGGATGTGGCGGCAATGGCGCCGGTCGAGTCCAAGAGTTGAATCGAAGCGCCAGGAATGATCGCGCCGGTGGAATCCGTCACGACCCCATGCAGGGCTGGTTTTGCGGCAGGGGATTGCAAAGGAGCATCGATCGCCAGCACAAGAGATGGCGCGAGCAGAAAAAAAGCCAAAGCAAGAGAGCGCATCATAAGATCCAAAGCAATAAAAGTAAAACAAGTAAAGTCGAGGATTCACTCCATGGCGTGCTCACCGTGGCGGCCATTCACAGAGAGCTTCTTCGCCGCGAGGAATCCAGCGATCCGATCCGTCCAAATCCCGGTCAGGTTCTAAGTTGATTCTACGCGGGTGTCAGCGCATGCGTCCATTCGGCGGCGGAGTCGACGAGGACGTCGGGAGGGGATTGCAGGAGGTTTTGCGGACCGAAGCCGAAGACGCAGCCGATTGCCCAGGCGCCGGCGTTGCGCGCCGTCTCCACGTCGACCCGGCTATCGCCGATCATGACGGTTTCTTCGGGGCGGGAGCCGGTTTCTTCCATCAGCGAACGAAGGCCGAGCGGATCGGGCTTCTTCAAAGGAAAGCTGTCGCCGCCATAGATGTGCAGGAAGTAATCGGCCAGCCCCAGGCCCTCGCAGATGCCACGTGCGGGGCGAACCGGCTTGTTGGTGAGAACGGCCATGATTCTTGATGGGCCGTCGGGGGCGTCGTGCAATTCATGCAGCGCCTTGAGAGCGTCGAGAACTCCCTCGTAGGCGTAGGTAAAGTCCAGCTTATGCTCGCGGTAGTACTGCAGGAAGAACGCATAGGCTTTGGAAAAGAGATCGTCGCCGACCTGGTCAGGAGTCGTGTTGCCGGCCAGGGCCAACGACCGGCGCATCAACATGGGCGCGCCGTTGCCGACAAAGCCCGCAATGACCGGGTCGGGCAGTGGGCCAAGATTAACTTCCTTGAGGGCCGCGTTAACGCTATTGCACAGATCCTGGGCCGAATCGATCAGCGTGCCGTCGAGATCGAACACGAGCAACTTCAGCCGCTCAACGGGAATCGGGCGAAAAATGCGGATCATCACTTCAGTTTAAAGGGTGTGGCGCATCTCAGAGCGTGTGGCCCGCCGGGCTCGGAGGCGCGCATCCATCGTTTAGACTGGGCAAACACAGATGCTGAGAGGAGTTTCGCGTCTTGAGAAAGTACCTGAATATCCTGACAGTGCAGCTAGTTATAGCAATTGGTGTGAGCGGCTTGAGCGCGCAGCAGGCGCAGCCGAAATTCAGCTCCGATTCGGCGGCAGAGCGCATTCCCAACCTGGACAAGCTCAAAAAGGAACTGAGAGAGTACCACGATTGCACGTGCACATGCGGGTGTTTGGCGCGCGATATCGATACGGAGGCCGATCGCGGGATTGCATTTCTCCGCCAGCGCGCAGCGCCGCGACACTCGAGTGCGAAATCGGGCCAGTCGCAGGAGAAGCTGGCCGTGATTCTCGATGTCGATGAGACAACGCTCTCAAACTATGTGGAGGAAACCGGCGCCGATTTTGCTTACGAGCCAGCCGCCTTCGACGCGTGGGCGCAAACCGGGCAAGCGGCTGCGATTCCGGGAACGCTGCGCCTCTACAAGGAAGCACAACTGCTGGGCTACAGCATCTTTTTCATCACCGGCCGCCCGGAACCGGAGCGCGTCGCCACGGAACGCAATTTGCGCGCACAGGGCTTCGACAACTGGAAGTTGCTGGTGATGCGGCCAGCTAACCACGGCAAGCAGACGATCGGCGAATTCAAGGCCGTCACTCGCGGGGAGATTGCCGCCCAGGGTTACACTCTCGCCCTGAACGTGGGCGACCAGTGGAGCGACCTGAGGGGCAAGCCGGAAGCCGAGTTTTCGGTGAAGTATCCGGATCCGTTTTACTTCATTCCGTGATAAAGACAGGGAGCGAGGGAACCAGGGATGAGGATCGGAGGCCGTTGGCGGTGATCGAAATTAGTGGATGCGAATGTTGCCTGAGCCGGTTTCGATCTTCACCATGGGTCCGCCGCCGCCGATTTTGCCTATCAAATGGTGACGCTCGGATGTGCCCTGTGTCGTGATCTCGCGGTCGCTATGGATGTTGCCTGAGCCAGATTCGGCGTCCAGCGTCAGAGCCGCGTTGCCGGTCCAAATCTCCACGCTGCCTGAGCCGGTTTCCAGCTTCCATTGGGATGCCGGCGTGCCGGCTGCTTTAATTGAGCCCGATCCCGTATGGGCATTGAGGCCACCGTGCAGGTTTTTGAGCTCAATCGACCCAGCTCCTGTTTCCGCCTTCACGTCACCCTCACCAACCTGTTCGGCATAGATGTTGCCTGATCCTGTCTCGACCGAGAATCCGCCTTGCAAGCCGGTCGCGTGAATTGCTCCCGAGCCGGTGCTCAACTTCGCGTTGGCGCCAACTCCGTCGTCGTTGACGCTGCCCGAGCCGGAAGCGGCCTCGAGAAAAGTGTCGGCAGGCACCTGGATCTCGTAATCGATACTTATGTTTCGCAGGTTTGCCTGGTGCACGCCGATGCGGACGATGTTGCCGGTTTGCTCGATGGGCGGATGCGCCGCTATTTCGTGCACATCGCCGCCACTGCTGCCCCAGTTGGACTTGACGCGGCCGAAGACGTGCACGTGCCCCGCGGGGCGAACGGTGACATGAATGGAACCAGAGCCGGTGTTCACCTTCAGGTCGACCCGGCCACTGACAGTCAGGTCGCGAGTAAATGTGGCTTCATCGGCGCGGGCCGGAACCATGACGAATGCCGTGAACGCCGTTGCGACTGCGATTGCTGCGAGAAAATGCTTCATTTCAGTCCTCGATCCTTCACACTTGGCCCTTCCACACACCGATCCCCTCATCTTCTACGCACTGCCTGCGCCCTCGGTTCCATGAAAATGCTGCGAGCGGCCTGAAACCTGCCGCGAATCTCGGCCGGGATCGCCAGCCTGCGTCCAATGCTATCCTCTCACCCAGATGCACGAGCTATTGCTTTTCAAGCCAGTCGCCGTGGCCATGCTCATCCTGGCCAACGCCTACTTTGTGGCTGCCGAGTTCGCGCTCGTCTCCATTCGCGACTCACGCGTGGAGCAGATGCTCGCTTCCGGTGTGCCCGGAGCGCGAGCAGTGCGGCGGCTGCAGCAAAATCTCGACGACCTGCTTCCGGCGGTGCAGCTTGGCGTCACGCTGTGTTCGCTGGCGCTGGGCTGGCTGGGAGAGCCGCTGGCCGCGCAGATTCTTGCGGGCTGGATGGGCGCGCTGCCCCACGCGCAAATCTACGCGCATGTGACAGCGGTAGTTGTCGGCTTTGCCTTGATCACCTACTTTCACGTGGTGGCCGGTGAGCTGGTGCCCAAGGGTCTGGCGCTGCGCCGGGCCGAGGCGCTGGCTGTGGCAATTGCGCCGCCGATGCTGGTTTTTATGGCGGTGACTCGCCCCGCGGTGCGCTTGCTGAGCCGTTCGGCTGCGATGGTTTTGCGGGCGTTTGACATTCCCAGCACGGAGCGGGCCGCATCCATCCATTCGGCAGAAGAGCTAAAGCTGATTGCGACGGCGGCGCGCCGCCTGGGCCTTCTGCCTGAGTTTCAGGAGATGCTTGTGCACCGCGCACTTGAGCTGGGCGACGTTCCCGTGCGCGCGATCATGACGCCCCGGCAGAGAATCTATTCCCTGCCCTCCAACATGCTTTTTGAGGAGGCGTGCTCGAGGGTTTTCAGCCACAACCACTCGCGCATTCCTGTTTACGACGAGACGCGCGGGCCCGAACACATTGTGGGAGCGGTGTATGCGCGCGACCTGGCGAGGCTGTTTTACTTCGGCAGGTCCACTGTTTCGCCGGCTGCACCCCAGGCCGCGGTACGGCTGGCGCAGATCATGCACGAAGTGCTGGTGGTGCCTGAAACCAAGTCGGCGCTCGACTTGCTGCGCGACTTCAAGCAGCATCGCCGTCACCTGGCTATTGCAGTGGACGAATACGGTTCGACGGTGGGCCTGGTGACCGCAGAGGATGCGATTGAGCAGCTCGCGGGAGAACTCGAAGACGAATTCGACACGCCGTCGCATCCGGTGCTGAGCAGCGCCGGCGGGGCGGTGGTGATGGACGGAAGCGTGAATTTGCGCGATTTGGAGACGCAGACGCAATGGAGCCTGCCGCGTGATGGCGGCGTGGAGACGCTGGCGGGATTCATGCTGGCGCAGCTTGGACACATTCCCCATCCCGGCGAATCGGTTGAGTATGAGGGGAGGCGGCTGACGGTGCTGGAGATGGACGCACGGCGGATTGCCAAGATCCGCGTAGAGACGCTGGAGCCGCCGACGACGTCAGACTAGACAGGGCGGCTCTAGAGCGGTAATTTGGGAATTAGACAGGTCCGCGCACGATGGCTTCCCCAATCACCTCTAGGACTTACGGCATTATCCCTGCGGGCGAAGGGCAGGAAGCCCGGCCAGTTGAGGCATGGACCCTGACTGGTCGCGGCGGTTTGGTGCTGGAGGTGATCACGTTCGGTGGGATCGTGACGCGACTGCTGGCGCCTGGACGCAAAGGAACGCTGGACGATGTTGTGCTCGGATTCAACGATCTTGAGTCGTACGTCGCCGGTCATCCTTATTTCGGGGCGATCACGGGACGAGTGGCCGGGCGCGTGAAGGATGCATCGTTCACGCTCGACGGCAAGATCTACCAGCTTGCCCGCAACGATCCGCCGAATCATTTGCACGGCGGAGTCTGCGGATTCGACAAGCGTGTGTGGGATGCATCGCAGGTAAATCGCGCGGATGGCGCACCGTCGTTGCGGCTCAAGTATCGCAGTCCCGACGGTGAGGAGGGGTACCCGGGAAACTTGGATGTCATGGTGACTTACACGGTGACGGATGACAATACTCTTCTCATCGAAAGCGAAGCAACGACGGATCGGGTCACTCCGTTGAGCATGACGCATCACTCGTACTTCAACCTGGCGGGCGAGGGGTCGGGGTCAGTCGCTGATCATCGCCTGGCGATTTTCGCCGATGAGTTTGTGCCCGTGGACGAGAACCTGACGCCCACGGGGCGCCTTGAATCGACGGCACGTCACGGCAATGATTTTCGCCAGCCGCGGCGGCTCGCTGATGTCATTCCATCGCTGTTCCAGCAACATGGTGATCTATACGCAGTACCGGCACATGGGGCGGAAGAACGGATGTCGGTGGCGCGGCTGGAAGATCCCGCGACCGGACGCGTACTGACGGTGACCACTACAGAACGGTATGTGCAGTTTTATACCGGAAGCCATTTGACGGGCGCTCGCTTGGGGAAGTCGGGCAAGGCGTATGGGCCCTTTGCGGGGGCCTGCCTGGAGTGCAGTGGATATCCCGATGTTTCGAATGTAGCGTTGCGCAGGGAAACTCTGATTCATCCTGGACAAACGCAGCGGCATGTGACGGGCTATACATTTTCGGTTCATTAGAATAAGAGCGGGCTGGCCCGGCGAACAGTACGATGCGGCGCACTGGCCGATTTAAGAAAGGTAACTAAGGCAACGATGAGTCACAACGCAGCCATTCTCGACAAGCCAATTCCCCATCCCGACTACAGTTTGACCGGCGTGAATGCGACGCTGGCGATTGAGAAGGGGCTGGCCGAGGCGGACTGGTATCAATGCGCCGTGCCGCGCGCGAAGATGCGCGAATTGCTGGTGCGACGCGATGGCCCGGCGATCCGCGACACAATTTTATGGTTTGCGCTCCTCGTCGGATTGGGCATTTTGACGTGGAAGCTGTGGGGCACGTGGTGGGTCGTGCTCCCGTATGCCATGTACGCAGTGCTTTACGGCACCAGTTCCGATTCACGCTGGCATGAATGCGGCCATGGAACTGCGTTCCGAACTGATTGGATGAATATCGCGGTTTACGAAATCGCGTCGTTTATGGTGATGCGAGAATCTGTGCTCTGGCGCTGGAGCCACAACCGTCACCACAGTGACACCATTATTGTGGGACGCGACCCCGAGATTCAAGTTCCCCGGCCGCCGGATCTTCTCGCGCTGGCTCTGAGCCCTTTTGCCGTGGGCGTCTATCGCATCCATTTCACGAGCCTGGTCCGGCACGCGCTGGGACGTATCCCCGATCGTGAACGAAGTTTTATTCCCGAAACCGAGTTTGCCAGGGTCTATCGCAACGCGCGGATTTATCTGGCAATCTACGCGGTGGTCATTGCCGGAGCTGTCCTCTTGCATAGCTGGATTCCGATCTTCTTATTCGTGCTGCCACAATTTTTTGGTACGTGGCTCATGATCGTCCATAACACGCCGCAGCACGCCGGCCTGGCTGAGAATGTCCTTGACCATCGGCTCAATTGCCGCACGGTTTACATGAATCCCATCAGCCGGTTCATTTACTGGAACATGAATTACCACGTGGAACACCACATGTTCCCACTGGTGCCATATCACGCGTTGCGCCGGCTGCATGCGACGGTGAAGGACGATTGCCCTCCGCCATATCCCTCCATCCTTTCTGCGTGGCGCGAAATTCTTCCAACTGTTCTGCGCCAGAGAAAGGATCCCGCATATCACGTGAAGCGCAAGCTGCCCGAACCTAAGGCGCGTACGCGCGAAGCCTGCTTTGCCTCAGAGGCTGAGCCCGATGCCAGGGGCTGGGTTCAAGTATGCGCCGCCGCGGACTTGCGAATTGCGGATGCTATCCGCTTCGATCACGCGCGCAAGACCTATGCGCTCTACCGCGACGACGAGGGCAAGCTATTCGCGACCGACGGGCTCTGCACGCATGGCAATACGCATTTGTCGGATGGCCTGGTGAAGGGCGGCATTATCGAGTGCCCGAAGCATAACGGCCGCTTCAATCTGATCGACGGCTCGCCGGCGCGGGCGCCGGTCTGCCGCGGCCTGGCTACCTATCCTGTGTCGGAGCGCGATGGCGGAATCTTTGTGGACGTGCTCGATGCCGGCGGTGTGGGGGCGCGCTCGCAGGCGGCGTTCCGCTTCCGCGTCGTGAGCAACCGCAGCGTGGCCACGTTCATCAAGGAATTGGTGCTGGAGCCGGAAATCGACACGGGGGATGGCGCGGCGGCTATTGCTTTTGCGCCGGGCGAGTATTTGCAGCTTGATATTCCCGCTTACGATTCGATCCACTTCAGCAACTTCGACATTCCTGAGCCCTATGCCGCGGTATGGAGGAACCAGCACGTGTTCGACCTGGTTGCGCGCAATCCGCAAGGCGGCCGGCGGAACAACTACTCCCTTGCCGGCAACCCGCGCATGGAACGGCAACTACGGTTTAATGTGCGCATCGCCACACCGCCGCCGGGGCAGGATTGCGCGCCCGGGGTGGGATCGAGCTATGTGTTCAGCCTCAAGCCCGGTGATACAGTTTCTGCGATCGGGCCCTTTGGCGATTTTCACATCAAGCCAACACAGCACGAGATGGTTTACATCGGCGGCGGCGCGGGCATGGCTCCGCTGCGCGCGCACCTTTCGCACCTGCTTGAGACCCAAGGCAGCGCGCGCAAGATCAGCTACTGGTATGGCGCGCGGTCGCGGCAGGAGATTTTTTATGAGGAGTATTTTCGCTCGCTGGCCGAAGCGCATCCGAACTTTTCATTTCACCTTGCGCTGTCGTCGCCGCTGGATGAAGACAAATGGACCGGGCACGTTGGTTTCATTCACGAAGTTGTGCTGGAAGAGTATCTGCGCGACCACAAGAATCCCCAAGCCGCGGAATATTATCTTTGCGGCCCGCCAATGATGATCAAAGCCTGCAACCGGATGCTGGCGTCGCTCGGCGTGCCAGAGCGGCAGATCGCGTACGACGAGTTTTAGGATCTTTAATCGCGGCCGAAATTTTCTGGAGAGTGTCTGCATGACTCAAGCCCGCGACCAGCGCCTGCACTGTTTTATGAATTTGCAGGCATTTGCCGACATGCCAAAGAGGCCGTCAGGCAGCCTGCAGACGATTCGCGATGCGGGCTACGACGGTGTGCAGCTCATGCACCCGATCGATGACGCTGTAAAGAAGGGAGCGCGGGACATTGGGCTGGGCATATGCGGTAGCGGGCGCGTGAATACGCCGGATGAGGCCGGGCCGCTGGCGAAAGAGGCGCGCGATGGGGGCCTGGAGTGCCTGACGCTGCACGTGGGATGGGGAACGGAGAATGATGAGGAGGCCGCCGCGCTGATCGGCGCCGTTCTTGAAGCATCGGCAAAGCACTCGATTCCGTTGTATCCCGAGACGCACCGCGCCACGATTTTTCAGGACCCCTGGCGGACGGTACAATTCCTCGCGCGATTCCCGGAGCTCGAATTCAATGGAGATTTCTCGCACTGGTACACGGGAACCGAGATGGTTTACGGCGGGTTCGAGACCAAGCTGGAGTTCATTCGCCCCGTGCTGGGACGCATTGGATTCTTACATGGTCGCATTGGCAACCCCTGCTGCATGCAGGTAGATGTTGGCGATGGAAGCACGGGTGGGCGTCCATACGTGGGCCATTTCCGCGCGTTGTGGACCGAGTCGTTCCTGGGCTTTCTGCGCAGAAGACCGCTGTTCGACCGATTCTGTTTTGCTCCGGAACTGCTGGGCCCGACGTACTACTACGCGCGGACGTTTGAGGGTCAGGAGGAGTCGGATCGCTGGCAGCAGTCGCTCGTGCTTATCGGCATTGCGCAAGAGTGCTTTGCCGAGGCGCGGCGGCGCTGGGAGTGCGAACCTGATCCAGCCTGACGTGGGTGCCGCGAGGTTTACGCCGTATATCCTTTAGTACCTAATTCTGCCGCAGGATGCGTGCAAATGACGGCTCTTTGAACGAAAATAGAATGAGATGAATCCTTCAGCCAGAGAAGAGCAATTGAGTTCTTCAAAGATAGAAATTCACAGGTGGACAGCCGACGAGTTCGAGCGGCTGGTATTCGAGTGCAAGCCTAAAGTGGCGGTCTTCGATTGCGACGGGACCCTTTGGAGCGGCGATGCGGGTTACGGTTTTATGGCCTGGTCGCTGGAGCGGGGGATGGTGTCGCGGTCGACCCAGGACTGGCTCGACACCCGCTACCGAGCCTACCTTGCGGGCAAGGTAAGCGAAGAAGCGATGTGCGGTGAGATGGTGCAAATGTACGCTGGGTTGCGCGACGAGGAGTTGCGCGCCGCGGCCAAGCGCTACGTGGACAAGTTCGTGCGCGGGCGCATTTTTGCGGAGATGGTTGCGCTGGTGGCCATGATGCGAAAGGCGGGAATCGAGCTCTGGGCGGTGAGTTCAACGAATCGGTGGGTGATTGCGGAAGGCTTGCGCGATTTCGGAATTCCCGAGGAGCGCATTCTGGCGGCTGAAGTGCGCGTGGCAGACGGAATCATCACCAGCGAAATTGTCGATGTGCCCACGGGGCCCGCGAAAGCGACGGCGCTCAGGCGAGTGGGATTGCTTGCTCCCGATGCGGTTTTCGGCAATTCAGTGCACGACCTGGCGATGCTGGAGATGGCGCGCTGCCCGTTCCCGGTGAATCCATCGCCGGCGCTGCTTGAAGCTGCGGCAAAGAAGGGCTGGGGCTGCTTCAGGCCGCAAGGCGCCGAGGGAGCGGAGGCCGCAGTGGGCGGGGAATCGAACCTGGCTTCCTGAAGAAACTACTCTGATTTGACAGCGGCGAATCATTGTCCGGTATGGCCGCCGGTGAGGTGCGCTTTCTTTGTCCGCTATCTCTTTTGTTTCGTTTACACTGAAGGCGTGGAACAGGAAAAACCAAAGAGCCGGACGCATTCCCCGGGTCCTGCTCTCCGCTTTGTGGCGGCCGCGCTGATTGTGCGCGACAAGGAGATCCTCATCGGCCAGCGGCGCGCGGATCAACCGATGGCCTCACTGTGGGAGTTTCCGGGTGGCAAGATCGAGCCTGGCGAAAGTCCGCAGGAGGCGCTGGCCCGCGAATTGAGTGAGGAGCTGGGTATTCGCGCCGAGGTCGGTCCAGCAGTAACGCGCATCCGCCATCACTATCGTCGCGGGGGCGCCGTGGATCTACAGTTTTTTGCGGTGCGGGAGTTTGCCGGCGAGATCGATAACCAGATTTATCAGCAGGTGCGCTGGGTGAAGCTCGAAGACCTGACGGGCTACGATTTTTTGGCCGCGGATCGCGGGCTGATTCGGGATCTGGCGGCGGGGAAGCTGCTGTAAAAGCAGCAGACAGCTTACAGCGGACAGCCAACAGCTAAGGAGGTTTCTCATGGCGATGAAGAATCCGCCGCATCCCGGCAGCGTTGTTCTCAGCGAGTGTATCGAACCAGCTCTCGGCCTCGCGCTCGGTCCCTTGTTCCCTGGGTCCCTTGGTCCCCTGCTTTTCAATGCCCCGGCATCATGCCCCACAGCATAGCCATCGTCATGCCGATGACGATGATGCTGGTGCTCCACGCAATCACATTCCAAAGGCGTGAGTTCTTGTGCTCGCCCATGAGGTCAGTGCGGTTGATGAGCAGCAGCATGAGAATGATGACCACTGGCAGCAGGACGCCATTCAAGACCTGCGACAGGATCGCAACGTTAATCAGCTGAGAATCCGGCAGCAGCAGGACAGCAACGGATCCGCCGGCGATGAGTAGCGCATAGAGCCAGTAGAAAAATGGCGCTTCCTTGAAGCTCTTGTCGACGCCCGACTCAAAGCCCAGGCCCTCACAGACGGTGTAGGCCGTGGAGAGCGGCAGGATCGAGGCGGCAAATACCGATGCATTAAAGAGCCCAAAGGCAAAAAGAATAAAAGCGTAGTCGCCGGCCAGGGGACGCATGGCCTCGGCGGCGTCCGCTGCGACCTGGATAGCTCCCATGCCGTGCACGAAGAGCGTGGCCGCGCAGGCTACCACGATGAACCAGGCGATGAGGTCGGTGAAGAAGCTGCCCACAATCACATCGAGGCGTGAGGCCGCGTAGTCTTTCACGCGGATTCCCTTCTCCACGATGGACGATTGCAGGTAGAACTGCATCCAGGGCGCGATAGTGGTGCCGACCACTCCAACGGCCATGTAGATGTAGGCCTTTTGACGCCAGACCGAGTTGGGCGGCATTTTGACCGTGGCCCAAAGCGCGTCGTGCCAGCTCGGTTGCGACAGCACACCCGCAAAGATGTAGGCGATATACACGACCGACGCGGCGAGAAAGATTTTTTCAGTGCTCTTATAATCGCCGCGAAAAATGAGAAACCAGACGAGCGCGGCGCACCCCGGCACGGAGATGAACTTGGACACGTGAAACAAATGCAGCGATCCGGCGATGCCGATGAACTCGGTGATGACGTTGGTGAAGTTCACCACCACGAGCAGGACCATGAGCACGAAGGTGATGCGAAGGCCAAACTCTTCGCGGATGAGGTCGCTGAGGCCCTTGCCCGTGACCACCCCCATACGGGCGCACATCTCCTGCACCACGATGAGCGCGATGGTGATGGGAATCATGGTCCAGAGCAACGTGTAGCCGTATTGCGCGCCAGCCTGGGAGTAGGTGAGGATGCCGCCGGAGTCGTTGTCGACATTGGCGGTAATGAATCCGGGGCCGAGAACGGCCAGAAAGAGCAGGATCCGGATTCGCCAGCGCTTCCACATGGTGATGCGAGTTCCTATGGTGGATTCATTGCAGTTTGAGATTTACGGAAAAAGTTTTCCTCACTGACCATAACAGGATTGAGGCAATTGGGTGAACCCCGCGCACGAAAAATTGACGGTCGAAACCGGCGACGCTCAGGCGTCAGATTGATGAGCATGCGCGATCCGCAGTCTGGCCAAATTACAATACGCTTTCACGGCTCAACGCCTCTGGAGGAAACGCGTATGCAATCGTTCGATCCCAATGAAACTTTTCGCGCCCGGCGCAAATTGCTGGGCACACTCGCTTCAACCCTCCCCGCTGCCGCTCTGTTGGGCATGAACGCGCAGCCGGCAGCCGCCGCGCCCGCCGAGCCGGAGGCGAATGTTCCGGAGGAGCTCTTTGCTCAGGCCCGACTGCGCAGCTACAAGAACCAGCGATCTTCAAGCTGGGACCGTACAGGCGGCAATCGGGACGCAGTTCCCGTGGAACCGGGCGCAACGGCAACAATCCTAGATGTCACGGGCGCAGGCATCGTCACACATATCTGGTTCACCATCGCCTCACCCGACCCGATGCACTTGAAGAACCTTGTTCTGCGGGCCTGGTGGGATGGTGAATCTTCGCCTTCAGTCGAGGCGCCCATCGGCGATTTTTTCGGCCTGGGACTAGGCGAGTACTTCGTTTATCAATCGGCCCTGCTGGCCGTAGCACCCATAAAGGCGCTGAACGCGTATTTCAAGATGCCGTTCTCGACCTCTGCGCGCATCACGGTCAGCAACGAGGGCAAAGTGCGCACGAACAGTCTTTACTTTGCTGTCGACTATGTGACGCTGCCGAGCATTGCCGCCGATCTGGGCCGGTTTCACGCGCAGTTCAGGCAAGCCGCACCATGCAAGGGAGTGGTGAGCGACGGAAAGAACCTGAGCGGCAAGGACAATTACGTGTTTCTTGAGGCGACGGGCAAGGGGCATTTTGTGGGTGTGACGCAGGCTGTAGTGCAGAATGAAAATGGCTGGTTCGGCGAGGGCGACGACATGATCTTCGTGGACGGCGACGCGATGCCGACGATCAATGGCACCGGCACGGAGGACTATTACAACGGCGCGTGGGACTTCGGTGGTCAGGCCTTCGCCAATCTGCACCAGGGAGCACCGTATGTGGTTGATCCGGAGCGCATCGGCGGCCGCTATTGCCTCTACCGCTGGCACATTGAGAGTCCTATTGCGTTTGAGAAGTCGATTCGCGTGACCATCGAGCACGGGACTGCGAACGACCGATCCGATGACTTCTATTCGATGGCCTACTGGTACCAGACCGAGCCGCATGCGGCGTTTCCGGCGCTGCCTGAGCCAGGGGAGCGGGTGCCAAAGGTGTTCGCGGTCGGTGGGGCGAAGGGAGCGGCGGCGGTGCCGGGACAATGACTGAGCAGGATCTGATGGAGCTGAGCGCCATTGCAGTCCGTGCGGACTCGGCTGTCAGCGGGCCAACCGCAATGATGTTGCATCCGATCCGAGCTAGGCCGTTGCCGCCAGCTTCTCGTCTGATGATTCTTCCACTTCCGCGCTCAGACTCAGCATGCGACCGAACCACATCCGCAGCGCTGTATGCCGTGTGTCCTGGCGCCAGATACATGGCGATCGTGTTCAGGTCGTCGCCAACCGTGACCAGTGCAGGCTCGACAGCGTCGCCGGTGCGCGCCTGCGCGTGACCGACATTGGCCAGCAGAGCATTGCACAGGCACTTGCGGCCTGCTGTCTCCTCCGCCTTGCCGCCTTTGGCAACATAGTTTGCCACCGGTTCGGCCGAGCAGCGATAGGCGATCGCACCGTCCGGCGCGATGTACGGTTCCCGTAAGTAGCCAAGATCGCAAACGCGCTTGCGCCCTTCATAGACGTTGAGCGCCGACGAAGTGCCCTCAAGATGCGCGACCTTAAATGGAAAGCCGGTGGGCGAGGCCAACGGATCGGTAAATACGCGTCCGGTGCCGACGGCTGCTTGACGGAGAAGCCACATTTTAAGATCGGGGCGCAGACCGGACTCGCGGCTGAAAGCGAAGGCGGTGCCCGCCTGGACGCCCATCGCGCCCTGGTCGAGCGCCTCGCGCAGCATCGCCGGGGTTCCGTATCCACCGGCAAGCCAAAATGGAACTCCCAGCGTCCGTAGCTCTTCAATATTGACGCGGTCGCGCTCACCATAAACCGGCTCACCGGTAGCATTCAATTGCAGTTTGCCGCGCGGAGGCGCGTTGTGTCCGCCGGCCGTTGGACTTTCAATGACGAGCCCGTCTACCCGGCCGCTGGCTCGCCGCAGCATAGTGGTCGCAAGCGTGTTGGAGGAGACGATGGCGAGAAATCTGGGACGGCGCAGCACGGGCAGCGGGCCTTCCGCATATTCGGCGGGATCGAGCCGCATCGGTGTATCCGCCTCTGCAAATTGACCCTGCCCCGCGCCGGTGATCACAGCCTGTACTCGGCCGCATGCTGGGCCGTAAAGGCGTCGAGCACGCCCGGAATGTGTAGCGGGATGCCTGCGCCCATCAGCACATAGCCGACACCGGCCAGCATGGCGCCGTAGATCGAAGGAAGGTGCGGCATCTGCACCTTCTCGAGATAATTGATGCCCACTGGATTCTTGTGGCCTTCCCTGGCCAGAAAAACCTCGACAAAGTTGCTGACCATGCACAGCTCGACGAGCTTGCGCGGATCGCGCTTCTGGTGCATGGGCAGGTTGGGATACGGAGCGCCGGCGGCTTTGCCGCCGGGAACGAAGTACTCCTGCCAGATGCGCCTGGCCATCTCAGGAAAGGGGAAAGCATCCAGTCCGCGGCGCATGTGGCCGCCCTGATCGCCATCGGCAAGCCGGCGCACAAAGAGCGAATCGAGCGCGGTGCCCGAGACGACACCCAAGCTGGCCGAGTTTGGAAACGGTCTGGGCGAGGCGCCAGTTCGACACGCCTACGCCCATTCCGCCCTGAATGATTTTTGGAAATTGGAGCATTCCTTGAATTGTTTCACAGATTCGGGATGCGCAGCGGTTTTTCTCGCAAATTGGTAACACAAAAGGATCGTGCGGCGAACTGCCGGCAATGGAACGACGGAAATCGCGCAGGCTTATTCTGCGTCGCAGAATCTACAGCTTTTCGCGCAGGAAGCTGATGACCTGCTCGGCCTGCACAACGCCCACCATGCGGCCCTGCGGATCGACGACGGGGAGGGCGTGCAGGTTGTACTTGTCGAACATTTCGGCCAGCTCGTTCTGGTGCATGTCGGGCGGGCAGGAGAGCACGCGGGGTTCGGCCAGAACACTCAGATGCGTCTCCGGCTGGCCATGACCAGCCGCGCCAGCGGAATGGCGCCGCGCAGCATGCGCTTTTCGTCGAGCAGAAAGATTTCGGTCACGCTCTCCGGATCGCCGTCGAAGCTGCGCAGCGCCTGCACGGCCTGGGCGACGGTCGCGTCCTCGCCCAGGTAAACGAAGTCGGTGGTCATGCAGCCGGCCGCCGAGTTCTCGTCGAACTCGAGCAGCTCCTCGACCTCCTGCCGCTCCTCCGGCTCCATCTCTTCGAGGATGGCGTCGGACTGATCCTCGGACAGCTCGGCGAGCAGGTCGGCCGCGGCGCCGGGGTCCATCTCCTCGACGATGTCGGCGATGCGCTCTTCGTCGAGCTTTTCCAGCAGCGCCTTTTGCAGCTTGGGCTCGACCTCTTCCAGCGTTTCGGCGGCCACCTCTTCGTCGAGCGAGGTGAAGACGGCCTCGCGCTCGGCGGGCGCCAGATCTTCAAGAATGTCGGCCAGCTCGGAAGGGTGAATGTCGGCCAGCCGCTCGTGCTCGATGCGCAGCTTGACGCGCCGCGCCGGATCGGCCTCGATGACATCGACAAACTGCCAGGGAATGGCGCGCGCGCTGAACTTGCGCGAGATGGATTCCAGCCTGGCGCGCGGCAGAATGCCTTTGAAGACCCGGCGGAACGCGCCGCGCAGGCCGACTTCGACTTCGGCCACGCGCAGCAGGTGACGCCGCGCCCTGGCCCATCCACTCCAGATCCACGTCGTTGACGCGGACCACCTTGCGGCCGTTGATATCGATGATCTGGCGGTCTACGAGGTCTTGCTGCAGGTAGAGATAGTTGCCCTGGTCCTTCAGGGGGGCGAGCGCCTCGGCCGAACGCAACTCGAGTGTGCCGGCAGGGGTTTCCATCACCTCCTGCGAGGGCACGATGGACAGGCCGGTGCGAGTTTTGAGCACCAGGCCGGCTACCTTGCCGCCGTCGGGGCCGGTGGCCACGGCAATATCTTTGAGTTTGCCGCGCAAGTGCCCGCCGGCATCGGTCACCGGGGTGCCGAGAAGCGCAGTCAGGCTGACGCGGGTTGCGGTGCGCGGCTCATTTCGCGTGTCAATTCGCGTATCAGGTCGCGCGTCCATGGGTTGAGTGTATCCCTTCAGGCGTGTGTTGCGCCGGTGATGAACAATCGACGCTAACCTTCGCGGTTTCCTCAGCTTTGCGGGAGCTGGCTTGACACAATCGCATCCAGACATGAAACTGCCAGCTAGTTAGGCTTGGACAGGGGTGGGGCATCCTGCTCTCGCTCCGGCGGAGGCGGAAAACAGCTCGGTGAGCGCACCCAGTCGAGGACGGCGGAGTTTCCGGCTCAAGCTCCACCATGGAAAGCGTGGGCGAGGTGGAGGCGGCCGCGGATAAGCTGGCCACCGAGGCCGGCCTCGACGAGGACCAGCGCTTCCACATCGCCATGGCGGTGCGCGAGGCTGCCATTAACGCCGTGCTCCACGGCAACGAGTACGATCCCGCCCGCCAGATCGAAGTCTCGCTTGAAAACACTGGCAGCGACTGATTTTTACCATCGCCGACCAGGGGCATGGATTCGACCCTGACAATCTGCCCGACCCGCTGGCCCCGGAGAATCTGCTTCGCGGCACGGGCCGCGGCATCTTCCTCATCCGCTCGCTGATGGATGAGGTACACTTTCGACAATTGCATCCCGGCACCGAGTTGACGCTGATGAAACATCTGGCGCCAGCGGGAGAAAAGACGGCTGGCGGAAAAACTTAGCATTGCGGGAGTGCGCGAGCGGAGGATTCTGGTTCTCCCCTCGCCACTGGCCGGCCAAGGAGTTTTCCGCAAGCCAGCGGTCGCAAAGGTGCTATAACCGAAGTACCGACAAGGAGGAATTTCCGTGGCACTTGCGATAGCTTCCCGTGAAGTGGATGGCGTGACCGTTTTGGATCTCAGCGGGCGGATCACACTGGGCGAGGGCAGCGTGCAGCTGCGCGACGCCATTCGCGACCTGATCGGCAAGGGACAGAAGCGCATCCTGCTCGATCTGGGCGAAGTGAACTATATCGATAGCTCGGGCCTGGGCGAGCTGGTAAGCGCCTACACCACGGCCAAGAACCAGGGCGCCGCGCTCAAGCTGCTGAAACTGACCAAGAAGGTCCACGACCTGCTGCAGCTGACCAAGCTGTACACCGTCTTCGACATCTACGACGACGAAGCCAGCGCCATCGCTTCCTTCAAATAGCCGAGTTCGCAATTTTGGTGGTTGCGCAGAAGAGGCCATCCCGTTATCGCGGAATGGCCTCTTTGTGTTTGGTTGGCAAGGCGCGACGCCTAGAAATTGACCTTGGGCACGGCTTGCGCGGCCGGGCTGGCCGTGAAGTACGCATTGTTCTGGTGGAAGCCGGCAATCCCCGCCCAGATATTGTTGGGGAACTGCAGCACGAACGTGTTGTAGTCCTGGAGCGCGTCGTTGTAACGCTTGCGCGCCACACTGATGCGGTTTTCGGTTCCGGAAAGCTCGTCCTGCAGGCGCATGAACTGGTCGCTGGAGCGCAGTTGCGGGTAGTTCTCAGTGAGCAGCAGCAGCCGGCCGATGGCGCCGTCGAGCTGGTTGTTGGCCGCGATCTTTGCCGCCGGGCCCTGCGCGTTCAACATGCCGGCGCGCGCGTTGGCGATATCGCCAAAGACCGTGCTCTCTTCCTTGGTGAATCCCTTTACCGTCTCGACCAGGTTGGGAATCAGGTCGGCGCGCCGCTCCAGTTGCACGTCCACCTCAGACCAGGCGGCCTTCACCGCCTGATCCTTGGCCACCATCTGGTTCCTGGCGCTCACATAGCTGCCAAAGACCATGAAGACCACCAGAAGCAGAACGGCCACAACGGCCAGCGTAATTCCAAGTCCCTTGCTCATACAGTTTGTTTCTCCTCCGGCTTCTGTTTTAAGAAGCCACATTGAATCCACCATGGCACCTACCAACTGCCTCCGGCGCCGCCGCCGCCAAAACCGCCGCCGCCAAAGCCGCCGAAGCCACCGAAACCACCGCCGCCACCACCGCCGCCACAAAGCCGCCTCCACCCCAGCCGCCGCCGCCCCTCCAATTACCTCCGCCCCAGCCACCAAAGAAAAGGCCCCACGCCGAAGAGCATGCGCAGGAGCGAAGAACCACCAAAAAAGATCAACACGATGAGGAGCAGGATGAGTTTTCCCAGCACGGGGCTATGGTGCCGGCTCTGGCGCTGGCTCCGGAGCAGGCTGGTCGTCCAGCGTGACCTTGGCGTCGGCGGCGATGACCTGGGCAACCTCGCCGACGGCCAGCGTCACCGCGCCGTCATAGTCGCCGGCGCGCAGGTCGGGAACCATCTCGCGGCCGATGTCGCCCACCTTGCCGTCGGGCAGGATGCCTTCAAGGCCGTAGCCGACCTCGATGCGGTACTTGTGGTCGGCGACGGCCAGCAAGCACCAGCGCGCCGCGGTTCGAGCCCTTGTTGCCCATCTTCCACTGGTCTTCAAGCTGGTTGGCGTAGTCGGCGGCGTCGTCGCCGTTCAGGTCGTGCACGGTGACCACGGCGATCTGCGCGTTGGCCTGGGAGTGGTCGAGCTGCGCGCAGATCGAGTCCAGCCGCGCAATCGCCTCCGGCGAGAGCACGTGGGCGAAGTCGCTCACATAATCGGTGGGTTGGGGCAGGCTGCGACCGGCTCGGCGCGCACGGGGAGAGCTGAAAACGCGAAAAAGGCCGCCAGCAGCAGCGGAAACAGCGGCCGAGACGAGCGGCGGCGAAGGCCTTTCATTCTCTCAATTGTACGCGGGCGGAGTGCCGAAGGTTCCCGGCGCGGGCAGGCTCTACACTGGGATAGAAATGAACGAAAACCAGCTTCCTTCGCCCCCCATTGCCCGCAAAGAACGCAACAGAAACCAACTTCACGGCGTCATCCTCACCGACGACTACGCCTGGCTGCGCGACAAAGAGAATCCGGATGTCACCGCGTACCTCGAGGCCGAAAACGCCTATGCCGAAGCGGTGATGGCGCCGCTGGCCGGGCTGCGCGAAGAGCTCTACCAGGAGATGCTGAGCCACATCAAGCAGACCGACGTCTCGGTTCCCTACCGCGACGGCGACTGGTGGTACTACACCCGCACCGAGGAGGGCCTGCAGTACGCCATCCACTGCCGCAAGCCGGCCGCTGATCGGCACTGTCGGCGGCGGGGCCGGACGCCGATGCGGCGGAGCAGGTGCTGCTGGACGGCAATGAGCTGGCCAAGGGGCACGCGTTTTTCGCCATCGGCGCCACCGACATCACCGACGACGGCCGCTGGCTGGCCTACACCACCGACACCACGGGCTTTCGCCAGTACACGCTGCAGCATCAAGGATCTGGAGACCGGCGAGACCCTCCCCGGCGAGGTGGAGCGCGTGGGCTCCGTGGTGTGGGCCGCGGACAACCGGACGCTTTTTTACACCGTGGAGGACGAGCAGCAGAAGCGGCAGTACCAGCTGTGGCGGCACGAGCTGCGGCGCAGCCGCACTCTGAAGATGTGCTTGGTCTACCAGGACGACGACGAGCGCTTCAACCTGGCCGCGGGGCGCACGCGCGACGGCAAGTACATCGTGCTGGAATCGGCCAGCCACACCACCAGCGAGGCGCGCGTTCTGCCCGCGGATGACCCCACGGGCAGCTTCGCGCTCATCTGCTCCGCGCGAGGACGAGCACGAGTACTCCGTCGACCACCGCAACGGGCTGTGGTTCATCCGCACCAACGATCGCGGGCGCAACTTCCGGCTGGTTACGGCGCCGGTGGCCACGCCGGGCCGCGAGCACTGGACCGAGCTGATTGCGCATCGCGACGCCGTGATGCTGGAGGACGTGGATCTCTTCGCCGGATTCTTCATCGCCTGCGAGCGCGAGGATGGGCTGCCGCGACTGCGGTTGTGGAAGTTCGCGGGCGACGGGCCTGAAGCCGCGCCCTCCGGCGAGATCGCCTTTCCCGAGCCGGCTTACAGCGCGCATCCGCACATCAACCGCATCTTCGAGACGACGACGTTCCGCTACGCCTACCAGTCGCTGGTCACGCCCAGTTCGGTGTACGAGTACGACGTCGACGCGGGCGCGTCCACGCTGCTCAAGCAGCTTGAGATTCCCGGCGGCTTCGACCGCACGCTCTACGCGAGCGAGCGCGTCCACGCCAAGGCGCCGGACGGCGTCGAGGTGCCGGTTTCGATCGTGTATCGCAAAGACAAGCGCGAGCCGGGCCAGAATCCGCTTTATGTCTACGGCTACGGGTCGTATGGATACTCGCTGCCGCTCGGCTTCAGCTCCAACCGGCTGAGCCTGCTCGACCGCGGCGTGGTGATGGCCTATGCGCACATCCGCGGCGGCGGCGACCTGGGCAAGCCGTGGCACGACGCCGGCAAGATGCTCGTGAAGCGCAACACCTTTACCGATTTCATCGCCTGCGTGGAGCATCTGACCGCCGCGGGCTACGGCGATCCGACGCGCGTGGCGGTCGAGGGCGGGTCGGCGGGCGGTTGCTGATGGGCGCGGTCGCGAACATGCGGCCGGAGCTGTTCCGCGCCGTCGTCTCGCACGTGCCGTTCGTGGACGTGATGAACACCATGCTCGACGCCTCGCTGCCGCTGACCGTTCCCGAGTACGAGGAGTGGGGCGACCCGAACGAGGAAGAGTATTTCCAGTACATGCTGAGTTACTCGCCCTACGACAACTCTGCGCGCGGCAGAGTTATCCGGCGATGTTAGTCAAGACCAGCCTGCACGACAGCCAGGTGATGTACTGGGAGCCGGCGAAGTATGTGGCCAAGCTGCGCACGCTCAAGACCGACTCGCAATCCGCTGCTGCTGGTGACGAACATGCAGGCCGGCCACGGCGGCGCGAGCGGGCGCTACGACTACCTGAAGGAGATTGCGCTGGATTACGCGTTTCTGCTGCGGGAGCTGGGGATCGTGTGATCAGCTGCGCTGTTGGCGGCCATTCCGGCTTTCAAGCTCCGCCAGCGTCTTCTCCAAGGCTCGCCGCGTCCTCCACGTTCAGCGACTTCAGCGCGGGATCGATCTGCTTGAGCAGGCCGCAGAGCACCTTGCCGGGACCGGCTTCGATGAACAGATCCGCGCCGGCAGCTTTCAGCGACCTGCACGCAATCCATCCAGCGCACCGCGCCGGTGACCTGGCGGATGAGCGCGTCGCGCGCGGCATCCGCCGTCGTGACGAGGCCGCCGGTCACGTTGGCGGCCACGGGAATGCGCGGATCGTGCATCGCGATGCCCGCCGAGCACCCGCGCCACTTCCTCCTGCGCGGGCTGCATGAGCGCGCAATGGAAGGGCGCGCTCACGGGAAGCATCACGGCGCGGCGCGCGCCTTTGGCCTTGCACAGCGCCGAGGCCTTTTCGACCGCGGCTGCGGCGCCGGAGATCACCGTCTGTCCCGGCGAGTTCAGATTGGCCGCCTGCACCACGAGGCCGGTTTCGCGCGCGGCCTCCGCGCAGGCCTCGGCCACCTGCGCGGCATCGAGCGCGAGCACGGCGGCCATGGCGCCCTGCCCGGCCGGAACCGCCAGTTGCATGGCGCGCCGCGCGCCTTGACCGCGCGCACCGCATCGGCGAAGGAGAGCGTGCCGGCGACCACGTGCGCCGACCACTCGCCCAGCGAGTGGCCCGCGGCCAGCGCCGGCGCGACGCCGTGCTCGGCCAGAACGCGCGCCGCCGCTACGCTCACCGTCAGGATGGCCGGCTGCGTGTTTTCGGTCAGCCGCAGATCCTCTTCGGGCCCCTCGAAACAGAGGCGCGAGAGCGGAAAGCCGAGCGCCGCGTCGGCCTCGGCGAAGGTTTGTGCGGCCACGGGAAATCGCTCGGCGAGCTCGCGGCCCATGCCAACGGCCTGCGAGCCCTGGCCCGGAAAGAGAAAAGCGATCTTATTTGACATTTCAATGAAATTTTATCGCGCTGCGCTTCCGACACGCTCGCCGGAAAAACAACGACGTCCGTGAGGGAGCGCGGCTACCTGAATGCAATGTTCTGCTCTCTGTTCCCTACTCCCTATTCCCTGCCTTTTCAGTTCCAGCGCTTTTTATCGTCCGCGTCTTCGTCGATCTGCCGGCCCTGGCCGTCAAACTTCACGGTGCGGCCCTGCGTGCGCATGTAGACCTCGAACTTGCGCGCTGCGCGGCGGCGCTTCCAGCGGTAGTAGCGGTTGCGCAGGCCATACCAGCCTTCGCTGAACGTGAATGAGACGCCGCGCCGCGGAGCCATGCGCACGTAAAGCAGCCCGCCGAGCGCCCCGCCGAGTTGCGCAAAGGCGTACATCCGCTCCTGGCCGAAGAGCATGGCGATGGCGACGAGCGCATAGATGATGACCAGGTAGCGCGCCTTGATGCCGATGGGAAGAGGAAACAGCATGAACTGCGTGTCGCCATAGAGGAGGCCAATGGCCGCCAGCAGTCCGAAGATACCGCCGAAACAGCCGTAAAGCGCGACCGGATTTGCGAGGAGCGAGGGTGCGAGAGTGCTGCTGACCGCATAGAGGGCCAGCGCCGCAGCTGCCGTGGCGAGCACTGAAACCGCGTAGAGGCTCATCACCCAGTTGGCGTCGTGGAAACCTTCGAGAAATCCTGCCAGAAACCACAGAGACAGCAACTCAAAAAGCGTCCCAATAATCATCCCTGACGGATGAATGATGCTGTAGGTCAGAGGCTGCCAGAGGTTGCCGTGAATGAAGGCGTATGGATCGAAGGTCAACGATCCGGCAATTTGCGCGGTCGCGGACGAATACGCCAGGCTGGCGATCAGCAGCACAAAGTAAGCGGCCAAGTTGATGAGAATGAGCCGGCGCGTAGCACCGCGGAAGTCAGGAAAGGCGAGCATGCTGGAGCCGCGTCTGGGCATCGCAGTCATCAGGGTAAACGCTGGAGCGGGCCGGTGTCATCGCGCATCTAATTACGGGCTCAGAACGAAGTGTAGATGCACCCGGGCTGGGGCAGCGGCCAACGCCAGCTTCGAAGAACGCATCTTTTGGAGGCAAGCGTGTGGGTTCTTTTCCACAATGGGAACGGTGCCACAAGCACGCCGAAGGGCCTCTTGACCGGAGGCCGGGTTCTCACTAACACTAGCGGTGGTTGTTGAAAGCGGTGGTCTTATCCCGCAATATGATTCCGTTTAGAAAGCGAGGAGGCTGCTATGCCCAGCTGCCCTGAATGCGAAAACCCCCTGGACATTGAAGTCGACGAGGTGGAAGAAGGCGACGTGATAGCCTGCGAAGAGTGCGGATCAGAGTTCGAAGTGGTTGGAGTGGAGCCACTGGAACTGGCTCTTGTGGATGAGGACCTGGATGAAGAAGATGAGCCCTTCGAAGAAAACGAGGAGGAGTAAGAATGAGCCGGACTGGCTGGCTTGCTGCAATTGCATTTAGCGTTCTGGCTTTGGTTGTCGTTTCTTCAGGGCCGCAGGGATTGTTAGTCCCCACAGCTCAGGCCCAGAACATGGGAATGCGCACCGTGAGGGGCAGCGTATTGAATGCGGGCTCGGAACCGGTTCCTAATGCTACCGTTTTTTTAAAGAACGAGAAGACCAAGTCCATCAGGAGCTACGACTCTACTGCCGACGGTCATTACTATTTCGCCCAAGTCGAAATGAGCATCGACTACGATTTATGGGCTGAGAAAGACGGCAAAAAGAGCGCTACGAAAACCGTGAGCTCCTGGGATGCCCGTAAGGACTTCATCGCAGATTTGAAGCTGAAATAACCCGGCGCGCGACGCGTGCCGGATATGCTTACATCGCAGCGGGAAAGCGCGGCCTACGGTAACAAGCGCTGTGCCAGGATGCTTACCCTTCCAGCTTTTTCAACACCAGTTCATTGAGCAGCGCGGGGTTGGCCTGCCCCTTGGATGCGCGCATCACCTGGCCAACGAAGAATCCTGCCATCGTCTTTTTGCCGCTGCGATACTGCTCCACTTGTTTGGGGTTTGCCGCGATAACTTCGTCGATAAGCTTTTCGATCGCCGACGCGTCAGTGATCTGTTGCGGCTTCTCGCGCTCGTAGACGGGCCCAAAATCTTGCGCCCTTTTCGAAACAAACATCAAAGATCTGCTTCATCTGACGGGAACTGATTTTGCCTTCGTCGAGCAGATCGGCGGCGAGCACGATGCCGGCCATCGTTACAGGAGACTGATGCAGTTCCAGGCCCAGCGCTTTCAGGCGTCCTCCTACTTCACTGAGCAACACGTTGGCCACGCGGCGCGGATTGCGTGCGCTTTTTGCCGCAGCCTCAAAGCGGTCGGCGAACTCGCGCGATGCCGTGAGTGTGTGCGCATCCTGCACCGACAGCTCGTATTCAGCGATCATGCGCTTGCGGCGCGCTTCAGGCAGTTCCGGCAATTGTTTTCTGGTCTCGGACAAGAGCTGTTCAGAAACAATCAGCGGCGGCAGATCCGGCTCAGGAAAGTAGCGATAGTCGTGCGCCTGCTCCTTTGACCGCATGGAGTAAGTGCGGCCCTCGTTGGAGTTCCAGAGCCGCGTCTCTTGCACTACATGACCGCCCGACTCGATCACGTCGACCTGGCGCTCGATCTCGTATTCAAGCGCGGCGCGGATGAATTTGAAGCTGTTGACGTTCTTCACTTCGGCCTTGGTGCCAAATTGCTCCTGGCCGCGCGGACGCACGCTCACGTTGGCATCGCAGCGGAGGGACCCTTCCTCCATGTTGCAGTCGGAAACACCGGTATAAAGCAGGATTTCTTTCAAGCGCGTCAGGTACTCAAAAGCCTCGTCGGGGGTTCTGATGTCGGGTTCGCTGACGATTTCAATGAGCGGCGTGCCGCAGCGGTTCAGGTCGAGGTACGTGCGCGTGGCGGAGTCGGCAAACCCATCGTGGAGGCTTTTGCCCGCGTCCTCTTCCATATGCAGGCGGGTGATGCCGATGCGTTTTGTTGAGCCGTTGGCTGCGGGAATCTCAATCCAGCCGTGCTCGGCGAGCGGTTTGTCGTATTGCGAGATCTGGTATCCCTTGGGCAGGTCGGGATAGAAATAATTCTTGCGCGCGAAGATGGAGCGCTCGCGCACCTCGCAGTTGAGTGCCAGCGCGGCTAAGGTGGCGAATTCGACGGCCCTCTGGTTCAGCACCGGCAACGCGCCAGGCAGCCCGAGGCAAACCGGGCAGATGTTCGTATTCGGATCGGCGCCGAAGCGGTTGGCGCAGCCGCAAAATGCCTTGGTGGCCGTCAGCAATTGAACGTGCACTTCGAGGCCGATGACCGGCTCATATTTCGTCAGAATCTCAGAAGAAACTGCCGTAGCGGGCATACTCGGATTTTATCGTGAGTACGCGTGGGCTGTTGTTTTGGAGCGCGAGTGGCCGGGATGAGGCGCGATTGCCTACAATCGGAAGCGCGTCGCGGGACGGCAGACTGCTTGACGAACTTCTCTGGCGTTCTTGGAATCGATCGGAGCATCTTGTGAATCGATGGAAGCATTACAAAGCCATTTTTTTCATAACGGCCCTGGCTGAATTGCTTGCAGGCCGTGCGCTGATGGCACAAGCGCCCGTAACCTCGGCCGCTCAACTTGAGATTCATGCCGTCGACGGCGGCCCATTTCCCACCGAAGACGCGGCTATGCAAAGCGTGAAGGGCGCGCTTCCGCCCAATGATGAGATTCTGCCTTACGCGGGCGATCCCGCCAGTTCGAGCGACACCTTTTATTACCTCATCGAACGTTCCTCCATCGTGGAGGGCAGCGATTTCCGCTCTATTCAACCCGGCGTGAACTCAAATACGGGGCGAAGAACGGTGGATTTTACTCTCACCGACAAGGCCGGCGACAAGTTCTGGGCCTATACCCGCGCTAACATCGGCAAGGGCATGGCCGTGGTGATGGGCGGCTCGGTGCGCAGCGTAGCGGTCATCAGGGACCCTATTCGCGATCGGGGCGTCATCGAGGGCTCCTTCAGCCAAGACGAAGTGATGGAGCTGGCCAAAACTCTCGCAGCCCAACCGGCACCCGCTGCGCAGACCTCGGCAGAGGCACAGACCCTGCCCTCCGGACACGCCAACAACGCCTATTGGATCGAGCACGACCAGCAACTGCTGCTGGATTTTGGCGGACTGGAGAACTTCAAGGAGGCAGACCTGAAGCTGGGTCTGGCGGCGGTCGGCGAGGATCGCGTCGTCTTCATGGGCGACTCCATCACGCAAGGCTGGAAGCTGGATGAGTCGTTTCCGGGCAAGCCATACGTCAATCGGGGCATCAGCGGGCAAACCTCGCCGCAGATGCTGGTGCGCTTCCGGCAGGACGTGATTGATCTGCAGCCGAAGGTAGTAGTGATCCTGGCCGGGACCAACGACATCGCCGGGAACACTGGACCGATGACGCTGGAGCAGACCGAGGGAAACATTGCCTCAATGGCGGAGCTGGCAACGGCAACCGGAATTCGTGTGGTGCTGTGCTCGGTGCTTCCTTCATTCGATTTTCCGTGGGCGCCCGGCCTTGCGCCTGCGCCCAAGATCGCGGAATTGAACGCATGGATCAAGAATTATGCAGCTGAGAAGGGATACGTGTACGTGGACTATTACTCGGCCATGAAGGATGACCGCGGAGGGCTGCCGCCAAATCTGAGCCACGATGGCGTGCACCCGCTGCCAGCAGCGTTTGCAATCATGGCGCCGCTGGCTGAAGCGGGGATTGAAAAGGCAATGCAGAGCAGCCGGTAGCGATCAGGGAAGCAGCGTAAGGCTGTTGCTCCCTGGCTGGCCGAGCACGGTCGCCTGATACACGCCCGATGCATCTTGGGTCAGCACCACGTCTGTTGCACTGCGCAAACGAAAGACTTCGTGGCCGTCGCGGGAGATCGTCTGGCAAGCGCCGCAGGCCACCTTGAGTATGCGGCCGCTCGCGGCAGCCTTGAGCGCAAAAACGCCGACGTACGCACCGCTGAACTGATGACCATTTACTGCAACCGTGAACGGCTTCGGCTGGCCTGTTTCAAGCGAATCGAGATCGGTGAGGATGATGCTTCCATCCTCGAGTTCTCCTCCCTCATCGCGCAACGGAGATTTTTCCACGCCGAGCTCGGCGACCTTGTCTGCGCTGAATCCTCTTACGCGGGCGCGCGTCGCGATGGCATCGAAGATCTGGTCGATCGGAGAGCCATCGAATTCGCGCGTGGCGCTGCCCTCAAGCATGAGTGCGCCACCGCGCCGCGTATATTCATCGAGGAACGCGAGTGTGGTGCGCTTTGCATACTGCGGATAGAGGTAAATCATCGCTCGAAAGGCGTGGCCGTTGAGAACGGGGCGGTTTTTCGCATCCAACTTGAGCGATCCATTGTCGATAAGGTCGCTGGGAACAACAGCACAGCGATAACCTGCGTCCCAGATCTCCTTGACCTTCTCTTCAATGTGCAGCGATCCGTTCACATCGTAGTTGTTACGCGCAGACTGGTCTGGATACCAGTCAAGCAGAGCCGGCATTCCAAAAACCACGAGCAACGGAAGCTCGGGAGCTGCGGGATTGAATCGGTTGAGCAGGCGGATCTTCTGTTCTACGGGATTCAGCTTGGACAGAAATGGCTCGGTGGACAGGTCGACGCCCCAGCGGCCCGTATCGTTGTAGCCGTGGTAGTGAATGCGTGCGTCGAAGCGCGCATCATTCATTGCCTTCTGAGCGAAGCGATGAATATCCCATCCATAAAACTGGTCGTACATGATGTTGCCGGGATGCGAAACGAGCAAGCCCATGCGGAGGGGAAGCGGAAAGATCTTCGTCGCTCATGCCGTACTGGCGCGGAATCGTCCACCAATTGATGCCCGTGGCCCAGGCTTCATCGTTGGTCAGGTGATTGTGAAAGGTGTTATGAATGCCGGCAAAATTTTTGGCGCCGAACACCTGCCGGGAGTAGCTGTAGAACTCCTGCTCGATCCCGAGAGGTCCCTTGCGCAGAAAATCCCAATAGCGATCGATGGCGCGAATGCGCACCTCAGGATGGCCCGCCGGCACGTAACGAGTGTTGAAGAGAGCCTGCGCGAGCGGCAAGCCGGTGGTCTGCTGGAATCGCGCGCTGAATGCGCGGCCGGAGAAGTGGCTGCGCCAAACGGTGGTCGGGGCCACCGGCAGCTTCATGTAACCGAACTCGTCAAGCGCAGTGCCGTCAAAGGGAACATCGCGGTATTCGTTGATGGCCTCATGTACCCAGCGCGAGTAGGCGTCGCTGAACAGATCGAGTGCATTGAACCAGGTGGTGGCCAAGATGAACGCCGTGTAATCGGCGTAGTGTGGCCCAAGGTCGAGAGTAACCGAGATTGTGCCGGGCTGCGGCGCACTGCTCTTCGCCTGTGCGGTGACGTCGGTCAATGTGGCGGGGTCGTATTCACCGTCCGCGGTCTTGCGAAAGACAAAAGCTCGCAGCAACTCGGTTTTTTGAGGCGCGAGCGAACGAAGCTTTACGGTGGATTCGATGATCCCGTGGCCATTCGCATCCAACGGGCCTTCTGCGTCGCCGACGACTGTCTGTTCGTCCTCGGGCATGAACTTCCTGAATGAATCGACCCCCTGGAGCTCGAAGGTTGCGCCGACCCGCAGGCCGTTCCTGTGGCCTTCCTTTACGATCCCGGCAACAGCTTCGTGCGCGTCCGGCCGGGTAAAGAAGTTGACGCCGTTCCGCGCGGTCAGGAACGGAAAATCGAATTCCGTGTCGCGGGAAATGTGCTGAATATCCTGTGTGTAGCGCGCAGAGTTGAGTGTCTCTGGCGTGACGAACCAGTAGACCAGCTCAGGATAATGCTGATTGCGGATCGGATCCTCGTACTGGACTTTGACATCGAGTCTCTTTCCTGGTTTTTGCGCGGGACAAAGAACTGTCCCTGCCAGAATGAAGATGAAAAGACCAAATGCGAAATCTTTTCGGTGCATGCTTCCCTTCCCATGGCTCACGGCCCATCCGATTGTCTCACCCCGTAGAGATCAGCCCGCCGGGGCTTTTGGTGCCGTGAACGCCGGCAAGGTTTAGCCGCAATATCGATCAAGAATGAAGTGTTGTCTCCGATAGAAGCATTCAGGACCACCGCCGCGACCCTCTTGCCCGAGGCGTTTACCGCAAGGTTCCAGCGTTGTCTGCAGTCGGCGTATGAGACTTTAACTCTCAAACTATCAATATGTTGCGACGCGTTTCTGTTCCTTTTCCGACGGCGCCCCTTCCGCTTACTGTATCCCTTACCGTAAATTCACGTTGTCAACTCATTTGTTCTCTACCTAGGCTTATTCCGTTTCCTCGTAATATTGCGGACATACCTACCAGGGGGGTCATCGGAATCACGGATGAAACCGCAAATATTCGCGCCGTCCAGACCGCACACGTTTCATGGAGAATTTGCCTATTTTTCGCCCGTCCGTTCTAAACGATGAGCCTCCGGCCGCAGTCCCGGCCATGCAAGGCGCTCACTTCCCTCTTTCGCAGCGACGATCGTGAGAATCGCGACCAACTAACGTGGCCGGAACCATGAATAGGCCACAAGACACAACCTGCAACCGACAATTGGAGGCAACAAAGATGCATCTGGCAGTCTCAAGATCAACTGGAAGTTTGCTTGGTCACGCCCTGCCGCTCGGGAAGATGATTCACGTTGGACTGAGCCTGACAATCGCCTTAGTGGCAATTCTCTGTGTCGCCGGCCAACTCCGTGCGCAAACCGCATCGGGCACTGTCACTGGAGCCGTTACCGATCCGGGCGGGGCAGTTGTTCCCAACGCTTCAATTGTCGTGAAGAATACGGCGACGGGCGAGGTTCGAAAGTCAGTATCGAACGGCGAAGGAATCTTCCTGGTTCCTGCGCTGCCGCCAGGTCCCTACACCGTGGATGTTGCGGCGAAGGGCTTTGAGGAAGACACATCAAACCTTAAGCTCTCGGTAGGTCAGATTTTGAACGTAAACTTCAGTCTAAAAGTGGGATCTGCCACCGAAAAGGTTGAGGTTGTCGCCAATGAGTCGACTGGCCTGGAGACTGAAGATCACGATCTGAACACCACCATCGACGCAGCGGTCATGGAAAATACGCCGTCGCAGTCGAGTTATCGCAATGGGACTTTCTACGCGCAAACGACGCAGGCTGGTGTGGAGCCGGGGTCGACATTGGGCTACAGCAATATCAACTCCAACGTAAGCCAGTACAACCAGCAAAGCAACCAGTTATTCATCGCGGGCCAGGGCTTCTGGACGACCAGCTACCTGCTCGATGGCGTGGTCGATATGAGCTACTTCGATCAAACTGCCACGGTGAACACACCCATCGAAACAACGCAACAGGTGGAGATTATTCGCAACAGCGCCAATGCCCGCTACGACGGAGCCAACACGCTGAATGCGATCACGAAGAGCGGCACCGAAACCTTTCACGGCAGAGCCTATGACTATGTGCAAAACAACGCGCTGAACGCCAGAGGCTGGGGTGCAGGTCCTCTGAGCGAGCTCCGGTACAACTTGTATGGCGCGGACGCGGGCTGGAAGATCCCGTTCACCAAAAACAAGTTGTTCTTCTTTGTTTCTTATGAAGGATACCGGCAGATTCAGGCCGCATTCCTGCAGGCCTTTGTGCCCACGGCGGCAGAGCGCGGTGGAGACTTCAGCGCAGATATGACCAAAGGCGCAGTGTCCACGGAGCCTCCGACCACTATCTTCGACCCCACCTCCTATACGACAAACTGCCCAACAGCAAGCAGTGGCACAGCGTGCTCCGGTGCAAATATCCTCACGCAGTTTAACTATAACGGCCATCCGAATATGATCAACCCCGCCTCGCTCAGCAAAACGGCAACCACCTACCTCAATCTGGCCATCCCTCTACCAAACAACCTGAATACGACCGTCGGGGACAACTACGGAAGCGTCAACAGCCGTACACGATTCACACACGACAACTGGGAGGGACGTGCTGACTATAACCTGAGCGAGAAAGATCACATGTTTGGTGCCTACGACACCAACAACCCGAACATCATCCGCCCGGAGGATTGGGACAATGGCCCCAATACTGCTTCCGGTGAGGGTGCTTCGAGTGGAGCGTTGCTGGACACCGCGGAACAAAATCAGCTCTTCGGAACTGACATCTACTTTGAAGAGAGTCACGTCGTAAGCCCGACGCTTGTCAATACGGCTCGTGTCGGCTATGCCCGTTCGGTGAACGGCCAGCAATTCAACATGATCGACAACGGCACAGATTATTTCCACAGCGTATTTGGATTTACTGGCCTCAATCCGGCGTCTACGGTCTGGGGATTGCCGAGTCTGGGACTGGGCGGCAAGTACTCGGGCATCAGTGGCTCCCCGCTTGGCGAACATCAGAACATGTACGAATACATCGATGAGTTGAACGTGCTGCGCGGCAAGCACTCTATCTTCTTCGGCGCTGAATTCGACGTCATTGACTACAACGCCTATTGGTATACCGGTACGCCAAACGGCAGCTTAAGCGCCAGCGGCGAATACACCTATAACGGCTGCAACAGCACCTGCCCCTCGGGCACTACCACAAACACGGCAGCAGCCTGGCAAAACCCCTCAACATTCCTCGTAACGGGCACGCCGAGCCTCAAATTGAACGGCACCACGTACGGCTTCATGCCGGACGCCAACGTCCTGGCAGATTATCTGCTAGGCGATTACACCTCAACGAATGCGACCGCCGGAGCCCAGGTCGGGCACTTCCATCAGCACAACATCATGCCCTACATCCAGGATGACTGGCGCGTGAAGCCGAAGCTCACCATCAACCTTGGCATGCGCTACGACTACTACTCGCCCGTCACCGAGGCCAATGGTCATGCCGGCATTCTCAACCCGGTCACCGGCCAATTCTCCGTGGAGAGCTACAACGCAAACCGGTTCAACTTCAGCCCCAGGCTCGGCTTCGCATACGCGCTCAACGACAAGACTGCCATCCACGCCGGAGGCGGCCTCTACTACTACCAGTTCAGCTACTACGACCTGACGAATATGATGAACAATCCGTTCTACAATACGGGCCTGAACTCCGTGCAGTCGGCTGGTAACCCTGTTGTGACCGTCGGAGCGTCAAACCCCAATATTCCCGGCTCCTCGAAGGGGCAGCTCCAGATCCTCAGCCTGGCCGCCGCGGAGGGCGTCTGGGCCGCGATGCCTGCGCCGACCGGAGTGTTTGTGCCCGGCAACAGCACCTTCACGCAATCCATGCCGACCAGCTACAGCGAGCAATGGAACCTGGCCGTGCAGCGCACTTTCGGCAAGAACTATCTGCTTACGGTCGACTACGTGGGCAGCTCGAACCATCACATCTTCAACTACAGCAATATCAACCTGGCTGCCTTAAGCGCCACCGGCACCAACACTGTGGCCAACATCAACTCCCGCAGGCCCTACCAGTCTGTCCTCGGCAACATCGAGCAGTACCACAAGTGGGGTTCATCTCATTATCACGGGCTCGAAGCGCAAATGCAGAAGAGCTTCACCAATGGTCTGCAGTTCAACGCGAACTACGTCTGGGGCAAGTCCATGGACTTCCAGGACTCCGACCACAAGGCCACCGGCGAGATGGGCAACAACCCACAGATTGACTACGGACGCTCGGACTTCATGCAGAAGTACGTCATCAAGGTGTCGGGCATCTACGAACTTCCCTTCGGCAAGGACAAGATGTTCCTGAACAGCGGCAAATGGTGGCAGAACGAGCTGGGCGGCTGGAGAGTCAGCGGTCTGATGGGGATTAGAGCCGGCATGCCGTTCAACACAACCGCTGCCGACAACTCCAATACCGGCGGCGGCATTCAGAATCGCGCCACGGCAACCTGCAACGGAAACAGTGGCGCCTCCGACTTTGTTCCATCGGCATCCAACGCGTTGAAGCCGTACTTCAACACCTCCTGCTACGCGGTGCCGACCACCAATGTGTTCGGCAATGAGCGCCGCAACGATTTGAATGGACCGCGTAACACCAACCTCGATCTGGCTGCCTTCAAGGAGTTCGAGATCTGGGAGAACCTGAAATTCCAGTTCCGCACTGACGCATTCAACGCGCTGAATCATCCTTTGCCCGGTGAACCGAACACCAGCTGCTGCAGCGGCACGTTTGGCGAGATCACGTCGAAGGGCTCGGCGCGTAGCGTTCAGCTTTCCGCGAAGGTCCTCTGGTAGGGCCGAAAACCTTATTTCTGCAGAAACGCTGGCCTCGGTCAAACAGTCGGGGTCAGCGCTTTTTGTGAGTTAATGAGTCTTGTTGGACTTAGTAAGTCCTATAGGCCATGATGTCGGCATGAAATGGAGTTCCACTTACTCGAGTCGTCCTGAGCAGAATCTCGAAGTAAGGAATCTTCTTCGTCGGAAGCCGCTTCAGAAAGCTCTCCATGGCGTCTTCAGACGTAACAAAGTCACCGGCGGCGTTCGTAGCTTCGGCATTGGTTCCTTCGATGATAAGCGCATTTGCGGTACGGCTGGGATTGGGAAGATATGCAATCACGCTGTAGCCCAGTGAGGCATAGGGATTCGCTGGTTGCACATAGCGCGGCTGCTCACCGGCCCGCGGATGAAGATTGTCAACGAAGGATTGGTCGAGGCTTGCGTCGTATTTGACCAGGAAGTTCATCTGGTCGGTAAATAGATCGACCCAGGGATTCGATTTCCGGCTGCCGATCAGAATCACATTGTCACGCTTGACCGAGTCGGCAGTAAATTCGCGTGCAAAGGCCACGTGAACTGTTGAGGGCCGCGGCTGGAGCGACTGAATCCGCTGAGCGACTTGAAAATCGCCAAAACTCCCGTTATTTCTCGATGCAATCGATTCAAAAGCAATGGAGTTGACGACTTTGTTGTCGGCGGTGCACAGCGAGAATGAACGGACCTGGCTAAGATAGCTGCGATTCAGGTAGTCGCTGAGCGAATACGACTGCTTCATCATATCTTCTACGATGGCGAAAGAAGTGTCGGCCAGAACGATGTCAGTATCTTGCGTCGAGTCGAGGAAACGGGGCCAAAAAGTGGAAAGCGCAGGTTGGTCATCCCATCGGTAGACCATCTTGTGCAATGATCGATTCTGTTGCCAAAGCACGACGCAGGCGATGGCCAACAAGACGGCGACGGCAGAAACGAGGATCAGCGGCAGGCCAGTGCTTCGCGATGGAGCGATTGGCGCGGGCAGATTCGTGACCGCCGTTGTCTCCGGCTGCCGGCCGGGAACGGTAACTTGCGTATCCGTTGCGCGCAACCGGAAGATGGGCGTGTAACTTCCACGCGGGATTTCAAAGATGATCGGCTCATCCTTACCATCCGAGGCAAAGTACGCATCAACTCGCCTACGGAGTTCCGTTGCGCTTACTCTTACAATATTGTCCTGACTCGTATCATAGGAGTCTCTACGACCGAAGACTGCCTGACCGATCTCCTGCTCATGAACATCGTTGATGCCCTCTTTGATGGATTTTCTGCCGACGTAAAAGAGGAATTCCCGGAGTCGCGCAGCGCGTTTCAACTGAGAACTCGCAGCGGCACCTTCCAACACCTTCCAGCAGACTTCAGAGCTGAATGCGTTGGCGCCGTCTTTGGGATCGAGACTCATGGCGAGGACAATCGATGGTCCATTGAATTTGAATGGGCTACTGCCGCGAAGCATAGCCGCGGTCCATCCCGTCCTTTGTATCATTCCGGTCTGGCAAGCGTCTAATTTTTAACTGTAACTTATTGTAAAATAAATACTTCGCCACGACCAGGCATCCGAAGAGCGCGGTGCAAGAACCTGCGGTAGAGAGAGGAACAGTGTGCCGCGCGAAGCGCGAAACCGATCAGACCGATACCGCCCCCAAAAGGTGCGGCGAATCAGCGTAATCCCTTCACTTACAGTATTTCTTACGGTAAATTGACTTGTCACGACATAGGTACACCGACAAAACTACCCTAGCTTTCAGACCTAAAAACATTAGCGCCAGCCGGTGGACCACAATCGATCGCATTTTCACCTGCGGATCGCTCTGAGTGATTGCAGGCAAGGATGCTTTACCGAAACCCGGAAACTTCAGATCGCATATCAAAACTGGAAGGAATAGCTCTGTAATGAGCAGACAGCCTTGGGTCGTTGCGACAATCGGGTTTCTTCTTTCAAGTACGGCGTGGGCTCAATCGTCCCCGCAAATCGACGCTGCGACAAAGTGGCTGCCAGCGCAGGCGCTGCAAGTGATCGCAAAGCTCGGCGAGCTGAACCGCATACCAGATGGACAGTGGCGCGTACATCCCGGCGACCTTCCTCATGGTGAGAATCCCAACCTCGACGACTCGGCTTGGCCAATCGCCAAACCGGGAAGCGAATATTCTGAAGACGCTGTTTGGTTTCGGCAGTGGATCGAGATTCCCAAGAATCTGAATGGATACGATCTCACGGGCGCCAGGGTCTGGCTTCGATTTCAGGCCCGGACCGTCGGTCGCGATGCTGTCACGGAGATTCTGTATTTCAACGGACGCCGTGTCGCACTCGGCGACAACCTTGAGCAGCTTGTCCTAATCGACAAGGCGAAACCTGGAGACAGGGTTCTGGTCGCGGCGAAACTTCTTGCGACATCCATCAACAAGCGATTCCAGGGTTCCACCGTGTCGGTCGATTTCGCTCCTGGCAGGCCAAACCCCCAGGATCTGCATGATGAATTCCTCGCAGCAGCATTGCTTACTCCGAGTCTTTCGAAGGATGTCCCGGCCGACGAGGCCACGCTGGAAAAGGCAATCGAAGAAGTCGACATTGCAGCCCTCGATTCGGGCAATCAGCAGCAATTTGATGACTCGCTGCGAGCTTCGGTGAAATCGTTGCAGACATTGCGCCCGCTATTGCAACAGTCCACCATGCATCTCACTGGCAACTCGCACATTGACGCCGCATGGCTGTGGCCCCGGACAGAGACTGTCGACGTGGTCAAGCGTACCTTCTCGACCGCACTGCAACTTATGCACGAGTACCCCGGCTATACCTACACGCAATCTGCGGCAGCTTATAACGATTGGCTGGCCGATAAGTATCCCGAGATTGATAACGAAATTAAGAAACGAGTCGAGGAAGGCCGCTGGGAGGTCGTGGGCGGCATGTGGGTCGAGCCGGATCTAAATCTTCCCGATGGCGAGTCGACGGTGCGATCCATTCTTATAGGCAAACGCTGGTATCAGCAACACTATGGCGTGGATGTTCGCATTGGCTGGAATCCGGATTCCTTCGGCTATAACTGGCAGCTTCCACAGATCTACAAGAAATCGGGCATTGACTACTTCGTGACGCAGAAGATGTCGTGGAACGACACGAACCAACTGCCTCTGAAACTTTTCTGGTGGGAATCGCCGGATGGCAGCAAGGTTCTTACTTACTTTCCCCACGGTTATGGGAGCGGCAACCTGAGCCCGGTCCGTCTCTCCGCTGATCTGGCGCAAGCCCGCGTCTACGCCCCGGGAATGACCGAGATGTTGGATTTGTACGGCGTGGGCGATCATGGCGGCGGACCAACGCGCGACGTGCTCGACGAAGGAGAGCACTGGATGCAGCCGGACAAGATCGCGCCAAAGATGGAGTTCGGTACTGCATTGCCTTATTTTTCGGTAGTGGAAAAGCAGATTGCGCCGGAATCGACGACCTGGAATTACCGGACCATCGCGGAAGGATATCAATATCCGTCCACTCCGCCTCCGGGTGAAGTCTCGATCCCCACCTGGGACGACGAGTTGTATCTCGAATTTCACCGTGGCGTGTTTACGACCCAGGCCAGCATGAAGCGCAACCTGCGCGAAGCGCCTGAGTGGACTTTGCATGCAGAAAACTACGCGTCGCTGGCCTGGCTCGATGGGGATTCCTATCCGGCGCAGGAACTGACTGACGCCTGGAAGAAGATCGCGTTTAACGATTTCCACGATCTCGCGGCAGGCTCGGGGATTGCAGTCATCTATCGAGACTCGCAAAAAGATTTCGATCAGGTGCGCTGGGAGACCAATGAGATATCGGCCAAGGCACTGAAGACGCTTGCAGCCCACGTGGATACCAGCACGCCGGCAGGAGTGCCGGTACTCGTCTTCAATCCCTTGGCGTGGCAACGTTCAGGAAATTTTGAAGTCGACGTCCAGATGCCCGCTGAAATAGAGAATGTGTCAGTCCTGGACGTACACGGCGCTGTACTGCCCTCCGAGGTACTTTCAAAAGACACGAAGACCCACTTATTTCATCTGCTCGTCCAGGCCCGCGATTTGCCCCCAATGGGATATGAGGTGTTGCGAGTTGTGCCAGGCAAGCGCGTTTTCGCGAGCGATCTGCACGTGACCGGAACGACGCTCGAGAACGCGACGCTTCGAATAGCTGTCGATCCCAAGTCCGGATGCATCACGAGCGTATACGACAAGCGAGTTGGATTTGAAGCCCTCGCGCCTGGAGCCTGCGGCAACGAGTTGCAGGCCTTCAAGGACACACCCGCGAGGTATGACGCCTGGAACATCGATCCCGGAACGCTCGATCGACCTCCGGCACGGCTGACACAGGCCGATGCCGTTGAAGTTGTCGAAAACGGACCAATGCGCAACGTGATCCGCGTGACCCGTCACTGGCAGAATTCGAAATTCGTGCAGCGGATTATCCTCTACGCCGGTAGCGATCAGGCAGAGGTGGTCAATGACATCGACTGGCACGAGACGCACGTGTTGCTCAAGGCTGCGTTTCCACTCTCGGCCTCAAGCCCGTTTGCGACTTACGAAATTCCGTTTGGCACAATCGAGAGGCCGACCACTCGGAATAACACTTGGGAGAAAGCCCGCTTTGAGGTGCCTGCGCTGCGATGGGCCGATCTGGGCGACGGGCAGCACGGCATGAGCCTTATTAACGACTGCAAGTTTGGATACGATGCGGCGGGCAATGTGCTGCGCCTGACCTTGCTGCGCTCGCCCACTTCACCCGATCCCGATGCGGACCGCGGACATCAGCATTTCAGTTATGCGATCTATCCTCACGCTGGCGATTGGAAGCAGGCCATGACGGTTCGTCACGGTTATGAGTTCAATGTGAAACCAGCCGCCATGCAGGTTGAGGCGCACTCGGGCGACATGCCGGCCGGGTTCTCCTTTGTCTCGTTGTCCGCCGATAACGTGGTTTTAGCGGCAATGAAGAAAGCGGAGGACAGCGATGCGCTCATTTTTCACATGTATGAGTGGTCCGGCAAGGATGCAGAGGTGAACTTGAAGGTGCCGCGGGGAGCGACGGGTGCAATCGAGACGAACCTGATGGAGCAGCCACAGGGGAAGCCTCTCACTATTGAGAATGACCGCGTGAGTGTCACCATTCGCCCCTATGAGATTCTCGCCCTCCGAGTTGATTACACTCACCGGGAAAAGTGAGCGCTGAACTTGAAGCCGCGAGCGCAACCGAGAGCTTGGCGGTCTCACAGTCACGAAACAAAGATCCTCGTTGCACAGAAGTTTAACCACTCTGAAGCCAGGAGCAAGCCGCTTGAATCGCAGAGACTTTTGTTTTCGCCTTGTTGCTCTCTCCAATGCCGCCGCGCGGCTTCCGTTGTGGGCCTCTGCGAACACTTCTGTGCGTACCGCGACTCCAGTATGGGATGGATCAGGGAAGATTCAATTCGTGCTTCGCGATCTTCTGGAGCACCCATTCTATTGGTGGCCACGGACGTTACTTACTTATCCCATCGAGTTTCATCAGGCGATCGACCTGGATCGATTCGCACTCGCGCGAGTGGATACCGGTGAGCACGTCCCGATCCAGTTCTCCAACATCGTGCGTGGGCCGTCGGGAGTAAAGTCTGCCACGCTCAATTTCTGTTCCGATTTGCCGAGCGGCGCGCGGCGGGAGTTCGTACTTTCCGCAGCAAGTGCTCCGGTTACCAGCCAGCCGCTGGTCAAAGAGATTCATGAAGGCAATACCATCATTCTCGATTCGGGCGAGATGCGCCTGCGCATTCCTGCGAGCCAGCCAGTTCACGGAGAAGCACCTGGACCAATCCTTCAGGTCTCTCGAGGCGGTGCGTGGGTCGGTTCGTCGGTCTTGAGTCTCGAAGGCGATAAGGTCTCACGCATCACGACAACCCGGATCGAACACGGGCAGCTTTTCATTGCGTATGAGATCGCGTACGACACGGAGGGTGGCTCGCGTTATGTTGCGCGTGTGCAGTGCACCGCCGGCTTCGATTTTTTCCGTTTCCAGGAGAATATGGAGGCGATGAAGCCCGGCGTGCACGGCGTCTTTATGGCCACATGGTCGGGATTCCCCGCCACCCATCGCCAGGCACCGAACCATCCGTTTCCATTGCCCAGTGTGGTTCGCCCCTACGATGACTATGCCTGGGAGCGCATCGATGCGGGGTTCCCGTTCGCTCCTGCCGCTCTGCCTGACGGGCAGTTACCATTCCACCTGGGAATTTACCAGACATGGACGGCATTCCACAGCGATACATCGGCGAACTTCTGGAGCCAGCATACGAGCGATGCGCTTGGCGTGTTCATCGACAAGGTTGCACAGTGGCAGGATCATGAGTATGCCAATCACGTGGAATCGGAGACACTGCAAGTTCGCTATTACTACCAGGACGGGCAGTTCTTCTGGAAGTTTCCCATCACGCGCGGCAGGCGTTCCATGTGCATCGCTTTTTACGATCACGAAAAGGACAAGCAGGCAATGCGCCAGCTGGAGCAGGCCGCGCAGCCCGTCGAAAAAGATGGATTCACGTATCATGGCGGTCGAGCGTATACCTCGCACACGATGTTTCTTCAGAATCGTCACGGCACACTCGATTTGAATTGCATCAAGGATTGGGTGCTCGAGTATCCCGACAGCGGACGACTGCCTCCGGTTATCTTTTCTACGGGCGATGTGCAGAGCGCCGACGAGCTCGAGCAGCGCGTGATGACGCTGGAGTATGTCGGCACGCTTCCCCTGCTTGGCACGCGCGAAAACGGCGGGATGGGGCCCATTCCGGGTAGAAGCATCGTGAACTTCAGTCCTGTCCCCAGCCGCCAGATTCAAAAGTGGTGGATCGATGCGTTCAATCGATTCAGCGCGACCATGACCGAGCGGCAGCGCAGGCGCCTCACGGCGATGTTTCTGTTTATTGCTTACGTGCACGCCGGCGACGACTTCATGCCGCTCGTTCCCATGCTCAGCGGCCATCCCAACTTCCTGGCGGATGTGAAGGCGAACCCGGCGGCCATGGCGTTTCTGTTTCCCGATCATCCCATGGCGCGCGAATGGGCGGATCTTTGGCAAAAGTGTGTTGAGTTGAATACACGCTACAACACCCGGCCCACCGTCGAAGCATGGGATGCCGCGGGCGGCCGCTGGACGGAAAATCTGGGCACATATGTCTGGGCGTTTCTGCGGCCGTCTCTGCGGACCGACTTCCTTCTGCGAAATTTCGACGGAGGCGAGCGCTTTCTTTCTCCCCGACTTTCGGAAATGGCCGACTGGCTGGTTCACTCGCTTTCAGCACCGTTTGACGGCGAGACCGCTGAGGCCTATCACGATCTGGAGACGCTCGATGGTGGCCATCAATGGGGCGCAGTCGCACCGGGCAAAGGGCCGCAACGCGTTCATCCGCCGCAAGGCGCGCACTCTGAGCGGCGCATCCCTCCGCGGTCGCTGTGGTACCTCGGCACTTGCCTGCAGCGTTACGCGCCTCTGGTGGCCGAGCATGCCTTGTGGGCCGCGCGTCCGACCAATCAGGACATGGAGACGGAAGTGGGCGCGCCCAACGCGTGGGACGCGATGTATCGCACGCCGGACAATCTCGGGACGAAGCCGCAGTTGCGGAGCCGGAAGTTCACCGGGTACGGGATCGTGCTGCGCGCAGCCGTTAACACGCCCAATGAAGTTTCGATCCATCTGCAACAGATCGACCAGGGGCCGAACTATCGCTGGGGAATTGCCGGCGAAGGTGGCTGCGGTGTGATTTACTTTTTCGCCGCTGGCAAGGCTTACAGCTTCAACGGTTCTGAAGATGTAGGCGACCGTGACGACGGGGACACCCAATTCTGCACGAACTTCGGTGTGTTTAAGGGTGGCGAGTTCCGATCGATTGGCATGAACGTTCTTTCGCGCCCGCTCTACGACCTGGGGACGGGCCAGTTTGCCGAGATTCTGTCGCGTGACGGCGAGACGGCATATTCATTCCCAGAGTATGTGAGCCGCAGCGTGCTTTTGGCCGGCCAGGAATACTTTGTAGTCTACGACCGGCTGATGAATGAGGCACTTGACCACCGACTCTCATGGTTTGTGCGGCACGGCAGCGAGTTGCCTACCATCAAGCTGTTGCGTGGCGCGACTCCGGGCAACCGAGAAACGCAGCGCACCGAAGTTAAAACCGCCGCGACCGTCGGCGTGTGGTTCGATGGAGTCGGCGATTCCATGGCGTTCGTCAGCCACCGCAAAGATATTGAGGCCGTGGCGACGCCGTTCGGGTGCCATGTGCAGGCCAAAGACATCGACGATCTCGTTTTCTTCAATCCTGCGCCAGTTCATTACCTCGAAGGTGACACATTCTTCGACGGCACCGCTGGGCTCATCCGCAAGACGAAGAGCGGAATTGAGTTTGCCTTATTTCACGGCACTCGCATCGGCGTTTCGGGCGTCACGTTCAGCGCCGATGATTCTGGTCTGGGGATTGGGGGAACGATCGTTGCCGGCCAGCCGCCGCGCGGCAAATACTTCGCACCAAAGCGCACCTCTCTAAGAATCGCAGCGCCCGCGCTTACTGAGAAAACCGCTTTCTACATCGACGGTGCAGCGCAAAGCGCAAGGAGGGATCAGGACGCGTTGGTTATCGACCTCGAAGCCGGACATCATCAATGGGAGCTGACCGATCAGTTACCGGTGCCCATTGCGCCTGTTGTTCTGCGAACCGAAAACCACGCTGGAGGCGCACGCGTCATTTTGGCGCAGGTTGCTTCTGCAACCAACTACCGGCTCGAACTGAGCAAGGACTCCGGGACGACTTGGACGGCGCTGCCCGCGCAAGCACAGCCTTCGGCCGAACTGAGTGGGCTTGGCAACGGGCAGAAGGTGCATGTTCGCGGTATCGCCATCAATCCGACGCATGAAAGCGCGCCTGGACCGGACTATCCGGTTTACGTCACCGATCAGCCGCTTGCGCCTCCCGACGGTCTGCATGTGGACCTGACTGACGGAGCCGCGACCGTCAGTTGGGGTGAGCTGCTTGGAGTGACCGAGTACCGTCTTTACGGACGGGCGAACGGAGAAAGCGAGTTTCATCTTTTGTATCGTGGACTCGACCGGACTTATCGAGATAAACGGCCGGGGATTCGCGACTCATATGCCGCGCCCGGAAAGCTCAAAACTGATTCTCACCCGGCGATCCTGACGTACTATGTGACGGCTTCAAACGAGAACGGAGAAAGTGCGCGTTCGTGTAACGCCGACACGGATCCCGCTTCATGGCGTAATTGGGATCCCAAGCCCGGCGAGCCTTTCCGCCGTGTGGCGAGCTTTCCGCCCGATTCTCCGCCGTCGGAAAGCGAGTGGCCTCGCTACTATCCACCTGATTCTCAAGTTTAGTTACGAGGTTCCACGATGTTTCTCATCGGCTTGCTGTTGAAGCGAAGCGTACGATCCCGGTGCTGTGCCGCTTTGCTCTTCAGCATCTCGAGCGTTGTCACCTTTGCTGCGGACTCTTGCCCGGCGAATGGAAGTTCCAATGCCTGCGCCGCGTGGGTGGCTACGTGGGGCACAGCCATGGAGGCTGCGAGCAACGGAAGCGAACCCGATCTGACCGGCCAGACCTTGCGCCTCATCGTGCACACAAGCGCGGGCGGCGCGCAGACGCGCATCTGGCTTTCAAACCGCTTTGGCACTGTACCGCTGAAAATCGCCGCAGCGCACATCGCAATCGGTGCGGATGCCGGCATAGCCGCGAACACCGAGACGAATGCGGATTCAAGTGCAATCCAACCCGGTTCTGATCGCACACTTAAGTTTGGCGGCAGCACAGTAGTCACCATTCCGCCGGGCGCAACCGTTGTCAGTGATCCAGCGGCGCTCACTGTGCCAGCACTCTCAAACCTGGCCGTGAGCCTTTACTTTCCCGAACCTACCTTGGGAACGACAGTGCACGGCGGCGCGCAGCAGAGCTCGTACCTCGCAACGGGCGACGCAACCGGCGCACACGACCTGGCTGCGCGGTCGTGGACAAAAGAGTCGTGGTACTTTCTCAGCGGGGTGGATGTGTATGCGCCGGGGGTTTCGGCAGTGGTTGCCTTGGGCGACTCAATCACAGATGGTAACCACTCCACGTTAAATGCGAACCATCGCTGGCCCGATGATCTGGCGGTTCGTTTTGCGCAAGACGAAGCAACGCGCAAGGCCGGCGTGCTGGGCGTGGTCAATGCCGGAATCAGCGGCAACCGGCTACTGCTCGACGGCGATGGCCCAAACGCCATGGCGCGGCTCAATTGGGACGTGCTTGACCGCAGCGGCGTGCGCTTTTTGATTCTCTTTGAGGGCATCAACGATATCGAGGCCGCCACGCGCAATCATCAACCCTACGACGAACTCGTGAAGCGTCTGGAATGGGGACTCGCGCAGATCGCAGCGCGGGCGCACGATCGCGGCATCAGGGTATTTGTGGCTACGCAGATGACCGATTGCCGCAATTTTCAGTGCACGTGGCCGGAGGGCGAGAAAGCGCGATCCGCGCTGAATGAATGGATTCGCACTACCAAGAACTTTGATGGATTGATTGACTTCGACATGATCGCACGCGACCCGCAACATCCTACGCAGCTATTGGAGCAATATAACTCGGGAGACTATGTGCATCCGAACGACGCAGGATACAAAGCCATGGCGAATGGGATCGATCTAACGTTGTTTACGAAGCAGACGGATGACGAAAAGGCTCATCGATAGCGATGGACCTGTAGCGCATCATCCATGAAGGAAGAGGCCCGGTTATTTCTGGGCGTCTTCGAACTCTCCATGCCACGCCATCTGGATCGCTTCAAGGCGTGGCTCGTTCGACATTTTCGGGTCGTCAGCGAAGCCTTCCAGTTCGGTTACGTAGCGATGCAGGTCAGTAAAGCGAACGGTCAGCGGGTCGAGGCCGGGAAACTTCTCGGCCAACTGAATGCCGATCTCCTCGGCGTCGGTCCAGTAGATTTCGCGTGGCATAGTGAGTCTCCCTATTCCTTTTCGGCAAGCGCCAGCGATTTGCACTCGGAGACGTAATTGCGATTCCAACTTGGGATTTCGACGACGTAATTTCCGGGACGAGTGACCACAGCCTGGCAGCCCAGGCGCGAGTTCAACTGCTGGTCGGCGGCCATGTCGAGGCGGTCGAGCTCATCGTCTTCCGCTTCGCTGATGCCCGCCACGCCGTCCTTAATCCACACATGGCAAGTGGTGCAGGCGCACGATCCTCCGCAAGCATGGTCGAGATAGATATTGAAATTCTCCGCCACATCGAGAAACGACATAGGCTTGCCGTGATGATCGTAGGGCATTGTGCCGAACTCAAACTCAACTGTCGTGCCCTCGGGAAGAAAAGTGACGCGAACCAGCTTGTCGGGCGGAATGTTTTTCTTTGGTTCCTCGCTCATAACCATCATTTCCTCGGCGCCAACCCGCTCACACCACTGGCTCCGCGAACTCCGCCAATACAGCGTTATTTGAACTCTGCCGGCGCCATGGCGTGAGGCGCGGTGACGGATTCGTCCAGTTCCTCGCTCGCGTCGTTCATCGTCTTGCCGCGAATCGCGCTCGAAACCGCTGCATCCATCATCAACTCGGCAAAGCGGCGCGTGGCTTTGTCGAGGCCGACGATAGCTTGGCTAATCGCTGCAATGTTGGACGTTTGCTTGGCCATTGCGAGCCAGTCGCGCGCCGCGCCAATCGCGGACCGTTCTTCAGCATTCAGTTCGCTCCACGCGGGGTTCTGCGGCGCCCTGGCAACCGCGGCAAGAATCGAATCCGCTTCGTTGCGCGCCTCGATGAGCAGCCGTTTTGCAAAATCCTCCTCGGCGTGATCAAAGGAGTCGAGGATCATATTCTCCACTTGTTCGTCAGTCAGGCCGTATGTCGGCTTCACCTCAATCTGCGCGGCCTTTCCGCTGCGCTGCTCGCGGGCGGAGACCTGCAGGATACCGTCTGCATCGATGAGGAAGTGAACCTCAATGCGCGGCAGACCGGCGGCCATGGGCGGAATGCCCTTCAGGTCGAAGCGCGCCAGCGAACGGCAGTCGGTAGCCAGCTCGCGTTCGCCCTGCAACACGTGGATAGCCACGTTGGCCTGGCCGTCGACGCCGGTGGTGAAGTGTTCCGTGGCCGAAGCGGGAATGATGGAGTTGCGTTGGATAATGCGCGCCACTGTTCCGCCAAGAGCCTCGATCCCGAGCGAGAGCGGTGTGACATCGAGCAGCAGCATCTCTTCAGTCGCTTGCGATGTTCCAGCCAGAATGTCGGCTTGAACAGCTGCGCCCAGGGCGACCACTTCATCGGGGTTCAGTTCGATGTGCGGCTTCCTGCCCCGCACGCCTAGCCGGAAAAGATCGTCCACCAGCCTGCGCACGGCGGGAATCCTCGTGGACCCGCCCACCAGAACGACTTCGTCAATCTGCTCTGGAGTGATGCCTGCGTCGGCAATCGCCTGCTTGCACGGACCCACGGTTCGCGAAAGCACCGGCTCGATGAGCTGCTCGAAGATCGCACGCGGGATTTCACGCTGATAGCGATCGCCGTTGGGCAGTTCGATATCGAAGCGCGCCGATTGCTCAGTGGACAACCGCACCTTGGCATCGATAGCGGCCTTGCGTAACGCCTGCACCGCTCCCGGTTGCGCGCGCAAGTCGATGCCGTGCTCGGCGTGAATCTCGTCGAGCGCAATCGCTACGAGCAGATTGTCGATATCGTCGCCGCCCAGATGCGTGTCGCCGTTGGTAGACTGCACCTCGAAGATTCCATCGCGGAGTTTGAGAATGGAGATGTCGAAGGTGCCTCCGCCCAGATCGTAAACAGCGATGGTGCCCGTCTTGGCGCGATCGAGGCCGTAGGCCAACGCCGCGGCAGTGGGTTCATTCACCAGCCGCAGCACATCCAAGCCCGCCATGCGGCCGGCGTCTTTCGTGGCCTGGCGCTGCGCGTCGTTGAAATACGCCGGCACTGTGATGACGGCCTGCTTCACGGTTGCGCCGAAAAACCGCTCGGCGTTGCGCTTTAACTGGCGCAGAACATAGGCGGAGATTTCAGGCGGAGTAAAGCGCAGCTCGCCCAACTGAATGCGCGGCACTTCGCCCGTCTCGACATCGTCGGCAAGGCGAAAGGGAAAAAACCTGAGCTCACTGCGGACTTCTTCGAGCCCACGGCCCATAAGCCGCTTCACGGAGTAGATGACGCGCTCGGGCGTTTCAATGAGCGTCTTGCGCGCGCTGTTGCCGACGGTGACCGTTGGCCGTCCGCCCGCGACCGGAATCGGATCGAGCGCGACTACCGACGGCAACAGGTTTGAGCCGTCCACGCCGGGAATGACCACCGGCTTCTCGCCTTGCATGTAAGCGACAAGAGAATTTGTGGTTCCCAAATCGATGCCGACTACCACCGATCTCATATTGTCTGCCATCGCTCAATCACCCTCGCATGGGCAACGGCAACAAGCCAAGGCCCATGAAGCCTGCAAGTCAACTCCGTCCGCATATGAGATTGGTTCGATGCGCGCTTTTGCCATTTGTTTTGCTCACGCTCCCAGGACTTCGGTCACATCGCGGAGAAGGTTGCTGAGGTAGCGCCGGCGATCGAGCAGGGCTACCATCGCGCGTTCCGCAGGCTGGCGCGTGGCAGCATCGCCCGCGTCCCAAACCACCCACTGCGCGCGCAAATCCCGGTCCACTGTGTCGACCAGCTCTGTGAATTTTTGCTGCGCCGCAACCAAACTCTGTTTCAGCTCCGAATCCGCTTCGCCCATCTTCTTCGCAGTGCGCATCTCTTCGAGTTGCATGTTCAAATCGAAGACTTCTTCAAGCAAATCGGCAGGCACACGCGACATCTTTCCCTGGTTTTGGATTCTTTCCTGGTCTTGGAAAGACTTTGAATCGCTGCGAGCTGCGGACAATTCACCCAACTCCGCGCCACGCAGCTTCAGCAGATACTCTGTGCGTCGCAGCGGATCTTTCAAGGTGCGATAAGCATCGTTGAGCAGGGCCGTATCGGCCAGGCTCCACTGCTTTTCGTTTTCTCCGGCTCGGGCGTAGCGGTCAGGATGCAACTTGCGGCTGAGGCGGTGAAACTCATGCTCCAGAGCGGCCAAATCGATATTCAGCCGCGGCTCAAGTCCAAAAACGGAAAAATAATCGCCGCCGGGAGGAGGCTGAATCCTGCTGCAATGCGGACAAAAGAGAGTAGATTCGTTGTGAGCGACGGAACAGGACCAGCAGGCAACCGGGACCGCACTATCAATGACTTTCAACATGAGACGGCACTTGCCTGCACTTTCTCTCTTTTCTAAACCGAGAACGACGAACCGCAGCCGCAGGAGCGCGAAGAGTTCGGATTAATGAAGTTGAATCCCTGGCGAATGAGCGTCTCTTCGTAGTCCAGCGTCATGCCGTGCAGATAGACGAAGCTTTTGGGATCGATGAAGACGCGCACATCGTCGAAGGTAAAAATGCGATCACGCTCGCGAGGATGCGCATCGAAGCCGATGGAATAGGACATCCCCGAACATCCGCCGCCTTTGACGCCCAGGCGCAGGCCACCCTCCGTGGGCGAGATGCCTTCGTTGGCCAGAATCGCGCGGATGCGCTTGACCGCGCTCGCAGTCACTTGCAGTTCTTGCGCGGGCGCCTGTGGCGCGGCAGACGGCGTGCCCGCGGCCTCCTGTGAAGCATTCGATCCGATCGTGACGATATTTGCCATTTCTCCTGATCCTCATCCGCCTGCTGGCGGAATTACTTTGTGGTCGCTGTCTGAGCGGGCTCGACCGCGCCGTTCTTCTTTTTCCAGTCGCCGATGGCCGCGCGAATCGCATCCTCGGCCAGCACCGAACAGTGAATTTTGACCGGCGGCAGCGACAGCTCTTTCACAATGTCGGTATTCTTGATGGCCAGCGCGTCATCCACGGTGCGGCCCTTGATCCACTCGGTGGCCAGCGAAGAACTGGCGATCGCCGACCCACAGCCGAAGGTCTTGAACTTGGCCTCTTCGATCACCTGCGTGTCGGGGTTCACACGGATTTGTAACCGCATCACGTCGCCGCATTCCGGCGCGCCCACCAAGCCGGTGCCCACCTCCGACGAAGTTTTGTCGAGCGTGCCCACGTTCCGCGGGTTGTTATAGTGGTCCACTACTTTGTCGCTGTATGCCATCGTTCCGAACGTCCCCGCGCGATTACCGCGCCCTTCCATTTGATTCGGCAGGCTCACCCACCGATGCTTCTCTTTAAGGCTTCGCGTTCTGCGCGCCGCCCAGTTTTGAATTACGCTCCGGCTCGCGCCGGTATTGCATGTACATTCCTCGTGCAAGAAGGAGCAAAAATAAGGCCACGAGCGGCAGCACAACGGTCAGCCAGAGGTGATCTTCCATGAAATTCCAGAACCGGCCGCCTGCGATGAAACGCAGGCCAACAACTCCGAGCGGAATAGCCACCCACCGTACAATCCGCAATTTGGTCTGCAACGTCATACGCATTTCGGTCAATCTTCAGCGTGCCCGCCAACCAGTATCTTTCAAACAACGCCTTACTTCCGATTCAAAGACGCCCCTCGCAGTGTTTGCGATTGTGGCAAATCTGCGCGATTCTTTCTCGCCGGGCGCCGGTTATATCCAAATCGAATGCATACCGCAATGAAAGCTAGCAAGCAGAGCTCGTACGGAAGATAAAACCGCAAGAAGTGCGAACGCATCGGCCATATTTGGCTCTCAGGTATGTGCGTAATGTGCGCAATTATCCCCAGAAACGCCATCACTCCGCCCACATAGATTGAAGCCATCAAGAGAAAGACCAAAGAAGTCTTTGTCCAACTCATTGGCTTCCTTGTCATCCCTGCCTCCCGCGTCCTCAGTGCGCCTGCCACTCAATCTTCGTCAAATCGATGCCGTCTTTCACCATTTCGTAGAGCGGCGAAAGCTCGCGCAGGTGCCTCACAATGTTCACGACCTTGGCGGCGACATAGTCCACTTCGGCCTCGGTATTAAAGCGGCCCAACCCGAATCGGATCGAGCTGTGAGCCACATCGTCGCCCAGTCCCAGCGCCTTCAAAACATAGGACGGCTCGAGCGTAGCGGATGTGCAGGCCGAACCGCTGGAAACGGCGACGTCATTAATGCCCATCAGCAGTGACTCGCCTTCGACGTAAACGAAACTCATGTTCAGATTGCCAGGCAGCCGTTGTTCCATCGATCCGTTCACATGAACGTAGTCGAGTTCCGCTTCGAGCTTCGCCTTCAGCCGGTCGCGCAGGCCTTGCAGGCGGTGGCCCTCCTGGAGCCGCTCCTCCTGAGCCAACTCGCAAGCCTTGCCCAGGCCGACAATGCCGGAGACGTTCAAGGTGCCGCTTCTCATGCCGCGCTCGTGGCCGCCGCCGTCAATCTGCGCTGCGATTTGCACCCGCGGGTTGCGCCGCCGAACATAGAGCGCGCCCACGCCCTTCGGTCCGTAAATCTTGTGTGCGGAGATGGAAGCCACGTCAACGCAATCGTCGACTACGTTGAACGGCACTTTGCCGACGGCCTGCACCGCATCGGTGTGGAAGAGCACGCCCTTTTCATGGCACAGTTTGCCGATCTCGTGTATGGGCTGCAGCACACCGATCTCATTGTTGGCGGCCATGATCGTCACCAGGATCGTCTTCTCGCCGATGGCGCGCTTCAGATCTTCGAGATCGATGATGCCGTCTGCCTTCACCGGCAGGTAGGTGACGTGGCAACCGTATTTTTCAAGGCGCTTGCAGGTATCCAGCACCGCCTTGTGCTCGGTGACCTGGGTGATGATGTGGTTGCCGCGCTCGCGATACATCTCTGCGATGCCCTTGATCGCCAGGTTGTCGCTCTCCGTGGCGCCCGAGGTGAAGATGATCTCCTTGGCCGTTGCGCCGATTAGCTTGGCCACCTGCTCGCGCGCGGTTTCTACCGCTTGCTCCGCCTCCCATCCAAAGGAATGGTTGCGGCTGGCCGCATTGCCAAATCGAGAGGTCAAGTAAGGCAACATGGCCTCAAGCACCCTGGAATCGAGCGGGCAGGTGGCCTGATTGTCCATGTAAATGGGCAGGTGTACGCCCGCCGGCGCCTCCACTTGATTCGCAACCGTGCTCATTCCTCGTCTCCATCTTCCCTGGCGGTATTAGCGGAATCAGCACTCTTGGAGGATGGCCAGCGCCATTCACACCGCCAGCTTCGCCGGCTCGGCTTTTATAGCGTCAATGAAACCAGTCCCTGCGTATCATGAGCCCGGCCAGCAGCATGCTCATGCTCCGCCAGATCGTGGATACTAATGCTCTTGAGAACCCCGGCAATGGTCTCGTTAACGCGCGCCAAAGGCTCTTTAATGGTGCAGTTGGAGGTCAAATCGCAGGACTTGGCGCCCTTGAAGCAAGAGGTGATAAACAGCGGCCCGTCGATGGCGTGGATCACCTCAAAGGCCGAAATCTCGCGCGCGTCCCGAGCCAGGGCGTAACCGCCGTTCATCCCTGCGTGGGAACGCAGCAGCCCCGTCTTGGTGAGCCGCTGCAGAATCTTGGCTAGCAGTTGCGCGGGAATCCCGTAGGCGTCCGCAACATCCTTGGCGCTCAACGCGGGAATCTCGGGGTGCTCGGCAAGATACTTGAGCGCCATCAGCCCGTAATCCGCTTTTTTGGTGAGCTTTAGCATGCAATATCCGACCTGTTAGGTCCGTATTCAGTATACGTCCGATTTCATCCAATCATCAAGTTTGTCCCGGCCTGGCACCGGCGAGCTCCAGGCCGATTGCCAAGGCTGAAGTTTCATCAAAAAATCCGTTTGCATTCGGCCAAAAGAAAGCTACAATCTGGCGGATAGAGCATCTATGGCAACTCCAGAGCGGCGGTACCCCGGGCCCGGCGCCTCCAAAGTCGCAATTCGCAGCATGGATGCGCGGCGGCCCATACAGGTCCGGTAAAGGCGAAGCTACTTTGGATTTGCTGTAAATTCAAAAAGCCCTGAGAACGATGGCAACCGCCTGCAGACACCCTAAAGTCCGGATCGTTTCCCGGCACGACGACACTGAATATGTCGAGTGCCTGGAGTGTGGCGAGGTCTTCGATTCAGAAGAGTTTCGCGATATGGAGATTGAAGACACCGCTGGAACGGAAGATCTCGCGGACGACTCCTAAACGCAGTTGCGCCGCGACTATGGTTTTGCGGCGGCGCCGTTGGCTGCTGCCGTGCCTGGACGGCGCGAGACCACCCATGCGTAATGAAGGCCAGACGCTATCGTCAGCACGATGGTGGCGTCGAGCGCCACTGCGCGAAAAGCGGCTACCCAATAGGCTGCCGTGAGTTGGTGCAGAAGCACTGCCGCAACCGAACAAATCTGGGCAAGCGTGTTGGCCTTGCCGAAGATGCTGGGATTAAACTCGCGCCGCCCTACAGCCGCATAGAGCAGCGCCGAAACCAGCAGGATACCCACATCCCGGCCGAACACCAGGACGGTCACTGTAACCGGCATCAAACCCTTGTACATGAGCACCACGAAGAGCGTGCTCAGCAGCAGCTTGTCAGCCACCGGATCGAGATAATGGCCAAGCATGGAGCGCTGCTTTAGCCAGCGCGCCAGCGAGCCATCCAGCGCATCGGTCAATCCAGCGGCCACAAACAGAGTAAAGCTCAACAGGAAATGCCCCTCGAGGATCGCGGCCACGAGGAACGGCGCCAGGCAGATGCGCAAAAGGGTGAGCAGGTTAGGTGCGCTACGAAGCGGATTCAGGCGGTGGTGCGGCTCCTCATGCATAGCAGATCAATCGCAGCGGGATGTTGACGCGATCCACGCGCCGGAGCGTATTTCTCTCCCCAACGATGGTACAGTACTGACCGCGCGCGGCGCATCCGCCGTCGCTCTGATTGGGGGGAACGAATCGTGTCCTAGACTTCGACCGGCAGCTCAGCCGAAAGAATGTTCATGGGGGTAAGCCCGCGCTGGCGCAGAGCGCGCAGGCTCAGTGCGTCATGGCGCTTGGCCAGACGCCGGCCATTGTGATCCACCACCAGGCGGCAGTGGTACCAGGCGGGATTATCGAATCCCAGCACCCGGTTGAGCAGAATTTGACGCGCAGTGGACTTGAGCAGATCCGCACCTCGAACCACCTCGGTGATGCCCATCTCCGCATCGTCGGCCACGCAGGCAAGCTGGTAGCTGGGCACGCCATCGCGCCGCCAGACCACAAAGTCGCCAAAGTCCACGCCCGCCACAAAGTGCTGGGGACCGAGGTTCCCGTCCACGAACTCAATCGTCTCCCCGTCGGGAACACGGAAGCGCCAGTTCATTCTTCCCGGCATCTCGGGTTCGTTGGCCGTGGGGCCAGGGAGCTGAGGCGAGCCGCCCATGAATCGGCGGCATGTGCCGGGGTAGAGAGGCTCATCGTCGAGCTTGTCGAACTTTCCGCCTCCGCCGCTTGTCAGCACGCGCTCATGCGGAGCTGCGGCAGCGGATTCCAGGTCTTTGCGTGAGCAGCGGCAGGGGAACAGGCGGCCGCTATGCAGCAGCTTACGCCAGGCAGCCAGGTAGATGGCGCGGCGCTTGCTTTGCACGTAGGGAGCGAATGGCCCTCCCTTGTCCGGACCTTCCTGCCAGCGGAGTCCCAACCAGCGCAGATCCTCGAGCGCGGCCTCAGCAAAAGCTGCGCGGCTGCGGTCGGGGTCCAGATCTTCCATGCGCATCACCAGCGTGCCGCCGGCCTCCCGCGCCCGCTGGAACGCCGTCCAAAACGTGCGCGCATGACCCACGTGCAAATGGCCCGTGGGCGAGGGGGCCAGCCGCCCGCGGTAGCCCGATGCCGGCGATGGAGGAGTGCTGGCCATGCTGAAAACGAGTGTAGGCGAGCCTGCGCGGCAGGGTATATAGCGGGTTTGATTCCTTGTGCCTGCATGCCGCTGCCGGACCATTCTTCGCGCATGGCTACCGCGGCTCTTGAGACTCACAACTGATCACTTTCTTTATGGCCGCCAACGGAGAATCGGCTTTCTGGCTGCCTGCACTTCATCCAGCCGCGAGACGCGCGTTGAATGCGGCGCTGTCTTCACCAGGTCGGGATTCTCCTCGACCTCGCGCGCAATCGACCGCATGGCCGCGATGAACAGTTCCAGCTCTTCCAGCGACTCACTCTCAGTGGGCTCAATCATCAGCGCACCGTGCACAATGAGCGGAAAGCTCACGGTGTAGGGGTGGAAGCCATAATCAATCAGCCGCTTGGCGATGTCGCCCGTCTTGACGCCCCGCGCCGCCTGCCGTTTGTCGCTAAAGACTACCTCATGCATCGAAGGCGTCTGATACGGCAAATCGTACACGTCATCGAGTTTTTTGCGGATGTAGTTGGCGTTCAGCACCGCATCTTCCGTTGTCTGACGCAAACCGTCGGGTCCGTTGGCCAGGATGTATGCCAGCGCGCGAATGAACATCCCGGTGTTGCCGTAGAAAGCGCGCACGCGACCTATGGAGTGTGGTCGGTTGTACTCCCAGCGCAATGCGCCGCCCAACGAGTGAAGCGGCAAGGGCCCCGAATCGCCGACACGCTCGCCATCGGGCTTGAGGACGGGTGCGCGGAACAGCGGCGGGCATCCTTGGTCCGTCGGTTCTGCATTAGTGTCCTCCCAATCCCCAGCATCGGGGCAGTCGCACTTCGTGCCGTTCTGGTCTCGGACCAGGACTGGGATGGGTAAAAATGGCTCGAGAAATTTCTTGCACGCCACGGGTCCGGAACCCGGCCCCCCACCGCCGTGTGGTGTCGAGAAGGTCTTGTGCAGGTTCAGATGCATCACGTCGACACCGAAGTCGCCCGGCCTCACCTTGCCGACCAGCGCGTTCATGTTGGCGCCGTCCATGTAGAGCAGTGCGCCCTTCGCGTGCAGAATGTCGGCAATCTTGTGAATCTGATTCTCGAAGACCCCGAGCGTCGACGGGTTGGTGAGCATCAGCGCAGCGGTTTCCTCGTCGACCTGCCGCGCGAGTGCGTCTAGATCGATACCACCGTCGGCGTTGGACTTCAGATTCTCGACCGTATAGCCAACAATGGCCGCCGTGGCCGGGTTGGTGCCGTGCGCAGAGTCTGGAATGATGATTTTGCGCCGTGGATTGCCCTGCGATTCGTGCCACGCGCGCGTAAGCAGGATTCCCGTGAATTCGCCGTGCGCGCCGGCCGCAGGTTGCAGCGTAATCGCGTCCATGCCGGTAATGTCGAGAAGGCAGCGCTGCAGCAGGTCGAAGATTTCAAGGATGCCCTGGGCAAGCGCTTCGGGCCGATAAGGATGTGCCTCGGCCAATCCTTCGATACGGGCTACAAACTCGTTCACGCGCGGGTTGTACTTCATGGTGCAAGAGCCCAGCGGATACATGCCGAGATCGATAGCGTAGTTCCACGTAGAAAGGCGCGTAAAGTGACGAATGATCTCAATCTCGCTCAATTCGGGGAGCTCGGCGGCTTTCTCGCGCTTTGCGGCGCCCAGCAGGGCGCCAGGATCGACCGCAGGCACGTCGAGCGGCGGCATTTTATACGCGCGCTTGCCCGGCGATGATTTCTCAAAGAGCAGCGCCTCGTTCTGCGTCTGGTGCGGGCGGACCTTGCCGAGGGTGTGAGGACCGGTGGAATGAATTTCGGGATTCGATGCCATTGAATTCTTACGCCTCCACCGGTGCAGCCGCCAACACCCGGGCGGCGGTGTCAATCTGTTCGCGTGTGACAACCTCCGTGGCGCACCAGAGCGAGCAATTGTGCAACTCCGGATACCAACGGCTCAAGTCAATGCCACCGACAATCTTGTTTTCGAGCAGCCGTCGGCTCCATGCCACGGGCGCCTCCTCGGTCTGCAACACAAATTCGTGGAAGCGCGGCGCACCCCCGAGCGACGCGTCTTTGAATCGGAGCTTCGCGCCCGGTTGCGCGGCGAGCGTCTTCGCAGCGTAATCGGCCTTGGCGAGATTGTGTTCCGCGAGTTCGCGCATCCCTTCCTTGCCATACACCGCGATAAAAATCGTCGCCATTAGCGCGACGAGCGCCTGATTGGTGCAGATATTCGAGGTCGCCTTTTCGCGGCGGATGTGCTGCTCGCGCGTCGCAAGGGTAAGCACGAAGCCGCGATTCCCTGCCCCGTCCACGGTTTGCCCGGCCAGCCGCCCCGGCATCTGCCGCAAATACTGTTCTTTGGCCGCGATGACGCCGCAAAACGGGCCGCCATAGCTGAGCGCGACGCCAAACGACTGCGCTTCCATGCTGACGATATCGGCCTCGAGCGGAGGCCGCACAATACCTAGCGACACCGCCTCGGCAATCGACACAATCAGCAGCGCGCCTTTGGCGTGGGCGATGGCCGCGATCGCAGGAATGTCTTCAATGATGCCGAAGAAGTTTGGGCTCTGGACAAGAACGGCTGCGGTCTCATCAGTGACGGCGGCATCAAGCGCCTTGAGATCGACGCGGCCGGTCTCGGCATCGTAGCCAATCACTGTCGTCGGCAAACCCTGGTGCTTCGCGTAAGTGGCCAGCACCTCGCGGTATTCGGGATGCACCGTTGACGCCACCACAGCCTTGTGCCGGCCGTTTACACGCACTGCCATCATCACCGCTTCTGCGGCTCCTGTGGACCCGTCGTACATGCTGGCATTGGCGACATCCATGCCCGTGAGCTCGGCGATCATGGTCTGGAATTCGAAAATCGCCTGCAGAGTGCCCTGCGTGATTTCGGCCTGGTAGGGCGTGTAACTCGTCAGGAACTCGCCGCGCTGGACAAGGGAATCGATGATCACCGGCCGATAGTGGCGATAGGCGCCCGCGCCCAGAAAGCTGGCGTAATCGGTGGCGTTCTTCTGCCCGGCAGCGCGAAAGTAGTTGACGATTTCGCTCTCAGCCTGCTGGCGCGGCACGGCTAGATCGCGGTCGAGCCGGTATTCGGCCGGAATGATCGCGAAAAGATCGTCAATGGACCGCGCACCGATTTCGGCGAGCATCTGGCGGCGTTCTTCATCGGACTTGGGTAGGTAGCGCATGAGTTAACTACCTGCCTCTTCCGCAATGAACGCCTCATACGCCGCGGCATTGAGCAGCTTCTCAAGCTCCGCCTTGTTTGCGAGCTCGACCTTGATGATCCAGGTGCCGTGCGCATCCTGGTTGATTTTGTCGGGCGCGGTCTTCAGCTCTTCGTTCACTGCGGTCACCTTGCCAGTGACCGGGGAAAAGAGATCGCTGACGGCTTTCACGCTCTCCACCGAGCCAAAGGTGGCGTTCGCCGCGACCGTGTCGCCGACTTTGGGCGCGTCGACGTAGACAATGTCGCCCAGCGAGTTTTGCGCGTAGTCCGTAATGCCAATCGAGCCGATGGCGCCATCGACGGAGATCCATTCGTGCTCGCGAGTATAGCGGTAGTCCGTAGGGTAGGGCATGTCGGTTCTGCTCCTCAAAAAAACTGCGAAATTACAGTCTAAGCCGTGAGGGTTGAGGCCATCGTGAGGAAAAGGAGGGCTTTCAAGGATCGACGATGATTCCCGTCTTTCACGCCATGACCACGACCGGTTGAAACAGCGTCCCCGCCACTCGCTTCGCAATCCCAGCAAGCTCGCGAGGTCCGGCGAAGACCTTCACCAGCGGCGCCGCCGAGAACTCCGGCAGATTAGCCTGCGCCCCATTGCGCAGCCGTCCCAGCGCCACAGGATCAGCGGTTACCGAAGGCATGTCTGGCAACAGGTTGCGTGGATGGAGGCAGACGCTCTCCAGCGCGGCGATGTTGTCTGGGGCATTCCCAGCCAAAGCCTCCAACTCCTCCAGCGCATGCGCGTCAGCAAGCGTAAAGGCTCCGGCGCGCGTGCGCCGCAACCGGCTAAGGTGCGCTCCGCAGCCCAGATCCTGTCCAAGCTCGTGCGCTACAGAGCGCACGTACCCACCGGAACTGATGTCGATGGTAAAAATCGCCTCAGCGCTTTCAATCGCCTCAATCGAAAACGCATCGATCCTCACCTTTGCCGCTTTCAGCTCGACGGGCTTGCCCGCGCGCGCCAGCTTGTAGGCTGGCTTACCTGCAATCTTCTTTGCTGAAAACGGCGGCGGCATCTGCTGCATCTCGCCCCTGAAGCGGCCGGCCGCTGCCCGCACCCGCTCCAGCGTCAGCGCAGCCGCCACTTCCGGCCAACTGTCTGGCCCCGCAGGCTCGCCCTCGGCGTCATATGTATCCGTCGCGAATCCTATGCGGATGGCTCCGCTGTAGCTTTTTTCCGCCGCAGAAAAGTACTGCGCCAGCCGGGTGAACTTGCCCAGCATCAGTGGCAGTACCCCCGTCGCCATCGGGTCAAGCGTGCCCAGATGGCCAATCGACCGTTCTCCTGTGATCCGACGCAATCGGTCCACCACATCATGGCTGGTGATTCCCCCCGGCTTATCGATCACAAGAAGCCCGTTCACATCATCACTTTAGCCTCTGGAGGTACCCTTGCCAACCGGGGCATCAACGCCCCAATCTAAGAAGAGATGGAAGGCGAACTCGAACGCGCGCATAAGGCATTTCGCGAGCTCGGCAAATCGCTCAAGAGCTTGCCCAGCGATCCTCTGCCTAAAGCGGTCCACAAGCTGCGCACGGCCACGCGGCGGGTAGAAGCGATTTCCGCCGCGTTAACGCCGGACGATGCGAAGAAATCGCGCCGCCTGCTCAAATCGATTGAACCAGTCCGCAAAGCCGCGGGCGGTGTGCGCGATATGGACGTCCTCACCGCGAACGCAAGCAAGCTGGCGCGCTACGCTGCCGGTGATTCCCTCACCCGACTGATTGAGCTTCTCCAACACACCCGGCTGCAAAACGCTGCCGAGTTGAGCCGCGTGCTTTGCCAACGGCGCAAAGCGGCGCGGCAAAACCTGAAGGAATACGCGAAGCTCGTCCAGTCGGCCCTTGCCCCCACAGCTTCCGTCGCATCCGGCAACGGGAAACCCGTTCCGTTTCACGAGGGCGTCCACTCAGTTGCAATGGATGCGTTCCGCGCGCTCGGCGAGTGGCCGCGGCTGGACGCTGGCAACATCCACGCCTTTCGCCTGAAGGTGAAGGAGTTGCGCTATACCCTGCAGCTCGATGCCGCCGCAGATCCCGCATTTCTGGACGCGTTGGGCGACGTGCAACGCCGAATCGGCGCCTGGCACGACTGGCATCAATTAGCTGAGATTGCGCGTGAGGTCCTGCAAGCTGAACAGGATCGTGCATTGTTGACCCGAATCGACCAGACTGCTAAGCGGAGATTCGATCAGGCACTCGCTGCCGGCAACGCCCTTCGTGGAAGGTATCTTTCGGCGCCTGCAGCGCAGGGGATTTAAGGCGCTAGGCGGATGCATAGACGAATTCTTACATCGCGCCGGTTCCCTGCTGGCGCACCAGCGTCAAAAACTCGGTCCGCGTCTCTTTCTGCCTGAAGCAGCCCACCATCGCGCTCGTCACGGTGGAGGAATTCTGCTTCTCAATGCCGCGCATCATCATGCATAAGTGCCGCGCCTCAATCACGACGCCCACGCCCTGCGGTGCAATGGCTTCCTGAATCGTGTCGGCAATCTGTCGCGTCATCCGCTCCTGCACCTGCAGGCGCCGCGCATAGACTTCCACGAGGCGGGCAATCTTGCTCAGCCCGACGACTTTTCCTTTGGGAATGTACGCCACGTGCACCTTGCCGAAGAACGGCAGCATGTGGTGCTCACACAGCGAGAACATCTCGATGTCTTTCACGATCACCATCTCGTCGTAATCCACATCGAAGAGCGCGTCGCGCAGAATCTGCGCCGGGTCCTGATCGTAGCCCTTGGTGAGGAAAGCCAGCGTCTTCTCCACGCGCTCCGGCGTGTTGCGCAACCCGTCGCGATCCGGGTCCTCGCCGAGCCGGCTCAAAATCTCGCGGTACATTTCCTGCGTGCTGAATGCGCTCAACCCTTCGTCCACCGTAATTGCCCTGCGTACCGGTTTGCTCACTGCTATCGGATGCGCCATGCCCTCTTAATCCTCCGCGACACACTCAAAGTAATTATTCTCCGTCTCTTCCACGCGTACCTGCTCCAACTTACCGCCGGGCAACGCATCGTGCAACAACGTAAAGATCGTTCTGCAAAAATTCTCCGTCGTGGGAACGCGATCGGCAAACAGGGGATCGAGATTGAGGTTGGCGTGGTCGAATCGCTCCAGCACGCGGCCCCGGACTGCATGATCCAAAGCCACCAGATCCACCACCATCCCCGTCTCCGCATCCACCGGTCCGCCCACCAGAACCTCGATCACATAATTATGTCCGTGGCCGTTCGCGTTGTTGCACTTTCCATACGCCGCCCGGTTCTCTTCGGACGTCAGAGCGTCAGAGTGCAGCCGGTGGCTCGCGCTTACCATGTAGCGGCGGCCAAAATATGCTTTGCCCGCGGCATTCACTGGCCCCCCCGGTACTCTGCAAAAATCTCCGGCGTCTCATATACGCGAATCCGGCTCAACCTCGCGCCGCCTGCCGCGGTCACCGCGGGCTCCAACCGCTTCCACGCCGCAATTGCGATATTTTCCGTCGTCGGAATTGCATGCGCAAATTCCGGCGCATCCAGGTTCAGGTGCTTATGGTCGTAGGCAGCCAAAACCTCCCTCTCCATTACGCCTTTGAGCCACTTCAAATCGACAACGAATCCGGTCACCGGGTCTGGCTCGCCTGCTACCGTCACCTCCAGCGTGTAGTTGTGACCGTGCCCATTGCGATTTGCGCATCGGCCAAACACATGCTCGTTCTTTTCCGCGGTCCAGGACTCGTTCCAGTAGTAGTGCGATGCGGAAAACGTGGCCCTCCGCGTCAAAAAAACCATGCCGACCCCTTCTTCATGACCGCTTACTACAAAGATGCTTTTGAAGGCCCAGTCGCTTCACCTAATCAAGAGATTATTGCGCGTGATGGAAAAATTCGCCACCGCTGTTTGACTGCCTGAAATGCAGTTGCCCGGCCCATTTCTCCTGCCCTACGGCGCATAGCTCCGCCCCTTCCAGCTTACGCGCTTCAGAATCCGGTGCTGAAACCAGCTTCGGTAAAGGAGAAAGACAAACAGCGGCAAGCCGAGCGGCGCCATCGCGCAATCGAGGATCGGAAAGTTCGACTTGGCGACGCGAGCGTAGAACCGAAACAGCGTGCGCAGCCAAAGCAAAGCCAGAATCCAGCCCGCGCCCATCCACTGCAGCCCATGCGCGCCCAGCCGCGCGTTCCACAGTTTGTAGGTCAGGATCGGCAGACCGAACAGCAGCAAAAAATCGAGCGCCCGCCAAAACGCCAGCAGCAGGGCGTTGTCAAAGAGCAGCTTCAGATTCTTGGTCCAGCCTTCGATCATTGCCCCGGTGCTGCGATACATGCGCGCGGCCACTGCATCGTCGGCATAGCGAAAGCGCAGGCCCACCTTGCGCCGCTTGGCCAGAAAGGCGAGTTCCACATCCTCGAGCACCTTGTCTGCCACGCTGGGGTGCCCGCCCAGCTTGCGGTAGGCTTCGCGCTCCACCAGCAAAAACTGCCCATTGGCCGCGGCGATGCGCTGCGCCGGATCTGACACCTTAGCCGGCGGATAAGCCAGCGCAAGCTCGCTGAAGATCAGCGGCATCAGCGATCGCTGCGCGAACCCGCTGACGATCTGCCGCGGCGAGTAGCTCAGCATGCCCGCCTTGTGTCGCTCCGCCTCATGAATCGCCCGCCGCAGGTCGCCCGGTTCGTGCACCGTATCCGCGTCAGTAAACAGCAGCCACCGGCCTCGCGCGCGCCGCGCTGCCGCCCACACCGCGTTCGCCTTCCCCGTCCAGTCCGGTGGCAGCTTGTCAGCCTGCATCAAAGTCACGCCGGAAAAGCCGCGCACAATTTCAGCGGTCCGGTCGATCGAGTGATCGTCCACAACGATCAGCTCCCAATCCTTGCCCAGCTCAAAGATCTCCTCTGATTGCGTGACCAGCGACTGCAGGCACGCGCCCAGGGAGTCCTCTTCATTCCGCGCCGGCACAATCACCGTCAGCTCGATCAACTCCTCCGGTTCAGGCTGGTCAAAGACCGTCCCCGGCACAGTCTTGCCTGCCCATTCGCGCCAGTCCGTCGTTGGCGGGCCCTCCGCCGGATAAACCAACCCGAGCACGGGTTTGTACTCTCGCGCAGCAGGCTTCTCGCCGGGTTCGCGGTCCTTCTCTCCGCCACTTCTTTTCTGCTTTGGATCGTCTTTGCTCATGGCGTCTGGCGGTTTCGCTTTCCGCCCTTCCGCTCCGTAGGATTAGAACCCGCGAAAACCCATCCGCTTTCGATTTTCGCACCCGCGCGAGCAGTATCTCGCTCCGCTCTTCGTCGCTTCCGGCGCCCGCGCCAACGCTCTCGGCAATCCCGTCTTAACCGACGAGCCCATGCGCAGCCGTCAGCGCCTTCTGCTTCGGCGCCGTACCGGACACAAGTCGCTTGCTTTGCTCCCTTGTTCCCTTGTTCCCTTGTTCCCTTGTTCCCTGCGAAAGCCTAGTTTTCGGAGGGGTGCTCGACGTGGTCAACCATGAGGAATTCGATGGTGGCACGGGCGGATTTCAGTTCGAGGCCAAGCTGCGATTTGAGCCCTTCGTGAAAGCTCGTGATGTTGTCGGAGACGGCGCTGTCGGTGGCTGTCGAGTCGTGAATCCAGTGGAGGGTGAAGTCGTAGAGGCCGGCGAGGCCCGTCTGGTCCACCACGGGGCGCGGTGTGGCAGCGAGGCCGGTCATGGTTGGCACCGAAGTGGCGAACAGTTCCATGGTGACAGCGCGGCCACCGTAGTGCTGTCCCGGTTCGGTGGAGGGAACGTGGGCGATGACTCCGCAGGCGGGCGGCAAATTGCCCACGCTCGAGGGTGCGGCTGCGGGGCGGGGCGAGGATGAGTCAGCGGCAGGCGCGGCAGCGCAGGCGTCAGACGCGGGGTGCGGCTGCAGGTTTGGCCCGGGAATGCCGGCGTGAACCAGTCTGAGCGCGAAGACCGGGACTTCGGCGGTCGTGGTGTGGGTAACCAGGTGGAAGCGTTCGGCGAGGAGAGAGCGCATCATGAGACGCATTTGGTCGATCGATGTGTTGGCGGGTGCCCGGGCCGAGATGTCGAAGAATTCGGGCGCGGCGTCGAACGATCCGGTGACCCAGAAGGGCGCGCCCGATTTGGGGACGCCGGAGAAGATGCTGAAACGGAGGGCCATTTCCTGCGTGCCGGAGAGGTGGTAAGCGAAAGAGATGAAGCGCCAAAGGGCCTGATGCGTTGCGATGAAATAACCGCCGGCAGCGGTCCGAGCCTCGTCGGGAGAAATGGTGCCGTAGACGTTGCCGCTGTCGAGCGGGACATTGCTGCGCTGGGGAATATTGGGCCCGCTGGGGCGAACGGATGCCACGTCGAAAGTGGGCAAAGCGGAAGTGGGCGCCGGCGACTGCGCGAGCGCGGCGGTGCTCACCAGCAGGAGAACTGCGAACTTCATGAGTGAAGCATACTACATAGCCCCCTCCCTCCTCCCCTTGCCGGTTGGCACACAGATACGCGGTTTTTTTCGCGGCAAGGAAACATCATGGAATCCAGTCCAGCGCACGCAAGTGCCCAGCGCGTCGGCACCAAGTAAGCACCGACGTATGATAAGGACGTGCGCTTTCCTCGCCGCCTCATCCTGATCGTCATGCTTCCATTGGCCTTGCTGCCGGCGTGCAACCGAGGTTCGCATCCCGCCCAAACCGGCAAACTCGCACCCGACTTCACGGTCTCTGACGGCACCACCACCGTTCACCTGGCCAGCTACCGTGGGCAGGTGGTGCTGTTGAATTTCTGGGGTACCTGGTGCCCGCCCTGCATCGAGGAGCTTCCGTCGCTCATCCAGCTTCACCATGACATGCCTTCGCTGGCGATCGTGGCCGTCGCAGTCCCACCAGATGAAGGCGTCAGCGAAGATCCCGCCGCATACAAGGCATTCATCGCCCGGCGGCATATCGACTTCACCACCGTGCGCGATACGAATGAGTTGGCGCCGAAGCTCTACCACACCGACATGTGGCCTGAGACGTACGTGATCGACCGCAAAGGCGTCATCCGCAGCAAGTTCGTCGGCCCCCAGGACTGGACCAGCCCGGAAATGCAAGCCCTCCTCAAGAACCTCTAAGCCGGTAGGGTTTCCCCCAATCAAAATCCTCGCAAAAATGCTTGACAGCTTTGCTGCATTAGTGTACTAGTGTTATGGTACATTGATTGCCGAGAGATGAATAGCACAGCCAAAGCGGCCTTTCGATTTCTGCTCGATCTTCACAGCGGGGTTCCTGTCTACCGCCAGATCATCGATCAGATTCGCGGCGCACTGGCTTCCGGTGCGCTGTCCACAGGCGACCAGCTTCCCACTGTCCGCCAGTTGGCCGTGGATCTGTCCATCAATCCCAACACCGTGGTCCGTGCCTACAAGGAACTGGAGCTGGGCGGGTTACTCGAGACGCACCAGGGAACCGGCACGTTCATCAGCGGTCAAAGGCTTCCCCACGCAGACGCTGAACGGGAGCGCCAGTTGGGCCAGATTGTGGCCGACGCAGTTTCTCGCGCCGGCGCCGCAGGGTTCACCATCGAAGAACTCGTCGAGCAGTTGCGGGCCTGGCCCAATGGGCAGGCTCCGAAGGAGAATGTATGACTTCCAGAATCGCCGCCCCAAGCTTTAATGGAGTTGCCATCGTCGCATTCCTGGCCTGCATCGTCGCAGGCGTAATCGGCGCCGTTCTGATCCACCAGCGTGCATCTGCTATCGCGGGCGCGCTCATCGGCATTTACCTTCTGTATGCCATCAAAGTGGTGAAGCAATGGGAGAAGGCAGTCAAACTGCGCCTGGGCCACTATGTCGGCTTGTGCGGGCCGGGTTTGTTTTTCATCGTTCCCGTGTTTGAAAGCCTGAGCATGTTTGTCGACCAGCGCGTGCGCGTTGCGAACGTCACCGCGGAATCCACACTGACGCGCGACACCGTTCCCGTCGATGTGGACGCGATCGTTTTCTGGCTCGTTTGGAATGCCGAGAAAGCGATTCTCGAAGTGGAAGACTATCTTGATGCAATCGCGATGAGCGCGCAAACGGCATTGCGCGAGTCGATCGGCCGCCATGAGCTGGCGCAAATGATCACCGACCGCGAAACGCTTGGCCGCGAGCTGCAACGAATTCTCGACGACAAGACCACGGCGTGGGGCATTACGGTGCAATCGGTCGAGGTTCGCGACGTGCGCATCCCACAGGGACTGCAGGATGCGATGTCGCGGCAGGCCCAGGCCGAGCGCGAGCGCCAGGCACGCATCATTCTAGGCAGGGCGGAGACTGAGATCGCAGACAACTTTGTGCAGGCCGCGGCGGCATATAGCCAGAACCCCACTGCGCTGCATCTGCGCGCCATGAACATGCTCTATGAAGCTATCAAGGAGCGCGGCTCGATGGTGATCGTGCCGTCGTCCGCCGTGGAAACCATGGGGCTGGGCGGCTCGCTCGCAACAGCTTCGCTGGCAAAACAACAGTAATAAAGGAGGTTGAATCGTGAAAAGAGGAATCATCGCAGTCGTGTGTTTGGCGAGTGCCCTCGGTTGCGCGGCGCTTGCAGAATCAGCAGCCAACACGCGTTGGGTTGGCGTATGGGAGAGCAAACTGGACGGTCAACCGGGTGCGACGCTCACACTCGCACAAGACACGGGACAGCTGGGCGGAACGATTGTGCTCAATATCATTCAAAAGGACGATGGCGGCCAACCACATGTCGCCGCCAGCGAACCACATGTTCTGGTCAATCCGCGAGTCGATGGCGATGTGCTCTCTTTCGGCGTTCGAAAGATCGACGGGTCGGGCGAGTTGCTCAATTTCACTGTCGCTCTCACGCCCGAGGGAAAGGCGCGGATTCATTGCATAAATTGCGGAGCAGAAGCGCCCACAGTAGACATGGAGCGAGTGTGGTAGTTTCGCCTCAAGTCGATCCACCTCTGAACTCAAGGTCGATGCAGCGAACTGTTATCCTGTGGCTATGACCACGGTCGAAATTGCCTTTCGCTACACCGCGCAGCCCACGGAGCAGGTGGCCGTCGCGCTGGCTCACGCCCGCGACGTTTACGGTATCCGGCATCTCAGCTTCGATCGCGCCGCCCACACTCTCCGTGTGGAGTACGATGCTACGCGCCTTAATGCAGCGATGGTCACCAAGCTCGTCCGCGAGGCCGGCCTTGAGATCGCTGAAGAGCCGCCGCTTATCCCGGCGCCCGAACCGGAAAAAGCCCCTGCGCCCGCGGCCTGATCGCCTGCGTTGCACCGTCGCTCTAACCGCGTTGCGCCGCCGCTCTAACCTTTGATACTCTGTGAAAGGTTTGTTCAACGGGGCCCGGTTCCGGAGCCCGCGTATGTGCGCCCGTAGCTCAGCTGGATAGAGCGACTGACTACGAATCAGTAGGTCGGGAGTTCGAATCTCTCCGGGCGCACCACTAAATCAACATAACTTCAATAACATATGGACATCAAGAACATCAACGTCCACTGACATCTCAGCTTGTGTCAACAGTCTTACTGAGTCGCCGGATGCCGGGACTTTCAACATCTGGCGATCACCTTCTGCCGCGCTCTCAATATTCCTGCGCGTTGTGCGACCGGGTATCTGGGCGACATCGGCGTGCCTGCAAGGCTTCCCATGGACTTCAGCGCATGGTTCGAGGCCTATTTAGGAGGCCGCTGGTGGACGTTGAATCCGCGCAACAATCAGACCCGGATCGGCCGTGTACCGATGGCAACGGGCCGCGACGCAGCCGACGTAGCAATGACCACTTCGTTTGGACAAGCAGATTTACGCAGTTTTTTCGTCGTCACCGAAGAAGAGTTGGCGATGCGTCCGGAAGGGCACTCGTACTAATGGCGAGTTTCGGATTCAGACCGCGATGGTTTTTCAGCGTCTAGTTGAAGTTGCTTATGGGATCGGAAGAATGGCGGGTTTCTGCGCATTGCGTTCCGGCAATTGATCGAGCAGGACCACGTTCAGGAGCGACTTATGTACCTGGATGCGGCCGTTATAGCTGATAAAGCCGAGCTTGCGAAAACGATTCATCAAGAAGCTGACGCGGGACCGTGTGGTGCCGATCATATCAGCGAGCGTTTCCTGCGTAATGGGCGGGATGAAGGTCTCGGGTTCACCTGGCTTGCCGAATTCCGCCATTAACAGGAGAATCCGCGCCAGACGCTTTTCACTTGAGTTAAAAAGCTGATCGACAAGATCAGCCTGCGTTCGCATGCTGCGGGTCAGCAGAAATTTGAGGAAGATGCCGGCGAATGCAGGCTCGTCATGCATCGCTCGGATCATTTCGTTTCTGCTGATCTTGAGGGCTGTGCAGGTATTCACGGCAGTCGCGGTCGCCATGTGCAACCCGACGATCGCTGCGAGAGACTCCTCACCAACAAATTCGCCGGCGGAAAGAAGCGTGATTGTGGCCTCTTTACCCCTCTGCGAAACCACAGTAACTCTTGCACGGCCTTTTTGCAGATAGTACACAGAGTTCGCTGCGTCTCCCTGGCAAAAAAATGTGTCCCCCTGCTTCAGTTCGATGATTGTGCGGCCAAGCCCGGAGTTTGCAAGAAAGGCAGCGGAATCAAATGTAGCAGTGTTATCGCTCATCAAAATGCTACCTCGTTGCGAGCCGTTTGTTTAGGTGGTCCCTTCATGTCCAAGAGAGAGTCGCCGCAGCATGCTGCTTGTCGAGCTTACCTGGAATGGATCAAAGACGGGGAACGTAGGGATCGAGATGGTAGGAGCCCCGGTCTGTTTGTGCATCGGCGACGGCAATGCAGTTTCGAGTTGGCTCTTATGGGACAGGCGCGGCTTGGAGACAGTCTGTCCGATGATTGAACGCAATTGCGATCAATCTCTGTCCATCATCACTTGAATTCCGAGCGCGGGTCTGGTCAATATTGCTCACTCAGGAAAATGCGGTGGAAGCCTGGCAGGATGGGTTGCCGCGAGCCTTGACGCAGAAGAACGCAACTTGCGATTGCGTGCAAATGTGACCATCCTTTGTGGCTTCCACTCTGCAAACTCTCTATGGGCATAGCCAACGACGGGGCACTTCAATCGTGGCGCATGCCGTGACTGAGATGGGCGATGCCAATCAACGGAGGGCCAATGCGGTCATCGAAGCGGATCTCGGAGTCGCATTTCTTGTTGGCTTGCCGGGCACGTCTGGCGCAAAGGCACGTTGTCCAATCGGGTCAAAAAGCTCCTGCCACGACGTTTTATCGGGCGATACCCTTGGTGTTAGTCGCGGCGGCTCTGACCGCAATGCCGATACTGGCACCGTCGCAAGCGCTGGTCGCTTCTGAAGATCCGTCGGCAACCACAGGAATCACAAATCCTGGAAAGCTTGACCTGACCTACCTTCGGCCGACTGAAAAAATGAAGGTGAACAACTACGCTTTCGACGCATTCGGTCCGTATCCAATTGCCGGGACCACGCTCGCAGCTGGAATCAACCAGTGGAGCAACGCTCCACCGGAGTGGAACCAGGGCGTCGAGGGTTTCGGCAAGAGGTTCGGTTCCGACTTCGCCATTGCGACTATTGGAACAACCACGCGCTACGGGCTAGCGGAAGCTTTTCGGGCGATACTTTGTACTACCGCTGCGAATGTGGCGGTTTTTTTCCGTGGCTGCGCCACGCCGTGATCTCCACATTGACAGCGCGCCGCGGCGAAGGTGGCCATCGCGTCTTCTCTTTTCCCGCACTTGCGGCGTCCTATGCGGGCTCCATGATTGCGGTTTGCGGGTGGTATCCGAACCGCTTCGGCGCAAAGGATGCGCTCCGCATGGGCAACTACAGCTTGTTGAGTTATGTGGGAGGCGACATTGCTCTGGAGTTTTTCCATAGCGGACCACACGCCTTGATTTCACCTATGCACCTAAACAATGCCCATGGCGCGCCCGTCCCAGGCCCCAATCAATGAGCGAACGCGGATTTACAACTGTTGCAGACATAAAGCCTCCACTTCCGGTGCAGCGTGTACCCGCGTCGTCTGTTCCAAGCTCTGCGGCTAGGTTGTTCAACGGATTTTTCGAGTGGTTTGGGAGCCTGGGAATCTTTTCCTGGCAGGTCCTGCGTGCAGCTGTAACTCCGCCGTATGAATGGCGCGAGCTGATTCGGCAGCTCGACGAAGTTGGGACCGGCACAGGCGCAGCTCCTGTTGGGATGCTCGGCCACATTACCGGCATAGAACTCAAGGGAGGTGGCTTCGGTGGGGGCTCAATCGTGAAGAACCACATTGAGCAGCGACTTATGAACGCGGATGCGGCCGTCGTATTCAATAAATCCGAGTTTACGAAAG
>CAWJDG010000084.1:0-29152 GCA_963841365.1 uncultured Acidobacteriaceae bacterium
CGCCCCAGAGATTCGATTCGATTCCGCAGCGATCCTCAGTTGACCGCCGATTTAGGTGAGCTCATTTCTTGCTTCAATCCCCACCTGAGAGGACTGCTTCGGCGCGTGCGCTCGCCGAGAACAGGTGCGCTCCATGGTGGTTGGCGACATCGAATTGCGAGTGATAGCCGGCCGGCAATCAGTGCAACTGCCACAAGCTAGGGTAGATGCTGCTTGGCTGCAATTGCTTGCATCTAATTGGATTGGGATGAAGACGAGCATACGACAAACGCTGACCGTTGTGATTACCGGGGCATCCGCAGGGCTGGGACGCGCCATTGCCCAGGAGTTTGGCAAGACTGGAGCACGATCATGGGGAAGAAGGCTTTAGGATATCTGTGCTAGACGAGTTCACGTACCTTATCGTGCGCATTCGTGACCACGATCTCCATGCGATTGGGTTCCCCACGAACCAGGGCTTCTGCAAGCTTGAGAGCCTGCGACGCCTTGATTTTTGCTGGCATTGGCGGTGTGAACTGGTCGACCACTGCTTCGATGAGGGCGGGGCCCTCATGATTAAGGATGTTATCCAGTTGGGAACCGCAGGATGCAGGGTCGTCGATCTGAATGGCTTCGATTCCCGCCCCGCGAGCGATCATGACGAAATCGGCCGGAAACAAATCGCATGCATATTCGGGATTTCCGAGGAACACCATCTGCTCCCACTTGATCTGACCGAGGGTATTGTTCTTGATGACGACGATCTTGATATTGAGCTGGTAAGCGGCAACCGTGATGAGCTCGCCGAGCAACATACTCAGACCGCCATCGCCGATGATGCAATAGGCGGGTCGATCAGGATAGGCGACTGCAGCCGCAATGGCGTAGGGCAGCCCGCACGCCATCGTTGCAAGATTTCCGGAGCAGCTGTGCTTTTGACCGCGCAAAGCAGGAACGTACCGTGCCCACCAGGTGGTGATCGTTCCCGAATCGGACGTAACGATGGCGTTCGCGGGAATGCACTTCCCCAACTCCCAACCGATCACTTGAGGCTTCATCGGTTTATCCGGCCGAGTTCCTCGCTCTTCCATCAGCTTCTGCCACTCGGCCTTGGCTTTCTGGGCCTTCTCAAGAAAACTCTTGTTGTGCTTCTCAACGAGGGGAAGGAGCGCACGTAGTGTATTCCTGGCATCTCCAACGAGGCCTACATCTGCCGGGTGGCGCAGACTGATTCTCTGAGGATCGATGTCGATTTGCACACACTTGATCGTGCCGGGCTCAGGGAGAAATTCGATATAAGGGAACGACGTTCCGACCATCAGAAGGGTGTCACATTGTTCGAGGGCATCCTGCGACGGCTCGGTTCCCAAAAGGCCGATGCCCCCTGTGGTATATGGACTGTCGTCCGGCACCGCGGCCTTTCCGAGCAACGCCTTGATGATCGGCGCACCGAGTGTCTCCGCCAGTTCTTCTAATTCCTGTGTCGCATGCAATGCGCCCTGCCCCACCAGAATCGCGATCTTCTTCCCTCGAGTCAGGATGTCAGCTGCATGCTCTAACTCCACTCGTGCCGGGACCTGATCAAAATAGGCTGGAACAGCCGAACTATGATGAACAGGGTTCCGCTCAGAGCGCCCCTTCTTAACCTCTTGTACCTGCACATCGACCGGAATTGTGATGTGAGCGACCCCTCGCAAAGCGAGCGCTGTTCGAATCGCGAGGTCCGCCAAGCTCTCCATATGTGCGCCGCTCACCACACGCTCGTTGTAGACGGCGACATCGATAAAGAGCTTGTCCAGAGCGACGTCCTGCTGCGTAAGGGTTCCGATCAGATCGCTATGCTGTAATCCGGTGATGGCTAGAACCGGAGCGTGGTCCATCTTCGCGTCATAGAGGCCATTCAAAAGGTGAATGCCACCAGGCCCGGATGTCGCAATGCATACTCCCAATCTGCCCGTGAACTTGGCGTATGCGCAGGCCATCAACGCAGCGGATTCTTCATGCCGCACATGAATGAACCGAATTCTGTCCTTTTGCTTCCGTAAGGCTTCGAAGACTCCATTGATGCCGTCCCCAGGCAGGCCAAAGATCGTGTCCACTCCCCATGCGATCAGGCGTTCCGCAAGCACATCGGATGCATCCATGATTCAACGCTCTCCAGACTCAGAACATATGCTTTGACGCCGGTTGGCCTCATCGGGGTTTCTTGACTCGAATTGAAGCCGCGACAATCGAAAGACGAATTCTGACTTGTACATTCGGTCCGTAGATGGCTCTGCCACCGCAGCTGAGCTAACGAATATCCGGGCATCATGCCTGCAGGCCTGCCGCCGACTACACAACAAGTGGTCTCCAAATTATCGGGTGCCATGAATTCGCCTCCGGTTCACATTCAAGAATCACTCAAGTCCTTGGATGACGAATTGCGATCGGGCGGGATTCCGATGGAGAATCTCCGCTGTAAAGCGCCCGTCCCTTCATAATCCTGCCTCGGCTTGCCAGAGCCTTCTCCCAAGGTCTCTGCAGAGCGACCCGCGCTGAAACACGAGTGATCTCGGTCACATGCAGATGGCCCGTCTTCCCGCACTCTGATCAACAAGAAACAAAACTCACGCCCAAAAATCGACGAATTCGCGCGGCCGCTTGACCAGGGAGCCTTCACGGTTCCGTGGTTCTCGGAAGCGGGAAGCGTGTGCAGAGGATCGAGGATCGGCTCTGAATGCAACACTCGTGTTCTTAGTGATTTAAGAAAATTTTCGAACGCGTGTAAGAAGAATCTTCGCGATGCAACTTGGCATTCAGCTGGCGAACTTTGCAATGCCGCCAGCTACAACTTTTGTGCAGGCGAAAGTGAAACGGATGACTGCTAGGATGCGATCACCCCTTTTTTGCGCTTATAAAGGCGCGCGTCTTGAAACCAGCAGCGCCGCAAATTGATTGGCCAAATTGCGTCTCGGGCGAGGCAGAGCGCCATGTGGTCCCGGGAAACCATCGCGTAAAGGCGAAAGTGCCGGACGGATGCATTACGGCGACGATTGCGCGCCGATATTTAGATCGACATAAACCCTCATCACTATCTCGCCGTGAACGACGGGCGCGATCGGCAACCGATTCCAGGGGGAATCGATGACGGACAATCGTTTGCAGCTTGCGCTGGCACTGGCAAGCCTCATGCTTTTCGGCCTCGCCGGGTGCTCGGCAAGGGTAAGTCTTTCCGGTTCCGGTTCGACAGGGTCAGGATCATCTGGATCAGGCTCTGGCGGGTCAGGTTCCGGCGGATCGGCTTCTGAAGCGCAGGGCGCGATCACGCTCTCATCATTGACGGAGAACAACACTGCCGCGTGCCCGGCGAGCGGTTCACTTCCTGCACGATGCCAACAGGCATTTGCCGGCCAGACCGACAGCCGAGAAGCCGTCGCGACGGCCCAGTTCGATGCTCCGGCAGGCAATGTTTCGGACGAGGATCTGCATAGCTACCTGCTCAAGGGAGCGAATACCAAGATCTACGCGAACATGATGCTGGGATTCTGCACAGCCTCCGGTTCGGCCTATTGCGATAACAATGTCCAGACCGGCTACAGTTCCGACGATCCGAATACGATCGCCGCACAGGCACAGGATTTGAAAAACCGCCATATCGATGGCGCAATCATGACCTGGGAAGGCGACGGAACCAGCGAGGATGCAGCATCGCTGCTGTTGCAATCGTATGTGGACCAGAACGACTGCGACGGGCAGGGTTGTAGCCTGCAATACATGATCATGTATGACGGACCGTCCTGGGGCTATACCGTGACCTCGACCGGCATTCCCGGCACAACCGGGGCGAGCTGCTCGGGCATGACGGGAGCGAACTTTGAGAGCTGCGCAGTCACGCACATTCGCAACGACATGTGTTACATGAACGGAGAGCATTGGGGCAACAGCGCGTACCTGAAAGCTAATGGACGCCCTATCGTTCAGATTTTCCCTGATGAAGCCGTGATTCCCGCGACGGGGCCGGCACCGTCATGGGCGGATGTGTGGCTGCAGATTGAGAATTGGAACAACAATTTGCCACAAAACTGCGGGACGGCTCCCTACAATGCGGACAACGGAGTGCCGCTGATCGTGTTTGAGAACGCCGGAGGTTTTACCCACGAGGATTCGGCGGGCTCTTATTACTGGATCGAACCGGCGGGAACGGATCCGGCCAGCGACCAATTCAACCAGAGCATTTCTCCGGCTTCAACTGCAGGCACGCTCGATAACTTTCTTGGGACTGCGATTGAAAACACGGGGCAGCTCACGTGGTCAAACGCCTTCAAGGGCTTCAACAGTTCGCAGTCCACCTGGGGCACAGGCCGAATTATGGACCAGGAGTGCGGCCAGACTTGGATGGCGTCGCTTGCTGAGAGCAACCTGTACTACTTGACTGCGGCTTTGCCTTATCTGCAGATCGCAACCTGGAACGACTACAACGAGGGGACGGAAATTGAAAGCGGGATTGATAACTGCTATACAGTGAGCTCGAGCACGTTTGGGCAGACTCTGACCTGGACGCTAAATGCAACCAATAGCCAGTATGCGAGCCTGATGACGGTATCGCACATAGAAATCTATGACTCGCCGGATGGCCAGAACCTGACCCTGGTGGCGAGCTTGCCGGCGGCCCTGGGCGGGAGTTGGAGTTTGAGCAGCTTGCATTCTGGGGTCCACACGCTCTTTGTTCGCATGGTTGGGAAGAACAGCATCCTGAATCGAATCTCCGCCGGGGTACCTTATTCGAATTAGAGGCGGCAGGCTGGGAGCGAGTTGGGGACGGTCTTAAAGAGATCTGGATGGCTGAGGGACGGCGGCAGGATGATGGCGGCCCAAATGCCGGTTGCTGGCCAGACAAGGGGGCCAAAACTTCCATCAAATGGCAGAAAGATTACGCTTCGTCCCTGCTTTGAAAGCCCGTACTTGCATCCAATATAAAATGGCGCACCTTCCCGCCCGCCAACGACTATGCTGTCGGTCCATTTTCTAAAACGGCGTTCCACTTCGATGACAATGCTGGCGGCTCTGGCGCTGCTCGGGAGCGGCGGGGCGGCCTTATATTCGCAGACGGCTGTGGCTGTGCCCGCTCAGACGCAAGCTGGGACTCCAACTGCGATGGATGACCCGACACGGCCGGAGGTTCAGCCAAGGCTGGATATCGACCGCGATCCGATCCCCTCGCCCGATGCCGAGGTTAACCCGACGGTGAGGGCCGCCACGCCTTCTAGCGCCACCATGCCCAGCGCTTCGAGTAGCGCGAATCAATCTACGAGCGGAACGGCCGGACTTGAGAAGCAGAAGAACGGCATGTACGTCCTACACGCGAATGTGGATGAGGTGCTGCTGAATTGCGCAGTGATCGATGCAAAAGGCCAGCCGGTGATGGGCCTGAACCGCGACGACTTTCATGTATGGGAAGATGGCGTTGCGGAAACAGTCAATTCGGTACAACACCTTGACCTGCCCGTTTCGATGGGCATCTTGATCGACGACTCGGGATCGATGCGCGACAAGCGTGCGGCTGTGAACTCCGCCGCAGCCCAACTGCTCAGCGCATCCAATCCGCAGGACGAGGCATTTGTCGTTAACTTCTCTGATCATGCTTATCTCGACCAAGGTTTTACAACGGACCGCGTCGCGCTTGATCGCGGAATGTCGCGGCTCGATTCAGCGGGCACAACGGCGATGTACGACGCTGTGGCCGCATCGGCTGACGAATTAGCAAAACACGGGAAGGATCGAAAGCAAGTACTGCTGATCATTACCGATGGAGCGGACAACGCTTCAAGGTTGAGCCTGCAAGAGGCGATCCGCCGCGTCGAAGGCCTGGGCGGGCCGGTTGTCTACACGATTGGACTGCTCTTCAATAACGAACCTGGGGAGTCGCAGCGCGCCAGAGATGCCCTGGAGATGCTGTCGCAGCAAACAGGCGGAGTCGCTTATTTCCCCCGGTCACTGCAGGACGTAAACAGCATTGCGGCGGAGGTTGCGAGAGACATTCGTGAGCAATACGTCGTGGACTACCACTCGTCGAAGCCGTTCAGCTTGGGCGGCTACCGCTCGGTGCGCGTCGAAGCCACTTCGCCGGGTCATGGCCAGACGAATGTGAGGACAAAGCGGGGCTATTACGCGAAGGCGGGGCAGGAAGCCAAACCAACGCAAGACGCGGAGCAGTGAAACGAAGATTTCCTGTTCGGCCGAAGAGTTTTCTCGGATATGCTTTCGTTCGGCTGCGGCCTGCAGGGGGCCCCTATCCTGGATGTAGTTTCCGGCGCCTCGGTAAGTGTTGCGCTCGCCTCGACAGGCTGGGGGACGCAGGCCGGCGGCGCATTCTTCAAAACTGGCTCGTGGTAAGGGCGGACTCAGTTTCGACGTTTTGCCACGGCATGACAATCAGTTGCCGGGATCGCAGGTGGAGTAGGGCAGTTCGAAGGAGAGGCGCCGAAAACAACGCTCTGCATCAGCCTTGCATCGCATAAATGAGTAGAAAAATAGACACGCCGTCCTGCTTCAGCACCAGTGTGGCGCGGTTACGGCCAAGTCCTTGGTTCATCGATGCCGCCAGAGGCGCGGTTCGGTGTAGTTCTGCGCACAACTGTAATCGCAAGGAAGATGAATGTCCCCAAGCACTGATTCAGGGAAGCCCAAAGAGAGATCCAATGCACAGGCGTCGGCCTCAACGCAAGCGGCCGGCAGCGCTTGGGCCGACCGCATGCGGGCTCTCAAGAACATTCCTCCAGTGCTTCACTTTGTGTGGGAGTCGGGCCCCGCTGTGGTCTCGTGGAACATTGGCATCCGCATTCTGGTTGCTTTTCTACCCGTAGGCATAGGCGTTATCGGCGGCAAAATTATCGACGGCGTGAATCGCATTCGCCTTCATGAGCCACTGCCCTCCAACTTCTGGTATCTCGTCGGCGCAGAAATGGTGCTGGCAGTGCTCATCGGCATTCTTTCGCGCGCAGTGGATTACTTCGATAACTTGCTCGCGGATCGTTATACCCGTCATGTCAGTGTAGAGGTCATGCGCAAGGCTGCGGCGCTCGACGTAACCGTATATGAGGATCCGGTCTTTTACGATCGTTTGGAGCGCGCGCGGGTGCAGGCGACAGATCGGCTTGCGATGATCCAGCAGATGGGCAATCTGATCACGCAGACGGTAACGGCTCTGGCTTTCTCCGCGCTGCTGATCAAGTACTCACCGCTGCTGTTGTTGCTGCTGGTCGCGGGCGTTGTTCCCGCATTCGTGGGCGAAAGCCACTTTGCGTTTCTCACGTATGCGAAGAACTTCCAGCAGACACCGTTGCGTCGGCAGATGGATTACCTACGCCAAGTGGGTGGAAGCAAGGAGGCTGCGAAGGAACTAAAGCTCTTCAATCTGAGCAACTATCTCACTGAACGATTCTCGGGCCTCTCGCAAACCATCTATGAGCAGAATGTTGCGCTGAACCGGCGCAGGCTCTTCTGGGGCGGCCTGCTTGCCATTCTCGGGCAACTTGGGTACTACTCCGCCTACATTCTCAGCATCTACCGCACCATCGAGGGCCGCTACTCGGTAGGCGACCTCACCGTAATCACGACCGCCATCATGCAGGCGATGAGCAATATCCAGCAGGCGTTTTCCACGGCATCCGGAGTGGCAGACCAGGCGCTTTTCCTGACGGATCTTATAGCTTTCTTCGAGATGAAACCAAGCGTCGAATCAAAACCGAATGGTTTGCCCGCGCCTCGCCCGATCCAGCGGGGCTTCGAGTTTCGCGATGTGTCGTTCACTTACCCGGGTACTGACCGGCGCATTCTCAGCAACTTCAACTTCACGCTGAGTCCAGGAGAACGCGTGGCCCTGATTGGGGAGAACGGTCAAGGCAAAACAACGGTCGTCAAATTGATCACACGGCTCTACGATCCAAGCGAGGGCCGGATACTGCTCGATGGCGTTGACCTGTGTGACTATGACCTGGCCGACCTGCACTCCGAGATCGGCGTAATCTTCCAGGACTTCATGCGATACGAGATGACTGCCCGCGAGAACATCGCGATGGGCCGCATCGAAGTTGATTACAAGGCCGGCGAGATTGAATACGCGGCGGAAAAGAGTATGGCAAGCGACGTGATTGCAAGGCTTCGTAACGGCTATGACCAGATGCTCGGGCGGCGCTTCGAGGGCGGCGTCGATCTCTCCGGCGGAGAATGGCAGAAACTGGCGTTGGCGCGCGCTTATCTGCGAGACGCGCAACTCCTGATTCTCGACGAGCCCACTGCTTCACTTGACGCGCGAAGCGAGTTTGAAGTGTTCGAACGCTTTGCCGAGCTTACCTACGGAAAGATGGCGCTGCTCATCTCTCACCGCTTCTCCACTGTTCGGATGGCCGACCGAATCGTCGTCCTTGAGGGAGGCCGCCTGGTGGAGGAAGGGAGCCACGCCAAACTGTTGACGCAGGGCGGCCGGTACGCCGCGATGTTTGAAATGCAAGCTGCCAGTTACCGCTGAATCTATATGGCTGATACTGCGTACATTTTCGATTCACAGCTTCCGGGCGGACGCGGCGAGCCGTCTGTCCGCCTCCAAGAGGCGGCGAGGGCTGCTGCCTCGTGGGACGTCGTGCATCGACCTTCGCCCTCATCACCCGGGAGTTTTGGCGGTCGCATCCGCGACGCCGCGCGCGCCTTGGCACAATTGGAACGGACCCTGGCCGAGCGAACGGTGATTCGAGCGGAAAAGGGCTTGCCGGGCGAGGCTTCGCGCTCGGCTCTGCGCGAGTTGCGCGCTCATGGTCGCTCCCTCCGCACAGCGCTCGCCGCGATATCCGGTAAAGAGGAAGTCATTGACGGTCTGCCACGCGCCTTATTCGCAGCAGGACGAGAAGAGCCTCGCATGGCGGAAGTGGCGCGGGTTTACCTTGGCGCTGTTGACGGCGCGTTCTCTGAGCCCACCTTCTGTGCCTTTGTCCAGGCAATGCAGGTGCGCGAGCCGCTCACGCTCGATGAACTGTGGAGTGCTTCCGACTTCCTCCAATTCGTTCTGCTTGAGTCGCTCTTGCACGACGCCCGCGTATGGTTGCGCTCAAAGCACGCGGAGAGCGCACCTGACTTCTTTAATCGTCTCGACAGCCTGATTTCTATGAGCCGTGTTGACTGGGCTTTTTTTACCGAGCCGCTCATCGTTTTCGACGCTCTCCTGCGCCAGGACCCCGTTGGGGCTTACGAGAGGATGGATTTCGAAAGCCGGCAGTCTTATCGAAAACGCGTCGCTTTAATTGCGCGCCACTCAGATTGCACCGAGCTTGAAGTGGCGCAGGCCGCCCTCGATCTTGCCCGCCAGGGCAGTCAAAGGCCGTCCCGCGATCCGCGGATGCAGCGCCGTCGCATGCATGTGGGCTACTACCTCATCGATAAGGGATTTTCCCGTCTTGCCTGGCGCGTGGGTTTCCATCCTTCACCAGCTTGGCGCCTGCGCCGGTGGATACGCAGGAACGCTGAGGACTGCTACATAGGCGGCGTGCTGATCCTCTCATTCATGTTTCTTGCTCTCGCGCTCTTCGCACCGTTGCCCCAATTCGGTGGCATCGTTTCGCTGGCCTTCGTTTTCATCGTGCTTATTGCGCCGGCAATTCAAAACGCCGTGGATCTAATCAATCCCTGCATCACGGCTTTATATGCTCCCGAGCCGCTTTCCAAGCTGGATTTCAGCAAAGGTATCTCTCAAGAGTGTGCGACGCTAGTTGCTGTACCTTCACTGCTCCTGAACGAAAGACAGGTATGTGAGCTGGTAACAAATCTTGAGGTCCGGTTTTTGGCCAATCGCGAACCGAATCTGCACTTCGCGTTGCTGACCGACCTTCCCGACTCCGTGACCAAGCCGAATGATAAGGATTCTCATCCGCTTGTGGAGCTCGCTGCTCGTCTTATCGGCGAGTTAAATGCCAAATACGCCTCAAAGCGGAACGGGGCATTCATGCTCTTGCATCGCCATCGCATTTTTAATAAACGCCAGGGGGTTTGGATGGGTTGGGAACGGAAACGCGGCAAGTTACTCGATCTGAACAACCTCCTGATGGGAGAATTCGACGCGTTTCCAATTAAAGCGGGCCCGATCGAAATCCTGAAAGAGATTCGCTACATTCTCACGCTCGACTCCGATACGCAACTTCCGCGAGGGTCGGCTGCACGGCTCGCCGGCGCGATTGCGCACCCGCTGAATCAAGCCGTCATCGACCCAAAACTGCGCATTGTCACCTCCGGCTTTGGCATCCTGCAACCGCGCATAGGTGTCGCCGTTCGATCCACCGTTCGCTCGCGGCTGGCTACCATATTCTCCGGCCAAAATGGCTTTGATCTCTATACGCGCGCCGTCTCCGACGCTTACCAGGACCTGTTCGCTGAAGGCATCTTCACCGGTAAGGGCATCTACGAAGTCGAGGCGCTCCATGCAGTGCTCAACCACAGATTTCCCCGCAACGCTTTGCTTAGTCACGATCTCATCGAGGGTGCATATGCGCGCGCCGGCCTGGTTACCGACATTGAACTGATTGACGACTACCCGACGCACTACGACGCATATAGCCGCCGTCAGCATCGTTGGATGCGCGGCGATTGGCAGATTGCGCAGTGGATCTTCTCCAAGGTGCCCGACGAGTCAGGGCATTGGGGACCGAACCCAATCTCCTCAATTTCCCGCTGGAAAATCTTCGACAATCTGCGCCGCTCGCTCCTAGACCCAGCTTTGATGATTCTCTTTGTCGCAGGCTGGCTCGGTTTACCCGGTGGCCCGCTTTACTGGACGATCGCAGGACTTTGTCTGTTGGGCTTTCACGCGTTCGCTCAGCTCGCTTTTGGCCTTGGACGTGCGCTTGCTGGACGAAACATGGGTCAATTTGGTGAGGCTCTTTCAGGTTTCGGGCGCGCGTTGCTCCTTACGATGCTTCACCTGATTCTCCTAGCACATCAGACGATGCTCACTCTTGATGCGGTTTTCCGCTCGCTGATCCGTGGCTTCATCACCGGTGAGCGGACGCTCGAATGGGAAACCGCTGCTCAGGCCGAGTTGCAATCGACGCAGCCTGGGCTGGTCGACCGATATCTCGCCGCGATGCCTCTTACCGCGCTAGCTATCGCGGCGGCGATCCGGTTGTTCGCTGTTCAGCACGACGCCATATTCTACGCAGCGCCGATGCTTGTGGCATGGTCTCTCTCCGGCCTTGTAACAACCTGGCTGAACAGGCGCCCTCACGAACTTTACCACCTCACTCAGGCCGACCAGGGGTTCTTGCTCGTACATGCACTTCGCTGCTGGCGCTATTTCTATCAGTTCAGTTCCGAACGGCACAATTTTCTGATTCCAGACAATGTTGAGGAAGACGGGCAGAACGAAGCCGCGCGGGTCTCCCCAACGAATATTGGCATGCTCCTGAATGCCCGCCAGGCAGCTTGTGAACTCGGCTTTCTGACGGTACCGGAGTTTGCCGAGCTCTCGACCCGGAGCCTCGCTTCTATCACACGCCTCGAAACGTTCCGTGGGAACCTCTACAACTGGTATAGCACCGAGACGCTTCGGGCCCTCGATGCGGCGCCATTCACCTCGTCGGTCGATAGCGGCAACCTCGTCGCTTCGCTTTACACGCTTCATGCAGGCGCCCGAGAACTCAGGAGAAAACCCCTGCTTGATCCGCTTCTGTTCTCCGGCTTGCGTGCGCACTGGAAAATAATGCGCGCGGAAGAAGGCCTGCCAACCGCACTCAAGCGGCTTAGGCTGCCGGGGCCATTCGCAGCAATCTCCGCGTGGATCGAGTGGTTGCCGGCGGCTGAATCCGCACTGTCTTCTGCCGCAGTCTCGCGCTCCGCAGAGGACGATTGCGGTTGGTGGCTTAACGAGACGCTGCACCACGTCTCCGCAATCCGCACCCTGCTCCGCGAATACCTTCCATGGATGCTTCCGGAATACAAGCCGCTTCGCAGATCACTTCGGCTCGCTGCACGTAGGGCGCACGCACCGCTTTCAATCGAGGATGCAATTGTCTTTGCCGGGAAACTGGTGAGCCGCATCGAGGCCGCGCCGACCGTGCTCGCTGCCGGCTCAATGGAACTGAGCTTTGCCGGGCAATTGAGCGACTTACTCCTCGCAGCCAGGGAAAACCTGCTCGTTCTGGCCAGGGATCTGCTTGCTATCGAGCAAAATGCGGAGCGCCTTGCCGTGGCGACGGACTTCTCATTCTTCGTCAATCCGGGCCGTCAAGTCCTTTCCATCGGTTATGATGCGGGAAATAAACGCGTGAGTGACTACTGCTACGAACTGTTCGCGTCGGAAGCGAGAATGGCTACATTTCTCGCCATTGCACGCGGCGATCTTAAACAGCAGAGTTGGTTCAAGCTGGAGCGCGAACACACTTATGCCTTCGGCCAATTTCTACCCTTCTCATGGACAGGGACGATGTTCGAATACCTGATGCCGGGGCTTTGGATGCACAGTCATCGCGGCACATTGATCTCTTGCAGCGAATCCGCCTGCGTTCAGGTGCAGCGCGCCTTTACGCGTTCTATGGGTATTCCCTGGGGCATCTCCGAGTCGGGCAATGCGCGCAAAAACGATGCCGGGAATTATTGTTACCACGCCTACGGGCTGCCTCCGGTCGCCTTAAGTCCGGACGCCACTGCCGGACCGGTGATCTCGCCTTACTCGACTTTCCTGGCGCTTGGCGCCGATCCTTACGAATCACTCAGCAATTTGCGCCGAATGCAGTCTGAAGGTTGGGTGGGCGCTTACGGTTTCTATGAAGCAGCCGATTACTCCCGTTCGCTGCGCACTCCTGTGATCGTGCGCCAATGGATGGCCCATCATCAGGGAATGTCGCTGCTAGCCATCACCAATCTGCTGCGCAATAACATTATCCAGCATTGGTTTCATTCGAACCCGGTGATTCAAGCAACTGAACTGTTGCTCCATGAGAAGCCGCCGAGCAAAGCAGTCTTGAGAGCGAGGCTGAAAGAACTGACTCCCGTCGCGGGCGTTCTGTCAATTTTCTAACGCGCGATCGGACCCGGGTGATCGCAAGAAAGCAAAACTGCGGTAATGTTCGCAATTGCCCTTTAGCGGTTTCCGGAGGTGTCGTGCTCGCTGAGAATCTTCTCCGCCTGCATCTCAAGAAGCAGGGTCTCCGCGTCAGAATGTTTCTGGAGCTTCTCTGCTTGGCGAAGGTATTCGGGGGAGTCATAATTCATTGCTGCCAGCAACAGAGGCTCGGTCAGGCTGCTGCCGTCCACACCGTTGATCGCCTTGTATGTCCACGCCCTTGCCCCCTCCGCATAGGGCAGAAGATATTCAAGATCTTTGCGTATCGATGCTCCCTCCGGAGCACTGTAGTTCCATAGATCAACACTGGCGTGCTGTGCCTCCACCGCCAGCCATTCCAGGGCCGTCAAGTTGAAGACCGAGTAAGAAAACGACTTGGTGCGCACAAGTTCCAACGGCTCGCTGCCATCCGGTTTAATTTGCAAAGCGATGCGCTTCGTCTTCGCGGTCTCATCTATCTTGCGCGCCACCTCCTCATCGCCAAGGAACAATGCAATGCCGGTAATTTGTTGATCGAACCAACTCCCGTGATTGTTCTTTGCGTCGGATTCATCGTTGCCGTTCTTGCTGGTTTCAAGCCGATTCAAGTACTCGGAAAACCACTTTCGCAAGCCCGCCCGATCCTGTAGAGTGAGCGCGGCAGAGCCGGAGAGCAGCGTGAGCCCATCGAGCAAACGCGGCATCCCACGCACGTCGATCAGTCCGGTGCCACGCCCGGTATTGACGCCCAGAACCGCCTGCGCATAATTCAAATTAGGATTCATCCTCGTCGCCGGATCGAGAAACCATGTGCGCAGCAGCAGCACGGCGCGCACCGCGTACGCTTGATTGCCAGTAAGGTAGTAGCCCAGCCCCAAAGCGTGCACCGTGCTTTGCACCTTGTTGAATTCGCTGTCGTCAGTTACCTTGTAACGGTCCGGATTGACTTCGCCGTCGTGGCGGATATATGGCAGGCCGTTCGCCGTTGCCGGATTGGGCCACCAGTAGGGCGCAAGGCTCATGTAGTCGTGCTTGTCGCCGCTTGGTGGTGTCTCCTTCTTGTCCATCACCGAATAGGGCCCGATGCTCATGGCTTGGTCTGCCTCGGCGCGAACGGCGGCGAGAATAGTCACACTTGGATGCGCTTTGAACTGTGCCAGAAACGCGCCGTCGAGCTCGAGGGTGGCGGGTGCCGGAGCAGAGTAGGCTTGCAAGGAGACCGCGAACAGAGAAACGAATAAGAGGCTTCGCATCGACGTGTTGCTCCAGAGAGAGTTTCGCAGCTCCGGAAACGCAACACCGGCGCCCTCCGCTGGATTATAGCTCGCTGCCGGCGTGAAATTCCTTTAAGCCGAACGCGGTCGCGGGCTCGTCAAACAAGCTCGCAAGCAACTGGTGATCATCACCTGTCTTCAACCGAATGAGAGAAATCTGCTGCGGGTGCAGCACGCCGGTTGGGTCGTCAGGTATTCAATCGGAAGAGCGCGTGAACGGGAGAGGTGAGCTGATTTCCATTCGGTAGCTCACCTGCGCCTCGCCCTGTGTTGGACCAGGTCATTGCATTCGGCTGGATTGTGGCGCGAAGTTGGCCGGCGTGCAGGGATCATAACCTAGCGATTGGGCGGAGACCGGTGTCGGCGGAGATGGTGGTGTGGCCCATGGAACTTTGTTAAAGTCAAAAAACTCGAGAAGGTTCGGTTGCACTGCGTCATGGGCCGTCAGATGAGCAGAACTGCCGATAAAGCGGCTCTCAACGAACTTGATAACCGCCGTATGATCCATGGGCGTGTGAGACACATAGTGCTTGCGCACGAACGGCGAGATGATGATATCAGGCAAGCGGAATCCGAGTTGCGCCGCAAAGCCTTTAATGGCGGGGGCATCGCCGGGATTTGCGCCCGGATCGATTGCGGCCAGGTCGCAATGCAATGTAGTCGTTCCGCCGGCCGGTAAACATGGATTGTAGCTGTCGGGGTTCACTGCGATGGTTGAAATATCTGGTATATCTGACACCGAAGCGCCCCCGAGAGTCGCATCCGTGTTGTCATTCGAATGCCCGGGCACCGGTGGAACGTGATCATATGGGCCGCCGCCCTCGTCATAAGTCAGGAAGAACACGGAACTCATCCATGCTGAGCTCGCCATAAGCGAATTCACGATCTTTGCCACTTGCGCCTGACCGTCGAGAATCGACTGGCCCGACCCTGGATGTTCATCGTTGTTTCCATAACCCGCTTCGATGAAGGAAAAACTCGGAAGGGTGTTGTTGGTCAAATCAGTGAAATACTGCGACAGGGGAGCGATGTGGTTTGGATCAATGCAGAAAGAATCGGACGAGTCACCCACCACGCTTGATGGCTGGGTCGGCGCCTTGCACTGCGCGCCGGAAGCGGCTTGGTAAAGGTACTGGAACGAATAGGTAAGGTTTCCAAAATCGGTTGCTGGGAACTCTGCGTTTGCCCCGCCGGGACAATCGTCCTCATCAAGGCAGAAGCCTTGCGTGACCGTGTAATAGATCTTCCAAGACACATTCGCTGCATCGAGCTCCTGGAAAATGTTGGGAATATCAAGCTGCGGGAGGTGATCGTCAGTGCCCGGATCATGAACCAGGCCCTGGGTTGTGCCCCCTGTAAAAGTAGCAAGGCGATTGGCGATGCTTTTACTTGAGACGGGCGAAAACCAGCGATCATCCACGGCGAATTGAGATGCCATGTAGTAGTAGTAGTTCAGGAATCCCTGGTCGTAGTAGCCCATGGAGCGCTGGCCCGTGGCGTCTGTAAAATCCCCGGCGCATGTGCCTCCTCCCGATGCGCAGCTTCTCGCATACCCCTCGGCATCGTGTACAAACCCATCCATATTGATCGGACGAGTAGGGGAAAAATTGTAGCGACTAACATCTCCGTAACTCGCAAGCCAGTCCGAGCTCATATCGTCTACACACGTGCTTGTAAATTTGAAGAGGGGAAAGGAGGTTCCTTCATCGTCTTCATTGCTGATCTTGGTAAGTTTGTCGTCAATGCCGTCGACCTCATAGTCCTTACCGTCGTCACCGATATTCCATCCATTGGCTTTCCGGTAAGGATTCAACATTCCAAAGTAGTTGTCGAAGGAGTGATTCTCCTGCATCATGAAGATCACATGGTCAATTGAGTTGACGCTTCCCGATCCTACTGGTTGAGAAGGAGGAGACCCCCCGGGTGTCACGGTCAGAGTGCCGCATCCGCTGAAGCAGCAGGAGATCAGCAGGAGGGGGACAATGGAGAAGAGAGATCGACGAAGGAACATAGGCGAATCAATCTTGAGCACGGAAGCCTCCTTAGGCAGACAAAAGAGGGCATGGGTGGGGTGGCACTGTGGGTCAACAACGAGTCGCTGGAGTTATGCATTGGTCATGGCACCTGACAGGATCGACCTATCGTGTGCCTGAACAAATGGCCACGATATCACTGTAAAGTCCTGGTCTAACGCGGCTGGCGGAAGCATTCAACCTAGTTATGCGTTGTATTTGATGAGTATTCCTCCCATGAAGGATGTCTAACTCGCGAACATAGAGATCGATTTCTATGACCGTTCTAGGCTGCATTTACTGCATCGGTGCACTGAAGTCTGATGAGACGGCGGTGGCGGCAAGGTTACTGGGCTCAGGATGCGCGCGCACCACGGATCTGCCGGCGCGGTGTATTTCGTCTTTGAGCTTGTTTAGCTGGAACCAGCGCAGGTAATGGCGGACGACATTGGCCATGGTCATCTCGAGGCCGACAGCATAATTTTGCTGCGCCATCTGGCATTCGAGCTCCGAGGACTGCAAAATCGCAAGGAGCTTGTCTGCCAGGTCAACTGCATCGCCAACTCGGTAAAAGCCGATCGCCATATTCTCGTTTGCCGCCATTGCGCGAAAGTCCGGAATGTCCGCGCTGACAATCGGAATTCCATATTCACAGGCTTGGTGGGCAGGTCCGCTCGATCCGGTTGCGGAATCATATGGCAACGCGACAATCGAGCTTGACTGAAAAAGGGCGGGAAGATCATCTTCCGGAACATATCCACGAAAATCGATTGGTAAGGTGGGAGACTGCTGCGCACGGATTGACTCCCAGTATCCCGGCTTTGTGTGGTGATTGGCGCCTGCAATGACCAACCTTGCATGGGGAGCTTTTTTAAGCACGAGACGAAACGCCTCCATGAGTGTTTCCAGACGCTTATAAGTTCCCCAATGGCCAATGGCCAGAATGCGTTGGTCCGGATTGCCGCGCTTTGTGAAGTCCGGAGGGCGGGGAACCGGCGAGAAGGTCCCGTGGGTGCCGAGCAGAACGTTCGTTGCAGAATACTTGGTCATGAGCGTCTTGTAGTAACCAGGAAGCAGCACTGAAACAGAGTTGGCCCTCAGCAAGGCCCTTGTTGCCAACTCAGTGCCGAATCTATAGATCCGCTCGTGCTCTACTCCGGCAGTGGAGAAGTCCACATGCTCGATAATGTGGTGCAAGGTGATATGTGTGTAGAAGCCGGCAGCGCGAATCAGCGCTGGAGTTGAAAGGCCGGCAAAAGCGGCAAACGGAAATTCCGGAGTCGCAAAGGTGGAAAAAACCAGGTTGAACCAAACCACGTCGGGTTTCAACCGGCGGATCGCCCTTAACAGCCGAATCGGATTTGTGACGTCTCCGAATTTCCAACAGCGGATCACATTGAAACCTGACAACTCCGGCCGCTTAAGAATTTCGAGCGGAGCGCCGTGCTGGTCGGTTACAAATTGATAGTGGGTGAGTTCGTCCGCAAGAATAGTTAGTTCAACATCGCCACAGCGCTGCAATTCTCTTGCGACATGATAGGCGTATTCATTCAACTGGCGTCCACTCGGAGGAAAGGTTGCTACTAGACAGATTCTCATCGTATCTCGCTTTCAAAATATGCTGATCTCAAAGAACGGCCTCAATTGCTGGGTTTGAGCGCCTGTGAAATTTAAGAAACTCTCCACCTGGAGACCTGCAGAGAAACGGATCGGATACGCGAGAGTAACCGGCTCCGAGCGGTCGTGAAACATACGCCGGAATGGCCGGGCGTAGGAAACTGAAACGCCATTCTGTGTCGCGTCATACACGTGAAAACCTCGCGTATTGGAATAAGCGCTGGAAAACTCTACATCCCAATTGCGACTTGGGAGGAAGTCAATACTGCCCGCGGGGCGAAGATCCTTCGCGATTCCCCACCGAGACCCGAAGATCCGCCATGCTCGCACATACTCCGCCAGGGCGCTCAGATTCAACCGGTCGGAAAATTTGTGCTCAAAGCCCAAATAGGAGGAGGAAGAATAATCCTCAGTGTGGGTCAATCGGAATACCAGGTCGTCGACGCCCCATCCGGTAATAAGAGCAGTCTTTCCCCAGGGAGCGCCGACACGAAAGTTGACCGCGCCCCCGAGTTCGCGCGAATTCAAATTGGCCTCCGTAAATGGACCGCCTTCGCGAAACACAAAGCCACTGGCGGAAACGGCGTTAAAGAACGAACTCGTCGTCATGTAGGAATACACCCGAAAGAGGTTCTGATTCATATCCGTCGGATCTCTTGAATCGCGGCGGACGGTCGCCTGAACCCCGCTATTGAATGTGAGGACATTATCACCAAGATGAATCGTTGGGTTCAGGGCGAAGTTGAATGTGGAGTCGGTCGTATCGCGGTCGACGATTGAATTGGTGCTTGGCACTGAAATCAAACCCCGGGCGTCGCGAAGTTGAAAGAATCCACTCGCGGGCATGGAATTGCCCAGGTGAAGGTGGAATGCATCAGTCCACAGGGTTTGCAGAGACGACCGAGGAGGCGGCAGCAGAGCGGTATCGGTGCTCGGCACGGCAAACGCGGCGTCGAGTTTGGAGTCGAGAACGTAGATAGTGCTGTCTTCGAAGATAGGCGCAACGGATAGGTCTGAAAGAACGCTAAGCTCAGGAGTAATTCTCAGACCTTCGTTTGCACCCGTCGCAATCATGCCTTGCACCGCGGACTGATCCTCGCCGGCGGCATTTGCAGCTGGCAATGCAGTGAGCGCCTCGGGGGTCCGCTGCTCCTGACTAAGCATATTGGCCTTGGCGAGCAGATACTGATAGTTTTGTTCGCCGTCGGCGGGATCACCGACAGCAGACAGTTCAGCTTGCGCTTTGACGGTATCCCCTAATGCAAGATCGTTGTCGGCCATGCCGATCCTGACGTCGGAATCCGGCGCGCCTGCTAACTTTGCACGTTCAAGATAACTTTGCGATAGCGGATAGTCATGCGTCGCGCGAAAGAGATCGGCAGCTGCGATGTATTGGTTGCCGCTCGGTGGCGCTGTATCTCCAGCTTCAGCTTCCATCCATGCGAGCGCAACCTGGCGTTGGGCATCATCGGTGTGGCCCTGTTGCTCCATGATTCCGGCGATTGCCAAGCGCACGCCAACGCGATCGCTCTTCGGCGCTGTCAGCGCCTTACTAAAGCGATCCATTGCAGCGTCCACGTCCCCAAGCGTCGTTAAGGCCTCCCCGGTTGAGATCAATACATCACTTTCTTCGGATTCTGCGGCGGAGGATGCGGATGAGGAGGACGAAAGATGCTCCTCAGCGAGTCGAATATACTTCATTGTCTGATCGCGATCGCGCAGGGCGGCATAGGAGCGGGCAAGCAGCGCGTCGACGCGCGAGCTTCCGGGTGACGGGCCGTCCGCCATCTCCAATTCGAGAATGGCTTCTTTGTATTCGTGCTCACCAAAGAGCGTATCGCCCAAGCCGTAGTGGAGCGTGCCGTCGTTGGGAGTGAACTTGAGCGCAGTTCGATATTCGGCTGCCGCGCGAGTCAGCATGCCCTCGCTGCCGTAGGCAGTAGCGCGAATGACATGGAGGCTCAACGAATCGCCGGCTGTCCTTTCTGCAAAGTCAGCCTCGCGTAAAGCAGCCCGCGGCTGTTGCAGATCGAGATCGGAGTATGCAAGGCCAAGGTGCGCCTCGCCATTGTTCGGTTCCTTGCTGAGTGCCGACTCGAAAGCGGCCGCAGCTTCGCGTGGACGGTGAAGATCGTTCAACATATATCCGCGATTAACGTAGGCGGTTACTGCATTCGGGTTGCGATTGATCGTTTCGGTAAAATCTGTCAGCGCTTGCTCCTTCATTCCGTCATGCTTGTAAACATAGCCTGCGAGCAATGGAATATCGGGTTCCTTCGGCAAGATATCCCAATAAGCCGATGTGAGCTGAAGTAAGTCACTGTACCTTCTCATGTTCAGCAAGTCATAGCCGAGATAGACAATCACATCTCTGTCTTGGGGAAGCACTTTAAGCGCCTGCCGTCCGACCTCGGTAGACTGAGCGTAGTCACCCATGAAGGTAAGATATCGTTCCTCTTCCCGGAGGACCTTTGGCTCGGATTGCATGGAGGGGGTGACGCGTTTGAACCATTGTCCCGCGGCGGGAAGATCGTGCGCCTCAATTCCGGCATTCATGCCACCGGCGGCGATTAGAGCGTTCTCCGGCTGTAGGGAATAGGCCCTGCTGTAGGCGCTCTGGGCTTTGGCAAATTTGCGGCGCGCGGTGTCGAGATCGCCAAGTGCCAGATAGGGAACGTACGACTTGGGATTGACCTGCGCCAAGCGGTCAAAGCACTTCTCTGCATCGTCGTCTTGTCCGGCAGCGCGGAGAGCGTAACCAAGAGAAGTGAGTGCCAGAGTATTGTCCGGATCTTTTGAGAGGATTTTTTGATATACGGCTGTTGCCTCCAAGGTATGCCCAAGTTTCATGAGAATGTCGCCGTCAAGCTGGAGATTGTCACGATTCAGGCTATCCGTAGCAAGCGCCGCGTGGACATCATCCATTGCGCCGTTCAAGTCGCCCGCATTCAGCCTGATCAGAGACCTCAAGCGCAGGAACCGCTCGCGATCTGGTCCGGCCTCGTTGACCTTGTTGATTTCAGCTTCCGCGATCGCAAGCTGCTGATGCGCTGCACCACTGTCATCAAGATTTTGGTCAAGGCCGACCAAATCCATGTGCAATTGAATACCGTAGAGCGGGCCCTCGGGAGGGTTCGTCGGCAAGGCAGCAATCGCGGCGGTATACTCACGGACCGATTCTTGATTGCGATCCTGCAGTTTCGCGATTTCACCCTTGATGGCGTACAAGCGATAGTCGTGAGCATCGAGCTGTTCAGCGCGATCAAGAAACGATTTCGTTCCCGGGATCGATCCCGTCGTGATTTCAGCCTGTGCCGCAGATAGCTGCAATGTGAGATTCCGAGGTTCATTGTCAGCGACCTGGGAGTATATCTTGGCGGAGTCGTCGTATTTCCCGTCAAGTTGATAGGTGTATGCAAGTTCGGCAAGGACGTCGGAGGTTGGATGGTGAATCGAGCGGAGCGCCACAATTGCGTCAGAATACTTTCCAATATCGCGATAGAACCCAGCGGTTGTGCGCAACACATCAACATTATCTGGCGCACGCCGCTCGGCCATCGCGAGGTACTGGCTGGCAAGATTCGCTTGTTTGAGCTGTTGATATGAGATCGCCAACAGTACTTCCGCACGAGCGTCGGGGTGGATCTTCTCAGCCCTTCCAAGCCAATCGACCGCGCTCGTGTAATCACGTTCTCTCATGTAGAGATCTCCAAGCAGCATCAAGTCGTCTCGACGTGAAGGGCTGGAGGAAACCACTTCTTTGAGGATTTTCTCTGCATCGATGGTTTGTCCCATTAAGCTATAGACTTGGGCCAGGCCGGATTGGCCATCGAGCGCCGAAGGAGCAAGGTGAAGGCCGCGACTATATGCATCAAGTGCGGCAGGGTAGTTTCCGTCGAGCCGGGCTGCATAGCCAAGCAGGAACCACAACTGCGGGTCGCTGGGCGCTGCGTGCGCTGCGCGCTGGGCATAATCAAATGCAAGCGGATACTCATGATGCTGCAAAGCCATCTCTGCGGCGCGTCCCAGGCGCGCGTTCTGAATATTTGATCCCCAGCCGAGAGACTGGCCTGCTTGCTGTGATTGTCCCGACGGAGTCTGTGGTGATTGCGAACTGCCGGAACCCACCTGGTAAGTTTGCGCGCTGGCCGAGCAAGCAAGTGAGGCGGACACCAACATAGAGTTCAAAAATCTACGGGCAATCAACGTTAGTCACCTGAGAGCGAATCCAAATAATCGATTTGATGCCTAAATCGAGACCACCGTTGGCCCTTGAGTGCGTTAGAACCGGTGTCACTAATGTGTCTGAGAAATAAGCGCTTGCGGTCTGGAACAGGTTGAAGCAAGCCAGAAGCAAAGCCAAGCGGAGTGATTTTCGATGTGAAAGCATTCGAGACGGTATGGGATGCGATCAATAGCGACGACATCGGAGCAGATGGCCGAGGCGGGCGCTGTGGCGACGTGCGGAAGAAATTGAACGGAGTGCTTTGGTGTCTTTGCTCGAGCGCGCCGCGAATGGACCCGAGTGCTCGCAGTTGATTGATTTCGAGAGCACGATTGGCCCCAAAAAGTGCGTCTTGACCCCTAGAGACCGCTTATCGGACCCTTAACGGGTGCAGATTCTGCCGATGCCTTATACGCGGCGACGACGTCATCCGGGTGCTCCTTTGAAAACTTCACGCTGCGTCCTGTTCAGCGTTTGGGCTCGGCTCGGGCGACGCGATCTGTCCCAGGTCGGTATTTGGGACGCTAAGCCCCCCATACTTTGGGACGCTAATGCGCCCATAGAAGCCATGCAGGTGATTCCGGCGAATACTCAGTAGCTCCCACAGAGTAGGCAAGCCATGGGCAATCGGGTGCACATGGGAATCACGATACTCGTGCACAAGCCGCAGATCGACTTCCTCAATCCGCAGGCCAAGGTTGAGAGCTACGCGGATCATTTCGACGTCGTAGCCCCAGCCGTTAAGTGTCAGCAACGGGAAAACGTGGATAGCGGCACGATGCGTAAGCGCCTTCAGCCCGCATTGGGTGTCTTTGAATGGCAGAGCAATCACTCGGCCTGTAACCAGGTTGAAGAGGCGGCTGGAGACGCGGCGGTATAGCGGCTGGCCGCGAAAGCATTCACGATGATTCAGCCAGCGCGAGCCGATGGCGATGTCAGCACCGCGACGCAGCGCCGCCTCCAGGCGAACGACCTCGCCGACCGCCTTGCCGAGATCGGCGTCGCAGAGCACCACTGTTTCACCGTGCGCAAGAAGGACGCCGCGGCGGATTGCGAAACCTTTACCGCGGTGCGGAACACGAAGGACGCGGAGCCTGCATCGTGGAGCACGAAAACCCCGGGCGACCTCCGCGGTCAGGTCGGTGGAACCGTCGTCAACTACGATGATCTCGCACGCGCCCAGGCATGAATCCGCAAGCTCGGCGATGGCACTGAGGGTGGCCGGAAGCCGGCACGCTTCGTTATAGGCGGGAATCACAAAGCTGCAGCGGCGTGGGTGCATGGAATGAGACCTCCTGTAGAGACAAAATCGTCGGGAAATAAATCAGTCGATCGACTATTTCGCGAGCCAACCGGCTGGATGACATTCCACTGCTGCGCAACATCGCGAAAGGGCTTCCGCGAGTTTTGTGGGATTCAGGCCCTTTCGAAGAGCAATCGACGAAACCGCCCTTGCCGAGCTCACGTCGACTGCTCCACATGAACGCGACGACTTTAAATGGCGCGCTTCGATTCATGCCGCAGATACCTCGCCTCTTGCCGCCATTTCAGGCGGCGAATGCCCAAGAAGCGCGGAGAATTCGTCAAGGTATGAAGCGACGATGCGCGGCATGGTCGAGCTCAATGCCGCTCGATAATTTTGTTCCGCCATCGTCGCCTGTCGCTGTGGATCGCGGGCGAGGGAAATAAGGCGCTCGGCGAGATCGGCCGAGCTGTGCGGATCATAGGTATCGACTGCGATACCCTCCTCTTCGGCCAATTGCACCAGGTCGTCGATGTGAGCGGCGACAATGGGCAGCCCAAAGCGCACAGCGATGTGGGCTACGCCGCTCGGTCCGCCAGAGGAGAGATAAGGCAGAACAGCGACATGCGAGGAAGAGAAAACCTCTTCGAACCGGTTCTCGTCGAGATAGCCGAGGAATCTCACGTGTGGGTTTGCGCCCCATTTCTTGGCCAGGCCAGCGAGATAGCCGGAACGATTGGGATGATCGCATCCTGCGATGAGAAGACGGGCGTGCGGGACCGCGGCGAGCACCGCAGGTAGCGCTTCAAGCAACATTTCCAGTCGCTTGTAGCGCCCCCACTTGCCCAAGGCCAGCATTCGGAACTCATTCGAAGGCCGCAGCAGAGGGTCCGGCGCATGCGGCCCACCGAGCGTGCCATGAGGGCGGACGCCAATGTTGGTCGCGCCGTACCGCTGAGTCAAGACTCGCCGATAGCGCTCCAGCAAAACAGAGATGGAGTCGGCGCGTAGCAGGAGGCGGGTCGCGATTGAACCAGCGAACTGGTAAACGCGGGGAAAGGCGATGTCGGCGTGGCGCAGATCGCAGTTCTCCATAAGATGATGCAGCGTAACGTGGATGCGAAACCCCGCTGCGCGTGCTAGCGCAGGCGTGCAGAGACCCGCAAATGCAGGCAGGGCCGTGGCGCCAAAGGTCGAGTAAACGAGGTTGAACCAGACGATCTCAGGGCGGATTTCGCGGAGCGCTGCGAGGATTCGGCGCGGATTGTTCACGCTGCCAACTCTCCAACAGCGGCGGACACGAAAACCGGGTAGCTCAAGTAGTTGCCGCCCCTCGTACTCGTCGCCGAGGATAGTGAAGTCAACGCCACTATTCCGGAGTTCGTTGGCAAGATGGTAGCCATATTCGCTGAGATGGTGGCGGCTTGGGGGAAAGGTTGTAACTAAGGCGATACGCATGGCTTTTTAGGTCAAAAGGTTAAGTGGCGCGGGCAAGCCCGCCACCCATATTTCTTCAACAAAACGTAATCTACTAACAAAACCTGGCGTCTCTTACTTCAGTTCGGATTTTGCAACCGGCGTTGCTTCGCCGTGGTCCAGGTGTGTGCGATCGATCCGTTAATCTAGCTCGCAATCTAACTCGGAATCACGACCCCTCCCAATAGGGGAATCAGTTAATGGGATGCGCGACAAGGCAAACGCGTGGTCCAGCACCAAAAAGACTTCATCATCGAGATCAAACGGTCTGTCTAGCTGCCTGGGTGCGGAAGGATTTCTCCTGCTCATACGCAAAGCGCCGTGAACTAGTTCGCTCGCGGGTGGCACGACGCCTAAGGCCTGCTTTAGCGATCCATTGTTAGAGAGAAGCGAGCGGGCAAGCAAACCGGCGCCGGGAGCAACCCTTGAAGGGGTTTGTTAATCGAACGAGTAGACGGCTGCAAGTCTTAGATAATGTTTCTTCAAAACATGCCTTGGCTGCTTAATGATGCTGCGCCGACCGAATTTTCCTGAATCGAGCGAAGTTCAAGCAAATCTTCTTCGGGAGTCGAGTGTGGAGAAATCTGAGCCGATTGATCCTATGCAGCGGCCCATCCCCATCGTTTTGTGTTTGATGGTGGCTGTGGCGGTCCATGGCCCGCTGATGTTGATGAAGCTCCCGCTGAAATCATTCGACACAAATCTTCACATCTTCTTCGCATCGCACTATTTCCATCACTGGTTCGATCCCTGGAACACAAAAGAATTTGCCGGTTTCTCTCAAGCCACATATCCTCCCCTTGCGCATCAGTGGGTGGCTGCGATTTCGCCCATTTTCGGATTTGATTATGCGTACATGGTTGTGCAGTTAGCTTCGATTTTGTTGCTGGTGGTGGGGGTTTATCGGTTTTCCATGTTGTGGACGAACCGGCGCGCTGCCTCGATAGCGGCATTAGCAAGTGTCTTCGTTGGCGCGGAGAGTTTTCTCGTTTATCACGCCGGCCAGCTGGCTACGACGAGCGCGGCGCCAATTTACCTGAATGCGCTGCCGTTTTTATACGAATGGGTGCGGCGAGGAAATGGGCGGGCGTTTATCAAAGGGAGCCTGCTGTTCATAGCCGCGGCAGCGGTTCATCACGCCACCCTTATTTTCGGTTCGGTTCTGTTTGCCGTACCGGTGCTGGCGCTGGCGCTTCTTGACCGTATCGACGGCAGGCGAATCTCAACCGGAAAATTTGCTGCCCGAACGGTGGCGATTGGGCTGTTCGTCGGCGTGGCGGTAGCCATCGTGTTGCTTCCCTACTGGATCGCATTGATTCACTACCCGATCACGCAGACGCCAATTCCGCATGAAAGCCGCGCGAACTACATCTTGAGCCCAGCATTTGGCCTTACGTATTTCCTCGTTCCGTACGGAGCCTTCGTCCTTGCACTGCCATTTATTTTCATTCATGGCTCCGAAAACGTTCGGCTCAGGCCGTTGCTTTTCGGCTTCTGGGTGGCATTTCTTCTGGGATTGGGAGGTACGACGCCGGTCGGATCCATCCTGCTGGGACGCGCGTTCAAAGTGCTCACCATGGAGCGGTTTACTTACTGGGCGACATTGCTCGCGCTTCCGTTCGTAGGGATCCTCGTGAACCGGCTGGTCAGCAGATTTCGGCTTACGGCGGTCGCGGGCCTAAGCATCTTGGCGATAGCCAGCTGCGCTCTTGCCGTGTCGTGGTCCAGTTTCGAACCGCCGGATCCAGATACTTTCTCCGTTGAGCCGGTCGCCTCATGGCTGAACCGTGACGGTCACGACCAATATCGCTATTTCACCCTCGGTTTCGGGAGCAAAATCTCACGGCTGGCCATGTTGACTGACGCCAGCAGTGTGGATGGCGACTGGAATTCGGGTCGAATGCTGCCAGAACTCATGCGTTACAGCGGCGCGCAACTGACAAGCTCGAAGTACTTCGGAACGGGCGGCCTCGATGCGCTTCGCGCCATCATGAAGCACGCAGACCGCTATGGAGTGAAATGGGTGTTTGTCCGCGATCACTACTACGACGCCCTTCTGTCTTTTGCCGGCTGGCGTCCGGTGGATTATCTCGAAGACAAGACGATCACGATTTGGAGCAAGGATGGCGTACCTCCGGCCCAGCCTGTGGACGCGCCTCAAAGACCACCTCGTTGGCAGGGCGTGATGTGGGGGACACTCCCCTTCGGAAGTGGCATCCTTGCCATCCTGGTTCTTCTGATTCCCGAAAGAAGAAGACGGCACGCGGAAGCGGAGTTGCACGTTACCTCGGATGAGGACGTCGCGGCGAGGAGTCTGGCGTCATGAAGCGGGGCGCATTACTTGCATTTTGTTTGGGTGCGGCAACGGTGGCTTTCATCGTTATCGGAACCATTTGGCCGATTCCCAGCGCGGTGGCATTCGCCGGTGGTGAGCGGCTGCTGGAGTCGTCTTCAACGCCCGAGGCTGCGGCCCGCAATCTCGGTCAGGAAATTCGATTGAAAGACTGGGGCAAGGCATATGCAAGCCTCGCCAACAAATCGCAATTCACTGAGCAGGAATTTGTCGACGATGTCACGGGGTACGACGCTAGCCTCCGGACCTACTCATCGCTGGATCACTTTGACATCAGTCCGCTTCATGCCACCGACGACAACGCCGAAGTTCAGTTCACCCTCGATTGGTCCACGGTCGTAGGGACGCTGCCTGATACGCGCACTTTGCACTTGGTAAGGAATGGAGACCACTGGGAAGCGGAGTGGCCGCTCGGCGAAAAACCGACCGTGCCGCCGCAGGTGATCCCGGTAGAGTACCTGCGATGGGACGTAATCAACAGGGGACCTGGCGATGACTGGGGGGTTCAGGACGTAGACGCGCCCAACGTGCGGATTGTCGACATGCATCCCGTCCAACGAGCGGAAGGCGTGATAGTGCTGGGCGAATTACTCAATGAGGATGTTTTGCCCGCGTATGTATCGGTGACCGCGACGTTGCAAAGGAAGGACCATTCGGCAATCGCCACGGAAAGCGCATTTGACAAAATCTCGCATCTGCTGTTGCCCAAACAGGTGACACCGTTCTTTATTCAATTTCCCAATGTTTCGTTGACGGAAGTAAGCAGCATCCGTATGGAGCCTTTTTCGAGTCTGGTCTCCGCATCGGCGGACCCGGTGATCGAAATCGACAATGAGAAGCTCAACTCAGCGCCCGATGCATCACTAAACGGACAACTCATCAATCAAAGCGGGCAGATCGTTAATGTGGCCCACGTGCTGGGAACCCTGTATGACAAGAGCGGAAATTTGGTCTGGGTCGTCGATCAATATGTCGACCGGGCGCTTCTTCCCCAGACGCCGGTATCGTTCAACATTCCGATTCCTGAAGATTTGGCCAGAAAGGTCAGCAGTGAAAGAACAGTGGTGGCGACCTATAGCTTTGGAGGCTCCCTGTGAGGACTTTGCTCATTATCGCCCTTGTAGTAGGGGTGTCCGGCGGCATGCATCGGGCTGCTGCCCAGGGCGACAGCATGACGGTGCAAAGGACCGTGCAGGCAGGCAGCGCATTCTCAATTCAAACGTCGGGAAACGGCGAAGCGACCTTGTACATCCTTGGACTGGGCCAGGTTCTGAAGCGAACTGTGAAATTGGGAGGCTCGTTGTACTTTCCGACTGGCACCCTTTACGATGCCGGCCAATACCTGGTCATTCTTGCAGAAGCATCCACGACTGAAACAAAAATGCTGGATGTAGTGCCACAAAGCGCTCCGGCAAATTTGAGTTTTCTTGCCAAGCCGTCACGGCTTCCCGTCAGCTTGCACGACGGGATTACCGGTGCCGCTTACCTTTTTGACTCTTACGGCAATCTAATCGTCTCCCCAATGGCCGTCTCGTTCCAGGTATCCAATTCCTCCGGAACTGTGCAGAAGAACGATGTACCGACGCGCGAAGGTGCCGCCTGGGTTGAAATGGACTCGACAGGACACCAGGGGATTGACCAATTCGTGGCTCGAGCCGGTGGGATCTCGAGCACACGCGTTATCAGGCAAGTTCCAGGCGACCCGTGCACGCTTAAGATGAGCGCACAGAAGTCAGGAGAGAAACTTGAATTGAAGACCGATCCGGTTATGGACTGCAGCGGCAATGCAGTTCTGGACGGAACGATTGTTACTTTCACTGAGACATACGGGGGCGGCCAATCGACGGCCGATGTTCCTCTCAAGCACGGAATTGCCGAGGTCGAAATGCCCGCTCACCCGGGGGCGACGT
>CAWJDG010000085.1:0-18796 GCA_963841365.1 uncultured Acidobacteriaceae bacterium
GGGTTTCTACCTCACTACGTTCACCGGAATCGGAAACAACAACGGCTCCAACCCCTTCGAATTCCGCGATAACCAGTTCACGGGCGACGTGAACCTGAGCTGGCTGCATGGTCATCACGCTTTCAAAACCGGCTTCACCTACTACCACTTCGACCTGAATCACTTCCAGCCCACCAGCGGCGGCCAGCCCAACGTTCCGCGCGGCGGCTTCTTTTTCCAGGGCGGCATGTCCTGCGGTACCCCGGCGACGGCAGCAACCGCTTCCTGCACGATCGACGGGTACAACTCGCTTGCTGACTTCCAGCTGGGCCTGCCCAACAATGGCACCGGCAATTCGATTGGAGACCCTTCGCAGGTATTCAATCCCAACGCCCTGCGTTGGTCCGAAGATGGCGTCTATTTGCAGGATACTTGGAAGGTAGATCCGAAGCTGACGCTGACCTACGGCATTCGGTATGAGGTTTATCCGGCGCCGTACCGCGATCGTACTGGCGCATCCGTTCTGCTGCCGCAATTGCCCAATCCGCCAATGTCGAAGTGGGTGGCATCAATGGCAACCCGCGCAGCGCCGGCATTGGTGCTGGATGGGGACAGATCGTGCCTCGCTTCGGCATTGCTTACAGCCCGAACCCAAAGACGGTGATCCGCACCGGCTTTGGCCTGACCACCGATCCGGATTCCATGCGGTACCTGCGCGACTCGTTCCCAGAAGACCTGGCGCCTAACTACCAGGGAACCGGGAACTTCACGATGACTGTTGATCCGGCAAACGGCAACGCGCCCATGAACCTTACCTACGGCATCCCGAACACGGCCAAGCAGGCTCCCAATTACAAAACCGGGTTCGCGTCGCTGCCCATTGCTGGAACAACGAACACAGTTCCACAGAACTTCCGCCGCGGTTACATCGAAAGCTGGAACCTGGTGGTGCAGCGGACTTTGCCGGCGGGCTTTGTGGGCACCGTCGGCTATGTGGGCGATCACTTCGTCCGCCAGCAGGTCAACATCAACTACCTCAACGCAGCCAACTTCCCGACATCGTCCTCGCCCTGCATGCCCAACGAACACGTTCAGCCCAACATCTGGCTATACCGGAGCTTGCAGCTTCAACGCCAACGAGACGATCAATATCGGAGCGCCGTGCCCAGTTACCGCTACGGGCACCGCGCAGGGAACCTGCTATAACACTGGCGGCATCACCTTCGATTTGCCTCTCTGGAGCTCCGGGTACAACGGGTTGCAGACGCAGTTGACGCGGAATGCGGGCAAGAACACCTCGGTGGGCGTGGTCTACACCTACTCGCACGCCATCGACTACGAAGACAACGGCGCCGGTTCGGGTTCGGGCGGCACAGCGTTCAATTATCCCGCGTTTTACCGCTTCAATCGTGGCTCGGCGGGTTTCGACGAAAAGCATAACCTGCAGATTTGGGGCGTCTACAGCCTGCCCTTCGGGCCCGGGCCAGATGTGGCTCAACCATGGTTTGGCGGGCGACATCGTCGGCGGATGGCAGTTGAGCGGGCAATTCAGCCACTACAGCGGCTTCCCGTTCTCAGTCAACGCGAACAGCAACACCATCGGCGGGTTCGCGCCCGGCTTCGGCGCCACGTACGCCCAAATGAGCGGTTCCTATAAGCAACTGGGCGGCCACGCACAGACATCCGCCTCTTCTGTGTCTGGCGGCAAAGCGTGGTTTGACCCGACCATCTTCTCGAGCCCAGTTGAGTCGGCTGCCGCGCCTGTGCTGCCGAATACCGGCCGCAACCAGTTCCGCGGGCCGGGCAATACGCAGACCAACGTCAGCCTCGTCAAGGACTTCCACATCTGGCGCGAAGCCGCATTCCAGTTCCGCTTCGAGGCCTTCAACGTGTTTAACCACCCGTGGCTCAACGCCCCCAACACCACGGTCGGCAGCGGCACGTTTGGTTATATCAGCAACTTCAACGCCTTCAATGTCGCCGCCTTCGGCACAAACGCAGGCTCGCGTCAGATGCAGTTTGGCGGCCGCATCAACTTCTAACCTTTGATCTTTGTAAGTTCGCGCGGCAGCTCCTCGGGGGCTGCCGCATTGTTTTGAGCGCGTATTTAGGCGCTGGCGAGAGCTTTTTGAAATTGGTATCAGGGCCGTGCCGGCTCAGATATATTGATTGCGGGCGCGCCGGAGACTGAGATGGGAGTTTTCAGCATTGCGAAGGTGTCGCGGCGTCGGCACCATCCGAGGGAAAGCAGAAGACGAGAGCTTTGATCAATGCGAGTGACTGACAAATCCGCACGACCGCGCAGCGCCGTTGCCTCGAGCGAAACCGCCCGTGAGATCAACCGCGAGATTCTGCTGCACACGATTCATTTGCACCAGCCGGTAAGCCGGGCTGACCTGGCGCGGCTCACTGGGCTGCAGCCGAGCACGGTATCGGTGATCGTTGGCCAGCTCATTGATGAAGGATGGGTGCTGCCCGGCACCCTGGGACGCCTGCCGCGGGGTCGCCGCCCCACCTTTGTCACGCTCAATGACCAGCAGGTTACGTTGGCTGTCGATCTGCGGCCGGGTAAGGCCAACCTGGCGGTGGTTGACATCAACGGCAAGATTCTTGGCCGTGAGACGGTGGCGTACGAGGTGCAGATCGGCTCCAGGGAGGAGGCCAGGACCGCCATTGCGCAGATTGCGCGGGCTGCGCGCTCACTCAAGGCGGCATACGGCGACCGCATCTTCCAGGGATTGGGAGTGAGCGTGTCAGGGCGCGTAGATCAAAAGACGCACCGCTTGCTCTTTTCGCCCAACGCACCCTGGACCCAGATCGATCTCCACGCAGAGTTGCAGCGGGTACTGGAGACACCCGTAGAGATGGAGAACGCTGCCAATGCGTGCCTGTTCTCAGAACGCTGGTTTGGGAAGTTCAGCGACGTCGCGAACATGCTTGTGGTTTCAGTATCAGAGGGAATTGGCGCTGGAATGCTGGTGGATGGCCGCGTGATGCGGGGCCGGGACGATATGGCGGGCGAGTTCGGCCATATGCCGCTGGAAGAATCCGGGCCGGTTTGTGGCTGCGGCAACGTGGGATGCTGGGAGACGTTCGCCTCAAATCGGGCGGGGCTGCGTTACTACCGCGAGTTGGCGCCGGAAAGTACGCTTAGCACGTTTCACGAGTTGCTCGAACTTGCACTTGCGGACGACATCAGCGCTCTGCGCTCGATCGACAAGATGATGACCTGCCTGGCGCGGGGGTTGGCGATGCTTGCCGCTGGACTTGCGCCCGAGGTGATCATCATTGTCGGCGACTGCACGGCGCTTTGGCCGCGCATCCGTCCGTTGCTCGAGAGCCAGTTGATTGCCAAGTCGTTCACACCCCGCACACCGCGAGTAGTGGCAGCTATGGATGGCGACGCGGCTCGATTGCGCGGCGCTGCTGCGCTGGTGTTGCACAAGGTCCTCTTTCAGCAAGCCGACTTCGCACCGCGCAACGTGCGCGGAGGCGAGCGGCGGATGCCACTCACCGTTACTGCAGGAGCCTGAGGCGCCTGGCAGCTGCAAAACCTGGCGGCTCGCTCGCCATTGCTCCGAACCCGTCAGAGCATCATGAGCCAATGCCGGCGACACCTTCCTCGCCAAACCGGTGCCGCAGTTTCGTCCGCCGCAGCGCATGAGACCCTTCGCTCTCGTACTAAAACGGGTTGCCCCATTCTGAATGCGCGGCGCATTCGGCGCGCGTTTTTGCTCGCGGTCTGTATGATGAGCTTTGAAAAAACATCGCTTGGGAGTTAGTGAAGTCATGAACGTAGGAGTGATCGGCACGGGCGCAATCGCTTGGAAGCATGCGCAGGCCTACAAAAACATCGGCTACCGGGTTACGGCATGCACCGACCGCACGGAGGCGAAGGGCCGCAAGTTTGCCGATGCGTGGGGTGCCGAGTTTGTGGCCGCGCCTGAACAGCTCAGCCAACGGGCGGACGTGGATTATCTTGACGTGTGCACCTTTCCGGGTTACCGGCTGGCCGCGGTTGAACTAGGTGCGAAATACGGCAAGCATGTGCTGGTGCAAAAACCGATGGCCGTGGACGTGGACACCGCAGCGCGCATGATCGAGGTGGCGCGCGAGGCGGGAATCCAACTGGGCGTGGTGAGCCAGCATCGCTTCGACGATTCGACGCTTTTCCTGAAGCGCGCTATCGAGGCGGGACGGTTGGGCAGGATTCTGCAGGCCGATGCGTACGTGAAATGGTACCGAACGGCTGAGTATTATGCGCGGCCGGTGAAGGGAAGCTGGGCCGGCGAAGGCGGCGGTGCGCTGATCAGCCAGGCCATCCACCAGGTGGATGTGCTGCTGCACTTGATTGGGGCCGTCGATGAGGTGTTCGGATATTGGCATCTCGGGGCCCTGCACAAGATTGAATCGGAGGACCTGGTGTGTGCGGTGCTGCACTACGCGTCGGGCGCTACGGGAGTGATCCAGGCTGCGACGGCGCTTTGGCCCGGCTACCCGGAGCGAATCGAGGTTCACGGGACAAAGGGAAGCGCGATCGTGACCGGCGATCAACTGACCACATGGGACGTTCAGCACGACCACGGCGGGCCGGCCCCGATCTCGCAGGCGTCGAAGTCGGGCGCGTCTGATCCGATGGCGATTTCGCTCGCTCCATTTGAACGGCAATTAGCTGACTTTGGCGAGGCGTGTAAGGCAGGGCGGGCGTCCTCGTCGTCGGGCGAGGAAGGATATCGCGCGCTGCAACTGGTGCGCAGTATCTACGAGTCGTGCAGCGAGGGTAAGAAGGTGCAGATTCCGGCGACGGAAATTTGAAGTGTCTCACAGTTCATGTAACTGTGAGACGCTTCATGCCTGCTACCAACTGCAAAGCAAGAAGTTGGAATGGACAACAGAATTGTCATCAATTCCTCAATCCGTCCACATCCTTGAAGTCGACCAAGTAAACGGCGCCATCCGCCAGGGTGATTTCGGCTCCTAGAACCGAACCTGACGGAGTGACGTCCATGATCCGCGTGTCTTTGACAGGATCCAATTCTTCCGGCGTCCAGGCCGTATCATCCGTCTTGTGCAGCATCGCAGTAATCATCAACTCCATCGAGGGATTTCTGGCGGTGCGTTTGCGGTGGACGTACAACACGGTGCTCTCTTCCGACTCCGCGTTGAAACCGCGATGCACCTGGCTTTCCACCTCGTCCCAGCCGGAGTAGGCGATCAGCGCCACCTGGCGGCCGGGAATCGAGGCTGTGATTCCTCGCCCCTCTTTTGTTTCGAATGCGTGCACGCGGCGCGTTTCCCCTCCATATGCGGCAGGCCGAAATGGCCGAGCGTGAGTTCGTGCTCGAAGGCGAGCCGGCAGCGGTCCACGCGCATGACGCCGCCAGGCACGGTGATCTCGGCCAGGTCAATGATGTATCCCACGCCATTGTTCGGCGGCTTGCGCATGATCAATTGCCGGTAGAGCACGCCGTCGCGCACGCCGTTGAAGAGGATGCTCTGCGAAGTCGTGTACGCGCCGCTCTTCGATGCCGTGTTATCGACGGCGCGGCCGGTGAGATAGAAATTGATGTCCACGCCGCGCAGATCGCGCGGGTCCAGGCTGCGGAAGCTGTACTCCTGCGATGTGCCGCCCTTGGGATTGTGGTCCTCCCATGGGAAATGCGTGTTGAACACCAGCTTGGAATAGTTGTGATCGTCGTCGTACACCTTGCCGGAGACGATCTCCGAGCTTCCGCTGCTGCCGTGGTTCACCAGAACGATGCCCGGCCTTTCCAGAACCGTTCTTTTTGACTGCCTGTCCCAGCTCTACCCACATGCCGTCGTTTTCTTTCGCCGTCCAGAACGGAGAATCTTCCGGCAATGCCAGGCAGATGAACGGCAGAAACATGATGAACGGGCTGGCCGGGCAACTGTAGTTCTGGATCGCGAATTCCCGGTGGCCATAAAAGCCCAGGCTGGGGATGTCGTTCTCGTAGAAGTCTTCCCGGCCGGTGAACTGCAGGATCGATCCCGAGCACAAGCGCCGCGCCCATCCGGGATCGAGCGGCGGCTTTGACGCGAGCAGAAAAGACACCGGGAAGCCGCCCGAAATCCAGGAGCGGTAGCAGATGCTTCTGGCCCACATGTTGATGAAGCCGTTGCGCCCGAAAAAGCTGGTGTAGGTCTTGAAACAGTTCCTGCGAAGCTCTTTTCGAGCACAGCGGCGATCTCCGGATAGTGCTCGCGGCCGAAAGCCCGGCTCCAGATGGTGCCGTAGACCACAAAAAGACTGATCGTGTAGTAGTTGTAGCTCTGCTCCAAATACCAGCCGTTGCCTGCATGGTAGGACGCGATCCACATCAGGTGGCTCTTGAGCAGGTCGTCGTCGATGGCATATCCGTTTTTCTTCAGGAACGAGAGCGCGCAGATATTGAAGAGCCGCCAGTTGTTCTGCGTGGTCCGGTGATGCGCCCACTTGGAGATGGTGACGGCCATCGCATCGCGCTGCTGCTGGGTCAGGTGCGGCCACAACACGTCGGGCATCAGCAGCAGCGTCTTCGCCAATCCGCCGAACTCGCATGTGAACTGATAGGTCGCGTCGGGCAGATCCTCGGGCATCGGCAGGCTGTTCGCATGTCCGGGCGTCAGCGCGTTGTAGAAATGATGGCAATAGTAATCGCGCAGTTTGATGTCGCCGATATGAGCTTCCGGGTCGACGTGGATCAGCGGCGCCGCAAGGTTGAAGGTCCTCTCCAGCGCTTCGAATTCGTGCGAGCGATGCCGCCATTCCGGAGCATCCGGCTGCGGATACGATTTGCCCGGTACCAGGGGAAAAACAATCGGCGAATCAAATGACTTCACGTGCCGGAAGGCTCGGCCCAGAACATATTGAGCGCATTCGATATAGTGCTTCCTGGTCATTCCCGTCATCGGGACTCAGGTCGAGATCGGGATCTCTGACGTCGTAGGCGGTTTGTGTCGGCCTTGAATCGATGAGAGTGGCGGAATCTTTCATGTTCTCTATCCCTATACGCAGCCCTGACCGGCCCCGGATACCGGATAGACTGATTGATTGATTTTGTTCACGTCTCGAATTATATTCGAGTTTCGGTGAAAACTCAAAAGGTTTTTTGTATACTTGCCCCGAATTTAAAGCCAAAGTTCCCTATCATCGATACAATCCAGAAGCCTGGGTCGGGGTGATTGACAGCGCCCAGTTTGAGAGAATAAATTCGCGACGAATAGAAAATTGAGATCTCAGGGCTTGAATCTGGCGTTTGCGCGCCAGAGAAGGCCAGATTGCAACCGCACCAACGGACTCGAGATGCCGAGAGTTCAGCAACGGAGCAAAGCATGAAAGGCAAGCGCAGTGTTTCTCGCCGCAGCTTTCTGAAGACGGGCGCCGGAGCCGTGGCGGCCATCGGTCTTCCCACCATTGTGCCGGCCAGCGTGTTTGGCCAGTACGCGCCGAGCAAACGGATCAACATTGGCGCGATCGGCGTGGGCCGCATCTCGCGAGGGCACGACATGCCGCTGATCCTGCAGTACGACCGCGCACGCATCGTTGCCGTTTGCGATCTGGACGCGCATCGCGTTGAGGATGGCAAGAAATTTGTCAATGATTACTACACGCAGAAGACGGGCAAGCCCTACGATGGAGTGACCGGATACGCGAATTATCACGAACTACTGGCGAACAAAGACATTGACGCGGTGGTGGTGAGTACCCCCGACCACTGGCATGCGCTGATCGGCGTGGATGCAGTGCGCGCCGGCAAAGACGTCTATCTGCAAAAGCCGGCCTCGCTGACCATAGCTGAAGGACGCGCGCTAAGCAACGCCGTGCAGGCGTCGGGCCGCATCCTGCAGATCGGCAGCCAGCAACGCTCGACCATCCAGTTTCGATACGCGGCAGAGTTGGTGCGCAACGGGCGCATCGGCGATTTGCAGCGCGTGGAAGTCGGCCTCCAGGCGACCCCGCGGGAGGCGACAAGACGCCGATGCCGGCGCCCGACTGGTTCAACTATGAGATGTGGCTCGGCGAAACGCCCTATGTGTATTACACGGTTGACCGTGTGCATCCGCGCGAAGGATACGATCGCCCCGGGTGGCTGCGCTGCCGTCAGTTTGGCGCGGGCATGATTACAGGATGGGGAGCGCACCACATCGATAGCGCACATTGGGGCATGAACACGGAGTACACGGGGCCCGTTGAAATTTGGGGTCACGCGGAGTTTCCCGATCACGGCCTGTGGGACGTTCACGGACCGTTCAAGACCGAGGCGAACTATGCTCCGAACGGCATTTCGGCGAACGGCGTGCACATGAGCGTGAGCGGGGATTACGCCAACGGCATCAAGTTCTACGGAAGCAAGGGCTGGATCTTTGTTTCGCGGGGAAATGAGCAGGTTACGAAGAGCGATCCGGTGGCGAAATTGAACGATGCTACTGCACTCGCGGCGAGCGATCCTCAGATGATCAAGTCGGTCATCGGTCCCGACGAGATTCATCTGTACGAAAGCAAGGAACAGCACGGCAACTGGCTTGACTGCATCATCAGCCGCCAGGAGCCTATTTCACCTGTAGAACTGGGACATCGCGCCTGTTCCACGTGCCTGCTGCACGACATGGCCATGGTGCTCAAACGCAAGCTCGATTGGGACCCGGTGATGGAGCGATTCAAGAACGACGATGAGGCGAACAGCATGCTGTCGCGTCCGCAGCGTGCGCCTTACCGGTTGTCTTGATTATGCTAGGTGGGTGCCAGAAATAATCACTTCATCCACTTCTCCAGTTGAGAAAAACGCTGGGCCGATGAACCGCAAGGCGACGCGGCGCACGTTTTTGGCTGGAGTTGGGGCATTCGCCGCGATGCAAGCGGGTGCGGCAAACGCAATCGCTGGCGGCGCCGATTCACCGGCAAGCCCAGTGCTGCCCCATGCACGGCCCGCGGTTGCCGCGCGGCGGTTCAGTTCGCCCGCCATCGAAACAGCTATTACATCGTTGAATCGCCAGATTGCCGATCCGGCGCTGCGCGTGCTCTTGGAGAACTGTCTGCCGAATACGCTCGACACCACGGTGCATCCCGGCCAATTCGGGGGCAAGCCCGATACGTACGTGGTGACGGGTGACATTGACGCCATGTGGCTGCGCGACTCGTCGGCGCAGGTGTGGCCGTATCTACGATTTGCGCGGCAGGATGCGCAGTTGCGCTTGCTGTTGGAGGGCGTTGTGCGTCGGCAGACGCGCATGATCTTGATCGATCCCTATGCAAATGCATTCATGCGCAATCCGACGGACGCGCCGCTGCCGTGGGCCGTGCATGACCGCACGGACCACCCCGCCGGCGTGGCCGAGCGCAAGTGGGAGATCGATTCGCTGTGCTATACCATCCGCCTGGCGCATGGTTACTGGAAGGCGACAGGCGATGCCGGTCCCTTCGATGCGCAATGGCGGGCCGCCGCGGCAACGATTATTCGCACATTTAAAGAGCAGCAGCGCAAGCAATCGCCCGGCCCATATAGTTTTCAGCGCCAGGCTCTTTCTCCCTATGACACATTGGGACTTTCGGGCTTCGGAAATCCGGCGCGCGCAAACGGAATGATCTTCAGCATGTTTCGCCCCTCGGACGATGCATGTATCTTTCCGCTTTTTGTGCCCGCCAATCTTTTTGCGGTGACGGCGCTGGGCCAACTGGCAGAGCTGGCCGCCGGTGCCGCGCAGGATGCTGCGCTTGCAGCGCTGGCCCGGGCGCTGGCGGATGAGGTGTCGCAGGCAACAGCGCAATACGGGCGAGTGAATCATCCGCGATTTGGCGAGATTTGGGCGTATGAGGTGGACGGCTTTGGCAACAGCTTGCTGATGGACGATGCCGATGCGCCGGGTTTGGTTTCGCTAGCGTACCTTGGCGCCTGCGAGTTGGACGATCCGGTCTACCAGCGGACACGCGCCTTCGCGCTCAGCGACGCGAATCCCTATTTCTTCTTCGGCACGGCGGCCGAGGGCGTTGGCGGGCCGCACGTCGGACTCGATGAAATCTGGCCGATGTCGATCATCTACCGCGCCTTTACATCGACCAGCGATATGGAGATTCGGCAGTGCCTGCGCTGGCTGCGCGACACCACAGCTGGGACAGGATTCATGCACGAGTCATTCAACAAAGACAATCCTGCAAAGTTCACCCGGCCATGGTTCGCCTGGGCCAACACACTGTTTGGCGAATTGATGTTGACGCTTGCTCAAGAGCGGCCGGCACTGTTGAGCGAACCTTTGGGTTGAGGCGCCGGGCTACGGTGTGGTGCCGGTGAGCGACCGAAGGGGAGTCGATTCCCGGCTCAGGTCTTCTGTCCCTTTCAGCGGATCGCTTTCCTTCAGGCGAGGACCGAGGGCGCGCACCAGGTCGGGAATGTCGTAGCGGAGCATGACACCGGGAACGACGTCTTCGGGCGCGCCGGTGGGCAGTGGCGCGTCAAGAAGGCTGCGGTAACTCGCGAGCACGTGATCGACTTCGATGTGCCGGATGCGGCGGTCGAGCACACCTACGTGAAGCAGCACGAGGCCCATGTGGCCGCTGGCCTGGGCGGAGATTTGCCCAGGATCGACATCGGCGCGAGCGGCAAGGTAGTCGATGGCACGGATCGCATCGTCAGCACGCAAACCCACGAGCGTGTGTCCCACAAGATCGGCGCGCAGACTGAGCAGATAGAACGGTCCGAGCAGCGGAGCCTTCATATCGTCAGTACCGGGCGGCGAAGGGCGCGGCGTGATGGCCAGGACCACGTTGCCCTGTGCAACCAGAGCGTTGACTTTGGTTTGATTCGCTTGAGCGATGGGGTCGGGCCCGTAAATCGACTTGGGGACCAGGAGTAAGACAGCCGGATGACGGCCGGAAGTGGAGGGGATTGCGAGATCGCCTTCAAGATGCAGCCCGCCGGCGGACGGCAGAGCGAGTGGGCCGGGCCGTGCGGCCAGAAGATCGGCGTCGAACTTGGATTCGCCGGGCTTGGCTTCTGCGCCGGTTTCCTCGCGAATCAACGCACCGATCCGGTCAAACGCGATCAACGGCGGGTGCCCGGGCACAATCCGCGCCGCGTGTTTCTGATTCAGCGTGAAAACGGTTGCACAGCCGGGAAAGCTGGTCGCGACCTGACCGGTCTGGGTTATCTGGAATGCTTCCTTGGGGATGCCGGCGATCAAAGCCATCGCAGCTCGCGGGTTGTCGCCGGAAGGAACAACGGGGTGGTCCGCATCGGCGCCCGGCTGCAGATTGCGGATGAAGAAACTGACGATGTTGCCCATGATAGGCATGAGCGCGCCATGGTGGCCGGGGCCGGTGATCCACTGCAATCGAGCCTGCGGAGACACGCGATTTGTGGTGTCGGTATTTAGTGCGGGCTCGGTTGGTGTCGGCGGAACGGAAGGCGGCGCGGCGCCCACTAGTGTACCGGCGCTCGCCGGATCGAAGAGCGAATAAAAGCGGCGCGCTTCGATGACTGTGTTGCGCGCGCCATCGAAAGGAAACATATCGGAATAAGTGGAGATGACGGCGTAGGGACGCGGCGCGGCGAGCTCGATCCAATCAGGAAAGCCGAGGCCCGAGGAGATGAAGCGAGGCGTGGACTGCTCGGCATCCTGCGGCCCGAGCGCAGGCAGCAGCGCGTCGAACGAGGTGATGTAGCACGCTGTGCCGATGGCGGCGATGCGCGTATCGAGAGCGCCGGTGAGCGCGGTGACGGTTCCTCCGCCGGAGCAGCCGAGCGCACCGATGCGATGCGGATCGACGTCGGGAAGCGAAGCGAGATAATCCACGCCGCGCATGGCGTCCCAAATTTCGTACTTGGCAAAGGTTTCGCCGATGAGCATGGGCTGGAGACTGGCTTCGCCGTGTTCACCTGTAGGACGCACAGCCAATGACACGTCTGGTTTGGCTGGATCGGGATATTGCAAGCGCTCACCCTGTCCGATGGGATCGTAGGAGAGCACGATGAAGCCGTTACGGGCGAAGATCGCGGCGACGGACGCATCGCCGGCTTTGCCGCTTGCCGCGTGGCCGGGCGTCATGAGGATGGCGGCGCGCTTCGACCCCAGCGACAAAGGTCTGTCGCCGGGGGCCCCGCGCTTTCCGTCGGCGGCGCGGCCATCAGGAACATACAATAGCGCGGTTACGTAGAATTTCGGCTGGCTTTCAAAGAGCACTTTGCGAATGCGAAATCCATCGGCCGGCGTTTCTCCCATGACCTTTGCGTTGAGCGGCGTGCGCTGGGGAAATGCGCCGATCAAGGAGAGAATCTGGCCGCGCACTTTGGCTTGGCGTGCCTCAGCCTGTGCGCGCGTGTGGATGGCTGCGACTGCAGTGGCGCGGTTCGCTTCGAACTGCGCCGCGAGACTGTCGAGATACTGGTCGAGTTGCAAGCGGCCCTGGTTGGCGGGATTGGTGGCCCGGGCGGATTGCGAGGAGGCCGCGTTTTGTGGTGGAGCGGCCTGCGCGCATGCGAGCCCCGCGCATAAGACGGTTGCCAGGGCAAATGCGACAGCAAAATTGGCTCGAATCATTACCTTGCCTTGATACTCCTTTGGCTTTCAGCGGTCAACCGATTTTGTGGGCTTGGAGCGATGGCTGCGCGAATTCATTTATGACAGGCCGTTGGCGAGCCGGTATCCTGTTCGAGACATGAGGCCTCGGAACCCGATCGACGTTGTGAGATGGTTGTTCGATTCGCAGCACGGCCTGCGCGGCCGGCTGGTTCCCCGGTGGATTTTTCTGCGCGCGCTGGCCGCGATCTACTTCTCCGCTTTCTTTTCGCTGCTTTTTCAGATCAAGGGATTGATCGGCACGGACGGTATCCTGCCGGCGCAGCAGTATCTCGCGGCCGTGGCGGATCAATTGGGCTTCGCGCGGTATTGGTACGCGCCCACGCTGTATTGGATTTCGGCAAGTTCAGCGGCACTGATGGCGTTCACGTGGATCGGCCTGATTGCGTCGGTGGTTGCCTTCTTCAACCTCTGGCCGCGCTTGAGTTTCCTCGTTTGCTTTCTGTGCTTCCTCTCGTTTATAGGCGCGTCCGGCGTGTTTTCGAGCTATCAGTCGGACGGCATGCTGCTCGAAGCCGGATTTCTGGCGCTCTTTTTCGCGCCGCGCGGCCTCATGCCGGGCTGGGGCGCGGTCGATCCGCCGTCGCGCGCAAGCTGGTTTCTGCTGCAATGGGAGTGGTTTCGGATTTACTTCGAGTCGGGCATGGTGAAGTTGCTGAGCGGAGACCCGCAGTGGCGTCACTTTACGGCGATGGACGAGTACTACCAGAACGGCCCGCTGCCCACGTGGATTGGTTGGTACGTCCAGCATCTGCCGCATTGGTTCCAGGCAGCCAGCGTCGGCGCCACGTTGGCGATGGAACTGGTCCTGGTTCTGATGATGTTTTTTCCGCAGCGCGTGCGTTTGATCTGTTTTTTCATCGTCACGCCGTGGGAGATCGGCGTCATTCTGACAGCCAATTACACGTTCCTGAATTACCTGGTTCTTTCGCTCGGAGTCTTGCTGCTCGATGACAAGTTCCTGGCGCGATTTGTTCCTGCGAAGTATCGCCTGCATGAGCCTGAACCGGTTCAGGGGCCGGAGCGGGAGGAAGAGCAGCCTTTGTCGATTCTGGCCGTGGGCGAAGCGAAAGGTGCGGAGGCGGAAACCGCGCTGCGCGAGAGCAGTGTGCGCGCGAGTTTTCTGAAACGGCTCGCATTCCACTTGCGCGCTGTGGGGCTGGCTGTTGCGACCGTCATGTTGACATGGATCGCCTACGATACCACCGCCGAGATGATCGGCATGCCTCTGCACGAGATTTCGCTGCCCGTCAAACCGATCATCGCGCTCGATCCGTTTCGCATTGCCAACCAGTACGGCTTGTTTGCTGTGATGACGCGCGGCCGTTATGAGATCGAGTTCCAGGGGTCGAACGACGGCCAGAACTGGGTTGCGTATCCATTCCGCAACAAGCCGCAGGCGTTGAATGAGGCGCCGCGAATCTACGCGCCGTATCAACCGCGTTTCGACTGGAACCTGTGGTTCGCCTCGCTCGGCGACTGGCGGCAGAACGACATTGTTCCCATAACTGAAGAGCGGCTTTTGGTTGGCGATGTCGACGTGCTGTCGCTGTTTCGCGGCGATCCGTTCCCGCAGGTGCCGCCGCGCTACCTGCGCGCAGTTCTCTGGCAGTACTGGTTCACTTCGATGGATGAGAAGCGTAGCACTGGTAATTGGTGGCGCCGGGAGTATCTCGGGCTCTACGCGCCGGAGTTGACCATGACCGTGGACGGCCACTATGCGGTAGTGGAATGGCCGCAGGAACTGCCGCCGCATGATTGAAAAGACCGAGAACAGGGAACAGGGAACAGAGAACAGAGGATGGGAATCAGGGGCCAGGGTTGTTCTGAGCGACGACCGTGTGCCAGGGTGAGGCTGCAGTTTTGCTGGAAGTCGGCCGGATCAGCAAGGGGACCAACCCCTCGAGCGCGCTGGAGGATTCTCGAATGAAACGAGCCATCGTGATTGGATCGGGCCCGAACGGATTGGCTGCGGCCATTGTGCTGGCGCAGGCGGGGCTGAGCGTCGAAGTTTTCGAGGCCGAAGCTGAGCCCGGCGGGGCCGCGCGCACACTGCCACTCACGCTGCCGGGTTTTCTGCATGACTTTGGCTCGGCCGTGCATCCGTTTGCGGTCGGCTCGCCATTTTTCACTGCGTTGCCGCTCGCGGACTTCGGATTGGAATGGATTCATGGCGAAGCGCCGCTGGCGCATCCGCTCGACGATGGCAGTGCGGTGGTGCTGGATCGCGACATCGCAAAGGCGGAACGTTTGCTTGGCCTGGACGGCAAGGAGTGGAGGCGGCTGGTAGGGCCGGCGGTCGATCACTGGGCATCTTTCGCGGAAGATAGCCTTGGGCCGATGCTGCGCATGCCGCAACACCCGCTACTGATGGCTCAATTCGGGCTGACGGCGCTTCAGTCGGCAGCGAGCTTCGCCAAGAGCCACTTTTCAAAGCCGCGCACGCGCGCTGTCTTTGCCGGATTGGCGGCCCACTCGTTCCTGAGTTTCGACCGGCCCTTGAGTGCCACCATCGGGTTGATGTTCGCCATTACGATTCACGCGGTGGGCTGGCCTATTCCGCGCGGCGGCGCGCAGGCCATTCCAGACGCGCTCATCGGGTACCTGAAGACGCTTGGCGGAACGGTGCACACTTCGCGCCGCATCGATGCGGCCGCGTTTCGCGAGCTTGAAGCGGACAGCGCACTTGTGCTCTTCGACACCGCACCGCGGCAGTTGCTTGCGATCGCCGGCGAGCGGCTCAAGCCAGACTATCGGCAATCGCTTGAGCGCTTCCAGGCGGGGCCAGGCGCGTTCAAGATCGACTACGCTCTTTCGCAGCCAGTCCCGTGGCGCGCATCAGACTGCTATCGTGCGATCACCGTCCACCTGGGCGGCACGTTTGAGGAGATTGCGGAGGCGGAAGACGCGGTGGCACGCGGACTATGCGCGGAGCGGCCCTTCGTTCTCGCGGCGCAACCGACGCTCTTCGATCCGTCGCGCGCGCCGGAGCGCAAGCAGGTGTTGTGGGCCTATTGCCATGTTCCGAATGGATCGACATTCGACATGACGGAGCGCATTGAGGCGCAGATCGAGCGGTTTGCGCCGGGATTCCGTGATTGCATTCTGGCGCGGCATGTTTCCTCACCTGCCAGGCTGGAAGCAATGGATGTGAACCTGATTGGCGGCGACATCAGCGGCGGCGCAATGACGATGCGCCAAATGCTTTTCCGGCCGAACCTGAGCGGCTACGCAACCGGCGCACCGAATTTGTATCTGTGTTCCGCATCAACGCCGCCGGGCGGTGGCGTGCACGGTATGTGCGGCTACCACGCTGCGCAGCTTGCACTGCGCACGCTGAGGAAGACTTAACCATCGTGGCAGAAAAACTTTGGCCGCTCGCTTGAGTTGAACGATGCCTTCCACATCATTCAACTCACGCGGACGGCCAATTAAGCTTGCAACTTTGCAGGACTTGCGGCTTTGTCCGAGACTTACAGCTTCCCCCATGAAAGAGCCTGTGATGCAGCAGAGCGAAGCGGCATTAATTGTGCGTGTAGCTCTCCAGAGCCATGCGGCTTGGGATGGTGATGGTGCAGCCGTGTTGTGCCACCAGGTTGCGGTTTTTGAAGATGCTCAGTGTGCGTGTGACAGTCTCCCGCGAGGCGCCGATGAATTCGCCGATCTCTTCGTGCGTAAGCGAGAGGCGGCAGCGGGAAGCGCGCTCCGGCTTCTGGCCGGGTTCGTCGCTCCAAACGAGCAGCAGGCGCGCGAGGCGTTCCGGCACCGAGGTCGAAAGACCGACCATGCGCAACTGCTCGCAGGCGAGGTTGAAACTGCGACTGATTTCGCGGATGACGATGGGATAGACGTCAAGATGACGAGCAAGAAACTGCAGGAAGACCTGGCGTGAGATGTGAGCGATTTTGGCCGGATAGAGTACGTCAGCGGTCATCTCGTGAGCGCCACCGGTGAGCGCGGACGACAGGCCTAACACTTCGCCGGCCTTGGCGATGCGGAAGCTCAGGCGGCGGCCATCGCTTGAATTGATCGAGAGCTTGATCTCGCCTTCGAGGACGACGTAGATACCCGAAGCGGACTGCGTCTCACTGAAAAGAACCATGCCGGAGGGGTACGCGGAGGGGGCAAGCAGCGGCTCCAGATCAGCCAGCGCCGCGGCAGGCAATGCCTTGAAGAACTCGCCCATCCTGTAAGAAGGAACATTTGCCCGGTTCGTTGATTCGTGTCCCATGTTCATCTCAGCCCTCCGTGTCCGCTTGTTGTGTGTTCTTGCACGCCACTTCTTCGGCAAGATACTGGGTCCAGGGTGTACCGGTGAGGAGTGTGGCTCCTGTTTGGGAGTAGATGGCTTTCAGTACCCGCATCCCACCGGCATCAGCAAACGTGGTTTCGCGCAGATCAAGAGACAGTTTCTTCTTCGCAACGTCCGGGGCTTTTTCTTCCCACAGGCGACCAAGTTCGGCTGCCCATGGTCCGGCGATGCGCCCTTCCAGCTTGATCACAACCGCTTCCGGATTTTCGTCAACCGTGATTCGAAGCACTTGCTGGCTCGTCCTGCGCCATGCCAGTAATAATGCACGGCGTGTGCCAAACTCGCGCGGAGAAGCGACAATGTCCGAGAAACATTCAGAACAAAGAAGTTATTTACCTGGGGGTCGCGGCATGCAGGATGATGAAGCGGGGCGAGTGACGAAGTGACGACGACGATATTTCGTCACCGAGACTACATATAGTCACTGCGCTCGATGCCAAGCTTCTTGATCTTCGAGTTGAGGGTAGTGCGTTTGAGGCCGAGGCGAGCAGCTGCGCCTGTGGGTCCGCCGATCATTCCTTTAGCCTCGCGCAAAGCGCGCAGAATATGATCGCGCTCGGCGGCCTGGAGCGTCGGATTGGTTTCTTCGGCCGCGTCCTCTTCATCTTCTTCCATTGCTTCCAGCTCGGCCAGCGGGACGTGCAGCTCCGGTCCGCGCGACAGGATCACGGCGCGCTCGAGAAAGTTCTCAAGCTCGCGGATGTTGCCCGGCCACTTCCAGGCAACCAGCGCTGCCATTGCCTCGGGTGGGATGGTTTCGATGTTTTTGCCCATCCGGCGGGCGTGACGTGAAACGAAATGGCGCACCAGGATGGGAATGTCGGCGGCGCGCTTCCGCAGCGGCGGGGCAAAGACCGGGAAGACCTTGAGCCGGTAAAAGAGATCGCTGCGAAACTGCTTTTCTGCGACCATTTTGGCCAGGTCGCGATTGGTGGCGGCGATAAGGCGCACGTTGACGGGGATGGACCGCGTACCGCCCAGCCGCTCAATTTCGCGCTCCTGCAAGGCGCGCAGTAGTTTGGGTTGCAGGTCGAGCGGCAGTTCGCCTATCTCGTCAAGAAAGAGCGTGCCATCATGCGCCAGCTCCAGACGGCCGATTTTGCGCGCGATGGCGCCGGTGAACGCGCCTTTTTCGTGGCCGAAGAGCTCGCTTTCGAGCAGGCCGGCGGGAATGGCGGCGCAATTCAGTTTGATAAAAGTGCGCTCGCTGCGCGGGCTCAGCCGGTGGATGGCGCGCGCCAGCAACTCCTTGCCGGTTCCCGTTTCGCCTTGGATGAGCACGGTGGCATCGGTCGGCGCCACGGTCTCAATCTCGCGCAGCACGTTGCGCAGGCCGGTGCTTTCGCCGACGATGTCTTCAAAGCGGTGCTCGAGATTGATTTCGTCTTCGAGATATTGCTTTTCCTGGGTGAGGCGATCGCGCAGTTCGGCGATTTGCTTAAAGGCCAGCGCGTTGTTCACGGCCATGGCCACTTGGTTGGCTACCTGGCCCAGCATTTCGGTGTCGTGCTGCAGTAAATGCGTTCTCTATGCGGCTGGCCACCATCAAGGCGCCCAGGGTTCTCTCGCGGTGACTGAGGGGAACCCAGATTCCGGACTGGATGCCCATGCGTAGTGAGGTGCTTGACTGACTCGGGCGCAAAGGGCCATCGGTCGATCTGATTCAGGATGAGCGGCCTGACGAGTGCGGTAAGGCCTGTCCGGCTCGGCGAAGCTTCGGAATCGAACAGTATTTCGCCCTGGCTTACGCCGGCGCCATCGGTGGAGGCGAGAAATTGAACGCGCAACATGCCCGCGGTCTCGTCAAAGAGCGCCAGCGTTGCGGCGTCATGCGGAACTGTCTGCTTGATGCTGGCGGAAAAAGCGCCAAGCAGCTTGCGAATGTCCACATTGGCCAGCAGCAAGCTGCTCAGTTCGGCAATCACCGATTCCTCG
>CAWJDG010000086.1:0-155485 GCA_963841365.1 uncultured Acidobacteriaceae bacterium
GTTTCAATGTGCCGGGAACCGCGGTCTTCCTGACGCGTACGACCGGCGGCGTGCCGCCGGTGCTGCTCTGGCATCTCCGGCAGAACCGCGCGCTGCACGAGTGCGTCGTGGTGTTGCGGGTCGTCACCGAATTGAAAAGCCGCGGGTGCAATGGCCGGAGCTGATGACCGTGGCGCGGGAAGGCGACAGCTTCTGGCGGCTGACGGCGCATTTCGGTTTCATGCAGCGCCCCGATATCCCCCGCCTCCTCAAAGAGCTCCGAGCAAAAAGGCTGCGAAGTCCGGCTCGACGACGTGACCTATTACGTCGGCCACGAAATCATCGTGCACCGCGAGCGCGGCGCGGTGCTGCCGGTCTGGCAGGAGAAGTTGTTCGCCGCCATGGTGCGAAACGCCACGCACGTCACCGACTATTTCCAGCTGCCGAGCGAACAGGTGGTCGAGATCGGCCGCGAGGTTTCGATTTGAAAGATGAAGACTCGGCGCACCCAACCGGGCGGCGCTGGCACCCCCTACACCTGGGTGGATTGGACTGGGACGTATACGTCGGGGGCCTCCGGCGGGGCCATTGGCCAGACCTTGAAGATCTATCTCAGCGCCGGCGGCATCCAAACGGATTATGACGAATTGTCGCTCAACGCATCCCCGGACTCGCCGGGGGGCGTGCCTGAGCCGGCGGTGTTCGCGCTGGTGGGTGCGGGGCTGCTCGGCCTCGTGACCCGCCGCCGCTTCGCACCGTGGCGCCAGTTGCTCCCAAGGGGCCCAGGCCGCTTGGGTCACCGGCGACGGTGATGGTCTTGATCGTCGTGGCTGGGGCGAGGTTGACGTCGAGGTAGTTGGGTAACTCGCGGCCCAGCCCGCCGAGATAGCTCGCCGAAAAGAACGTTCCCCTGCCCATGGCCTGCTGAAGCTGGAGATCAAATTCCTGCACCTCAGGCAGCTTCAAATTCGGAGCCATGAAATAGGAGGTAGGTTTTGCAGAGGAGGTGCCATTGGCGAAGATATTCGGGAATATCGGCGCGGCGGCGGTGTTGTCATACCAGGTTGGGGTGAACTGACCGTTGGGGCTCCCGGTGGCGAGGCGCACATTCTCGATATTTCCGTTGGTGATGCGACCGTAATACATGCCCCAGCCGCCGCGGAGAACGGTGTTGCCCTTACCGGACAGATCGTAAGAGAAACCGATGCGAGGCCCGAAGTTCATCCATTCATTCGGGCTGTTGTTCATACCGGTGTAGGTCGTAAAGGTGCCTGTGGCCGAGGTGAGGTTGGGGTCTGCAGCGGGGATGGTCTCATGATCCCAGCGCAGGCCGAGCTCAAAGGTCAGACGCGGAGAGAACTTCCAGTTGTCCTGGGCAAATACGCCGGTGTCCATCGTGGAGATGGTATAGACGGGGCTTCCGAATCCCTGAGCGAACGAGTAGTAGCAGGGATAGGTTCCGGTAACGGCGCTGCCGTTTTGCGAGGCGTTTACGTCGCAGCCGACCGGATTGGCTGCAGATGGCGTGACACCGTGCTTTACATTGAGGATGTCATTGACGAGGTTGCCGACCCAGTTGTAACTGAAGTAGCCATTGCTCTCGTAGGTGTTGTTCATCAGATCGTAATTGTGAACAGCGTCTACGCCGAACTTGAAGCTGTGGTTCCCCTTATTCCAATAGAGGACGTCGCCGATTTGCCATTTGCGTTCATCGGGGTAAGCCAGGCGATGGGAATAATAGGGTGAGCCGGCATTAAAGCCGTAGTTGTATCCAGCGCCGACATACGGAACAACGCCGTTGCTAGCGGTGAGATCAGCTTGTGTATAGGCGGTGTAAGGCTGCTGAGTCTCGTAGTCCAGTTCGCGGCCGTATTGAAAAAGCAGTTCGTTGCTGATGTTATTCGTGATCAGACTGGTGAGCTTGGTTACGCCGTAGTCCAGCTTGACAAAGTCGTTACCCTGAGCATCCCGGGCGTAATTATCTGCAGCCGCGGTCTGCACACCGCCGGGCGAATCCCAGCGCAGACGATTGAAGAGCACGCTCCAATGATGTTTTGGAGTGACCTGCCAGTCGATCTTTGGAGTATTAATTTCCTGAAAGCCAAAGCGCGGCACCTGCCCGATGGCGGAGTTGAGACCGAGGTCAGAGATTGCGGCTGCGTTTGCGTAGTTTGAGACGCTCACATTGGCGCTACCGTAGACCATAGCGGCCCAGTCGTAGGAGGCCTGAGCGTAGCTGATGCGCTGACGTGCTGCCAATGTGCAGGCATTGGTGTCGTTGATGGCGGTACTGGGGGCGCCAGCCAGCGCGCCGGTGGTTAAGTTGCAGGTTTCGCCCGAGGAAAGAGCGGTCTGGGGCAGGGTGTAGAACTGCTGGGGGCTGTAGGGAATGCCAACCACGGGAAAGACGTGGGTGTGCTGATCGTAGGTGTAGATCCAAAAGAGCTTGTCTTTGATCAGCGCTCCCCCTGCGGTGAAGCCGTAGATTTTGCGCAGGTCTTCAGGCTTGATATGCGAGGTAACATTGGCGCCGTTAACCAGGCTGGTGACGGTTGTGTAATCGTTGTAAGCGTTCCAGTTGCTTTCGCGATCGTAGAAGTAGGCTTGCCCGTGGATCTGGTTGGTTCCGCTCTTGGTGACCGATGTGATGACGCCACCGGCGGCGCGGCCGTATTCAGCTGAGTAGACACCCGTGTTGACGGCGAATTCGCGAACCGCGTTTCCGGAGGTGGAATAGGCTTCGCGGGTGCGTCCACGCTCTTCAGAGAAGAAGGCCTGGTTGTCATCGGCGCCGTCGATCTCGACGTTATTAAGAAGCGTGCTGATGCCACGGACACTCACCAGTCCAAAGCCATTGCCATCTGAAACCACGCCGGGAGTCGTCATGGCGAGCGAGGACCAGCGCCGGTTGTTGATTGGGATGCTCTGCATGGCAGCCTGATTGAGAGTGCCGCTGAAGTCAGGGGATTCCAGATTCATGACCGGAGCTTGCTCAGTGACAACGACCTCGGACGAGGATGAAGCGATGGCCAGGCGGGGTTCGAGGCTGGTTACCTGACCAACCAGGACCACGACATGATCGGCGCGATATTTGGCAAAGTTGAGGGCCGAGATGGAAACGGTATAGTTCCCCGGTTCGAGCAGCGGGGCCTTGAAATAGCCGCTGCTATCGGCGACAAGGTTGATGGCGAATCCTGTGGCTACGTTCTGGATGGTTACGGTGGCGCCGGGAACCGCTGCCCCAGTGCCATCCAGGACTGATCCGGAGATTGAACCCTGGGTTGTGGATTGTGCGTTCAAGGCAACTGAACCCAGGCACGCGGCGAGGAAGAATAACGCGAGGGAGCAAAGCTCCAAGCGAATTCGACGGAATGTCATAACTGCCCTCCGAAAAGGTGGTTGGTGATCGAGAGATGGTGTTTGAATTCGAGGCGCTGCTGCTTTTGCGATGAATCTGCGCTGCAAGCTGGGAGCCACGCCGAGCAGAGGATTCCACTGGAATTGGAAATTTTCGTGCATTCGAGACACTTAGAACATGCGGGTATGGCAATTGGTCCGACGTGTAACCGTAAAGAAAGGACGGGGGGAGGAGATGTGCTGAGACGCACAGGAAGGAGTGATTCAGATCACCCGAATGAGGTGAGAAGTCAACCGCCAAAACTCCGTGAGAATGGCGCCAGCACTTGTCGCGAGCGGCACATCACGCGCGTTTCTTTCAGGCGTGATCTTGTGGAAATGGGGGCGAATCCGAGGGCGGACGACTTGTATTGAGACGAGTAGGAGGATCTGGCCAGCCAGAATGTCTGGCTGGCCGTGTCGGCGGTGAAAGAGCAAGAAAAGCGCGGCGGCCAAAGCCGCCGCGCTTAAATGAAAATCAAGCTTCAGCTAGAAAGTTAACTTCGCAGCGATCTCCACGTCACGGGGTGTGAAGAGGAATCCGCTGTTGTTGGAACTGGTGATGGCGCCGAACGAGCTCTGATATGTAAGCGTACTCGCGGTGGCGCTCGTGGCGGAGAATTTGTAAGCCGTGCTAGTGATGCCATCGATGTTCTGATGGTTTGCGATATTGAAGACGTTCAGCATCAGCTCGAGGTTGTAGCCTTCCTTTAAAGCAATGGCTTTGGAGACTCGCATATCGTCCACGATGTGTCGAGGATACGTGTAGGTGTCGCGTCCGATGATCGGAATATAGGAGGTATTCCCGGCGCCGAACCAACCCGTGCCCTCAGCATTGTTGGAGTTATAGCTGGATACAGCCGCCGAGTAGGGAAGGCCGTTTGACATCTGGAAGCTGGTGTCGAGATTCCAGTCATTGACGAGATACCTGAGCGGGTTCGATTTGTCCACGCCCGGGAACGTGTAGAGGGCATAGGCAACGAACCGGTTGGGAGTATTCCACGTGGAGTTGCCGTAGTTGGTGCGGGCATTGGAATACGGGTCAAGCCAGTTTTCGCTTCCGCCGCTGACGGTGGTTGTCGCGTTCTGATTGAAGTCCAGAGCATGCGACCAAGTGTAGTTGGCGTCGAACTGGATATTGTGGAAGGTGTGGTTCTGAACCTCAGCAACCATCGCGTTGTAGCTGGAGTTGATGTTGCTCAGGATTTCTGAAATGCCCTGATAGCTGGCACCAGCCGAGCCAAACAAGGCGGCGTTGCCATATTTGATGTAGGTTTTTGCCTGGTATTGGCTTCCATTGGGAAGCGGGCCCTTGCCGGTGGTGTCGATCACGGTGATGGTTGAAGTTTGCGCCGTGGTGGGATCGAAGTTGAGGTTGAGGTAATTCGGTAGCTCACGTCCCAGCGCACCCAAGTAGCTGAGCGAGAGGACCGTGCCGCGGCCAAACTCCTGCTGCAGCGCCAGATCATACTCGTGCACCATGGGATTTTGCAGATTCTTCGCCAAGTAGAGGACGGCCGGAGTGGGCGCAGCGGTAGAGCCTGCAAACAGATAGGGCAGCATGGGACCTTGCGGAGTTGGGCCTGAAACCACCGATTTGAAGGTTGTGGTGTACTGGCCTCCCGTGAGATTACCGGAGTTCTGGTAGGTGAGGAGGATCAGGCTGTTCGGTATGCGGCCGTAGTACATGCCGTAGCCGCCGCGCAGAACGGTCTTGGCATCGTTAAAGACGTTGTAGGCAAAGCCGAGCCGGGGGCCGAAGTTGTTCTTGTCGCTGGGATGATTGGCCGTTACCGGAAGCACGGAATTGGGAATCGGCGGAGGCGGAACGGCCTCGTAGTCGTAGCGCAAGCCCAACTCAAGGGTCAGACGCGGTGTGATCTTCCAGTTGTCCTGCGCGAAGTAGCCATAGTCCGTGGTGGAGATAGCAAAGATCGGCGGACCGTAGCTTTGGCCGAAAGATGAGTAGCAGGGGTCTGGTCCGACTGCTGACAAGGTCGCGGTGCCGAACTGCGAGCCCGCGCTATTGCAGGAGTCCGTCGCCTTGCCATTGTTGTGACTCCAAACATCGGCAAGATAGTTTCCGATGTAGTTGTACGTGAAGTATCCGTTAGGGTCATTGTTGAGCACGTTCGTGTAGTCGTAATTGTGCACCATGTCTACGCCGAACTTGAACGTATGGTTGCGGTGCACCCAATAAACGCTGTCTCCAATCTGCCACTTGCGCTCCAGCGGATATGCGGTGCGGAAGGAGTAATAGGGAATTCCGAGATTGAAGCCGATGGAGGTATCGAGCGCAACCTCCGGCACATTGCCGCCGGTGCCAATCAAATTGGCCTTGTCGTATGCGCTGAGGGGCTGCAGACCTTCATCTTCCAACTCCCGACCGTACTGATAAAGGAGTTCGTTGCTGATGGAAGGGGTAATGACGCTTTCTAGCTTCGCCACGCCGTAATCCAGCTTGACGAAGTCGGTGCCCCAGGTATCGAGCGCGTAATCGGTTGCAGTGCCGGTTTGCACATCGCCAGGCGCATCCCACCGCAGGCGATGGAAAAGGAAGCTGGCGCGATTTCTTTGATTCACTTGCCAGTCAATCTTGGGCGTGTTGATTTCCTGGTATCCGTCACGCGGTACCACTCCCAAATCGGTGAGCAGGGTAGCGATGCCGGTGGAATATGCGGCAGCGCCTGCGGCATAGCTGGCAAGGCCTTCGCGAGCAGCGAGGGTGCAGGCCGATTCATCAGTGGTATTCGAATCGCCGCTCATATAACCGGTCGTAGTGTTGCAGTTTGCTCCCGTGGGCAGGGCTGCGGCCGGTGTTGTGTAAAAGCCCGTTGTGCTATTTGACAGGTTGGCAATGGCAAGGCCCGGGTTGATGTGAGTGTGCTGGTCGTAGGTGTAGATCCAGAAGAGCTTGTCCTTAATGATCGGACCGCCGATGGTGAAGCCGTAGATCTTGCGCAAATCTTCCGGCTTGAATGGGGATGAGGTAAAACTTGTCGGAATCGGATTTCCGCTGGTGTAGTTGGCCTTGGTGATGGTAGTGAAGTCGTTAAACGCGTTCCAATTGCTTTCGCGATCGAAGAAGTAGGCGACGCCGTGGATCCCGTTGGTGCCGCTCTTGGTGACCGAGGTGACAACACCGCCGGCGGCGCGTCCGTACTCGGCGGCATATACGCCGCTGTTGACGGCGAACTCGCGGACCGCCATGCCGGAGGTGGAATAAGCCTCGCGGGTGCGGCCGCGTTCCTCGCTCCACATGGCATTGTTGTCGTCGGCGCCATCGATTTCAACGTTGTTGAGCAGCGTGCTGATGCCGCGAACACTAATGAGGCCGAAGCCACTGGAATCGCCAACGACGCCAGGAGTGGACATGGCCAAGGCCGACCAACGGCGATTGTTGATGGGAATGTTGGCGAGGGCCTTTTGATCGATGCTGGCGGTGAAATCGGGCGACTCAGTGTTGACAGCGGGGGCCTGCTCGGTGACGACAACCTCGGACGAGGATGAAGCGAGAGCGAGGCGGGGCTGCAAGCTGGTAGCTTGACCCACGACAACAAGTACGTTGTCGGCGGTGTAATGGGCGAAACCGGGGGCAGCGATGGAGACTCTGTAGCTGCCGGGATCAAGCAGGGGAACGTTGAAGAAGCCGCTGGCATCGGTGGTTGCCCTGGCAGTTGCATTGGTTGCCTTGTTCTGGATAGTGATTGCGGCTCCGGGAATGACTGCCCCTGACGGATCCACAACAGTTCCGGTGACTCCGCCCTGCGTGCTGGTTTGCGCATTCAGGGTTACGGGGCCCAGGCACGCGGTGAGGATGAAGAGCGCCAGGGCGCAAAGCCCCAGGCGAATTCGATGAAACGTCATAAGTGACCTCCAAAGGGGTAGTTTGCAAACGACCAATGAGTGCGTGAATAAGAGGCGCTGTTGCCTGTGCGATGAATCCGCGTTAAGCGCAGTGCGCGGGAAGAGTCTGGCTCAGATACAGAGCTGTCCTGGGCTCGAGAAGCTGCCTGGAAGCTCTGTAGATCACGATTTCCCCAGACTCCAAGTTACAAAACCTCAATGAATATCTGGTGAACGGCACAAAAAACACGCGTGAGCAGGAAACGGACATCCCGAGCCGCGAAGAGTGGGGAATACACCGGGCAAATGGATTGGGGAAATCTATAGCCAGGTGATTAATATTACAGTGCTGCAGTCATTCTTCAAGAGGATACGATCCAAATCGAGCAATACGGACACCCCAGAATACAAACAATTTAAGTCGATCGCAACGAAAGAGCTTCTCGTAGTTTCTGATCGCACTCTTGCGCCATTGCGAACGCTTGTTTGCATCCATTCCGTAATTCAGACGCGCCACTTGCGCGTGTTGAAGCTTCCTCAGAATGGCATGCCCTCGGGGTACTGCAATCTCTCAAGAGACGACATTGTAGGACAGTGGAACCGGAGTTTCCAAGGGGAAAAGCGAGAAATCTGAATGGAATTCGGAGCAAATGGAAGATTGGGGTCCGATTTGTGGAAAAGGAGGCGAATATGCCGGCAGATTGGGCGCTTTCCCACTGCAAAGGCCGGAAGTTGCACCGTGGAGAAGTTGGTCAGGGACAGATTTGGCGAGGCGCCGGCGCACGAGACTTGCGCTCAAGAGCGAACTCAGTGGCCGCTGCCGGGACCCCAGCGGAGGCGGATTCCGGCGTGGACGGTGAATGGCAGACTTGGGTAGCCGATGGGCGCGATGTGCTGATCGTCGGTTAGATTTTCAGCCTGGGCGTAGACGTCGAGCCAGCTAAGAACCTGATAGCTGCCGCCGAGGTCGAGCTTGGCATAACCATAGTCGAGATTGCGGTTGGGCAGGAGCAGGCTATTGCCGCCATTGGCGTCTTCGCCCTCGAGATAAGTGGAGTCGTCGCTGCGGCTTGCGAACGCAGATGTGAACGAGGCGGTGAACTTTTTGTCGGCGAAGGTCGCGGTAAAAAAGCCGGTGTGCGGCGCGCGGCGAAACGGGCGAGCACCTTTGAGCGGCGAATATGGCCCGATGGGAATGCCCCTGAAGGTGGGAACGGGGCCGAGAAGCATCGCGTCGTCGTTGGTGAAGGAGCGCTGCACGACGGCGTCGAGGTAGGTGTAGCCACCACGCAGAAAGAGATTCCTGCCAATGCCGCTCTCAACCGTAGACTCGATACCCTGCGCGCGATACGCCTCAGAATTGATGGTCAACTCGTAGGCAAAGTTTTGCAGCAGTACTTGATACAGTGTCTGCTGCTGCGCGGCCGTTAGATTGGGAAGAAGCGCTGGGATCAGATCGAGACCGACGTATTCGATCTGCTTGCCAAACTCATTGTGAAAGTAGCTGGCGCGAAAGATGATGTGATCGCCGAAAAAGGTTTGCTCTGCACCGCCTTCGTAAGTGCGCGCCTCGGGAGCCGCGATTTGATTGATGTGCAACTGCTGGATGGTCGACTGCGCTCCGTTGCTGGCGAGGAATGCGTAGAGAGACTCGTCCTGCTCGGGGAGAGTGGGCTCGCGATCGGACTGGCCATAATTGAACAGCAAACGCGTGCCGCTGAAGACATGACCGCTGGGGCGAAGCAGGTAATAAGAGACGCCGGCGCGTGGAGGCGTTTGGACACCGAAGAGCGAATAGTGTTCGAGGCTGCCGCCCAGCGAGTAGTAGAAACGATTCTTAAAGTCGCCGTGGACTCCGGCAAGATAGTCATAATTGTTTCGCTCGACAGGCGGGTAGAAGGTGCTGTTCGGTTCGGCGCCGCGCTCGTCTTCATACTGAAAACCGATGAGGCCTACCAAATGTGGAGTGATGGTGATGTCGCCGCGATAGACGAGCTGATCGCGATTGGAGACAAGCTGGCTTTGATAGACATATCCGGTATTGCCGGACGCACAATCGAGGACCGCCTGGCCGGTGGTTGAGTAGCCGTTCGCACCTACGATCGTGACCGCGCTGCCGAGAGTTCCAGGGCCGAAGCAGTAGTTGGTAAAAGCTACGGGGCTGCCCGATAGAGTCCAAAGACTCTCCTGCTCGCGTTTGCGCGTGAGGCCGTAGCGAACGCTGTTGTGAAGGCTCGACGTGGTTTGATTGTCGATGGAAGCGCTGGCAAAGATGTTCTGGTTTTTCTGGGTAGCGTTGTCGGCTACGCCATAAAAATTGATGGCGTTGGGTACGCCGACGGCCGAGACGCCATAGTGAACAGTTCCGCGAATCTGCGTGGTGCTGTTGAGGGCCAGGCCGAGATTGGCTGCCGCCGTGCCGAGGTGGAATTCATCATTGGGCAGATCGTTGGCAGTTTGGAGCCAACTGTAAGCGCCGAGGTAGTCGATTTTCTTGTGAGCGCCGGCGACTTCAAGCTGCTCGCGCGAAGTGTAGAATCTGCCGGCTTCGCCCTGAAGGAGCACGGAAGGGAAGTTGGTGGTGCCGTGCGGAGTGGTGAGGCTGACGACGCCACTTTCAGCGCCGGCGCCGAACAAGTTCGAATCGGGCCCGCGATAGACTTCAGCACTTTCGACGGCGGTGGTGGAGAGCTGCCCGAAGTCAAACTGGTCTCCCAGGTCGCCTGCATCGACGCCATCAAGGAGGACTTTGCTATCGTCGGAATCGCCGCCGCGGACGAAGAGCGAAGTTTGGGAACCGAGCTGGCCCGATTGGACGGCGCTAGTACCGGGCATGAGCCGCAGAACGCCCGTGAGGTCGCTGCGCAGCGCAAGATCGAGTGGGCCAAGCACCGTGGTCGCGGAACTGGTTTGAGGCTGTGGCGTAGGAGTTCCAGTGGCAGTGACGACGATCGACTCACGCACCCAGGCCGGCTCAAGCACAATGTTGCGCTCGACGGAATCAAACTGGCCGGCGTAGAAGTCAGGCGTTTGCAACTGGCGAAAGCTTTTGGCCGAGACAATGAGAAAGAAACGACCAGCAGTTCCGCTAAGAACTTGAAAACTGCCGTCGGGTGAGGAGAGTGCCGAGGCAACGACTTGGCCGTTGGAGAAGAGAGATACGCTGGCGCCGACCACCTTGGCGCCCGTGGCATCGGTGACTACGCCACGGACGGAAGCGGCGGGACAGGCGGCGGCGAAGAGGGCAAGAAAAAGTGCGGCGAGTGCGCGAGAGAGATCCGATGCAAAGACGCATGCGACGAGGCGGCTGGAGATTGAGCGCAAGAGATTGGGAGTCGGCATGTAAGCTCCTTCGTTCCCCTCGGAACGCGAAAGCGGTTAGGAACGCCTCGGACCGGTCTCCTGACTTGCGCTGCTTTCAGCCGCCTTCCCAAAGCCGAACCAAACTGGCTCGGCTCCGGTGGTTTGATGGGCATTTCCGCTTTGAGCGGATGGGCCCAAGCTGAAAATCCTGCATGGTTCCAACGCCAATATAGGACGAGAACCGCTGCAGGTGCGCTCACAGTTGCGGGGCAGTGGCGGAGTTTCACCGCCTTCCCGAGCATCCTGGCGATTTCAGTAATGAGTTGAGCTGCGGTGTGGGGCTGCAGCAGTGATGTCATGGAAACGACTTCCATGACATGAATATTTATAGCCGGAACGGAGCGTGGAGTCAAAGTGCCTGCTGAGACGCCTGGGTCATAAAACGAGGGAACCATCTGGGCAGAGAAATTTGTCCATGCTAGAGATGTGGGACTGGAGAAGTGGACTTCGAGAAAATGGTGGTGACCCCGGGCTGATTCGAACAGCCGACCCGCAGTTTAGGAAACTGCTGCTCTATCCATCTGAGCTACGGGGCCACATTATGATGAACAACTCACAAGAACATCAGATTCTCATCTCTCTCTATACCTCGCCGAGAGTAAACGGGAACTATTCTCAAAAGGAAAATCGACTGCAACGAGACGTGCCGAAAGTGAAGTGAAAAGACCACGATATCAACAGGGTAGCATCAGGCGAGTGGCGAGGACGATGAGTTACGCATGAGAAGTCCGCTTCTGGGACTGGAAGGGCGGAAAGCGGCATCAGAGAACGCTTACCTTCGACGGCGCGAAGTACCCGAAAGAAGCCGATGTTCGGAAGGCGCTCGAGCTGACCGTTTCTTCTTCATCGGCAAAGTCCTCCGCCCTCCTCGGGCTCGGTTCTTGCCGAAGACTAACATTTACCGTGGTTCAAAATACCCGGGGCCGATCACCCCAAACAGACGAGCCAATCTGTGGAGCCTGTGACAATTTGGTCAAAAATCACAGCGAACGGCGATTATTCCAATTCTGTCGCATTTTCGGATTAGAATGAGCGCGTTTTAGGCGATGTCTGGGGTCGGGCCATTTTTGTGCATGCCGCTTTACGTTCGTTGCTTGCGCACGGCGCTTTAAGCTCAGAAGTTATCTCCCGCAATATCTTCCCTAGTCCTAGCTGCGGAGATGTCGGTTGCCGTAGTCGGGCCTCTATCACTGAAGGCTGTTCACGGGGTGTCTGGAATGTGGCTAATGAGCGTGGTGTCATTTCCGTTCTATTTGCAAATCCGAACGCGCTCACACGCGAGCTGACAATGGGCGCGTTGAACCGCCATAACTACTTTCATGTGGTTGCCGGCGCCACTACAGCACAAGAAGTACTCGAAGTCGTGCAGTCCAAAGACGTGCATGTCGCCTTGATCAGCGCCACTTTGGCTGACGGTCCGTTGAGCGGATTAGGTGTGTTGCGGCAGATTGGTGAGTTTGCTCCGAAGGTGAAGTCGGTCATTCTGTTTTATAGTCCTGAACGCCATCTGATTGTGAATGCCTTTCGGGCCGGCGCAAGGGGCGTGTCTTACCTTTCGGAAAATACGTCCAAGTTGCTACGCCGGTGCGTGGAGCAGGTTCAAGCAGGGCAAATCTGGACAAACAGCAGCGAGCTTGCGGAGGTTGTCGAGGCACTATCTTAGCTTGCGCCCATGCGGGTGATTTATCCCGGAGCCTCCCTGAGACTTTTACACTCGGATCGTCGGAGTGCTGACTCCTGACGAATGCAGAATTGAGGAAGTAAGCTTCTGTTTGTTCGTAAGCAGTTTGGCCCACGGATCATGCCGAAGCCGCGGCTTCCATTGCGCGAAATCCGAGACATGAAATGCCGGGAGCTTCACGGCGCTCAACTCGATCCATCGCAGCGGCATGGCAACGGGGACGCCGCTTCGGGCACGGGGCGAATACGGGGCCACGGAAGTTGCTTCGCGATCGTTGCGAAGATAATCGAGATAGATGCGATTTTTGCGCGTTGCCTTCGTCATTTTTGTAACGTATAGCTGAGGATCTTCTCTCTCGAGGTTGAACGCGAAACCGTGGGCAAATTCCTTGATCACCGGCCACTCGTAATCTGGCCGAATGGGGACAACAACGTGAAGACCCTTTCCGCCGGTGCTCTTCACGAAACTCTCGAGCCCTATTTTCGCAAGCCTTCGTTTGAATTCGCGCGCCGTTTCCGCCAAAGTCTTCCATTTGATCGCCGGGTCGGGATCGAGATCGAAGACAATGCGATCGGGTTGTTCGAGCGATTCATTATGCGAGCCCCACGGGTGGATTTCCAGCACGCCCATCTGCGCCAGTCCAACCAGCCCCTCGCTGGAATCGACGGTGAGATAGTCCTCTTTATCGTGGGTCTTTCGATTGCGAATCGAAACGCTCTTCACGCCGGTCGGCAACCCGAGGCCAACGTGCTTTTGGAAAAAGCAAGGCTTGCTGTTGCCATCAGGACACCGCACTACACTCAACGGACGGTCGGCAATATGTGGGAGCAGATGATCGGCGACCGCTTCGTAGTACTCGGCGAGTTGCCGCTTCGTCATGCCGCTCTCCGCATCCAGTACCTTATCCGGATGGGTGAGTGCCAGGTTCTTCATCGCTGTTGCGCCCTTTCTGCTGGGTGAGGAGTGCGACCTTGCGCTGCCACTCGTGCGCGAAGGACTATGTTTTGTTCCATTGGTCGCGACGGCTAATTCCCGTACCACGTCCCTCGCTGGCTTGTCCTCGCGCAGCCCCTTGAATGCCGCCTGCCGCACGAAATTGTCGCGGGTCCACGTTGAGAACGCAACCTGCACGACGAGTTCCGGCTTCACCCAGTGCGCACCGCGACGCATCTCACGCGGAACATCGACAAACGGGGCCTCTTTTGTTTGCAGGCGATCAAGCCGGGAGCGCAGCATTTTGTGCGTTGCCTGAGTGAATCCTGTTCCCGAGCGCCCCGCATAGCGTAACTTATCGCCATCATAATAGCCCAGCAAAAGAGCGCCAACCCCGACGTTGTCCTTCGAGGGCAAAGTGAATCCGCCGATGACAAATTCCTGTTCAAGGTGGCACTTTAGCTTGAGCCAGGCGCTGCTCCGGCCCGACGTGTACTTGGAGGAAGCCAACTTGGAGACGATTCCCTCTGCACCGAGGGCGCAGGCCTTTTTGAAAACTTCATTTCCGTCGGCCTTCAAATCCTCGCTAAGCAGTAGAGCCGAATTTCCATCAGTGTCTTCCAGCAGATGACTGAGGATTTGCTTCCGCTCCGATAGCGGCAGGCCGCGCAGATTGTGGCCGTCCAAATGGAGAAGATCGAATGCGAAGTACGTGATATATTGCTGCCGGCCCTCCTGAAATGCTGCTTGCAGATCGGCGAAGCTGCTCACGCCGCGTTCGTCGAGCGCTACGGCTTCGCCGTCGAGGATTGCGTCTTTGACGCTCAACTTTGCAGCAGCGGCGGCGATGTCGGGCATGCGAGCGGTCCAATCGAGCCCTTTGCGCGTGAGCAGTCGCACCCTGCGGGTTTTCGCGCGGTTCGTTTGGTTTGGGTGTATCTGGATTTGGATTCTGTAACCATCAAGCTTAAGTTCGTGTACCCAATCGCCGCCAGCCGGAACGGTTGCGGTTTGCCGCGCCAGCTCAGGCGTAATAAAGCCGGGGAACCTTTCCCTGGGCGCGTGCTTGAGGCCCTGCGACGGTTCGGTGGCCGATCTGTTGCTTGAGGCGGACGCAGAGACCGCTCTGCGTGGGGCGGCGCGTCCAGACTCTTTTGCGCCGCTGTCGTTGCTTCGGTTCGAATGCCAGACTCGTCCGTTGCCAGCCGCAATTTCTTCCATGGTCCGTCCGGTGGCTGCGCTGTTTGGAGCTTCCTCAGTGATTGCTTGATCGGAACCGCCCCGAACAAAGTTGTCTTTCTCCTTGATTAGCAGCCAATTTGCCTTGTCCGTTCCTCCGGCGCGGCCGTGCATGCGGACCAGAACCCAATGGCCCTTCAATTTCTTCCCACGCAGCTCAAATTTGAGGTGACCGTCTTTTAACCCCTGATCGACATCACCGAGCGGAGACCAGTCGCCCTTGTCCCAGACCATCACGGTGCCGCCGCCATACTGCCCTTTGGGAATCGTCCCCTCGAAGTCGCGGTATTCCCAAGGATGATCTTCGACCTGCACAGCGAGACGTTTGTCGGCTGGGTCGTAACTGGGACCTTTTGTGACAGCCCAGCTCTTCAAGACTCCATCCCAGCCCAGCCGGAAGTCGTAGTGCAGGCGAGTGGCCGCATGCTTCTGGACGACAAACGGCAGCTTTTCGATGCCGCGCCTGGTGTTCTGCTTCTTGCCGCGCGGCTCTGCCGTTACGCTGAAGTTGCGCATCCGTTGATAACGGGCAAGCTGACTCTTTGCATCTCCGGACACTGGTGGATGTTTTCGTGAAGCCATCACCTACGCAGCCCTATGCTTGCGCCTACCGGCTCCCACAAGCACAGGCCCTTTCTTCGGCACGGCTCTGGAACTGCCGCGGCGCTCGCTGGCCGGTGGTTTTTTGGCTCCGGAGACGCTTCGCCGCAGGGCATCCATCAGATTAATAACCTTGGCCGGCCCGGCCTTCTTTTCTTCAAGTGGCAGCGGCGCATTCTTTTGCTTTGCTTCGATCAGCTCTCGCAGTGCTTCTTCATAGTCATCCTTGTACTCTTCGAGTTTCAGTGGATGGCTATAGGCGTCGATCAACTGGGTCGCCAAGGCAAGTTGCTTCTTGTCGATACTCTGAGTCTTGAGGGCGGGAATCGAGGAAAAGTACTCCTTACTATCGCGCAGTTCCTCTGAGTAGCGAAGCGTATATGCCATCATGCCCGGCTCTGAATGATGGGGCGGCACAGCGATGGCCAACAGATGCTCCCGCCCGCCGAACGCAATCTCTCCGATTGCCGCTTTCCCCGCCTCCTGCATGGCTTTGTGCATCACTGCAAAGGCTTCGGGAGACTCTTTGGGTTCCGGGACGACGAAGTACGGTTTTTCAAACAAGGCAGGATCGAGCTCATCGAGGTCGACAAATTGCCGCACGTCGATCACGTTTTTGGTCTCGATACGCAGATTGGCAATCTCATCGGGTTCGACGATCAGATAGTTTCCCTTGGTGTACTCGTAGCCTTTGACGATTTCGGAATTCTGGACGGGTTGGTCATCACCTTCGACCACATTCTGATGTCGGATTCTCTGCCCGGTTTCGCGATCGATTTGGTGAAATGTCACTCCACTGCGGGAGTCCGTAGCGGGGAATAGTTGAATCCCAAACGAGACCAGCGAAATTCTGAACTGCCCAGACCAATAAGGACGACCGGCCATCTCCGCCTCCACACGTGGGGACACAAGGCATCCGCCGATTTTCACTCAGATGCAGCGCCAATGCAAGCGGTTTCTCCCGGGGCAGTTGATGCACTCGTTCCGCATTGCAGAGCAATGCCGCTCTCGCGGCCGTCGGCTATGCCGCCTTGTCTCGTGCGGGAGCGGCCTTCATTCGCTGCGAGAGCAATTCCTTGGCCTTTTGCAACTTCGCTTTGCGCGATGCGCTCAGGTTCTTCCCAGCGCGGTTGATGAAGAACGTCAGCATCCTCATTCCAGAGGCGGGTCCTTTCGGCGATACCTTCTTTGAGGCCAATGATCGTGCGATCATCTGGGGATCCCTTGTAAATAACCCTTGCGGAGGATGCGTGGAGTCCGTGGTGACTTTCCGCGACCATTTTTTCGCTGCATGAGCGATTGTTATATGCTCCTAAGGCACGCATCGCAGGCGCCGAGCAGCCTCGCGATGCGATCGCCCAGTTTTGATTCAATGCCTCTTGAAGTACTGCACCTCGCGCTCGTGCTGCTTCGCCTTCTCAAGAGTTGCAAACGTTCCCAGGTTCCGGCGTTTTCCCGTTTCCGCGTTCTTTTTCCTCGAGTACAGCCGAAATTGTCCAGATTTTAGTTTGCGAATCATCCTCATTGTGATGCGTAGCGCTCTGAAATCGGTCGTTCGGTCGGCCTTGGTGCTCTTTACGGCTCTCGTTTACGTCCTCAAAAACTCTAAGCACTGTGTCGCCCTGATCTGAGCGAAAGAGCAACAGTGTGAATAGGCAATGCATCCCACGAAGGCAGGTGAGGCGTTCGCGACGTTTTGGAGAATCGCGGGTTGTGACTAAATTCACGCGGTTGGTTGATTGCGGGACTCTACGCAGCCGATCGGCTCGCCGGTAGTTCCTGGGGGACACCATGAAATTGCTCATCGAAAAGATGCCTGATCTTCAAGCGCTCTATGTGAAGGAACTTCGTCTGCTTCTATCGGCCGAGGAAATGATTGGCATCAAGACCCTGACCATGGCGGAGGCGACCGAAGATCCAGAACTCAATCAGGTTCTTCTGCGCAATATGGAAGCTACGCATGCGCATGCCTCCCGCCTTCGCCAAATCCTTCAACGCGCAACCGGCGCCGCGGACCCACTGAAGTGCAAGGTTGTTTACGCATTGTTTGATGAGGCCGAGGACGTGAGTGAGGATGCCGCTCACGTTCCGGTTCGGGAGGCCGCTCTGATTGCCGAAGCACAGCGAATCGAGCACTATCAGATCGCGGCATACGGCGCGCTGCGGCAATTCGCACGAATTCTGGGGCACGACGATGACCTGCGGTTGCTTGAGCAGACATTTCGTGAGGAGGAGCTGGTCAACCAGGAGTTCGCGGACATCGCAGAGCGCATATACCCGATGGCCTTGAGCAGCGCGGCCAGATAATTCGGCACTGCAAGCGAGGGACACGACGGGTCGCGCAAATGCTTTTTCTGCGCGCAAGGGGAGCCGGTGTTGGTCCTTCCCGATTGCCAGAAGTTACTGTTGCGCCGGAGTTTAGCAGGATCCGTTTGCGCTCGGCAGGAATCCCTCCATCGCGATACTGTCGCCTATTTTTGTATCTCGAATTCAATTTTTATGGGCCGAGACAACCTCCGCTTGAATGGGAGCATCTTTGCTACAGATTCACTCCCGGTATCTGTGCGGACGCAGTCTAAGCACCTTCGAAGTTTCTAGGCTCTTCGCCTGCGCTCGCGCTTTCCCACCCTTCCGTCAGGAGTCGAAAACAATATGGCGTCAGTGGTTGAACCACCCATCTCCGGCCAAAACGGCCCGGACAGTCTTTCGAATGGCGACGGCGCCCACAGGCCCGAATCTTATGAGCACATGGCCGCGATTTTGCAAAGTCTGCAAAGAATGAAGGATGGGGACTTCAGCGTCCGGCTGCCTGTGACGTGGACCGGGTTACCGGGCAAGATTGCCGATAGTTTTAATGAGATTGTCACCTCCAACGAGCAGATGGCATTTGAGTTGAAGCGTGTTGGCCAGGCCGTGGGTAAAGAGGGGAAGACGCGTGAACGAATCCGCGTAGAGCAACGCCGCGGCGCGTGGGATGACATGGAAGTGTCAGTCAACACCCTGGTTGAGGACCTGCTACGCCCGACGACGGAAGTGACGCATGCGATTGCCGCCGTGGCGCAGGGCAACCTGACCCGCACCGTCCGCCTCGATGTGGATGGCCGCCCCCTAGAGGGCGAATTCCTTCGTTCGGCGAACATCGTCAACACGATGATCCAACAGCTTGGTGTTTTCACTTCAGAGGTCACCCGCGTGGCCCGCGAAGTGGGCACGGACGGCAAACTGGGTGGTCAAGCTATGGTCCCCGGAGTGGCGGGAACTTGGAAAGATCTGACGGACTCAGTGAACTCGATGGCCAGTAACCTAACAGGCCAAGTCAGAAACATGGCCGAAGTGGCAACGGCCGTGGCCAGTGGCGACCTGTCGCGCAAGATTACCGTGGACGTGCGCGGCGAAATTCTCCAGCTCAAGGAAGCTATCAATACGATGGTTGACCAGCTTCGCTCGTTTGCTTCGGAAGTGACGCGCGTGGCCCGCGAAGTGGGTACCGATGGGAAGCTTGGCGGACAGGCTGTGGTGCCCGGCGTGGCCGGAACATGGAAGGACTTGACCGACTCCGTCAACGCCATGGCAGGCAATCTTACGGCGCAGGTCCGCAACATTGCCGAGGTGACCACGGCTGTGGCCCGCGGCGACCTGAGCCGCAAGATCACGGTTGATGTGAAGGGCGAAATTCTCGAGCTCAAGGACACCATCAACACGATGGTTGACCAGCTCAACGCGTTTGCAGGCGAAGTAACCCGCGTTGCCCGTGAAGTGGGAACCGAAGGCAAGCTTGGTGGCCAGGCCAACGTGCCTGGTGTAGCCGGAACCTGGAAGGACCTGACTGACAACGTCAACTTCATGGCAGGCAACCTCACCGGCCAGGTCCGCAATATTGCGGAAGTCGCAACCGCTATCGCCAACGGCGACTTGTCTCGCAAGATCACCGTGGACGTGCGTGGAGAAATGCTTCAGCTGAAAGAAACACTGAACACGATGGTGGACCAACTCAACCGCTTCGCCGGCGAAGTAACGCGCGTGGCGCGCGAGGTGGGAACCGAGGGCAGGCTGGGCGGACAGGCTAACGTGCCCGGAGTGGCCGGTACGTGGAAGGATCTTACCGACTCAGTGAATTCAATGGCCGGTAACCTAACAGCACAGGTCCGAAATATTGCCGAAGTCACTACGGCTGTGGCCCGCGGTGACCTAGTCCGTAAGATCACCGTCGACGTGAAGGGTGAAATTCTGGAGCTGAAGAACACCATCAATACGATGGTGGATCAGTTGAATGCATTTGCCGGCGAAGTGACGCGCGTCGCGCGCGAAGTGGGTACGGATGGAAAGCTCGGCGGCCAGGCACAGGTCTCTGGTGTCGCGGGAACGTGGAAGGATCTTACCGACAACGTCAACTTCATGGCCTCGAACCTGACAGGCCAGGTCCGCAATATCGCAGAAGTTGCGACGGCCGTGGCCCGCGGCGACTTGGCCGCAAGATCACCGTCGACGTAAAAGGCGAGATTCTGGAGCTCAAAGACACCATCAACACGATGGTGGATCAGCTCAACGCGTTCGCCGGCGAAGTGACGCGCGTCGCTCGCGAGGTGGGTTCCGAAGGACGCCTTGGTGGCCAGGCGCAGGTGCCCGGCGTCGCCGGCACATGGAAGGATCTTACGGACAACGTGAACTCGATGGCTTCGAACCTTACCGGCCAGGTGAGAAACATCGCCGAAGTTTCTACGGCAATCGCGAACGGCGACCTTTCAAAAAAGATCACAGTGAACGTGAGCGGCGAAATCCTGCTGCTTAAAGAAACCATCAATACGATGGTCGACCAACTCAACCGCTTTGCCGGCGAAGTGACGCGCGTGGCGCGCGAGGTGGGAACTGAAGGACGGCTCGGCGGCCAGGCCAACGTGCCTGGGGTCGCGGGAACATGGAAAGATCTCACAGACTCCGTCAATTCCATGGCCTCCAACCTCACTGGACAGGTGAGAAACATCGCGGAAGTGACCACGGCTGTGGCGCGCGGCGACTTGTCCCGCAAGATTGCAGTCGATGTAAAAGGTGAAATTCTCGAGCTAAAGAACACGATCAACACGATGGTCGATCAGCTCAACGCGTTTGCCGGCGAAGTGACGCGCGTGGCGCGCGAAGTGGGTACTGATGGCAAGCTTGGCGGCCAGGCCAGTCGTTCCGGGAGTCGCTGGTACATGGAAGGATCTTACCGACTCTGTGAACTTTATGGCCGGCAACCTGACGGCGCAGGTGCGTAACATTGCCGAGGTGGCAACGGCCATTGCCAATGGCGACCTCTCGCGCAAAATCACTGTCGACGTTCGCGGCGAAATTCTGCAGCTCAAAGAGACGCTGAACACCATGGTCGAGCAACTTCGCTCGTTCGCTGCAGAGGTCACGCGCGTGGCGCGCGAAGTGGGATCGGAAGGGCGCCTTGGCGGCCAGGCCAACGTGCCCGGCGTCGCCGGAACGTGGAAGGACTTGACCGACTCAGTGAATGCGATGGCCGGAAACCTCACTGCGCAGGTGCGCAACATTGCCGAAGTGACCACTGCGGTGGCTCGCGGCGACTTGAGCCGCAAGATCACGGTCGATGTGAAGGGCGAAATTCTCGAACTCAAAGACACCATCAACACGATGGTCGATCAGCTCAACGCATTCGCCGCCGAGGTGACGCGCGTCGCTCGCGAAGTGGGGACCGAAGGCAAACTGGGCGGCCAGGCGCAGGTGCCAGGTGTCGCCGGAACCTGGAAGGACCTCACGGATAACGTGAACGTGATGGCTGCGAACCTTACCGAACAGGTGCGCGGCATTGTGAAGGTTGTCACAGCGGTCGCTAACGGCGCTCTGACCCAGAAACTAACGGTGAACGCGAAGGGCGAAGTCGCTGCCCTAGCCGAGACGATCAACAACATGACCGACACCCTGGCGACATTTGCCGACCAGGTGACCACGGTGGCTCGAGAGGTCGGCGTGGAAGGGCGCCTTGGCGGCCAGGCCAACGTGCCCGGCGCTGCCGGTACATGGAAGGATCTCACCGGCAACGTCAACCTGCTGGCCGACAACCTGACCAACCAAGTGCGTGCCATCGCTGAAGTTGCCACCGCCGTTACCAAGGGCGATCTGACGCGGTCGATTCAAGTGGAAGCTCGCGGCGAGGTGGCCGAGCTCAAAGACAACATCAACACCATGATCGACAACCTGCGGCTGACCACAGACCGCAACACAGAGCAGGACTGGCTGAAAACCAACCTCGCGCGAGTTACCGGCATGTTGCAGGGTCAGCGCGATCTGGGAACTGTAGGTAGAATGCTTCTTTCCGAACTGGCTCCGCTCGTGAACGCGCAGCAGGGCGTGATCTACCAGATGGGCGGAAACGAGCCCACGTCAGGTTCGGGAGCGCTCGTGCTGCTCTCCACATTTGCCGACACGCCCGAAGGGTACATCGGAGAAGTGCGGATAGGTCAAGGTCTCGTCGGTCAGTGCGCCTCAGAGAAGCGACGCATGTTGATTACCGACTTGCCAAGGGGAACTGCTCCCATCCACTCAGGACTTTTCAAAGCAAAGCCGAAAAACGTAATTGTTCTCCCAGTGCTCTTTGAGGATCGTGTCAAAGCTGTCATTGAGCTGGCGAGCCTGAACGCATTCACGGCATCGCATCTGGCGTTCCTTGAGCAGCTCACGGCCAGCATTGGAATCGTGCTCAACTCCATCGAGGCGACCATGCAGACTGAGGCCTTATTGAAGCAGTCGCAGCAACTGGCCATCGAATTGCAAACGCAGCAGAAGGAGTTGCAGCAGACCAATGAACAGCTTGCGCAGAAGGCGCAAGAGTTGGCCGGCGCAAAACTTCGAGGTTGAGCGCAAGAACCAGGAGATTGAGCAGGCGCGGCGTGCGCTCGAAGAAAAGGCGCGTGAGCTGGCGCTTACATCGAAGTACAAATCAGAGTTCCTGGCCAACATGTCACACGAGCTGCGCACGCCACTCAATAGTATTCTGGTGCTCGGGCAGCAGCTTGCCGAGAATCCGGACGGCAGCCTTTCAGCAAAACAGGTCGAATTCGCGCGAACCATTCACGGCGCGGGAACTGACCTGCTCAATCTCATCAGCGACATCCTCGACCTCTCCAAGATCGAATCTGGAACCGTATCGGTGGAAGCGGAGGAGATCTTCTTTGGAGCGCTGCTTGAAACAGTCTCACGTCCATTCCGCCACGAGGCCGAAAACCGCAAGCTATCTTTCGAGGTCACGGCTGATCCGGGCATGGGCCGCAGCCTGGTGACTGACTCGAAGCGTCTGCAGCAGGTGCTCAAGAATCTGCTGTCGAACGCCTTTAAGTTCACCGAACAGGGCGGCGTTCACCTGCGAGTATCGAGTGCGTCGACCGGATGGAGCGCCGACCACCCGATCCTCAGCGGCGCAGGTTCAGTCATCGCTTTCGAGGTGACCGATACCGGCATAGGCATTCCGGCAGAAAAACAGCGCATCATTTTCGAGGCGTTTCAACAGGCGGATGCAGGCACGAGCCGGAAGTTCGGCGGTACGGGTCTGGGCCTGGCGATCAGCCGAGAACTGGCGAGCTTGCTCGGTGGCGAAATTCAGCTAAAAAGCACGCCCGGGCAGGGCAGCACGTTCACGCTCTATCTGCCGCAAACCTACGTGGGGCCGGCGGCGCCTGCCATTGGAAAAGGGGAGAAGAGTGGCGCCGCGCCTGCGGCCCAAGCATTCCTCACGAAAGTATCTGTAGTTGAGCAGGACGTGCGCCCGGATGACGATCGGGGCCGTCTAGAGGAAGGCGATCCAGTGCTGCTGATCGTCGAGGACGATCCTCATTATGCACGCGTCGTGTGCGATCTCTCTCGCGATAAGGGCTTCAAAGTTTTGGTAGCTCAAAGCGGAACCGAGGCGCTGACCCTTGCACGCGAATACAGCCCAACCGCGATTTCGCTGGACGTGTTTCTTCCTGACATGCTTGGCTGGACGGTACTAAACCATCTCAAGCAGGATTCACGGACGCGCCACATTCCCGTCCAGATGCTGACGCTCGACGAGGATCGGCATCACGGACTTTCACGAGGCGCGTTTTCCTTTGTCACCAAGCCATCAACGACCGAGGAACTTGAGTCCGCTCTCACGCGGATTCGCGAATATTCACAGCCTCGGCGCAAGAGGCTGCTGGTGGTGGAGGACAATCCTGCCGAGCAACTGAGCACGCGCGAACTTCTAGGGTATGAGGATATCGACATCGATATAGTCGATACGGGATCGGCTGCACTCGATGCTTTGAGTAAAGCAAGCTACGACTGCGTAGTGCTCGATCTACGCTTGCCAGATATGACCGGGTTTCAGGTGTTGGAAGAACTGCGGGACACGCCGAGCCTGCGAGATCTGCCGGTGGTAGTGTTCACGGGCAGGGAATTGACGGCGGACGAGGATGCCCAATTACATACTTTGGCCCGCAGCGTGGTCGTTAAAGACGTAGAGTCGCCGGAGAGATTGCTGGATGAAACCGCGCTTTTCCTCCATCGCGTGATCGCCGACCTTCCCAACGAAAAGCAGCAGATGCTCGAGAGGCTCCACCGATCTGACGATGCACTCGCCGGCCGTAAGGTCCTGGTAGTTGACGACGACGTGCGCAATATCTTCGCCGTCAGCAGCGTACTCGAGCGCCGCGGCATGAAAGTTCTTTCGGCCGGGACGGGCCGCGAAGCCATTGCAACCATCGAAACCACACCGGATCTTGCGATTGTCTTGATGGACATTATGATGCCTGAGATGGACGGGTACGAAACGATGCAGGTCATCCGGCAGAATCAGGCGCTGCGGCGTTTGCCGATTATCGCCTTGACAGCCAAAGCAATGAAAGGAGACCGGGAGCGCTGCCTTGAGGCGGGCGCATCAGAGTATCTCGCTAAACCCGTAAATACTGAGCAACTCCTGTCAGCGTTGCGGATGTGGCTGCATCGCTAGTAGCGAGGTTTGAGGCCGGAGGCGTGTCGATGACAGCGGATGAAAAAGTCAACATTCTGATGGTGGACGATGAGCCGTCAAAACTCCTGAGCTACGAAGCAATTCTTGGCGATCTGGGAGAAAATCTGATCCGTGCTACGTCTGCTCGCAGCGCGCTGAATATTCTCCTTAAGACTGACGTCGCCGTCGTGCTAATGGATGTTTCCATGCCCGAAATGGATGGATTCGAACTCGCTGACATTATTCGCCAGCATCCCCGATTTCGAAAGACCGCCATTATTTTCATCACGGGCGTGCACCTGACCGATTCCGATTGCATCCAGGGTTACCGCAGCGGTGCGGTAGATTACATTTCTGTCCCCGTTGTTCCTGACATTCTCCGCGCTAAAGTTGGAATCTTCGCGGAACTGCATCGAAAGACTCACCAACTGGAGGTCTTGAACCGAGATTTAGAAGAATTGGTGCATGAGCGAACCGAAGAGCTTCGTCTGAGCGAGATGCAGTTTCGAAAACGCGCCGAGCTTCTTGAGATTGCCACCGAGGCTATTACGGAGCGGGATCCAGATGGATCGGTCCGTTTCTGGAATTCTGGTGCCGAGAACCTCTATGGTTGGCGAAGAGACGAAGTATTAGGGCAGGACATGCATCAACTCTTGAAGACCGTCTTTCCAGTGCCGCGCAGCGATGTGGATGATGCGCTATTTCGGAGCGGTTCATGGCAGGGGGATCTGATTCAAACCACCAAGGATGGAAAAGAAATTCTCGTGGCCTGCAGAAAGACGATGAACCGCGAGGGTAATGCGGTGCTGGAGGTTGGGCGGGATATTACAGCTCAGATGCGCGCTGAAGAAGCTCTGCGGGAGAACGAGAAGCTCGCCGCGATGGGTCGGGTTGCCGGGATCATCGCGCATGAGATCAACAACCCGCTTGCCGCGATCACAAATATCTTTTACCTGCTTCACGATCATCCGTCTTTGGACGAAAATGCCAAACAGATTGCGCACATGGCAGAGCAGGAATTGCAGCGCGTTTCGCACATCACGAAACAGACCCTGAGCTTTTATCGGGAGTCCAAGTGGCCTATTCCAGTCGTCATCCACGAGCTCGTTGATGATGTACTCCAATTACAGGAGCGCGAATTGCGGAATCGTCACATCGAGGTTCACAAGAAATACGACTCAACGTTTCCCGTTAATGGATTTCCGGTTGAATTGCGGCAGGTAGTGATGAACCTAGTTTTGAACGCGATCCAGGCGATGCCTGAAGGTGGTCGACTGACGATTCATATTCGACAGGCAGTCGATTGGGTGACGCAGCGTCGCGGCACCGCAATGTACGTCCTGGATACGGGGGTGGGAATCCGCGTAGAGGACGCGAAACGCCTTTTCGAACCGTTTTACAGCACCAAGTCGACGAAAGGAACGGGATTGGGCCTGTGGATCAGCAAAGGGATCGTACAGAAATACGGAGGCGCCATCGCGTTTCGCTGCCACAGGCACGGAGGGACGTCGCTTACATGCTTCCGCGTGTTCATTCCTCTGAGCAACGGCCAGAACATGACCCCAGTCGCCGGCGTTGATGCAGCAAGAGTGGAACGCTCGCCAGATGCTGGCGGGTTAAAGGCTCCTTCGACTGTGAATCAGGAAGGCAGCCGAGATCAGGACAATCAGGCAAATGACCAGGGCGTTCGGGGAAACGCCGGAGAATTTGTTTACTAATTCGATAAGTTTGCCCATCGACCGTCTCGAACTTGGAAGAGCTTCGACAGGCAGATCGCGTGAATATTCAGCTAGAAGCGAATGAGCGCAATTCCTGATTCTGGATCGATCTGTTTCCTCAGGTGTTGCGAGCTTTCGGTAAGGATAAGTTCACAGGTTGGACGCACCGTCGCACTCGTCAGATGGCCACCGTATGCAGTCCCGTCTGCTCGCCCCACGACAAGATGGGCATGAATCTGTGGTTCAGCATCCTTGACCGCAATGTCTCCAACCAACGAAAGCAATTCAACCTGCTCTTCAAAGTTGACTGCAGTTTGATAGCTCTTTGTGTCCCAGTTAAACCATCCGAGCTCAACACGGCTGAGTGCGCCGATGGCCTTGAAACTGCTGCCCGAAAGACCGTTCGTTGCAGCAAATCTTTTGAGAGATGAGAGGACCTCATCGCCCGTTTCGAAGATGAGGGCAAATGTCTTTGGATCATCAGCAATCTGTTTCGAGCGCATTCCATCTCCTTGCACTGTCGGATGCGGACAATCCGAGACACGTTCCGATTCATCCGAATCGCCACTGGACTGCATCGACGTGGATGTTGATCAGGGAAATGTCCACCCAAGGAACTCCGCAAGCCTCTCGCGGTTGACTGCTTCTGGATGCTTCTCGAACCAAGGCGGTTGACTCGGCCTAGGCTACTGCGGCCCGGGGCCAGACGCCTTCCATTCCAGCTCAATTAACCCCGGAAGGGACTCGAGTTCTGCGAGTATCGAAGGAACTTCAAGACTCTCGCGCGGAGACGTCCAACGTAGTTCGTAATCGAATTTCCTGCGATGCTCTTTAATGCAATCAGTGAAAGAGAGTGATTTGAGATGAAAGCCGGCTGTCTTCAGTTGTCCTCGCAATTCGTGAGGTAGAAGCCGGTCGCCTTGCAAGGTGATCTTCAACTCAGCAATTTGATTTCGCTCGATGTGAGTTTCGACGTATCGCAGTCCCCAAAGAACGCCGAAGCCGATGACTGTCGAGACCGTGCCCAGAATCAGTTGTCCTCCGCCCATGCAGAGGCCGACCACCGTTGCGAACCACATGGTCGCAGCAGTGGTCAATCCTAGGATCAGTTCGTTCTTGCGGATAATCGCACCTGCGCCTATGAATCCAACCCCAGTTAAGATGCCGAGCGGCAAACGCATTAAGTCCATGACTGCATAGGAGTTATCTGGCTTCCCGTTGGTAGGGATGAGCAGGTTCATTTGAATCATTGCGATCGAAGCTGCCAGAGTGACCAGCAGAGTGGTGCGCAGGCCCGCAGCATGCCCGGTCTTGCTTCGCTCAACGCCAAGCAGACCGCCGGCAGCGACGGTCAAGATCAGACGCAGCGCAATTGCCTGCCAATGCAATTCCGTTGGCATGTTGGACTTAGATTTCAGGGCAACGGAACTGGATGCCATCGCCCAGCCACGGTAAGCCCAGCTGGGCCGCGTCTCATTCGGTTGGGTTCGCCTCAGATTGTGAATGTCAAAGCGTTACATTAATTTGCGTTCGGACGCTCCGGCACACGGCGAACATGCATCATCCTCGGAGCCCGGAGAAACTCGCCGAGAGCCGTCAAATACCGCCGCGTCGGGAGGTCACTCTCGAAAATGTTCCCGGTCCCAAAATCCGGCAGCCTGCTCACCCGGTGCCTTTTGGTCTGTGCGCGACGACGTTGGCGGTTCTAGGTTTCGGAGGTAGCGTAGGCGTCAGTGGGACGAAGCAGCAGCATTGGGTAGCAATGAGATTCAGTGACGCCAAATCAAGTTGATTCTGTGTCTTGGGCGAACTCTCAGAAGATGAGTTACTTAAGGGTGTTTTGACATGCGGGTTGAACAAACCCGTCTCCGCTTTTGTGCATCTTTATAGTTACTGCTGCTCAATTGGCGAACCCCTGGCGTTCGATGTGCGGCCAACTTAAGCGTTCCTTCGGCCAATCAATGGCGGTGGTGCTCTGTGTTGAGGACCCGCATGCCATTGAAACCGCCCAATGGTCGCAGGCGCGTTGTGATCGAGGACGTTAACCCTCAGATCGATGCAGGCCGTCATCACATCCGCCGGGTTGCGGGTGATGAAGTCGTCGTCACAGCAGCAATCTTTGCTGACGGCAAGGATGAATTGGCCGCTCGTTTGCTTTATCGTCATTCGAGCGATCGCCGATGGTCGTTTGTACCAATGCGCGCCACTGGCAACGATCTCTGGAGCGGAGCGTTCCATGTCGACAAGCTCGGCTCATGGCGTTTCACCCTTCTCGGTTGGGTGGATCAGTTTACGACATGGGCGGGCGAACTGAAGAAAAGGATCGCCGCGCAAAAGGATCCTGAAATTGCCGACACAACTCCGGGCACAAGTCCAGGTCCGGATGGTGAGCTGAACATAGGATCCAATTCCAGCGCACAAGATGTTGCGCTTGCGCTTCGCTCCGGAGCTGTGCTGGTGGAGGCGGCTGCACAGCGGGCACGGACGAATGACGCGAAACGATTGCGCGACAAAGCGCGAGGCTTCGAAAATCTGGCTGATGAGAATCAATCCAACTTCGACGATCCATGCGACGAAGAGCTCTTGCAGTTGATGAGGAATTATCCCGACCTCACAAACGCCACGCGATACGAGATCGAATTGCCAGTTTGGGCGGATCGGGAGCGGGCACGATTTTCATCGTGGTATGAGCTTTTTCCTCGATCAGCGTCGCCAATACCAGGTCAGCACGGGACGTTCCGCGATGTGGAAAGGCAATTGCCCGAGATTTCCTTGATGGGGTTCGACATCGTTTATTTGCCGCCGATACATCCCATAGGGCGCTCGTTCCGCAAAGGACCGAATAACTCGACTTATGCTCCGCCAAATGCGCCAGGGAGTCCGTGGGCGATCGGCGACAGAGCCGCGATGGCGAGCTCGGCATTGGGTGCGCAGGCTGCTGGAGATTTAGGGGGCCACAGATCAATTCATCCGGAGCTTGGCACGTTCGCTGATTTTGACAACCTGATTGCCGCTGCCAGATCGCACGGTGTTGAGATCGCTTTGGACATTGCATTCCAGTGTTCGCCCGATCATCCATGGGTCACAGAGCATCCCGATTGGTTCGTTATCCGGCCCGACGGGTCGATTCAATATGCGGAGAATCCTCCCAAGAAATACCAGGATATTTATCCGCTGAATTTTGAATCGCCCGATTGGCGCGGCCTCTGGGACGAGCTTTATTCAGTGTTCGAATTCTGGGTTCACCGCGGCGTGCGCGTGTTTCGCGTCGACAACCCGCACACGAAGGGGCTGCCCTTCTGGGAGTGGTGTCTGAGCACTTTGCGAATGAGCTATCCCGACACGATTTTTCTCGCGGAAGCATTCACGCGGCCGCGCGTGATGTACGGCCTGGCCAAGCGGGGCTTTACACAATCGTATACATACTTTACGTGGCGTAACTCGAAGTCCGAATTGCAAAGCTATCTGGAAGAGCTCACGCGGCCGCCGGTAAGTGAATACTTCCAACCAAATTTCTGGCCGAATACGCCAGACATACTGCACAAAACGCTGCAGGAAGGTGGGCGCCCGGCGTTTATGCATCGATTGATTCTTGCCGCGACCCTTTCTTCGAGCTATGGCATCTATGGCCCCGCGTACGAACTTGGAGAAAACGCTCCGGCCAGTCCGCCAAGCGGAAAAACCGAGTCAGAGGAGTATCTGGACAGCGAGAAATACGAGATCCGACAGCGCGACCGTAACGCACCGGATTCGCTTGTGCCACTCATTACGAAGCTCAACCAGATCCGTCATGCAAATCGTGCTTTGCAGTCAAACGGATCACTGTACTTCCACTCGATCGACAACCCGCAGTTGATTTGCTATTCGAAGACGACGCCCGGCCTCGATAACACGATTCTAGTGGTGGTGAATCTCGATTCATTCAATGAACAAAGCGGCTGGACGAATCTCGATCTCGACAAGATCGGCTGTTCCGCAAGTGATGGCTTTCTTGTCGACGACCTGCTGAACGGCATCCGGTACACCTGGCGGGACCGCAATTATGTGGCGCTGCAGCCGGGCGTTCGGCCGGCGCACATCTTTCGTGTGAGCCGAATCCAATGACGTCGTACCGACTGAGATTTCCGGGAGAGCGAAAGCGTGAAGAAGATCGCAAGCACAACGGATCCCCTTTGGTACAAGGATGCGATTATCTATGAACTCCACGTTCGCGCGTTTGCGGATTCGAATAACGATGGCATCGGTGATTTCCCGGGACTCCTGTCGCGTCTCGATTATTTGAAGGATTTGGGAATCACCTGTATCTGGCTATTGCCATTCTTTCCATCTCCATTGCGGGACGATGGATATGACATCGCCAATTACACAGACGTCAACTCCTCGTATGGAACGCTGGGTGATTTCAAAGCGTTCCTCGACGCCGCTCATCACCGCAGCCTGCAGGTGATGATCGAATTGGTGGTGAATCACACTAGCGATCAACATCCATGGTTCAAAGCCGCGCGCCATGCCGCTCCAGGTTCGGCGGAACGCAATATGTATGTCTGGTCAGAGAGCGATGCTAGGTACAAAGACGCGCGCATCATCTTTACCGACACGGAGAAATCGAACTGGACGTGGGACGAAACTGCGAAGGCCTACTACTGGCATCGTTTCTTTTCACACCAACCTGACCTTAACTACGACAATCCGCTGGTCATGGAAGAAGTGCTGAAGGCGATGCGCTTCTGGCTTGATATGGGGGTTGACGGGCTGCGCATGGACGCGATCCCATACCTCTGCGAGCGGGATGGAACTTCATGTGAAAATCTGCCTGAAACTCATGCGGTGGTGAAGACTCTGCGTGCAGCGATTGATGCAGACTACGCGAATCGTCTGATTCTTGCGGAAGCCAATCAGTGGCCGGCGGACGTACGCCCATACTTTGGCGATGGCGACGAGTGCCACATGGCGTTCCATTTTCCACTGATGCCGCGCATTTACATGGCGCTTCGTCAGGAAGACCGGCTTCCGATTACCGATATCATGGCGCAGACACCGCCCATTCCCGACAACTGCCAGTGGGGGCTGTTCCTGCGCAATCACGACGAGCTGACGCTTGAGATGGTGACCGATGACGAGCGCGACTATATGTATTTTGCCTATTCGGCCGATCCGCGCATGCGCATCAACGTGGGCATCCGACGCCGGTTGGCTCCCCTCGTCGACAACAATCGTCGACGTACTGAACTTTTAAATTCGCTCCTGCTCAGCTTCCCCGGCACGCCGATTCTCTACTACGGCGATGAGATTGGGATGGGCGACAACATTTATCTTGGTGACCGTAATGGTGTTCGCACTCCTATGCAATGGACCTCGGATCGAAATGCGGGTTTCTCCAAATGCGATCCTGCGCGTCTGTATTTGCCGGTGGTGATGGACCCCATTTACGGCTACCAGGTCGTGAATGTGGAAGCGCAACTTAGCGATCAGTCGAGCCTTTTGCACTGGACGCGCAACATGATTGCGCTGCGAAAACTCTTTCAAGTATTTGGCCGCGGAACGCTCACGTTTCTGAATCCATCGAACCGCAAAATTCTTGCTTACCTTCGCGAACTGGACCAGGGCGATGGTTTCTGTGAAACGGTACTCTGCGTCGCCAATCTCAGCCGATTTGCCCAGCCTGTTACGCTCGACCTCGCAAACTATGCAGGTTACGAACCAGTCGAGATGCTGGGCTACGTTCGATTTCCCGCCGTCACGCCCGAACCGTACTCACTCACTCTGGCGCCATACTCGTTTATCTGGCTTGAACTGCAAGTTGGGAGTGCGGTCGACGAGATACCTTCCGATATTGAAGAGGAAACTCAAGAGCTTGTCAAAGAAGAAGACACGGCGGTTCAACCGGTCTTTGCGAATGGCTGGGCGGAGTTCATCGCCGGCGGCGGCGCCGCGATTCTGGAGCCTGCGCTTCTTGACTGGCTGCCACGCAAGCGATGGTTTGGCGCCAAGACGCACAAGATCGAATCAGTGCGTGTCCGCAGCTGGGTGGAACTAGGGCCAGATGCGAAGCTGGGAGCTCCCTCAGGAGATGGCCCATTAGAGCCGGTGGCCGTTCGAAGCGCGCTGTTCTTCTTTGACGTGACGTATTTCGATGGCTTGCCGGATGTCTATCAAATTCCCCTCGCAGTGAGTACGGGTGCGGCTCTTGACGAAATCGCTGAGTGTGAGCCCGAGAGCATCATTGCCGAACTGAGGACGAGTGCAGGGCCCGCAATTGTGCATGATGCAACCGTGAGCGAGGAGTTTCACCATGGACTCTTGAGCTTGATTGCGAGCGACGCGACGCTACCAATTTCGGAAAACGGAAAGTCGACAGAGGCCGTTGAACATGGGTTCATTCAGCCGTCGTCGATGGATGCTGAACCGCCGGTTGTCGCCGCCGGCGCCGCAGTCACGCCAGCTCCGCTCAGCGCTCAGCCTGGAGACACGGCAACGGCGCCACGGACCGACATTCCATCAGTTCAGTCAGCTGGAGCATCAAGATCGCAGCCGCGTGAATCTCCTTCCGCGGGGGATTCGTCTTTTGCGGGTAGCCGGCTTAATGCGCGTGCTTCAAGCGCGTTCCCATCGGTGCTGGCCGCTCAACGGCTGCCCTCCCACATCAGTTCTGCCGAACAGTCGAACACGTCCATCAGCTACGGCAAGCAACTGTTTCTCAAGATCTATCGGCGGCTGCAGCCGGAGGAGAATCCTGATGTGGAAGTTGGCCGTTTTCTGACGGAGGTCGCACACTTCAATAGAATTCCAACTTTTCTAGGGGAAATCTCGATCAATTCGGACAGTGCGGCGAAAACAACGACGGCACTGCTTCAGGAGTTGGTTGCCAACCAGGGTGATGGATGGCAATGGTACCTTGACCAACTTGCGGGTTGGCTTCCCGCCGCGGCGCAGCGCCTAGCTCTCCCGCGTTCGATCGCTCCCGGTTGGCTGAGCGAGCGCGAACCGATTCCCGAATCTCTGGAGGCGATTCGATCGACGCTTGAAGCGGCAGCACTCCTGGGTACGCGCACTGCCGAGCTCCACCTGGCGCTGGCGAGCAGTTCGGCGGTGGCAGCGTTCGCTCCTGAGCCACTTGAAGGTGCCGAGCTTGCCCACGACGCGGAACGTATCGTGGCACAAATAAAGTCGGCCTTCGAAGCGCTTAAATTCAAACTTCCCAAGCTGGATGACGCGACGTGTGATCTGGCAGGCCTGCTCTTATCGCGACGGCCCGAGCTCGTTCAGCGGGCACGTTCGATTCAAGCAGTCGCAACAGCCGGGCAGCGTATACGAATTCACGGGGACTATCATTTGGGCCAGACATTGCGGATAGCGGCCACGGGCAGTGACTCGGTAGCTGAGAAAGATGGGAAAGGAGATTTCGTGCTCATCGACTTCGAAGGTGAGCCAGCACGATCCATTGAAGAACGACGAAGAAAACAGTCACCACTGAAAGACGTTGTTGGCATGATGCGCTCGTTTGCATACGCCGCATTTGCTGCAGTCGATCGCTGTCCAACAGTCGCGGGAGGCGGGGAGCATACGATCGATCGCGCCGCGCTCATCGGTTGGGCGCAGCTTTGGCAAGGTTCCGCGACTTCTCAATTTCTTTCGTCCTACCGAGATGGCATCGCGGCGAGTCCAGATTTGTTGCCGCCGCCAAGGGAAGCCCAGATTCTGCTCGACGCGTACTTACTTGAGAAGGCTTTGTACGAATTGTTATACGAGCTGGATAACCGGCCGTCCTGGGTACGGATTCCGCTCAATAGCATTCTGGCTTTGTAGGGTACTTTAGCAAAGAATTTTGGTCGGCGAGAGAATTCAATTCCTCGCAGATCCTTCCGGAAAACGATGGCAACGGCGAATCCGATTCCCGACAACACCCTCGATGCAGACAAGGCAGCGGTCGACCTGCTCGTGCTGGTCACGGCGATGGCTCCAGAGCATTTCAGGGGAGTTCTGACTAGCCTCGCGTCTGTATTTTCTCCCGAGAAGTTAATCGTAGCGACGCAAAACGAATTGCCTGCGGATGTTCCTTCGAGTCTGCGAATCGTCGCAACACCGCAGTCAAATCCGGTGTGGTCCATCAAGCCGGTCGACTTCTTGAATGCAGCGCAATTCGGCCGCGAGCATGGAGTGAAGGCAATTCTAATTCTCGGCCCCGAGGCCGATTCGCTCAGCCAGCTTGCGCTGCGCAGCCTTGCGGATGCCGTTTTAAGAGCGTCGATCGACCTCGCAGTTCCGCACTACTCGCTGCCTTCGCATGCCGGGCTAATCAACTCGGCCATCCTGTACCCGTTGACGCGTGCTCTCTTCGCTTCTCGTGTCCGATTTCCCTTGTCGATCGATCTTGGCATGTCGTTCAGGATGGCAGAGCGACTTGCCGGCTTGGCAGGACCAAATTCAGCCACCAACCAAGCTGAGGCTTTTATATGGCCCGTGAACGAAGCAATTGCCGCAGGCTTCGCAGCGGATGAGGTTGATGTGGGATCGCGTGCAATGCCGCAGCCCTCCGATCCCGACCTAAACTCAATTCTTGCCTCGGTGACTGGTTCGCTTTTTGCAGATATCGAGGCGAGGGCGGCTCTTTGGCAGCGGCCTCGCAGACCGCCCGCGATACGACGCCGACCGATCGTTGATGTCGAATCGAACGACGGAACCGCGGATGTTGCGCGCATGGTTGCTGCATTTCAACTGGCCAACGCAAATCTGCAAGAAATTTGGTCGCTTGTCCTGCCACCCAATTCCTTGCTTTCACTCAAGCGCTGCTCGACGCTTGATCCCGCCGCTTTTCGCATACCCGACGGCCTTTGGGCGCGAATTGTTTATGACTTTCTAATCGCTTACCGGCTCCGTACGATCAATCGCGGGCACCTTTTGGGGACACTGATCCCACTGTATCTGGCCTGGGTCGCGGGCCACATCAACGTAACGGCGTCCGGAATCACGGCGGAGCGGCATATTGAAGCAGTTGCCGAAGCGTTCGAAGCGGACAAACCATATCTGATGGCGCGCTGGCGCTGGCCAGACCGGTTCAACTCGTAATCACTCTTCACGCTAAAGGCTAAGCACAAATCCGGCGTGTCGGTGAGGAGGAATTCAATGCAGAACCTGATCGATTACACGATGCAGCAAGTAACTCAAAACATTACCGCATCACCGGTGTATAGCGAAGACGTGTCGATCTGGCATCACATGTCTGAAGCTTTGCACCAGTCGCTGTACCGCGTGCTTACACTGCTCATCGCCGTGCTACCCGGGATCCTTGCTTTCTTTGTTGCGCTGCTGGTATTTGCCGTAGCAGGCATGCTGCTTTTCTGGGTAATGCGCCGCTGCCTTACGTGGGCGAAGTTCGATGTTCGCGTCGCCCGAAAGAGCGGCACTGATTGGGCTCCGGCCAGTTCACCTACCGAGATTGTCGCCCGCGCCTCATTCTGGATCTGCGTGCTGCTCGGTCTGGTCATTGGTGTTTCGGCATTCGATACGTCGTATGCAACGGGCGCTCCGTTGCCCATCTCGTTGCTGCCGTATCTCACTCATGCCGTCGGCGCCGCGCTACTACTGATTGCAGGCGTCGTGGTGGCGAGATTTCTTGCCCGCTCAGTACTGATCAGCGCGGTGAACGCGCAGCTGCAATATGCAAGAATTCTTTCCCTGGGCGTCAAGTGGCTTGTTCTAGTTCTGACGGCGGCCATGGTGCTCGACCATTTAGAGGTAGGCGGAAATATCGTCGAACTGGCGTTTGGAATCTTGTTTGGCGGGATCGTTCTTACGCTTGCTCTCGCGGTAGGCCTCGGCTCACGCGATCTCGTGAGCCGTTCGTTGGAAAGCCACGTCGAGCATACCGGCGAGCGGACGCACATTCCTGATGAGGCCGCAACTGTGAGCCGGTCAATCAGGCATTTTTAAATGGGCATTCTCTCACCACGGCAATGGAATCAGGTGGCACGACCATTTTGCCCTGACTGACGTCGATCGCGCCTTGTGACGCAAGGACGACGCGGCTCACTTGAGAAACGACGAGAGTCTGTTCCCGATCACCGAGATTGCAAATTACCGTGACGGTTCCGCGTTTCATTTGCAGCCACTTTGCCTGCTCGTCGAATGTAACGCGCACGTTGCTGATGGTTCCATCATTGAGGCATGGCGTGGTCCGGCGAAAGCGAATCAATGCCTGATACCACGAAAGCATCTCGGCATGCGTGCCAACCGTGACTTCTTCCCACTTGAGTTTCGACGCCTCAAAAGTCGCGGGACTTTCAGGATCGGGAATGGAAGCAGGATCCCATCCAAACGCGGCAAACTCTTTCTTTCTTCCCTCGGAAACTGCACGGGACAATTCGGGGTTATCGTGGTCGGCGAAGTAGAGAAACGGAGTGGAGGCTGCCCACTCTTCTCCCTGAAAAAGCATTGGGACGAAGGGGCTGAGCAGGTATAGAGCGGCCGCGATCTTCGCGCGCTCCAGGCCGGTGATGTGACTGATCCGCTCACCAATCGCGCGATTGCCTACCTGGTCATGGGTTTGGATGTAACCGAGAAAGTGATGCTGCGGCAGCGCGTAGGTTGGGCGCCCATGGATGCGGTGTCGATAAGGAGAGTAGATGCCGTCATACACGAAGGTCCGCTCGAGCGACTTGGCGAGTTGCGAAAGTGCGCCGAAGTCCGCATAATAGCCTTGTCTCTCGAGGGCATTCAGGACGGTGAAAAGCGCATGATGAAAGTCATCGTTCCACTGTGCGTCGATGCCGAACCCTCCCGCTTCACGCGGCGTCACTACGCGAGGATCGTTCAAGTCGCTTTCGGCGATTAGAACGAGCGGTCGCGCGAGGATTGCCTCCAGTGTATCTGCTTCAGATGCCAACTGTTCCAGAAAGTGAATGGCAGAGCGATCGACGAACGCGTGCACTGCGTCGATACGTAATCCATCGACGTGAAAGTCGCGCAGCCACATTAAGGCGTTGTCGCAAAAGAACCGGCGCACTTCAGTGGATCCCGCATCCTCAAGATTCACTGCGCCGCCCCACGGGGTCTGGTGTGACGGGACGATGTACGGTCCGAATTTACCGGTGTAATTGCCGCTTGGACCGAAGTGGTTGTACACCACATCGAGCAGCACAGCCAGTCCCGCCCGATGCGCGGCGTTGACAAATCGCTTCAGGCCATCGGGGCCACCATAAGGCTCATGAACGGAGAAAAGGGCCACACCGTCATAGCCCCAGCCGTGATGCCCTTCAAAAGCAGCTACCGGCATCAGCTCAATGTGCGTCACGCCAAGCTCGGCCAGATAAGCGAGCTTGCCCGCCGCGGCGTCGAGCGTGCCCTCTGGCGTGAAGGTTCCGATATGCAATTCATAGATGATCGCGCTTGATAAGGGTGGCGCCTGAAAACACGCGTCACTCCACTCAAATGCCGCTTGGTCGTAAACACGCGAGAGTACGTGCACGCCATTCGGTTGCCACTCAGAACGCGGATCGGGATAGCACTTGGGATCGTCGTCGAGCAGGTAGCCGTAGTCCGTTCCGGGCCTCGCGTCTTCAACCTGACACCGCCACCAACCGCGGTCATCAGGTCCTTGCATGACGTGTGCCACGCTGCCGGATGCGACTGAGACATGCCCGGCAAGCGGCGCCCAAACTCTAAACCGATGCATCGCCTATTCCTTCGTTGCGCACAAGCAGGGCCACAGGAAATTTCTGAAATAGTTGTTGCACGCGCGTGCTCCCACCGCCCATTGTTTCTCCAGTGAGCAAGTTGGTCCAGCTTCCCATCGGCAACTTGACAGTCGTGGCACCAAACCCGCTGCCAAGCTTGACGTTCCAGCGCGGAGCAAGAATGGCGACTGATTCTCCCCGAAAGAATGCGATCAAATGCACCCGCTTCGACCCCTCTACCGGAAGCGAAACGTATACGGCATCCTTGCCGAACCATTCAGGTTTCTCGCGCCGCAGGTGCAGCGCTTTGTAAAGGACCCAAAGCTTTGGCATTCCGCTGTCCATTCGATCCATGATCTTTTCGACGCTCATGCCGGCCTGGAGTTCGGCAAGCATTGCCTGTCTCGTTTCATAATCGATTGGTTCACGATTGTCGGGATCGACGAGCCGCAAATCCCATAACTCGCTGCCTTGATATGTGTCAGGGATTCCGGGCGCTGTGCATTTGATGAGAGTTTGCGAGAGGCTATTGACCCGCCCAGGCAGCAACACTTTTTCGACAAAGGCCTCAAGCTCTGACACGAACTCATTTGAAGCAAGGACCCGTTCAATGAACAGCTTGAGTGCGTCCTCAAACTCTTTATTCTGTTGTGTCCAACTCGTATGCTCCTTGGCTTCGCGGGCGGCCTTTTCCATGTAGGCTGTAATGCGATCCACAGTAATTGGCCACGCGCCGATCAATGTCTGATAGAGAAAGTATTCTGTATTACGATCCGGGAATTCACCGGTCTTGAATTGCTGGTTCCTTCGCGACCAGCGATGTAGCGCCGAGCGGAAGCTTCCCGGTATTTCCGTCAACACTGCCAATCGTGCGCGCACGTCTTCTGATCTCTTGGTGTCGTGTGTCGAAAGAGTGTTCATCGTTTGCGGGTGGTCGGCGTGCATGCGGGCGCAATACACGTGGAATTCGTCGAGAGTTGTTCCGCTACGCTCTGGCGCGCCGCCCACTTCGTTCAGTCCGATCATCCGGTTGAAGCAATAGAATGCTGTATCTTCCAGGCCCTTGGCCATTACCGCGGAGGTGAACTGCTGAAAACGAAGCAGAAATTCCGATTCAACCTCACCGCGTGCGCGCAATGTGAGCACATCGCAGATGAAGTCAAACAGATCGGGAGAGAGGTCGGATCTTTGTGTTTTCGCAAAGGCCGCGGCATTTGTGATTTGCTTTACATCTTCCTCGGTAACCTCGTCACGTCCCGGCGCAACGTATGTTCTGTAGACTGAAAAGCTGGCGGCCACTTCGCGGATGGCTCGCCTGATCTCGGCACGCGTGTAATCGCGGCGGTCACGATTGTTCTCGCATATCTCCACAAACAGATGCGCCAGCCGATTCACATCGCCGCCTAAGGTCTCATGCTGAACGTTCAGCTTTTTTGTATGCACCAGCGAGTCAAATTGATATGGTTCGCCGGTGAAGCTTGCATAAACCTCTATCAATTCCTTCAGTCCTTCGCTATAGACGAGAAGGCCATTGCATGCATTCAGGAAGTCGTATCCTGTGGTGCCGTCGATGGGCCATCTGGCTCGCAAGAACTCCTCCGGCTGCAGGATTTTTTCCGCGACGATCCAAGCCTGGGGTGAGCCCGCGCGCAATCGCTCGAAGTACTGCTCGGGATCGCGCAGCCCATCTGGATGATCGACACGCACTCCATCGAGAATGCCATCCCTTAGCCATTGCAAAATCCGGAAGTGGGTTGCGATGAACACTCGCGGACGCTCGACGCGAACACCGATCAACGTGTTGATGTCGAAGAAACGACGATATCCAAGCTCCTGATCGGCCGTACGCCAATATGCGAGTCGGTAGTTTTGCAGATTGAGCAATGAATCGAGCGCGTCGATGTCTGCGTTGAGCTCGTCGACTGCGCGTGTAATCGCCGCCGATACTCCGGACTCCTCCCTGGTGGCGCGTTCCAAAAGCTCGTAGAGAATAGTCTTGTCGCGATGGCGCGCAGAGAGCACTTCCTCTTCTGTTGAGTCCGGGGATGGGAGGCGTGCCAGGCTATCGGCAATAAAGCCCAGGATTGGTGCATTCACATACTTCGCCGCCATGCTCAGCGGAATCGCGAGCGAACGGGGCGCCAGGGGAAAGGAATTGTCGAAGTAGCGCAGCTGAAACGATCGGCCGTCATAGTGAATCGTGATCTGCTTGGCGCTCAGGGCCCGTCCGTACTGATCGCCCAGCACGGGGATCAGCACCTTGTTCTGGAGTTTCACCTCGGCAGAGTTCCAGTCGATATCGAACCACGCGGCGAATCGGCTGGATGGCCCGTTTTCCAGCACATCCCACCAGTACGTGTTCTCCTGGCCTGCAGCCATATGGTTGGGAACGATATCGAGCACTTGACCCAGATCGAGCGCCTTAAGCGCGCAGCAAAACCTGGAGTGACCTTCTTCGCCGCCCAGCTCAACGTTCACTGCTCTTGGGTCTACGACATCGTATCCGTGCATGCTTCCTGCTGTCGCACGCAAGTAAGGCGAGCAGTAGACGTGCGATATTCCCAGATCCCTGAGGTATCTGGCGACTCTCGCGGCATCATCGAAATTGAACACAGCATTGAGCTGAAGTCGATAGGAAGACGAAGGGGATCTCGGCATAGTCGGACTTCAAGAAAAACAGGCGCGGTGATACCGTCGTTGCTTTGGGAATCCCGTTCATCCTCCATTCGCGATCGATTGCCCCGGTGAAGTCGGTGGGGGAGGCGAGCGAGGTGGAATCGAAGTGAGCCGCAACCATGCACTTGCGGTGTTCTTCCCTCCAGTTAGATGGCCTGTCAGGCGATCCGGGATGCTCTTTAGAGCGCTCTTAAGCGTTTAAAGGGGTCATAGCGGAGTCTTCTCTAACCCATTCTAAAGATTGAGCTTCAGCGCGTTTGGATGAATTGAGCGGGGCCCATTAGCAATCCATCGCAGTTCGCTTGGGGCGCACCGAGGCAAGAAATAGATTGCAGTAGAAACAAATATATTGACAATAGATAAAACGACTGTGTAATATTTCCAACCGTCTGCCTAAAGGCATTCTTGCCTGCTGTAATTCAAACGAGCACGGAAATTTAAAGCAAGGTCAGTCACAGATGACTTGTCCTGATTGACTGCGATTCATCGGTTTACAAACGAAAGACTCTGATTCACCTGATTGAGAGTCAGCGCAACAGAAATTTGCCGTTAAAGAAGACATGGGAGAACGCGGCAGATGAATGGCGAAGGCACCGCATAAACGAAAACTGCCGAAGTTATTCGCCGACTAGCAGGGAGAAATCATCGAGCTTCTGACTTAACAAACAGGAGGAGAAAAATGACGCAAAACACAAGAATCAGAGAATTCAGACTTTCACTCATGCTCTGGGGTGCGATCGCTTTCGGCATCATGTGCATGTTCGTAACGGGAGTTTCTCAGGGGCAGAACCTTACCGGAACCATAAATGGCTTGGTGACGGATGGTTCGGGAGCAGTGATTCCCGGCGCCCAGGTAACGATTGCGAACGCGGAGACCGGCGTGGTTGAGCGTTCGATCAAGACAGATAGCGGCGGCCGCTATGAGGCACCGGCGCTGCTGGCCGGAACTTACAGGATCACAATTGAGGCAACTGGCTTTGCACCGGTGGTGGTTGCCAGCGTCCCGTTGAATGTCGATCAGTCGATTCCGGTGAACATTTCCCTCAAGCTGGGCACGGTGACTTCGCAGGTCTCCGTCGCAGAAGCGGTGACTGGCCCCGATGTCGAGGATTCAGCCCAAGGCACGTTGATTGAACAAAAAGAGGTCACGGAGCTTCCGCTGAACCAGCGAAATTTCGTGCAATTCATTTCTCTTCAGCCGGGCGTGAATGGAGGCACGGGAACGATCACCCGGGGACCGTTGGCTGTTGCGGGCGGAAACAACCCCATGAGCATTTCTGTAAATGGCCAGGGAAATACTTCCAACGGTTACTATCTTGACGGCGCCGACTTTGTCAACCACGACCAGGACAATATTCTGGGAATGTTCCCCAGTTTGGACTCTCTTCAGGAGGTCAACCTTCTCCGCAACAACTTCGGAGCCCAGTACGGCGGCGAAGGCGCGGCGATCTTCAACCTGATTTCAAAGGGCGGCTCAAGCAGCTTTCACGGAGATGCCTTCTACTATTTCCAAAACCAGCTATTGAATGCCAACGGGTACTTTAACAACCTCGCCGGTAATGCCCGAATTCCATTCCGCTATAACGACTTTGGATATACGATCGGAGGACCGCTTTTCATTCCGACACTGCTGCCGCGAACGAAGAGCAACACATTTTTCTTTGTTGGTGGTGAGCTCTTGCGCAGTGCGCAGGCAGCCACCTCGTCGGTGGCGAACGATCCCACTGCGCTTCAGCGACAGGGGATATTCTCTTCTCCTGTCTGTGTAGCCTATAACTCAAAGGGCACCTGCACAGCCACGTCGGCGACAGTAACCAATGTCGATCCCGCCGCCAAGGCGTGGCTTACAGATGTCATTGACAAAACGCCGGTGCCGAATAACCCCAACGCTGCACAGGGCCTAATATCGTCCTTTGACGGGATCATGAATGAGGGCCAGATCATAGGGCGGCTCGACCACTCGTTCGGTGAGAAGCTAAAGATGTTCGCGCGCTTCCTGAACGATCCGTATAACTCGGTTGGTCCAGAAGGCATCGGCGGCAACACTAATCCGATTCCCGGCCTGGCAACGACTTCAGCTCAGTCGGGCGCGCAGAACACCATGGTTCATGCGACCTATGCGCCAACGCCAAATTGGGTGTTTGAGGGAGGCTTCTCGCACCTGCGAGCTTATGAAAACACGCAGGTCATTGGATTGCTGAACCCGGCCAATGCCCCGGATTTCAATGTGAATATGCCGTACACCAATTTAACCGGCAAACTGCCGACTGTTACGATCGATGGCACGAAGTACAACTCCGCGGGCCCAATCAAGAGAATCAATCCCACCAACCAGGCATTTATCAATGCTACGCACTCCATGGGCCGGCATACGATCCTCTTTGGAGCAAACTGGGAAAGGATGAAATCGTCCTACACCAACTTTAACAACGGCAACAACGGCGGCTTTACGTTCACAGCGCCATCCTCGGTTGGAAATGCTCAGGCAGTCTGGAACCAGTCGTTTGCTGATTTCCTGATCGGCTATGTCACCAGCTTCTCGCAGTCGACGTTTGGTACGGGGGAAGGATATAGTGCCAGTGTCCTTGAGGCGTATGTGCAAGATAACTACAAGGTGACCCAGGATCTGACGCTGAATGGGGGAGTCCGGTATAGTTACTACCGTGATCCGACGGAGTGGATCCTTAATTCGGATAACTTCGATCCGGCGACTTACACTGCGGCGCAGGCGCCCACGATTCAAACTACGGGGTACATCTGCCTTGCCACTCCCTGCACTGGAGGAGGAACACCCAACCCGTCGTATAACTACCTGAATGGAATCATTGTTCCTGGACAAAACTCACCTTTCGGCAGGAAGATGGTTTCGCAGCCGAGCCTTGATTTTGCTCCCCGCTTCGGTTTTGCTTATAGTCCTTTTCGGGATCATAAGTCCGCGATCCGCGGAGGCTTCGGCATTTATTACATGTTTCCATCGATATGGGCCAACGATCCCAGTGGGAATCCACCGTCTATATCGACCATCAATTCCTCAAACGTTTCATTCGAAAATCCCGGCGGAACAGTTGCTGCTGCAACCACACCGCCCGCAATTGGAGCGCTGGGCGTAAACTACAAGGTTGCTTACGCGGAAAGCTTCGATCTGGATATTCAGAAGCAACTACCGGGGAACGTTCTACTGGACGTAGCCTATGTAGGAAATCTGGACCGGCACCTTCCCAACGCCGTCGACTTGAACGAACCGCTACCCGGCGCTTACGTGACTGCTGGTATCGCCGCTGCCGGCGGCATCACTACCTCGAACTCGATTCTGCTGAACCGGATCAGGCCTTATCTGGGGTACGGCGCCTTCAGCGCGTCCATGCCGATCTTTTCGGCAAACTATAACGCTTTGCAGGTCCAGTTCAAGCAGCATCTTGGTTCGGCGCTCGAGTTGGGAGGCGCTTATACATTTTCAAAGTCGCTGGGCGTCAGCAGTGTCCAGAATACATATAACCTCAATGCCGATTATGGCGTTCAACAGCGAGACAACATGTTCGTGGCGCAGGCTGTTTATAACATTCCGTTCTACCGGGACCAGCACGGGATTGTCGGCCACCTGCTGGGTGGATATGAGCTGTCGGGCATTCTGAACCTTTCTGCTGGAGGGCTCAGCACCGCCTCTACGAGCAATCAGGATCCTGCGGGACTCGGATTAATATCGAGCGGGACGGGGGCCGTAGCACGGCCCGATCGCGTCGGAGATGCAAACAACGGTCCGCGCACGATTAAGCAGTGGTTCAACACATCGGCGTTCGCTTATGTCCCGGCGTCGCAGGCGCGGCCCGGTAATGAGTCAGTGGGCACCATCTATGGGCCGGGGTCCGAAGTGGTGAATGTTTCGTTCCTGCGCAATATTCGCATCGTGGAGGGGACGACAATGCAGCTCCGCGCGGAAACCTATAACACACTCAATCACACGAATCTGAGCGGCCCGAACACGAGCCTGAATGCTACCAGCTTTGGCGTCATCTCGGGCAACGGCGAGCCAAGAAAGATGCAGATCGCCGCGAAGTTCACCTTCTAATGAGCAGAATGGGGAGCACAAAGATTCTTGCCATTCGACGAGAGAACGATTCTGGATGAAGGAATGTCTTAGGCTTATCACAAACATGCGACGCGCGCTGCTGCTGGTGCTGTTCGGATTGGTGTGCTGGCAGGCGCGCGCGCAGTATATTATCGGCGCCGACATCGGCTACCTGAAGCAGGCGCAGGACACTGGAACTGTCTTCAAGGAGAACGGGCAAGCTAGGCCGGTTCTCGACATTCTGCATCAGCACGGCTACAACTGGGTGCGCCTGCGGCTGTTTGTGGAGCCGACGGTGAGACCCAACACGCTGGCCTACACGATTGCGTCAGCACGCATGGCCAAGGATAAGGGATTCAAGGTCCTGCTCGATCTTCACTACTCCGACAATTGGGCCGATCCCGGGAAACAGCAGACGCCCGATGCTTGGGCGAAGCTGACGCACGAGCAACTCTGCAACCAGGTCTTCGAGTACACGCGCGATACAATTTCCGCGTTTCGCGATGCAGGGATTCTGCCCGACATGGTGCAGATGGGTAATGAGATTACTCGCGGGATGCTATGGCCCGACGGGCGCCTGCCCGACAACTGGGACAACTTCACCGATTTACTCAAAGCGGGTATCAATGGCGTGGATGCGGGACACGGTAATACGCCGCGGCCGTTGATCATGATTCACATTGACAGAGGCGGGGACTGGAAGAGAACCAAGGATTTCTTCGATCATTTGCAGGCGGCCGACGTTCGCTTCGACGTAATTGGGCAGTCCTATCATCCGTGGTGGCAGGGCAGCCTGAACGATCTGAGGGAGAATCTCTATTGGATGGCGGTGACGTATCACAAGCCAATTGTTCTCGCCGAGGTTTCATACCCCTGGGAGCCATATCCGAAGCAGCCGGATGAGGCGCCGTTTCCGCAGACGCCCGAGGGCCAGAAGGAGTGGCTGCAGGCTCTTAATCAGATCGTAGAAGAGACTCCCGATCATCTTGGCGGCGGATTGTTCTGGTGGGAGCCGGCGGTACCCAAAGGGCACCAGCTCACAGGCCGCAGCTACTTCGATAACGATGGAAATGTGCTGCCGGTGATTACGGCCTTCGACGCTTTTACGAGAAAGTAAGCGATCGCCGTAGGCCGACCTCATTCGTTCCGCCGAAAGCAGGAGAAAGAATGAATCGATTTCTCGCGCCTGGCGCGATGCTTGTAATATTCAGTTTCGTGTCTGCAAGTTCGGCCGCCGCTCAAAAATCCGCAACTAGGGATTTACATTCGGGGCAGGCGACCTCGCGCTCAATCGCATTGTTGGACGATGGCTGGGAGCTTTACCCGATGCGTGAATTTGAAGCCTGGCCGGCCGAGCCACAACTTACATCCGCGCAGATCGATCAGTTGAAGGTACCCGAGCCGGATAGCGGTTGGGAGCCGGTGCATCTTCCCGATGATTACATCGTCAGGGGCACATTTTCGCCGGACCCGAATCCGTCGCTGCTTGCCGGCGGAGCAGTCTGCCCGGTGGGCGGGCGCGAATGCGGTCCAGTGGGCGCGGAGGCGCCGCAGGGACATCCCGGGGAACTCAACAGGCCCGGGCGCAACGCCTACGGGGGGCACGGTTACCTGCCGGTTTATCCGGCGTGGTACAAGAGAAGCTTCTTTCTTCCCACCACAGACAGTAATAAAGATGTGTGGCTCGACTTCGGCGGCGTTTACCGCGACGCTATCGTCTTCGTAAACGGGAAATTCATTGCGCAGCACGCCAGCGGCTACGCCGCATTCCGCTTGAACATAACTTCCGCCGCCAGATTTGGGGAAAAGAATGAGGTCGCAGTCTTCGTCGATCCACGCTGGTTTGAAGGCTGGTGGTACGAGGGCGGGGGCATCTATCGCCACGTATGGCTCATCGTCAGCGGTAAGTTACATGTCTCGCCATGGGGAACCTTTGTCGATGCGGGCGTGCCTGGGACTATTCATCACGGATCGCCCGGAGGAGACCGCGCCGCCGCACAACTTAGCATTCAAACGACGGTCCGCAACGACGATGGTGTTGACCGCAAATTCATACTTGTTTCACGGGTTTTGGACCCCGGCGGAAAGCTTGCCGCGAGCAGTTCCACAGCCGAAGATATGGCGCCGGGGCAGGAGTCGACATTCAATCAGAAGGCGACGCTGCCGGATGCGCTGCTTTGGTCGCTCGAACATCGCAATCTTTATCGCCTCGTGACTACGCTGCAGACCGAAGGCGCGAAGGAAGATGAGCAAACGACCAGCTTCGGGGTTCGCACACTCCGGTTCGACCCGAACCAGGGCTTCTTTTTGAATGGACGGCGCGTGGAAATCCGCGGCATGTGCGTGCATCCGGATTTTCCGGGCGTGGGAATTGCGGCCCCTGATAATCTTTGGCAGTGGCGAATCCATGAACTGCAGGCGATGGGCGCGAACGCCTACCGCACCGCGCATAACCCCGTGGCCGATGCGTTCTATGACGATGCCGACCGGATGGGCATGCTGGTGATGGCGGAGAACCGGCACCTGGGAGACACCTACTCCCCGAAAGCCGCGAGTGACACGGGCTATAGCGATCTTGACGACGTGAAGACCATGGTGCTGCGGCTTCGCAACCACCCGTCGATTATTATGTGGTCGCTCGGCAACGAAGAAGGCGAGGGCAAGACACCGCACGGCGCCGCAATCTTTACCGCGATGAAGCAGGCTATCGAGAAAATTGACCCAACGCGGCCTGTAACCGGAGCGGTGAACGGCGGATACAACGCCGAGGGTTATATTCCGGTGGAAGATATTCTCGGCATGAACTATCACAACGACGAGTTTGCAAGGGTCCACGCCGAGTTTCCCAAATTGATGATCTACGGTAGCGAAGATGTCAACGCGAAGACCTCGCGCGGAACCATCGACTCCTCTCGCCCTCTTGGCCTGTGCTCGGCGTACGGATGCGACGCGAATCTCGACACCGGTCCATGGCGTTCATGGGCTCCGGTTGCTCAAAATGCTTGCGTCGCCGGCGAGTTTGTATGGACGGGATTTGATTATCGCGGCGAGCCCAACCCGTTCAGTTGGCCGGCGGTAACAAGCCAGACCGGCGCCATGGATCTGGCCGGATTTCCCAAGCCCGTTTACTACTACTGGAAAGCGGTGTGGCAGACGACACCTTCTGTCTATATTTTTCCCGACTGGACTCTGCCGAAAGATGAAGCGGGCAAAGACATCCTGGTCCGCGCATTGTCCAATTGCGATCGTGTCGAGCTGCGGCTGAACGGCAAAAGTCTCGGCATCCGAGATATGCCGAAAAACCAATATCTCGATTGGCATGTGCCGTACGCTCCCGGAACTTTGACGGCATTAGCTTATAAAGGCGACCGCGTAGTAGCGCAGCATTCGGTCCGTACAACAGGAGCGCCCGCCAGGCTGAAGCTTACTGCGGATATTGCTCACCTCAGTGCCAATGGAGAGGATGTTGCGCCCATCGAGGTCGCAGTGCTCGATGTGGCCGGTCAAGTCGTATCCAGCGCCGAAAATGAGATCGAGTTTACGGTTTCGGGCTCCGGCACGCTGGCAGGTGCCGCCAATGGGGACCCTGCCAGCCACGAGTCAAACGTTGCAGCAGAGCGTAAGGCATACCACGGTCTTGCGATGGTTTTGGCCAGGGCGGCAGCGCATCCCGGAGCCATCACCATTCAGGCCCACTCTAAAGGGATGCCCGCTGCCGAGATTGCGATTCCTGTAAGTGCTGATAAGTCGAGCCAAACAACTAAGTAGCGTTCAACGACGCAAGGCGTTACACGCGCCACAACATGAATCACATGGAGTAATCGGATGGGTTGGATGAGGGTTTCGCTTGCGGCTGCTTTGGCCGTTTTGACGATGAGTGCGCACGCCCAGGTGATGCAGGCGCCGGATATCACAAATCAACCGACACTTTATGTGGTTCCCTACGCGCATCTCGACACGCAGTGGCGCTGGGAGTTTCCGCAGACAATCAGCGAATACCTGCTGAAAACGATGCGGGTGAACTTCTACTACATCGAGAAGTATCCGCACTACGTCTTCAACTGGACGGGCGCGAATCGCTACCGGTTGATGAAGGAGTACTTTCCCGACGATTACGCGCGGGTGAAAAAATACGCGGCCGAGGGCCGGTGGTTTCCCGCAGGGTCTTCAGTAGAGGAAGGCGACGTAAACCTTCCCAGCGCCGAGTCGATCTTCCGGCAGGTGCTGTACGGGAATGATTATTTCCGCAAGGATTTCGGGAAGGCGAGCACCGAATACATGCTTCCCGATTGCTTCGGGTTTCCGGCGTCGCTGCCGACGATTCTGGCACACGCGGGAATCAAGGGTTTCTCCACGCAGAAACTGGGCCCAGGGTGGGCGCCGGCGCCACTGGTCGGCGGGCCGGGATCGCCGGAAGATACGCTGGAGGGAATTCCCTTCAACGTGGGGACGTGGGAAGGACCGGATGGGAGCAAGATTATTGCTGCGCTGAATCCGAGCCGGTACGGAAGCCGCATTCGCTACGACTTGAGCAAGACGCCGCCTGCTTACACTCTGAATCCGGACTTGACTCGGTCGCAGGCCGCACGCGAGGAGATGGATCATGTGAACTGGGTTTCGCGCATCGAGCGCGATGGTAAGTTGACCGGTGTTTACGCGGACTACCACTACATCGGCATCGGCGACAACGGCGGCGCCACGGATGAAGAGACCGTGAAGATGCTTGAGGCGATCGTTACGCAGGGGCAGATCGCTCTGCCCGCGGACGACGGAGATAACAAGGCAGCGGACAGCGAACCGGTGCGCGTGGGCGACGGACCGGTGCGGGTGATCTCAACGGCGGCCGATCAGATGTTTAACGACATCAAGCCAGATATGACGTCGAAGATGCCGGAGTACAAGGGCGATCTGGAACTCATCAATCACTCGGCCGGCTCGCTGACTTCGCAGGCGTACCACAGGCGGTGGAACCGGAAGAACGAGATCCTGGCAGATGAAGCAGAGAAGGCAGCTGTGGCTGCCGCGTGGATGGGTGGACGCGCCTATCCGCAGCAGCGGCTGAACGATGCATGGATGCTGGTACTGGGCGGGCAGTTCCACGATTCGGCGGGTGGAACGGCAACGCCGCGTGCCTATCAGTTCACATGGAATGACGATGTGATTGCTCTGAATCAGTTTGCCGGCGTGCTGACCAGCTCGACCCAGGCAGTGGCGTCGGCGCTCGACACCGAGGCGCAGGGCGTGCCGGTGGTGGTTTACAACCCACTCAACATCGAGCGGCAAGATGTTGTGGAGGCCAACATTCCATTCACGGGCGAGATGCCGAAGGCAGTTCGCGTAGTGGGCGCCGATGGCCGCGAGGTGCTGTCGCAGGTTGAAGAAAGCAAGGTACTCTTCCTTGCAACTGTGCCTCCTGTTGGGTACGCCGTCTACGACGTACGGGGCGCCACCGCGAACCCGCACCCTGCGGATCTGAAGGTGACGCCGACGTCGCTTGAGAACGCGCGCTACCGCGTGACGCTGAACGGCGACGGCGATGTGGTGAGCATCTTTGACAAAGCTGTGAACCGGGAACTGCTTGCTGGCCCCATCCGGCTTGCTATCTCCAACGATGCGCCGCGGCAGTACCCGGCATGGAACATGGACTTCGATCAGGAGCAGGCTGCGCCGCGCGCGTATGTGAGCGGCCCGGCAAGGATCAGGATTGTGGAGCGGGGGCCGGTGCGGGTGGCGATTGAAGTGTCGCGCGAGACGGAGGGTTCGAGGTTCGCGGAGACGGTGCGCCTATCTGCCGGCGATGCCGGCAACCGCGTGGAGTTTAGCGATGCGGTTGACTGGAGAACCCTCTCTGCGAATCTGAAGGCTGTGTTTCCGTTGACGGCGAGCAACTCAGATGCAACTTATAACTGGGAGGTCGGTACGATTGAGCGGCCGACTGCACAGCCGCGGCAGTTTGAGGTGGCGTCGCATTACTGGGTCGACCTGACTGACAAAAGTGGCAGCTACGGAGCGACGATTCTCACCGACGTCAAGAATGCGTCAGACAAGCGCGACGATCACACCATCCGGCTGACGCTATTGCGCACACCGGGGTTGCCGTCGCGTGGGCCGGGGGAGGGTCAGGTCCACAGCGCGTATTCCGATCAGCTCAACCAGGACTGGGGGCATCACGATATTCTCTTCGGGCTGGCTGGGCACCTGGGCGACTGGCGCGCCAGGCAGAGCGATTGGCAAGCGTACCGGCTGAGCACGCCGCTGATGGCATTCACGACCAGCAAACATCGGGGGCCGCTGGGGCGGAGCTTCTCACTGCTGAGCATCGACAATCCGCACATCCGCGTATTGGCGCTGAAGAAAGCCGAGATGACCGACGAGATCATTCTGCGGCTGGTGGAGCAGGATGGGGAAGCAGCGCCGCATGTGCGAGTCAAGTTTGCGGCGCCGATTGCCGCCGCGCGGGAGGTGAATGGGCAGGAGGAGCGGGTTGGGCCGGCGACACTTGAAAATGGCGTTCTGGAAACGTCGTTTACGCCTTATGAACCGCGCACATTCGCGCTGCGTCTCGGACCGCCGCCGGCGATGATTCGCGCAGCGGCTTCGCAGGCCGTTACGTTGCCGTACGACCTGGCGGCGGCATCGAATGACGATACGAAATCGGTTGGAGGGTTCGACAGCAAGGGCGACGCATTGCCCGCAGAGATGGTGCCGTCGTCGCTGGAGTTCAATGGCGTGGAATTTCATTTGGCGCCGGCGGCTACCGGAAAACCCGATGCTCTTATTGCGCGCGGCCAGAAGATCCATCTGCCGCCCGGCGACTTCAACCGCGTGTACATTCTTGCCGCCTCCGCTAATGGCGATCAGAAGGCTGCATTCCAGGTAGGGAACCGCTCTGCCGAGCTGACCATCGAGAACTGGGGCGGATTCATCGGGCAATGGGACAACCGGATTTGGAAGCCTGAGCCGGATTCAACCACAGTGGGCGGCAAGCAAGTGGCACTGCGCAAAGACTGGGCAGTCTCAGCGCATCACGCCACTTGGAACGACATCGAGTATCGCGGCTCGCCCACCTGGTCGCCGCGCTATCCCGAAGACTATATCGGGTTAGGGCAGGGGTACATCAAGCGTGCTGCGTTGGCGTGGTACGCTTCGCATCATCACACGCCGGAGGGGCTGAACGAGCCATACGCCTATAGCTATCTGTTTGCCTATGCCATCGACATGCCTGCGCATGCGGCCACGTTGGTGCTGCCGAAGAACGACAATATCCGTGTTCTGGCGGTTTCAGTAGTGCGTGAGGAAACGCAGGTCACGCCAGCCCAGCCGCTTTACGACACGCTGGAGCATGCTGCTTTGCCTGGGGATTACATGGCGACGACAAGGTAGGAGTAGTTCGCAGCGCGCTCACAACTGAACGCTGCGAGCCTCAGTGCAGGTTTGGATAGGTTCGATATGCTTCAATCGTCGCTGTGAGCGGCGTGCCGCGCACTTCTGATATCTTCAGCAATACTTCAAAGTACGGGAACTTGGTTGCGTGCAAAGCCTTCCTGAAGTCAGATAGTTGATCTTCGGATAGGAGAAAATCCCCGGCAGCTTCGGAGGAGACGGCATCTGTCCCTTCAAGCAGTATCACCACACCGTTGTGGCCCGGATTCGGTAGATAGGCTACCAAGCAATACCCTGTGTCGGGCTCGCTCCCTACATAGAAATTCCGCTCTCTGGCAACCGGTGCCTTATTTATGATCGTGGGCGAGCCGTCGTTATCAAACTTCATCGTGAAGTTCAATCGGTTTTCGAATAGCTCTTCCCAGGGATTGGTGAGTCGGCCGCCGATCAATACAACATTGTCCCGCTTAATCAGATCGGGCATAAAGTCGCGGGCGCTGTAGATATGCATTTTCTGGCCAAGAGGGTCCAGCGTCAAAATGCCCTGCGCCAGTTTGAACTCGTCAATGCTGGCGAGACGCCATGCAGCTATCCGGCCCAAAGCTTCGTGCATTTCCGGTCGCATTTCGCGAGCCTGAATCTGACTGATATAGCTACGGTTGATATAGTCATTTAGCCCAAACCTTATCCCGGTTGTGGCCTGGAGCAGTCCATAGGAAGTATCAGCCAGCACGATATCGGTATTCGGGCTCGCATTGAGGACATCGGACCAGAATGCGGCAACCGATGGCTCATAGTGCCATGGGTAGAACGATCGCTGCAACGCGTCTAACGAGCGCTGCGCCGAGCGCTTCTGAACCCACAATATTGCACAACAGCCGATGGCAAGGATGATCGCGATCAGGCCGGCAAGCATTAGCCAACGCCGAGCAAAAACGTGTACGAGTGGGTGGGTAGGCGCGTCATCTGTTTCCGCCGGCTCAGAAGTATGAGCCTTTCGTTCGAATGAGAGGGCATAGCGGCCTTTGGGCACGTCTACCAGGACGGGGTCGTGAGCTCCGGTGGAACCGTAGTACTCATTGAGCTTGGTGCGGAGGCGCGCAACCTGCATGCGAACGCTTGAATCGGATTGCGGGTCAAAGTCGGCAGGGCGCCCAAGCACTTCAGTTCCAATCTGGTACTCCTTAAGATGGTTTGCCGGCGAATTCAGAGTATGGTGCGCCAGGTATTGCAGAAGTCTGCAGAGTGCTTCCGAGCCCTGCAGTAATGGGCTTCCCACCAATCGGTCAATCTGCTCAACGCATTCTGACGGATCGGGGCCGGTTGCGCCCCCTGAGTGGCCATGTGACGTCTTGGTGACATCTGCTCTATGTTTATAGGAAATAATGCCTTTACTGTACGAGACCAACTTGGAGACTGTATTAGACGTCTCCAAGACTTCCGGGTTCTCGGAACCTTTCACTACCCTCACCAGTGGCCTCCACAAGTGCCCAAAATTTTCTCATAGCCGAGTTGAGATTGGCAATTCGCGGATCGGCCAAGCGGAAAGGGGGCACTGTTGCGGGACAGTGGTGTTCCTGCGCGAGGGGATTTTTGCCAATCAAGGAAGAGGGAGTGAGAGAGCGTGACCCGCAAGAACGATCTCACGGAGTTCTTCCCAATTTAATCGTGCCATGACCGGCGTAGTTGAACCGTGAGCAAGCAGGAAAACAACAAATGTCTTCGCTGTCCGATTTGGGCTGAACACGGGGTACACAGGCTCGAACTTTTCGGTCAGGATTACACAATTCAACCAACATTTTTCTGGAGGACCATTCAGATGAAGAGTTTAGCCAGTTTTCTGACGCACTTTCTGCATCATTGGAATGCACCCTTTCTCTCAGTCATTGTCGCTCTTGGGTTGGCGATGTGCTGCTGCAACGCTCGCGCGCAGAGCGGTGCCGGCTCCATCCAAGGCACTGTCACCGACGCGACGGGCGCCGTGATCCCTGGAGCATCGATTCATGTGGTCAACCAGGCCACGGGCGTTGCTGTCGACACAAAGTCGAATAGCGTTGGCTTCTACCAAGTGCCTTCGCTCTTTACGGGGACTTATGCTGTGACCGTAACTGCACCGGGAATGAAGACATACGAACGGCCCATCGAACTGCTCGTCGCGCAGAACGCGGTGATCAACGCCGCAATGAGTGCGGGCTCTGTGACGCAGCAAGTGCAGGTAAACGCAGACATCGTTCAGCTCACGACGACCGACAACGGTGTCACCGGCGCGACTCTGGAAAACGCCAAAATCAACCAACTCCCGATGAACGGGCGCAATTTGTTGACCCTGACTAACGAAATCACGCCCGGGCTGGATAAATGCAACCAATCGCCCTCCTGCGCCAATGGATTGATGCCAGCGGCGACGGCCTATGTTGTGGACGGAGTCACATTGGAGTCCCGTGAATTCGGCGGCGCCAATGCAGGACAGAATGCGTTGCCCGACCCTGATTCGATTCAGGAGGTTTCGGTGGAGACCAGCGGCGTGGGTGCGGCTTACGCGACGCCGGCCGTGGGTGTGATGACCAGCAAATCGGGGACCAATCAGTTGCATGGATCATTATTCGAAACCGCGCGTAACAACGGCTTCGGTATTGCAAAGAGAAGGCAGGATCCCTCCAATTTGGTGGCACCCCACTACGTGCGCAACGAGTTCGGGGCCTCTGTCGGCGGACCCATCATTTTGCCGCATATTTATCACGGGAAAGACAAGTCGTTCTTCTTCTTTGCCTACGAGCGCTACTCGCTTTCCCAGGCGAGCTACGAGCTGGGAACCGTACCGACCATGGCCATGCGCGGCGGTGACTGGAGCGGTTTGATCAACGGTTCTGGCGTGACTCAGAAGCTTTACGACCCGAACACAACGACTTCCAATGCGGCTTGTCCGGCTCCTACTGGCGGGACGGTCAACGATAAGTGGTGCCGCACACCCTTCACCAACAACCAGATTCCGATCAGCCGCCTCTCACCGGCCATCAAGGCTCTCTACGCGATTACGCCACCGCCGACGACGGCGGACAACCCGCTGGTCACGACAAATATCAATATTCAGAACCCCAACTTTACCGTAGAGCCAAACATCACGTTTCGCCTCGATCATGCATTTAACGAAAACAACCGCGCTTATGTGCGCTACACAATGAATGTCAACTCCAATGTCGGCCTTCGCAACAACCCGGGCAATGAGCCTGCGACCGTAGCGGCCTCGGTAAACGGCCTCAATATCCCCGCCAACGCGAGCGGCCTCGCGACCTCACCATCGGCATTGTATGCGGCCGCTGCCGGGTTTACACACGTCTTTTCGCCCACCTTCTTTTCAGAAACGGTTTTGAGCCAGCAATGGCTGAGAGAGGACAATTTTGCCTCCGGTCCTGCGCCCCAGACTGATCTTGAATCGGAATTGGGACTGCCTAACAACTTTGGCGAGAAAGGGTTCCCGGAGTTTTCAGCCAGCATTTACACTCAGGGAGGCACGTTCTACCAGTACGGAATTACCGGTATCATCTCCAATCTGGATGAAAACCTGACCAAGACATCGGGGAAGCACCAAATGCAGTTTGGCGGCCGCTACAGGCATGAGCGGTTCGGCTATCTGGAGAACCAGGCATACGAGCATGTAGATTTCGGCGCCTACGCAACTGCTCTGGAAAATCCGTCAACCGGCGCGACGACTCCAGCGGCCTACGGCAATACCGGTTACTCCGATGCCGATGCGTTTCTGGGCGCAGTCCAGGACTACATTGTCAATCTTCAACCGCCGTACATTCACTTCCACGATATGGAGTTGGATGGCTACTTCCAGGACAACTTCCATGTCGCTAGAAGCCTGACTTTGAACCTGGGCATTCGCTACGAGGCTCACCCTGGTCCTTGGGTGAAAAACGGCACCATCGACGGCTTCGACCTCAAGAACGATGCCCTGGTGTTGCCAGCCTCAACAGCATCCCTCGTTGCCGGGCATTACACGACGCAAGCGATCATTTCGAACATCCTGAATGATGGAGGCAAGATAGAGACTCCTCAGCAGGCCGGACAGCCGTCTAACTTGCTCGATAACTACAATCTCATTTTCCTGCCGCGTTTTGGCTTTGCATGGCAGCCCTTCGGCAAATTGGGAACAGTCGTGCGCGGGGCATATGGAAGATACCTATATCCGGTGCCAATTTACTTCTCTCTCGTCGCCCCGAGCCAGTTTGCTCCGTTTGCAGGTTCGTACGAAGAAAGCTATGTGGCTGCGGCCCAGGCGCCGGACGGCGTGCAAAATTACCTCCTGCGCTCAGCGCAGTCGACTGCAGCGAGTCCAACTCTCGGCGTACCGGGTGTCGCGGGTGTGAACAGCGCGAATGCAGTGGACAGCACATCTGCGACGGCCATTGCCCCAGGCATCAATCCCGTTTTCATGGACACGGACGATGCGCCGGATCAGGTCACCCAGGCAAATTTCACGATCGAACAACCATTGAAGGGAAATTCTGCTCTTAGAGTAAGCTGGAACTTTGCTCACGACGCCAACTTATGGAACTACTATTACTTCAACAACCACCCCTCACAATATGTTTGGGAGATGAAAACTGGCACTGCACCGCCCAACGGAAACGTAGTCGGCAGCAATCAGTATGCTGCGACCGCAACGGGGCCATACGACCAGACCACCTGGGGAGCCAACCTTCGCGAAGATCAAAAAACAGGTTGGTCGACCAACAACATGCTGCAGGCCAACTACCAGAGGCTCTTCCATCGCGGCATCGCGTATCAGATCAGCTACATCTGGTCAAAGCCGATGCATACAGGCGGCGAATCGGGCAGCGACGGTTATGTCTATCCAAGTGCCAATTACATCTATTCCGCGTTGAGCACTATGACGTCTCCTTATGGAACAGTCATCAACCCGGCGCTTCCGCCGCCACAACCGACAAGCGCGGGGCCGTACGGATACTACAGAGCCTTGAACGAGTTCGAAGAGTATAAAAGGGACATCTACTTTCCGCAGCACGAGATCAAATTCAACGGAATCGTCGACTTGCCGGTTGGGCGCGGCAAGTGGCTTCTGCGCGGCGCCAACCGTTTCGTGGACGAGTTGGCCGGTGGCTGGCAGGTCGCGGGCGCCGGCAGTGTCCAATCCCAGTCCTTTACAGTCGGCGCCGGGAACTGGGGGCCGACAAATCCGCTCCATGTTTACAAACACGGGGCCCCCATCACCGATTGTCGCAGCGGCGTCTGTCGCAAGGGGTATGACTGGTTCAACGGGTACTTAGCTCCAACGGTCATCTCCGGGAACACTTGCGCCACAACATCAGCAGTTGTCTCCGGCCTCCCCGGGAATTGGACGCCGTACTCGAGCCCTATTGACACGGATTGCAAAACGACCGATCCCGCCTACAAATACTATGGCCAGAACGAGGTGAGCATCACCATGCCCGGGAAGGCTGCGGTCGATATTCCGTTCTCGCCCGGCTCGGACATAAACCCCTACTCGAAGACCGTCCTCAACGGACCGTTCAACTGGTCGGCCGACGCATCACTCTTCAAGGTCTTCCCGATCACGGAGGGGATGAATCTGCGGTTCAATATGGATGCCTTTAACGTCTTCAACGTCCAGGGACAAACGAATCCGAATGCAACCGACGGCACGCAGAACTTTCTCTCTTCGTATAACGTTGCACGGCAGCTACAGTTCACGCTTCGGTTGACGTTCTAAATGGTCGCTTCAATGCAGACCGACCCATGGATTCGAGATTCATGAGTTGGTCTGTATTCCATTCTGCCCCAGTCAGAGCGCTTGCCGCGATTTCACAAACGCATAACGAGAACGCGGGTCAGCGAAGGATTTGCCCTTGAATATACCAACGAGGGTTACACGCCGGGACTTCATGCAGATCATTGCAACTGCGGCCCCCGCTACTGCTCTGTTTGGGAGCGTTTCTATCTATGCCGAGTCCGTCTCTTCGTATTCGTCAGGCATGCGGTTGGACCTCTCGAACGATGGTGCGATCGCGAGTGCCAACTTGCGGGGTGTACATTGTTCCATCTCAGGTGAGGTACAACTCCCTGGCTGTGTCGCAAGAGGCAGTAAAGTAATTTCCCGATCTGGACAAAGCGTAGCGTTTGAGCACGAAATCGACAGCGGAATACATCGTGCACAAGTTGTCGAGTGGTTTAGCCCAATAGAAGATGGCGTCCGTTGGCGGGTGAAGATTACAGGCGAAGGCGAACCCTGGACCACACCGGTTGAGTTTCATCTGTGCTACCCGGTCACACCCGACGTCCGCTTTTGGACGGCGTGGGCCGATCCTGATCCGGCGCCCAATCCGGCCAAAGTGTCTGCTGGCAACGGTAAGCCTTCGTTCGGAGGTAACATCGAGGGTCTAGCTTGGCATGATCCGCTGAAAGAGATGCCCCTGCGAAATCGGAGGTTCTACTATGGGGCCCCACCATTCGATGACGCGAATCCGCAGAAGGGTTTTATCCCAAGTGAAACGGATCTGTTTTCAATTCCACTTGCAACATTTTCTGAGCCAGCACGCGATGTTGGATTTTCAGTGGCGTTAGCATTGGACGACACGCTGCTTGATCTGACGCTGGATACATCAGAGGACGGCGGCATTGTATTCACCCATCTCTTCCACCGCATCAGCGCTCAGACCCCAGTCATCCTCACGGTCGATCTCGTCTCTCACGAGGCGGGCTGGCGCGGTGGGTTGCGTTACCTTGTCCAACAATATCCTGAGTACTTTGATCCTGCCAATCGTCAATTAGCAGACGACCTCTCTGGAACCGCTGCCTACGCAAGCAGCAAGGAAACATCATTTGATTCCAGAAAGTTGAAGGCTATGGCTTTCCGAACTAACTGGATGTCCAGCTTTGACTTTCCATACATGGGGCTCTTTCTTCCCCCAGTTGCAGATGACGTACCGTGGCCACGGTTCTCCAGAAACCCCGTCGAAAGTAAGAGGAATGGGAGTACCACAGTTCAAGAGTTGGCCGAGTATGCTCATCGCATGCATGAGCTCGGTTTTCACGTGCTCAATTATTTCAATGTCACGGAGTTTGGTGAGCGGATGTCGGAACTAATGAAGGGGGATGAAGCCAACCCGGTTTCGACAGGCTGGGAAAATGCTTCGCAGTATCTTGAAAGCCACTTCCCCGCGGCGATGTTGCGCAAGCGGGACGGCACTCCGTACTACTCATGGGGCGGTGCTGTTGCGATGGACCCCGGCGACCCTGAGTATCAGAGGCACCTTCTCGACCAAGCAAGTCGCCAGCTGAGGAGCTTTCCATACTCAGACGGATTCTGTGTTGATCGACTGGACTGGTTGCGATTCTATAACCCGAACGGCGATGACCATGTCAGCTGGTTTGACGACCATTCAACAGAGTCCCTGGTGATCTCCTGGCGCCGACTCATGTCCAGACTGGCGCCAGAAGTCCACGCAGCAGGCAAGGTACTTTTCTGCAATAACCACACCAAGCGCATCGATCTGCTCTGCGAGATCGACGGTATTTATGACGAATTCGCGTACTTTCCAGCCTCACTCAATACAACATCGCTATTGGGTGTTTATCGGCCCATACTCGGCTGGACGAGAAATGCAGACGACCTCCGTCCGGACCCCGATGCGTATTTCCAGCGCAACTTGTATCTCGGCGTATATCCCACCGCTCCATTTTCGGGCAATGATCACTCCATCACTCCCGATCCGTGGGTGGATCAGCAGTATCTGGCCTATGGCCCCTTGCTGGATGCGATGCGCGGCAAGCGGTGGGTTTTACTGCCCAATCCCATTACTGTGGTGTCAGGTGTTGCCAGGGCAAATCTGTTCGAGACACCGGCTGGATTCGTCGTGCCGGTGATGTTCGGCGGTATGGAAACGCAAGCCATCGTAAAATTACGCGGTGTGCGTGCAAACTCTGCCGAGGTGTTGCATCCAGGCTCTTCATCATGGAATCCATTGAAACTGGCAACTGTTCGTAATGACGGTATCCAGATCGCGGTACCGCTCATCCGAGGCTGTGCCATGCTGCGACTTCACTGACCAGACGTCTTGGATTTGCCCACGAGTATATCGCATTAAAATCGTTGCCGTTTCTTTTATGGCAACTGTTACGGCGGCTGCTTTGCAGAGTTCAAGGTTGAGAATCAGGATACACAGAAATGAGCGGACAAGTAGCAGCATTCTTTCATGAAATCCAAGCAAACAAGAAAATCTGGGGGAAATCATGTTGGTAGAGGGCAGAAATGACGATCCGTTCCTGGACAAGCCGGGTAAAGCCCGCACGAGCAGGCGCGATTTTCTGGGCAAGGCAGCCGGCGCAGCCGCTGCATCGGCGGTTGTCGTCGGAGGAGTCGAGTCGGCCGGGGCGGCTCCGGCGCAAGCGCCATCAGCATCGGAGCGAGGGTTCTACAACGTAAGGGACTACGGCGCGCGAGGCGACGGCTCGGCTGATGACACCGCCGCCATCCGGTCCGCCATCGCGGCTGCTCAGCAAAACGCGTACGGCGGCGTCGTATATCTTCCGGTCGGCCAGTATGTCGTAACTGCCCCGTTAGTCGTTACCAGAAGCGATATCCTGATTCTCGGGAGCGGCTCGCTCGCCACTATGGGTGGTGCCGGCTACAACGACGGCAACAGCACAACGGTAAAGCCGGCAGCTAAATGGGCGCAGGGAAGCGCAAGTCAGCCCGCATGCATCTTGTTTGACGCGGTGACCGCAGGAACCGGTGTTAACCGCTGCGGCGTGGAGCGACTCACGATCCTCGGAAGCAATCTGCCGCCGGGGACCCAGATGCACGGCATCGCCACTTACGGCTATGTTGGCGCCTTCAGCATTACCGGTTGTATCGTTGGCTCCATCGCGAACAAGTCTTCATCTGGAATCACCAACACGACAAGTTATGCACCCACTGCCCAAGGCAATTCGATCATCCGTAATCTGGTGCAGAACGTGGGCGGCGACGGCTACGATCTCGCTTCCGGTGACCTGACAATGGAGCATTGTCATGCGCAGGTCTGCGGGGGCAACGGAATCTCGATCACCATCAAGGCTGGGGATACCCGCCTCGCCAACTGCCGCAGTGACCTGAGCGGACGCAACGGCTTCTACATCAATGTGCCCTTCGGTCAGTACTTAGGCATGGTGCAACTCGTCAACTGCTCTACGCAGCGCAACATGGAGAACGGCATCATGATCGCAAACACAGCATCCGGGAAAATCAGCCCCGTGTACTTAACCGGCTGCGTTTTTCAGGGCGACGGGAGGAGCGGATCAAGTAATGCGGGCATCCGTTTGTCGGGTCCGGTCATGGCCACCATAACCGGCTGCGGAGTTCATATCAACACTGTGGATGTCCGCTCCGGTGTTCCGCTGTACGCGATCACCGTTGCCTCAGACGGCATCTCGCCGCCAGTGATGCTCTCGATGCTCGGCGGCTTCTACAACGCGGTCACGGCGTTCTGCGACAAAATTGACGCGCCCGTGACATCAGACATTCGCGTTTACACCTATGCCGGCAGCCAATGGAACTACAACAAGACGCCGACGCTGACGACAGAGCTCTAACTCGGTCACGCGACGCACTGGGCCGCCGTGCGGGTCGCTACGTGAAACCATCCCAGTGAGAACGCCGATTTTGCTCGCCGCTCCGATTTCACTAAGTTACAATTCACGTCCGCCTGCGCGCCGTGTGCGATCCCATGCTTCCAAAAATGCCATCACCGTTTATACGAACCGCCGCCGATCCGTTCGTTACGATCAAACGACATCTCAACTCGACCTCGGCCGCAGACACTTCCGTTTTCCGATTGAGGAACCGCAAAAAACGTGGCTTACGGCGTCAATCGAACTGTCAAAACTTCGTGGGGGTGGAATGTCAGGTGGATTTGGTTTTCCCTGACATTAAGATCGCGCAAGGGGTCTTCAACGGAATTGCAAAGACCAGCAGATTGGACCTTTGAGTGCGGAAGCGTGAGATTCGCCTCTGTGGACTGGCCGGCCGTCTCCTGGAGACGCAGTATGGTGCCTTTGCCGTCCTCCGCCAGTTTCCACGTGACGAGAACAATGTTTGGAGAATTGATGTCAAGGAAGCTCGTTCCTTCAGCGGGCAATGGCTCATCCGGGTCGCCCACTTTATCCTGATTGATCACGGAATCCATAGCAGGAGCTTCCATGCTCTCCCATCCGAGACGGCTCAGGGCAGGCGGGTCAAAATCTTTTGCGCTTGTCATGGTGTAACGAAAAGTGAAGGTCCCGCCTTGTCCAGCGCGGTAGTTCGTGTGCCAATAGTTGTTCATTGCATAGGAGAAGAGCGTTGAAGTTCTGGGCGTAAACTCGCTTGGCCATAGCCCCCGGTTGATGTCGCCAAAGCTCGCTAACGATGCATCGAGAGGAACAATCGCGACAGTCATGCCGGAGTCATGGACCGCCATCCACTTTTGAATACTGAACCACTCGAGGCTAGCGCCTTTCAAGAGATCGTGCGCGGGGTCAACCCAGCCTTGCTGCGTTGCATAGGCAAATTCCGGAGTCTGAACGCCGGCGGGAAACGCAAAATACACACCTTCTTTGGCGGTCGTATACGACTTTTGAACGCTGTAATTAAAATCGATTCTCTTCCGATTGTCATAAAGAAGTATCTCGAGATCGATCGCGGGCGTGTTTACATCCGAGGAGCGGAGCTTAATCGAGTGGCCCCATGAAGTCTTTTCCGCGCCTAGATACTCACCCCTGGTTGCAGGATGAACCGTCAATTCCGCAATGGGCAGAGCGTCATAAGGGTGAATCATTCGTGTAAGCCCGTTCCCCTGCGGGTCGCCACCGGTGACATACAAATACTGGCCGAATTTGTATGGGCTGTGGAGATCGACCAACTCGCGCTCGAGCTCCTTGTCAAAAATGCTTTCTACCGAGCCGGTTTCAGGGTTCACGGTAATCCGGTAAAATTTGTTTTCGACGACCGGATTCATTTCAACTTGCGGGGAAGGCGCCGAAGCGTAGGAAACGGTGCGAATCTGGAAACATTTGTAGCCCACGGGAGGCAGATCGCGCGCCAGAAAACGAACATGGAGGAAGTTCTCTTTGTCTGACAAAACCTCAACTGGAACGCGTTCTTGCGTGGTCAGATCGTAGAGTTCCTCATGTCTATTCAAATCCGTTTCCATCAGTGCAGTGCGTTTCCAGTTCAACGTATTGAAGACGATCAGCGTTCTGGCGGGAATGTGTATTTGATGCGCGAGCTGGGCCATGGAGCGATTCGCGACGTCTTCGAGATCGAATCGCGCTTGCGTTGCGAAGTTATCCTTGACTGCAAGTTGCTTGACGGATTCTTCGCTATCAGGACGACCTATCGATGCGCCGGCGCCCCACGTATGTTCAGCAAACGAGAGGATGTCATTCCACGCATCGTCCAATTCGGTCTTAGGGGGGTGGGCATCAGAATTGATCAAGTGAGAGACCGTGGATATGACTTCGGTCGATAACACGTCGCTCTGATTTTGCCGGTCTTCCGCGGAATAGTAAGCGTCAGAGCCGATGCCGTCTTCCCAGTACGGCCCCATATCGCCTTTGTACGTCGGCAGCGTTGTGCCGAAGTTCTTGTCGATGTAGGTGAAGAAGTCAGCGAACGTGGCGTATTGCAGCTTCGGATAGGCGAAGCTTTGATTCCACGTGGCGGTGAATGTCGCGAGATCGGGATGCAAGTCGGTATTCTCATCCTGCGCGCCGTAGATTAACGCAGCATCGGTTTTATTGTTCGGCTTGTCGTAGGGAGCAAGAAAGATCGGCAGGGATTGATAGATGGAATCGATTTGTGGGTTGGCGCCAAAGACGCTTCCAATTTGCGCATAGCCTCGGGAATACCAGAAGATGACTTTTTCCCCGTCAGGGCCTTCCCACCAGAATGGTGACTTTTCGTTCCATTGCTCGTGCGAAAGGACAGTCGCCCGATCTTGATTTCCACCCACTGCCCAGTACTTGATTCCCGCGCTGGCGAGAACGGAAGGATAGGCGCCAGTGTATGACGGAACGTCTGTTGTGGTTGCATAGTCAAATGGCAGGCCAAACTGGCGCGACAGGCTTTTGGAATAGTAGAGCGAACGATACAGCGTTTCCAGTGAAGCATAGCCAGTCAAAAGATTGAAATAGTCCGCAGGCACGCCGATCTTATCTGATCGGATCAGGCCAAGAATCCGATCTTTTTGTGTCTGCGAGCGCGTTTCGAGCAACTGCTGAAGATTCCAGGAGCCGTCCGTCGCGAAGCGGAAGTCGGGGTGCTGTTCAATCATTGCAGCCGCTTCGACAAGAGTATTCGCCTGGGCTTCGGCAACTTTCCCCTGATAATCGGTGTACCCAATATCAACGTGGGTATGCGGGACAATAAAGATGGTCCACTTACGTTCGGCGGTAAGGGGCACCTTGAATGTGCGGTGCGTTCCGGCCGAAATATCAAGTTGCGCCGTAACGGTTCCTTGCCACTCCGGAATTTCGAACTTGAGGCGCTCCTCGCCTGCCGCGGCAGTCGCGGAAACGTCGGCGGTGTAATGCTCGCCGTTCAGAAGGAGGGTTGCGTGGCCAGCCGGTACGGCCCAATTGAAGCGGACAAAGGCATCGACCTCTTCAACAAGATGCTCGCCCTCTTGACTGTGGTGGTAGTAAACGGTGGGAATTACGTCTGCGGTAACAGCGCTGCTTGCATAGGTTGCGTGAGGATCGGTGGACAGGCTGATGAAATCGTAGGCGACCGTTTGGACAAGGGCACTGGCTTCCGGGCCAGGAGCCTGACTGTCGACGAGTGCAAACGTGAGGTTGTTTGCGCCAGTCTTCAAATATGCGGCAGGAATTGCAATCGTCAGCAAATCGGCCGCGCGAAACCGCTGTTCGGCCAGATAGATTGGCTTGGGATGCAAGTAATAGAGCCCCTTGTGCCCGTTGATATCAATCTGCAGAGCTGGAATTCTAGGATAGGAAGTAAGTGCGGAAACTTTCAACAGATAAACGCCGCGCGGCGCCGCATTGAGACCGAAATGAATTTCGTAAAGAGACCCCGACCGCTGCTCGCCGGGCCAGTCTTTTGCCCAATCGCTTTTTCCCATCTGATACGCGACATGAGTGCTCGGGGCGGCATTGAACTCGCGGATCGATTGATCGTATCTTCCAAGCTCCCAAAGAGTCGCTGATTGGCTAGTTGCCGGCCGCGAAAAATTGGAGGCGAAGAACGCAAGAAGAGGCAGAACAAAAACAAATCGCTTCATTTCAACTCCTTGTGACTGGGATTGCATTGTTTGGATCCGTCGTGCTGCACGCTTAGCAAAAAGACGCGCAAGGTGAGGTTGTTTATTTCGAATTTCTTTTCGGCAAGAGGAGCAGGGACGACTCGAAATGCGCCGATCGCAGAAACCTCAGCAAGCGAGCAGACCATGATTGCCCTTCGAGTATTTGATCGAGGATAGATCGCAGTTCACCCTAAATGCTTCCATGAATACACGTCATAGCTTCCGTCGCCGTCGACATTGCCGCGGCCGTTGCCCCAGCTCAGATGTTGCGAGTCCTTTCCCTTTGTAAGCGTGAACGGCATGGAGCCATCACCGTAGACGCGCGCCGCAATGCGGAGTGTTTCAAGAGTTGCGGCAAACAGGCCGACATCCGCCCAGGGCACGATGCTTCCACTCTTTACGTACACCGGAATTCGATCGGTGGAAGCGGGAACAGACAATTCGGTTCCTCCGGCAACCGCGCCGCCAGTCCAGAAGTCGTGCCACGATCCTTGCGGCATGACAACTTTGCGGCTCGGCTCTCCTGCAAACAACGGAGCAACCATCATGCGATCACCAATCATATATTGATCGTCGACGGTATAGAGGCGCTTATCCTGCGGCGTGTCAAGCACCAGAGCACGGAAAGGCGGTGTTCCATCATCAGCGTACTTTTGAAACGCGGCAGTCAGGTAAGGCACGAGTTGCATTCGCCAACCAATGATTTCGCGGCAACGGGTCTCAAGATTCTCCCAATTCTCGAACAATTGGCCCGCATTGTTTTTCGCGCGGTCAATCTGTTTCCAAGGGGGGTTCTTCATGTACCAGCAATCGACCTGGGCAAGCGGTGAAAACACGACGCTTTGCAGGCGGCGAATCAAGTCCTCAACGCTATCGGCCTGGCGCACTTCAGGACACCACAAAAGCCCGCTGAAACCGGAATTGACCAAGGCGCGAATGTAGACCCGGTGATCGTAGAGATCGCTATAAAGGACGAATGGATAAGGAGCGGCCAGCGCTCCACTGGAGCGTACGAGACCGAAAGTCACCAGATTTCGTTTGCGATATGCATCCCAAATGGCCATCTGATAGCGAAGGCCGAAGATGGTGTGCATTTGCTCGCCATCCACACCGGAGGGAAACGAACTGCACTCCGGGAAGGACCATCCACCGGTGAAATCGGAGTTGTCGCACTCGTCCAGCTTGAATCCACTGACGCCCACGTCGATCAGGTTCTTGCCGTGGTATGCGCCGAAGATTTCGCGTGCCGGTGCGCCGGCAAAATCGGGCACAAGACCCTTCCAGACGCCGTAATCTCCCGAATGGGATTCGAGTGCGGCGAAGAGCGGCGATGCAGGATTCGTAAAGGCGTGTTCCCACAAGTTGATTTTGTAGTTCAGGCCAGTTGCGGACTTCAAAAAACCGGCTGGGTCAGGAAAACGCCCAGGGTCCCACGAAAATGTGCAGGAATACGCGTGAGATTGCCATCCCGGTTCCAAACCCAGAACATCACATGGGATCTTGCTATCTCGAAGTTCTTTTGCAAGGGCGAGAGCATCCGCGTGGTCCGCACGAGCGATCATGCGGTACCAGAAGCCAAGGCCCCACTCCGGGGGCACGAAACCGCCGCCGGAAAAGACGTTGTATCGCTTTACCGCATCCTGCATTGCAGGGCCGGCAAATAGATACACATCGACACCAGTAGCGCGCGGGACCTCAACGATAATCCGGCCATTGTCGCTCTCGCGGACCGTGTGCGTGTAATTCGGGTCTGGATTGGATCCGGAGTTTTCGTGCGCGGCTTCGGTTGGCTTATGTTGCGCATCGCCAATATAGAACGTTGCGTAACGGGCGGTGTCGATCAGGATTCCAATGCCTTCGGTCGTCACATAGAACGGGACGGGGGCATGAGAATCGCCCGTATCCATTTTGGGATCGGCGTTCACGCGGGCTACCTTCTTCTTGCCGCGTTGGGAGAACGACAACATCTGGAGGCCAAAACCGAAGATTTGCTCGTCTGGCCGCAACGGGATTTGGATCATGGAGCCACGTGCCGTTTGCGTGCCTTCAATGGGTGGGAGCGGAGCGGCAGACACCTTGGGCAGCTTTGCAAAGGCATCCATTTGCGCAGGCACAAGACGGCTCGATACGGGTGTGAAACGCTCCGGAGTTCCAATGGTTGCGCGCCACACGCCGGGATGAACCTGCTTCCAGCCATGCGTGACGAGCGGATGCGAAGCGGGCGATTCCGCTCCGGCCAAACGAGAGAGGCCTGCCACGGTTCCGCTCGCGGCGAGTGCCTTGGCAAGAGTACGACGCGAAATTTGGACGCTCAAAAAGATTCTCCTTTGTCATTTCACTTAGTCTTGCTTTAGGTCTTTGCGCGCGGAGTCATGATACACCGGCTCGCAAGAGTGACTTCGTCGCCCATTCGCAAACTTCAGGGTTCGTTTTGCGGAGGAGCAGCATCCGAAGCGGCACCCCAGTTTGTGTTTGGTTCGGGTCCCATGGTCAGGACGAGCGTGGCGCCCTTGACCACGTCGCTGTGATAAATCCAGGGCTTGTCGAGCGGCTTGCCGTTGAACCTGGCGGATTGGATGTAGACATTTTCCGGCGAATTATTTTTGGCCTCAATGACGAATTGCCGTCCCGGATAGTACTTCCTGTCGAGGTGCACGACAATGCGGCGGAAGAGCGGGCTGCCGATTTCGTAGATCGGCTTCTCAGAGCAGCCGCCGTCCATTTCGAAAAGACCCATGGCCATGAGCACGAAATAGGACCCCATTTGACCCTGGTCCTCGTCGCCAGTGTACCCGGCGGGCTCGGCAGAGTAGGAATGCGCCATGATCTCCCGTGTCCATTTCTGCGTGAGCCATGGCGCACCGGCGTAGTTGAATAACCAAGGCGCCTGCATGTTCTGCTCATTGCCGACGTCGACGAATCTGTGAGCAAATTCCGGACGCGAGTCTTCGAACCCCTTGTTGAGGCGTCGAACCAATTCGTCTTTGCCCATCAATCCGATCAGGCCTTTCACGTCGTGGGGAACGTAGAAGGAGTATTGCCACGCCGTGCCTTCGAGGAAACCCTTGCGGTCGGACGGCGAGAAATTCTCAGCCCATTTACCGTCGCGATGCCTGGGCCGGAAGTAGCCTGCAGACGCGTCCCAAATGTTGCGGTAATTCTGCGCGCGCTTGGAAAAGTATCGGTAATCGTCCGTCTTTCCCAGTGCCTTGGCCATTTGCGCGGCGCACCAGTCGTCGTAGGCATATTCGAGCGTCAGCGTGGTCCAGCTCCTTTCCTCCTCCAGCGGCACATAGCCGAGATCGCGATAAGTGGGAAGCTGCTCCATACCGACCCATCCGTCGATCCATCGGCCCGAATGGATATCGTTGTAGTACTGCTTTCCTTGAGTCGTCTGCACATGCTTGATGGCTGCGACGGCTTTGTCGCCGTCAAAATTGCGAATGCCCTTTTGCCACGCTCCGACGAGCAACGCGATGTCGTGCTCACCTACCATGACGCCGCTGTAGCGAAGGCCCGCTGGGCCTTTGGAGAGCCAGCCACCGTCTTCGCGGAGTTGGAGCTGTGACCTCGCCCATTGGTTCAGGATCTCTGGCGTCACGAGCCCCCAAAGAATATTCAAATTCCAGAAGGTATTCCAGAATGCGTCACAGCCGAGCATTGGCGATTCAGGATTCTTGAGCTGGCGGACGTTGCCGTTCGGGTCAACGTACTTTCCGTTTACGTCGCTGAAGATGGTTCGTGCCACATAGGAGCGATACAAGTTGGAATAAAACTTGATTCGATCGGTCTCGGAATCGCCTTCCACTTCGATTTTCTTCAGCAGGTTATTCCAGGTCTCGCGGGCATTCCCGCGCACCGCGTCGAAGTCCCAACCGAAGCGATTCATTTCTGCGTCCAGGTTCAGCCGCGCTTGCTCGACGCTCACGTAAGAAATCCCAGTTTTGATCTGAATGACCTCGCCTTCGACCGTTTGATAGTTGACGAAGGCGCCCATGTCTCCGTTGCCGGTAATTTCTTTGGCGTCTGGAGTGATATTCGCCCCCACCCAGCCACCCATGGAATCGAACGGCTTGCTGAAACGGATGACGAAGTGCAGTTTGTATTTTTGAAAAGTATAGATTTGATCGTTAGCCTGCTCTGATTCCCCTTCGATCTCCGTGCTGCTTATTTTGCGGATCGCCGCATTCTTTACGACCATTGCGTACTCGCCGGGTACGTTCAGCGCAAGCAGGATGCGGGCCTGGTCGCCTTTTGGGAAGGTGTAGCGCTGGAAGCCCGCGCGCGTGGTGGCGGTCAATTCGGCGCGGACGTTGTAATCATCCAACGTCACCGCATAATACCCGGGCGAGGCAGTTTCGGTTTCGTGACGGAAATGGGAGCGGAAACTTTCGGGTGAGCCAGACTCGGGGCCCTGGACGATTTTCAGCGGGCCTGTGGTGGGCATCATCAAAAGGCCGCCTATTGTCCAGGAGTGAACATGGCTGAAACCAAGAATGGTGGGGATTTTGTAGTCATAGCCTGCTCTGCCGCTACCCGCTTTGCCGCTCCACGCCCTATTGTCCGGACTGAGCTTGACCATGCCAAACGGCAAAGCTGCCCCCGGGAAGAACATCCACCGCAAACCCGGACCGGTGGTTCCAATGAACGGATTGACATCGTCAACCGGTTGGCGGTTGGTTCCCGCTCCTTCTTTCGTGGCAGATGCGCGAATAGGCACCGAATGCGGCAGACTTGCATTCAGCGTTGGTTGTTGCGCGAGCACTGAGCGCGCTGTCGCTGGGAGCAATGTTCGTCCAGCGACTGTCGTGAGCGCTTTCAAAACCTCCCGCCGCTTCATCCCTTTCGGCTCTCCTTCTTGAATGCCGCTGTGCTGCGCACTTGGACGGTCCGGCCTCTAGTACCGCAAAGTCAATGCGGTCATCCTGCCGCCAGGTTGATTGAAGTGCAGCACATTGCCATCGGGATGATTCTGAATCCTGCAGGAGTGTGCCAGCAAGGATGTCTCTGTTGGTGTCGCTTCGACATAGAGGACACCAACTCGGCGAGCTACTTCTTCGCCGGCCTTGAATCGGCGAGTTTCATCGGACGATGATCCATAGAGAACGTCAGAATATACTGAAATTCCGGGCGAGTTTGCTGATGCCTGCGCATAGCCCATGCCCGCGCCGGTCAACATGACGACACTCAGCCGACCGTCAACATTGACCCAGGAGCCCGGAAGCCGGAGCATCTGGCGGGGACTCTTCCAATCGAAAACTGTTTGGCCCGCCTCGCTGGACACGACGCGCGAACCGCCGGTGATCTCGTCATTTTCGATACCGACTGGCACGCCGCGCTCGCTGCGGATCGTAACGTCAACGACCGCTGTGACACGGTCCTCATAAACAACTGTCTGGCTCCCGATCGAAATCATTCTCAGCTTCTGTTGCAGCCGTCCGTCATTGAGTAGGAGCGTCCCGGTGGTTTCAAATCCATCCGCTGTTTGGCGCCGATTCTGCTCGACAACGACGATCTTGTTTCGGGTCTTAGCGTCGCCTGGAGGGTCAAGTTCAAATGATCCGACAAACCCGTTTGGGATGGGAACCGTAAAATCGGGATTACCCTGATGGCCTTCTCCGATAGGAATCAGCAGACCCATGATCCTGTTCTTCCAGGAAAACGATACGAACTTCTTCAGTGTGCGATGGGCGATGAAGTCCACATATGGATAATCGCGCACGCCCTGCTCGCGAACTGCTGCCGCGAGTGACGTAACTTCGCTCGCCGCTCGCCCGAAGATCCTGTGCGCCAGAAAGCCATAGGAAGCTTGTTCGGCGTTGATGGCGTGACGAGTGATTCGAAACGCGAGCCCGAAATCGCTAAACTTCCCTGGCCCATCAACTGCCAGGCGCGCAGGTACTGCAGGCTGCACTGCTCCATGCGAGCGGCAAGGGGGTCTTTCTTATGTGTGGCAAGAGAGGCATAGAGGTTTAAGTACGGCAATCCATGAAGTTCCCAATCCATTCCTTGTGGGTAGGCGGCCTCGCCCCAGGGCAGAATGATGGCCTGGAACATATGCCATGTATCCGTAAGATGGTGGGTTGCAGCTTGTGGAACCGGTCTGCCACCAAAGGTGTAGTACATGACAGCTTGAGTTAGAAAATAGCAACTGCACCCGACATACGCGGGATGAAAGATGTTGTGATTTTCGAGCGTGAAATCGGGATAGAGATTGGCGCCCTTCACCCACTGATTCACCGGCCGGCCGTCTACCAGGGCTGCGTCCTGTGTGTCAGCCTCGGTGCAAAGCGTGTTCATCATGTATAGCAACGCTGTCTCATGCCAGGCTGGGGCGTGAGGATGAGACGGAAACATCAATTCGCCTAAGGCGAGACACGGGACCTCCAACCGTTTTCCTCGGCCTTGGTATCCAGGGAAAACCCATTCGGCGGTGGCCTGTGCGAGAGAATATCGCACTCCCAGGAGATGACTCGCTGGAATGCCTGCTGCAACGTGGCATCCCATTGATCCCATATCAACCAAGCGCCAAAGGCGAGAGTGCCGGTCCACATACCTGATTGCCAGCTTCCGCGGCCGAAGTTCTCAGTCGCTCCCCATTGGCTGCCATCGGTACATTTCTGCGTGCCGGTACGATGTGTTGCGGTAGCGTAGCGAAGAGCTGCAGTGCTTTTGTCGAACAAGTCGCGGCGCGCGGTTGCACCGAGGCCGTCGTCGTACTTGAGCAGTGTTGCACAGGCAAGCAGCATGCTCGCGACCGTACGAATTCCCCCGTTGCCGTCGCCAACGCCATCCCCCCAAAAGCCGGCTGCGGGATCAAACGACGAGTCTTTCCAATCCCGGTCAGCATAGCGACAGGCTTCTTCGAGGATGACGGTATAGGTTTCCCGAAGAGCTCTCTCTGAAAGCGTATGAATCTGATAAATCTCTTTGGCCGGCTCATGGGGCGGAATTGCCCGCAGTTCATCGCCGTCGCGCTCTCCGTTCACAAGTAATGCGGCGGCAGATGTGCACGGGCTGGCGCCGAGCGCAATCAATCCCGCAGCTGTGGCCAGGGTTGAAACGAATTCTCTCCGGTTGAGTTCATTGTCTTGTGGTTTCATAGCTCGTTTTCTGGCCCCGCAGCCGTTCAGCAATTGCAAGCGATTGCAAACGTCTCGATGATCGTCGCCTGCTTGTTGGGGATTGTCAAGCCCACCACGTCTTTCCCGAGACTCGGGTGGCAGAATCGAAATCCAAATTCCGCGCTCCGGTACCCCGCCGGTCCAGCGCAGCCAAATTGCAGAGCTACCAAGCAAATGCCCGACCAGAAGGCGAATGAGAGCTTTCCACCGCCCGCCACATCGTCAAGGAGGTCATTTTATCGAGCCGGGCAGGGAAGCCTGTTGACAAAATTTGAGGACATCACCATAATGCGCCAAGAGTAAGTTTCACAAGCGATTGCGAAGATGGCCGTCACTCTCAAGGACATTTCGAAAGAAACAGGTGTCGATGTTGCGACAGTGTCACGGGCGCTGAATGGCAACTATGGGGTGCACAAGGACACGCGGGCTAGAGTTGTTGCCGTTGCCAAACGTCTCAACTATAGACCCAATCTGATGGCCAGAGGGCTGGCTGAGGGCAGATCGAGGACGCTCGGTCTGCTGGTGGCGGCGATTGGGGATGCGTCGATATTAGAGCAAGTGCGCGGAGCTGAAGATGCGGCTTCCGCGGCGGGCTATCACCTGCTGCTGTGCAATAGCTATCTGGATGTAAAGAGAGAGACTTTGCAATTGCAGTCTCTCCTCGACAAGCGTGTCGAGGGGATGTTGATTCACCCTGTCGAGGCTCTCAGCAAGGAAGAGATAAGAGACCTCGCCGATGCCGGGATTCCGGTTGTATTGTTTCACCAGGTAGTCGGCACATCAGACTTTTCGAGCGTATGCATGAATCAGTTTGAGGGGGGCATGCTGGGTGGGAAACATCTGGTTGAATTAGGGCATCGACGAATTGCATACCTAAGCGGGCCTCGCGGTCACGGCAACTTTATCGAGCGCGAGAAGGGCTTCTTGAAAGCTGCGAGGTCCAGCAAGCAAGAGGTAACCCCGATCATCATCCATGGGCAACCTGACTTTGAGGGTGGCTACCGGATGGCAAAGTCTCTATTGGACCAGGATCGCCGCATTACCGCCATTTTTGCCGCGAATGACACGACGGCATTCGGAATAGCGCAGGCTGTGTTCGAAGCAGGCTTGAGTATTCCCGAGGATATTTCACTCATCGGGTTTGGCAACGTTGAATTGGCAAAGGTAGTACGTCCACCCCTGACGACGATCCATCATCCGAAATATGAGATGGGCCAGGCGGCCGTCGAGATTCTGCTAAGTCTCGCCAAAAAGGGCAGTTTGGGTGTCGCAGAGCATCGGGAGTTTGGGATTCGTCTCGTAGAACGATCTTCCACAAAAGCGCTTTCGAGAGCATAGTTCAGATTCAAACTGCTTACCTCGATATTGCATTCAAGCCGCGGTTGACCAGCCTCGATTGCATGGTCATTTGCAATCGTTTGCATAAATTGTTATTCCTGAGAGGTTTGCCGGCTTTCGTCTGAGCGCCAAGCGCAGAACCATCTCCTTAAGTGCAATTCCCGATGCAACGTGCACAAACGCCACTTTCTGCGTTGTTTACACCACATTCTCGAGCGACCGTTGCTTTCCGGAAAATGGCAATATTTCATTGCAAGCGTTTGCATTTTTTTCTTGACATTCCCGCGAATTAACGAGTATGGTGCTGCCGAGCAATCAGAGTGTTATTTGTCGCGTTTCTGGGTCTCCTCATATCGGGCATTTTGGGGCTCGGAAAAAATCCAGAGCAGCAGCGAACCGTACATAAATGACGCAAAGTTCAAGGGTGGTTCCAGCAGGAATGCAAAATTGGAGGAGGCACTATGAATTCCAAGGTCGAGAATGACGCGAAGATGAATACAAAGGCCCACACGTTGCGAATTCGTCAGCTTTTCGGGTTTGTGGCCTTTGCAATGGTTTTGGCAATAGGATTGTGCGGCCCAGGCGCATCTGCCCAGACCCAGAGCGGTTTGAGCACCATTCAGGGCACGGTCGCCGATTCCAGTGGCGCGGTTATGCGCGGCGCCACGATTCACATCGTGAACAAAGCCACGGGAGCGGCGTCCGACGCGAAGTCCAACGAGGTTGGGTTCTACCAGGCGCCAGGCCTGATCGCGGGCAGCTATACCCTTACGGTTTCGGCGCCGAACATGAAGACCTACGTGTACACGCTCGATCTTCTGGCCACTCAGACGGCGGTCGTGAATCCCGTTCTGACCGCAGGTGCGGTGACGGAGCAGGTTACGGTGCAGGGAAGTATCGTCCAGCTCACGGATACTACCAGCGGCGCAATCACGTCCACCCTGGAGAACGAGCAGATCGACCATATTCCGATGAACTCGCGTAATATCGGGTCCCAGATCATGGTGACTACTCCGGGTCTGGAGTACGGGTTTGGCGGGTCGGCCGGCCAGGGGTCCAATCCCGGTACGCGGATGAACGGCCTTGTGGGCGAGGCCCTGGAATACGACGAAGACGGCGCACCCACGGAGAATCGTAACTTCGGCGGCCCCAACGTCTCGGGGCAGGCTCAGTATCAGGATCCCGATTCGGTGCAGGAAGTAAGAGTGGAAGCCAGCGGCAGCGGCGCACAGTACGCGGCACCGGGCACGGCCATCCTTACCACAAAATCGGGAACCAATCAGATCCATGGCTCGGCCTTCTGGACGGGACGCAACAACAGCGTCGCGGGCATTGCGAGGTCCAGGAGCGTTGCATCCAACTCTCCCGTGCCCAATTTCAAGCGCAACGAATTCGGCGCCTCCGCCGGCGGCCCGGTTATCGTTCCATGGCTCTATCACGGGAAGGACAAGACCTTCTGGTTCGTCGCCTTCGAGAAATACGATTACATTTATAGCCAAAACGAGATCCTTCCCACCGAAACGACGGCGATGATCGGCGGCGACTTCAGCGGCCTTGCCCAGACCCTGCTCTACGATCCGTCGACGACCACGGCCAACGCTGCTTGCCCCACGCCGAGCACTGTCAATGGAGTGACGAAATGGAACACGGGCACACCCGTGAACAACCCATATTGCCGCACGCCTTTCGGCAATGGCATCGAGGGCGATCCCGGCAACAACCAGATCCCGGTGGCCCGGCGGAACGCGGTAGCCAAGATCGTCTACGATGGGCAAATCCCCCCGAATATACCGGGCATAACAAACCCGAGACTCCAGGCCAATGAAAACTGGCTCGCGCCGAACCAGTATTTCATTCCCACCATCACCTGGCGCCTCGACCACAACTTCAACGAGAAAAACAAGGCCTACCTGCGCTACACCAGCAGCCTGCAAACCGACCAGTATTATGGGGGAGATATCGAAACCATCGCAGCCGACGGTATTCCGGCCGGGGCGATTGGAAATGAATCCATCGTTCCGTATACGAATTTTGCCGCCGCCGCCGGATTTACTCACATCTTTTCTCCCTCACTCTTTTCGGAAACCATCATCAGCGGAAATTGGGCTGCGCAGCCGGTGACGTCTACCGGCAACCCGAAAGCGAATTACGAGTCAATGCTGAATTTGCCCAATGCCTTCGGTGAATCGGGCATGCCGGCTTTCGGCGGCACCATCCAGGCCCATAACGGCAATCAGTTTGACTACGGCATCAATGAAAACATCTGGACTGGCGATGAGAACCTGACCAAGACTTTCGGCAAGCATCAGTTGTTATTCGGTGCGCGGTACCGTCACGAATTCCTTCACTACCAGCCCGACCAGAGCGGGGACAGTGTCTCCGCCGACGCCCTGTCCACGGGTGTGTACAGCCCTTCGACAGGCAATGCTTATAGCGCGCTTGCCGGCTCGGGAGATAGTGCGGCCGATTTCTTCTTGGGTTCCGCTGCCACCATGAGCAACAACATCCTGGAGCGTGATATCCCGTTTGCGGATCAGGAAACCGACGCCTACTTCCAGGACAATTACCACGTGAGCAGGAACCTCACGCTGAACCTCGGCCTCCGCTGGGAAGACCATCCAGCGCAATCGTCAGGCGGCGTCGGCGTCACCATCGACCTAGTGCATCATGCCATGGTCCTGGAGAACACGCCTGCGTATTACATCGCCAATGGATACACGACTCAGTCAATTATCACCGCATATCAGAACGCCGGCGCTGTTTTCGAGACTCCAGCGCAGGCTGGGATGCCAAGCAGATTGATGAGGAACTATCCTCTAAACTTCGACCCCCGCGTGGGTTTCGCCTATCAGCTTTTTGGCGGTAAGACGGGAACGGTGGTTCGTGGATCCTATGGAAGATATAGTTATCCCGAGGCAGTTCGCAATCTGCTCCAGATAGCCAGAAGCGCGCCCTTCATCCAGGGCTTCAGTTACAACAACAACCTGAACTCGCAGGATCCGGACGGCATAACGAATTACGAAATCCGGCATCCGCAGAATATTTTCATGGGCGTAAACACGCCGTCCAGTATTATCCCTACCACCGGGACTAACTTCGTTCTTCCAGGCACCTTCGGCGGTGGTTTCAATCCGGACTTTCCTCCCACGTTTGTGCAGGAGATTAACTTCACAGTCGAGCAGGCCTTCAAAGACCAATCGGCCCTCCGGGTTACCTACAATTACACGCACGCCAGCAACCTGACCCATGAGTTCCTTCCCAACGCCCCCTTGACGAGTTTCGTCTGGGAGTACGACACGGGCACAACTCCGCCCACGGGTGGCTCCACAGCGGGGTGCCTATACTCAGCGACCGCGCTGGGTCCATGGGATTGCAAGGTATTCGGCAATTTCGGCTACAACGAAAGAACCGGCTGGTCCACCGATAATTCCTTGCAGGTCAGCTACCAGCGGCTCTTCCATCACGGCTTCGGCTATCAGATCAATTACGTATGGTCCAGGCCCTTCCGGATCGGCGCCAACTCCACCCGCGACAGTCTCGACTATCCCATCCAGGACTACATGGGCGTCCTGGGAACCGCGGCGGGAGTCTCCTATGCTCCAGCTGCCGGTGAAAGCCCGATTACAACGCCGGCTGCCCCTCCGGCGCTGCCGCAAGGCGCAGTATCGTGGGCCGATTACAAGGCGCTCAACCGCTTCCAGGACTACAAGATTGAGCCCTACTATGCCACCCCTTTCCACCACATCACCGTCAATGGCATCTACGACCTGCCGGTAGGGCAAGGCAAATTGCTGCTCGGCCACGCCAACCGTCTTGTCAATGAGGTCGTCGGCGGATGGCAGATCGCGGGCATTGGGCAGATCGAGTCGCAGGCTTTCGCGCCTGGCTCAGGCAATTGGGGGCCGACCAGCCCGATCAAAACCTATAAAAAGAGTGTGCCGATTGTTGACTGCCAGGCCGGCGCAGGCACCAGCAAGTGCTTCAACCGGTTCATGTGGTTCAACGGATACATTTCACCGAAGGTTCTGCCGGCATCGAACGGGGGTACCTGTGTGCCGGGTGTTTCTAATCCTGGTTGCGTGACGGGTCTTCCGACCAGTTACATACCCTACGAGACGCCGATCAACAATAATCCCAATATCGCGACCAATTTCGGCAACAATAATGTAAATATCATGGGGCCGAATATTGCGGGCGCGGGCGGGGTGCTCGGTGCACCGCTCTCGGTCGCATTCGCACCCGATTCCAATCAAACTTACGCCGGAAACAATCTCTTCAGCAGGTCCATTGTTCATGGACCGTTCAACTACGAAACCGATCTTTCTGTGTTCAAGGAATTCCCGATCCGGGAGAGGATGAACTTCCGGGTCAACGTGGATGCCTTCAATGCACTCAATATCCAGGGCTACATCAACCCCAACGCCACCAGTGGCGAAGAGAGTGTCATACCGGGTGGCATAGACAACACCACCTCCTTCTGGGCTGCTCGCCAACTGCAACTCACTATGCGGTTCTCTTGGTAACTCAGCAGCGGTGATTGTGAGGATCCTGGGCGGCGTCATTTCCCTGGCGCAGCCCGGGATCACAACTTGAAGACAAGACTGACAACTGAGACGACCCGCGGTACTTCTCATTTCTGAGATACCGGGGTCAAGAGCGAAGATTGTAATTATTGATGAATCCTGCCGAAAATCTCACCCGACGCGCCCTGATCAAACTCTTAGCGATGACGAGCCCGGCTTTGCACGACCCCGCTTCGTTGCTGGCTCAAGCAAAGCCGGGCGAGGCCCAGTCGGGCACGCCGTCAACAGCTACTCGATCTGATCGGCCCAGGCTCTTCTATAGCGCGGCTTCCGTCAATCGTCTGCGGCACGTGCTGGCCAGGGACGCTGTGGCAGACGCGGAGCTTAAGAGTCGCGGAGAAGAGTTGCTTGCCGCGGCTTTCGTTCCCGAAACGGTTGCCGAGATCGGCGGCGGCCAGCAGGCTAACTTCGGCACGCCTGGAAACCAAATTGCCGAGATGGGGCTTACGCTCGGACTGCTTTTCCACCTTACCGGTGACAGGCGCTATGCGGATAAGCTCCGAGACGCGCTGTTGTATTACATCCACTACGCGCGCTGGGCTGCACCGGGCCTCCTGGATCGGATTCCGCCCTGGCATTCGGAACTGGAGACGGAGCTCTTCAGCTTTGGCTATTCCACTGGATACGACGCTCTTCGCAGCTTCCTTTCCGATGCGGATAGAAAGGCCATTGCCGACGGAATGGTGAAACTGGCTGTCCTACCTACTCTCAATGACTGGGTGCTGCCGGGCCCGCGGATTCACTCGTTCGATTCGATGGGCCATAACTGGTGGGGAGTTTGCGTAGCGGGCGGAGGGCTGTGTGCACTCGCTCTTCTGGGCGACGACCCTCGCGCGCAGGCGTGGATCGATGCGGTAGACGCGGGGTACGAGCAGTGGCTCAACTATCGCGGCAATGTGTTGCAAAATCGTGTGGCGACCTTCGAGCGTTCCGGCCCTTCCTATGAAAGTGTGGCATATACAAACTACGGCGTTTCGGTGTATCTGTACTATCGACTCGCGTGGCAGAACACCTTTCCGGGCCGGCATGCGGCGCACATGGGACCGCTCGACCATATCGCTACTTATTTTCTGCACACGTTGTACCCGACATCTACTGGTTTCTACGCCGTGAATTTTAATGACTCCAGTCTTAACGTCGATGTGACATTAACAATATGGCTGCTAATCGCCTGCGGACTGGGCTCGAACGGTGGGAGCCGGTATCTCGAAAATGTGCATACCGATCCGCAGGGCACGCTGCTTACATTGCTACGGCAGCACTCGAGTCCCCAAGTGAAAGGCGATGCGCCAACGTCGATTGCTTATCTGCGCATGGGCTGGGCCACTATGCGGTCTTCCTGGAAGAATGACGCTACATTTCTCGCCATGAAGTCCGGCTATACGTGGAATCATGCGCACGCCGATGCCGGCACATTCATCCTGTTCAAGCAGGGCAAGCCGCTAATTATCGATTCAGGCACGTGCAAATATGCCCGGCGGGAGTATACAACGTATTATCGCCAGAGCCGCGCGCACAACGTGATCCTTTTCAACGGCCAAGGACAGCCGGCTGAAGATATTGGGTTGGGATGCAAATTTCCCGGCCATCTACATAACTTGATCGACGGTCACGGTCTGAAATATGTCTATGCCGATGCGACCGGCCCCATGGCTCGCTGGTTCAAGCGCAACTATCGTCATTGGATCTGGAGTGGAGATCTCATCCTGATCGTCGACGATGTTCTGGCCCATGAGGCGGGCCAGATGGACTGGCTGTTGCACTATGAAGCAACCTACGCGGCCGATTCCACTGGCGCCATCCGGCTGAAGAATGGCGACGCTGAAGCCGTGATCAAAATGCTTTACCCACCGACTGAACTGCACGAAGATACTGGGCTCGCAGAGCACGATCCTGACAAGAAGGTGACTTACCTTGTCTTTCGGCCCAGCCCTCAAACGCAATCGCAACAATTCCTGACTGCAATTTGCCTCAACGCCGAAGCTGTGCCAAAGTTTGAGCTCCTTCAAGATAAGGACTATCTCGGCGTGCGTGTTGAGACGCGGGATGCCGTTGAAGAACTCTATCTTAGTCTGCGTGCTGTGAATAGCCCGGGGACAATGGATATTCATGTCGGCGATTGGACCACTGATGCCTATCTGCTGCACCTTCGCCGGCCATCGTCCAATGCGCCGGTAGAGCGCTATTTCATTGGTGACGGAAGCTATCTTCGCGTTGGCTTGCAAAGCATCATCGAGTCTCTTTCGAAAGTCACTGCGTGTTGGTCGCCTGGCGACCCGTTGGAACTCTTCACAGATGACGCATCGGCGTCAATTCAGCTTGCCGCCGAAAGGGCGCCGCAGAACTCACTCTGGAACGGCCGACCAGTAACTGGGACTTATGACAGCCAAAAGAAGCTCGTGTCCTTAAGACGTAACTTGAACGAGGATCTGACCGCAACGCGAAGCTAGCATGCATAACTCAGGCGCTACCAATCATGAATCCATTCGGTAAGTCACGTCGTCACTTCCTCAAAGGAACCACTCTCGCGGCTCCGATTGTATTGGGCGTGCTGCCCGCAAAGTCACAGCCTGATTCCACAGCAGTGTCTTCGCATTCTGTCGGGTCGGCGAACGGAGTCCGCGGGACTTCGCGGAATTATATCGGCAAAGACACCCGGCTTTCCATTTCCATGTGGGATTTTTCCTGGCTGATGGCCCAGTATCCCGGCGGGGCATACGGAAACCTGGAACAGCGTGTCGCCGAGGCAGCTGAACGCGGCTATAACACTCTGCGAGTGGATTGTTTCCCATCGCGCATTTTGGAGCGCGAGTCCACGTTTCCTAAGAGGGATTGGGCGTCCGGCGTGAACCTGCCCATGTGGGGCGAGATCGCGGTGACTCATACGTGCAACGTGCGCAAAGAGGTTGCCAAACTTGCCGCTCTCTGCCGCAAGAATGGAATCTGGCTCGGCTTGGATTCGTGGGATGTTACGCACATGTTTCGCAGCGCAAATCTATCGTTCCTCCAGACTTCCGGCGCTCCCAGCGGGCTGTTTGGCTTGCCGAATAAGGTCATGATTCCTGAAGGCGACGAGGAACAGGCCTTTACCGCGTACGGCGAAGTGTGGGTCAAGGCGCTCAAACTGATGCGTGACGATGGCGTGCTGGAGCGTGCTGTCTGGATCGCTTCGATGAATGAAGTGCCCAACTTCGTCCGAGGTAGCGTCGCTTCAGTGATCGCACTGCAGAGGAAGGCGACGGATGGTCAGGTGACAAAAGCTGAGGCCGCCACGGAACTGAACACTCTCTTTCGGCGGTTCAACGACTACATGGGCGCGCCGGTCAAGGCCGAAATCGCCAAGGACCGCATACCGCTGTCTTATTGCTCAAACGGTGACGTTGACTATGCCGCACGATTAAGCGACATCTACGATGTCGTCGATCTCCATTTCATGCCCCAGGTCATCGAGGACGAAGAAGATAGACGCGCCTTTCTGAAAGCCGGTCCTGGCGCTCCGAATGGCAACTTTCAGGTGCTTGAAAAGTTCGATCTTAAGGCGTGGTCACAGGCGTGGGACGACGCTTGCCGCCGCCACTACCCCGCGATGCTGGAGCGCGTACCGAACTTTTTCAAAAATGCGCTCGAACATATGACGCTTCCATCGGGCAAACGTCTCCAGGCCATTGTCACGGAATGCTACGGCTCTCTCGAGTGGCCCGACAGCCCGGAGGTCAGTTGGGAGTGGTACAAACGCTACAACGCAGATGCGCTACGCATTGTGGCGGCGATGAACCTCACCGGTGCGAGCCTGTCCAACTTCGGCGAGCCGCTCTTCACGCTTTGGGACGACGTCGGTTGGCACTGGGCATCCAACAACTACTTCCGAACGGCGCCAGTTCTTGATGCCGTGTGAGTTGCTCAACCGATGCGGCCCAAAAGTTCGCGCGAACAGTTCAACTGGGGATTGGGAACGATGGATAGAAGGGCATTTAACAAGCTGGCTAGCCAGGCGACACTTGCTGCCCTGACGCAAGGAACGCGTTCATCTGCGGAACCGTTCGCTTCTGCGGAAAGAGAAACCAATGCGGCAATTCGCCATGTAGAACGGATGCCTAACACGGCCAATCCAGAACTGCTCTACTGGTTCATTTCTCCGAGTGAAATTAAAGATGGAACTTACCAGCGCGATCTGGACCTTATCGCAGCGAACGGCACCTTCAACTTCATCTTCCTTACTCAAAGGGAGGGCGCAGATTTTTACGACTATCCGACGATGCACCCGATCTTCAAAAATCTGGTTGCTCGGGCTCGCGCCAAAGGAATTAAGGTGGGCCTTCAGCTTTGGACGGATGATAAGCGCGTTCCACAAGATCAGACACAAGGGATTGTGATCGAGAATGAACTTAAATTGGATGTGCGCGGGCAAGCGGATTGCACTGCGGAAACAAGATGGGTGCGCTTGACGGGCAATTCCGCCGATGTCCCGCGTTTGTGCCTACGAAGCGAACTGCTCCGTGTGTATGCCTTCAAAAAGTCCGCCGATGGCGAATACATCCCAGGCGGCGTTGTCGATGTCACGGGAGAGACGCGTAAGACGGCGAGTACAGCAAATACAGTTTCGCTCCATATTCAGGCGTCTCCTCAGCTCGCTGGCTACACCGCGTACGTGATGACCGTGCACTACCACCGGTATCCGGATATGTTTTCTAAATTCATGACCGAATCCTTTGTCGACGCGATGAGCGCGTATAAGGACATTGGATTCGAAGGCGGAGCTCTGGATGAGTTCGGCTATATGGCCCTTCATAAGGCTGCGAACGAAACATTCCGCGGGCGTTTCTACACAAGGAATATGGCAGCCTTTTACAAGGAGCGGACCAGCGAGGATCTGATCAGGGCGCTGTTTGACATGCGCTATGCACCGCAGGGCGATCCAGGAGTGCGCGTGCGGGCTATCAACAACTATTTCGATACGTTGCGGCAAGGGCCGCTTCAGATGGAGCGGAGGTTTTTCAACGCGACCACGGAAATCTTTGGACAGCGCGCATTTCATGGGATTCACAATACGTTTCACAACCATCTGACCGGTGATGAGATTTGGAGTACCTGTATTAATTGGTGGTCGGCTCCCCGCGACTACAGTCAAACGGACAAATCGACGCCGATGACTACGCGGCTCGGAATGGGACTCGCGCGACCGAGGGCTGTTATATACGACCAGCACTACGGATCGGTACAGAGCTTTCTTCGGGAGGCCATTTTCGATGCGCGATTCAATTGTCGCGTCCACTACCATGCATTGAATGATCAGCATGGCTGGGGAACGGATATGCGCGATCCGGAGATGATGCGGATGGTCAGCGCAGTGGAAAACAAAGTCCGACTCCTGAATCACTTCGACACGCCACGGCCCGCAATGAACGCGCTCTTTCTGTTTGGCTTTCCAGCCCTTGCAAACTGGTTTCCGCTTGAAAATCAGCGCAACGATTGGGACATCAACGGAAGTCTAATGGCTGAGGAGAAGGCAGTAGCGGCGTGGAAAGCGGGCTATCGTGGCGCCTTCGCGTCGAGCTGTCTGATCGATGAGGGCAAGATTACCACCGACAGTCGCGGGGGGATTCTCTTCGGGGGACACCGCTTTACCGCCTTGGTCTTTATCGGGCCGCAGTACTCAAAAGAGCTGACTCTTCAACTGCTCGAAAAGTTCACCGCCGGTGGAGGAAAGTTGATGTTGGATGGAACGGCGACAGAAGACTTTGCCGGCAATGATATTCGGGATAGGTTCAATAGGCTGCAGCGGTCTGCCGTGGCGACCTCTTTCGATGTTGAATCGATGACCAAGTTGGGCGTGGAGAAGCTGGCGCTCGATGACGGGGCAATATACGAAGATGGTTCGGTAGTGCTCACAGACCTGGAATCGCTCGTGAGCAACCAACCCAAGCCCTTTTCGATAAACATTCAAGGGCACGTCTTCAGTGGCGCATACATAGGTCTCTTCGCGATCAAGTGTGACGCCGACGGCCGCATCATGAAGCTTGCGGCAGGAGGTTTGCAGGAGTTGAAATGTGAAGAGAAGACGATTGCTTCCTTGAGTTCGCCCGCGGATTCTGTTTTGCTGCGAGGTCCAGAAGGCAGGTACCGTGGGATTGTCGTCGGCGATGCGCAGGTAACTGTCAAATAGGCGTATCATGATCGACCACGGGCAACTGCCCTAAGCGGTCATTTACGCTTCGTCATAGATTTTCCAGGAACTTGATTCCCGATCCGCATCGTCACGCTGCGTCTCGACCTAATGGCGTGCTCTTCATCACAGGTGCGATGCAATTCGTCACCATTTCCAGAATGGCGTAGCCCGAATTCCAACCTAAGCAGAGATTTTGAGTACTTTCGTTTTTTCTACCGCTTCATTGCAGGCCAATGCGGGGTGGGCCGCCATTCGTCCCACATTTTCGATCAGTGATCACATAATTCCCGAAAACTCCTCAAGAGGAATCAGACGTGCAGGGACGACGGTAGGCCAGTGACAACCGTTGCATGTGCGAAGCGGGAAACGTTTCGACGATTGGATCGCTAGTTCAAGAAGAGGGGATCAAAGCTCTGAATTCGGGCCAGCCAAAAGATCGCTGAACGGCCTTCGCAACGCACTACGCCTTAACTCCCCTGGCAGGCGCGCGTCTGCTCGTTCGAGGCGCGTTTGCCGGCGCAATGCAAATGTCTACGAGGTGATCCACGTGCGAATTGTGAAGGAGTTGATCTTGGGCTGGGCTGCGTTTGCTGCCGGCACTTATGTGCTCGGTCAGGGCATCACGACAGGCGCCGCTCAAGGGACCGTTGCCGATCCATCGGGCGCGGTAATTGCTAACGCACAGGTGGAGCTGAAAAGTGATACCAGCGGACTTGCGCTGAGGAGCCACTCGGCGGGCGACGGCACATTCAAGTTCCTTGCGGTCCCTGTGGGGGTTTATAAGCTGATCATAAGCGCCACGGGCTTTTCCAACGAGACCGTGAATAACGTCACAGTGCGGTCCGGCGCAACCACCAACCTGAATCAGATCGCACTTCATATAGGCACAGCCGAGCAGGTTGTGGTGAATGGCTCCGCTGCCACACTGCTCGAGACCACCGATTCGCAGGTTACGACGACATTTGACGCGCACACGGTGGAGACCCTGCCACTGAATAACGGCTTCGATACCGTTGCCGAGGTGATTCCAGGTGTCGTGAGCACGGGCGGTCGCTATTACGGCGATAACTTCTCAAATGACAACGGCGATAATTTTTCAGTGAACGGTCAGAACGGCCGTTACAACAACTTCGAAATTGATGGCCAATCGAATAATGACAACTCGATTGGCGGGCCCGATGCCTTCTTTGGCAACCAGGACGCGATTCAAGAGATTCAGGTGATCACCAACGACTACAGCGCGGAGTACGGACGAAACGCAGGCGCGGTGGTCAATTACATCACCAGGTCGGGGGGCAACAAATTCCACGGAAGCGGCTTTGAGTTCTACCAGGGCCAGTTTCTTAGTTCAATGGCGAGCTACGAAAAGAGCCCTGTTTTCGGATTCTGCACGCCCAACCAAAACCCGTCTACCGGCTGCAATCCTCCCACGCTCCCGCGCTACGTCGAAAATCACTTCGGCGGAACGCTGGGTGGTCCACTCATTGAAGACAAGCTCTTCTTTTTCGGCAGCACGTATTGGGATCGGGTGCGCGTTGGGGCTTCACCGGCCGAATCGCTGCCGGATGTCACGCCCGATCCGACTGGGCTTAAACAGTTGCAATCGGCGTTTCCCGGCAATTCGGGTGTGGCCGCATTGGCCGGTTTTAGCCCGTACGGAGTCAAGCAGGGCGACCCGCAGCCAACGTCCGTGTCCGCAGGTGAGTGTGCACAAATTGGAAGGGCGAATGCGAACGGAACGTGCTCGGAAACTGTCACCGGACCCGGCGGCAAAACTGCGATTGTTGAAGTTGCTGGCGTGCAACGTGAGATCCAAAGTCTCACCAACGATCAGGAAGAACTGGGGCGTCTGGATTGGCAGCCCACTTCGAAGGATCACCTGTTTGTGCGCTATTTCTACCAGCCGGAACTCAGCACGGGCGTGGGCGGAACCTACGCAGTGGGCGCAATTGCCGCGGGAGACTTCGTTGATGTGCCCTCCACCACTCACTCGGTAGGGGCAGACTGGACTCGAACCTTTTCAGCTCACTTCATCGATCAGCTTCGCTACAGTTTTCAAGAGGCAAAAAGCTACTTCGAAGGTGGCGCCTACCCCAATTGCATTGCCACCAATTTTGGCGCTTGCCCTGCTGAAGTGAATTTCATCGGCACAAACAACGATCTGAATTTTGGCGGGGACATCTTGTTCCCCCAGGGACGTACGGTCAAAATCACACAAGTGCAAGACAATGCGACCTGGACGCGCGGATCGCAAGCGCTGCTCTTTGGCGGCGAGTTCGATTACCAGAACTCGCCCAATGCGCTGCTGTACTACTACAATGGCGAACTCGATTTAGGAACACTTAGTAACGTTTTGCAAAATGGTCCCGGCGGACCCGCATCGGCATTCGCGCTTTTGGCGAACGGCAGCCCTGTGATTCCGTTCTCAGAGCCCGATCTTGCTGCATATGTGCAGGGCGACTGGAAAGCGACCCCCACGCTGACGCTCCATCTAGGCATGCGGTGGGAATTCTTCGGCCAGGCCGTGAACAAACTCCACGATGAAACGGTAGCGCGTGAATCCAACCCAAGTGCGGCGCTGTGGCCCACGTCGCTTCCCCTCGCTGACCGCACAACCTCCACTGCCAACCAGAGCTACAAAAACATTGAGCCGCGCATCGGGCTCGCCTGGAACCCCAATTTCGACAGGAAGCTGGTGGTGCGCGCGGGCTATGCGATCAATTCCAATCCGGCGTTCTACAACATGTTCATTCTGGAGGCGACGGCCGCGCCCGTTGTGAATACTGGAGCATTCCTTTGTGGTGGTGGAAATTGTCTTCCGTCGAACGGTTCCATCCTGAGCACAAACTTCCGCGTCTCAAACCTTGCGTCGCTGACCACGGGTGACCCTCGCCAGGATGACCAGACAACCTTCCCGTCTGGTTTCCGCACGCCTTATGTGCAAACCTACACGCTTGCCGTTGATCATCAATTCGGCAGCGCCGCCGTCGGGGAGGCGCGCTATGTGGGAAGCAAGACGACGGACGATTTCCGATCAGTCGACTTCAATCCGTTCCTCCTTCCGGTCGCCACCGTGTTTCCCAGCATGGTTTCGCCGTCGTTGCTCTGCTCGAACAAAGCTGCGAACGGCTATGGGCGTCCCGATTGCAACAACGCGAATGTCTCTGAGATTACCAACGGTGGGTGGGCCAATTACAACGGCCTGCAGCTCAACCTCAGTACTCAAAAGTTCCACGGGCTCACTTCGACCGTCTCGTATACCTGGAGTAAAACTCTGAACAACGCCACCGACGGATTCAGAAGCACTGGCTCTGGAGGCAGCACAATCGCCTACGCTCAGAACCCGCTCGATACAGATTCCGCCGAACGAGGTTTGAGCGGGAACGACTTTACGAACGTCGTGGGCATCGCGTTTTCCTACGACGTGCCAGCCTTTGTTCATGGCAACAACCTGATGTCAAGGGCGACGAATGGATTCATGCTTAGCGGCATTTACCGCTTCACGAGCGGCCAGGTGTACACACCGTTCCAGCCTCTCGATTTCGATCCCAACAACGACGACAGCAGCTTCTGCGACGGCGTCTTCAACGGTTCCACGGTTGGGCCCGGGGCAGACACCTGCCGGCTGGTGATTTCGAACAAGAAAGCTCCGCTCAACTCCGTGGCCTATCTGAATCCATATACCGGGCCGCAAGATCCAACTACCGGAGCTCCGACGCTCGGCAAGCCTGTTTATGTTGCCTATGGCAGCGATGGCTACAGCGCCTCGGGGGTCTACAGTCCGGGCACGCCCACGAATCCCGCTTCGGCACACTGGATCATCAACAACCAGGCATATGCGCTTGCTGTCGGCAATCCATATCCCGGATCAGGCCGGAGCCCATTGCGCGGACCAGACTTTAGCCAGTTGGACGCAACCGTGACTAAGACTACCAAGGTGACGGAAAGAGTGGTAATGCAACTCTCTCTTGCTGCTTACAACGCTTTGAACCAGATGTACTTGGGGCCGGGCAATCCCGACGTGGCGTCGAGCGCGTTCACGAGCAACATCTTCAATCTCTCTGGAACGACGATTCCCGGCGGCGCCTCCGGCAATCGATTCCTGATCCTCGGCGGCAAAGTTATCTTTTAAGCGTTATTGGAATGGTTGTCGCAGTTGACAGAACCTCGACCGCGGCTTGGCCCTCACGCAGTTTGGAACAGCAACCGAAAGGGAAAGGACGCGCTCTGAACGGAACAGAGGCGCCGTCGCACGAGAAGCGTCGGACGTGCATTCTCACAATTTTGATTTTGTGACGAATAGCATTGTTGCCGTGACGAACTGCTCTCGACCCAGTTTGTGATGAGCTGCCGGTAATTCGAGAAAAGCTTGTAGATCATTCAAGGCAAATAACCTTCGTTTGGCGTGCGAGTCTACATGGTACGATTCGCGACTGCTCGGTTCGGTTGCAGTCCACAATCCCGGCGCACCACCAACCTAAATGGGGGAAAACTCATGCTGCGCATTCTGGGGAGTGATCACAGACAGCTTGCATTTTCCGCATTGGTATTGTGCGGAGTTCTTCTTCTGGCAGCGAACGTATCCGCAACTCCCAACGGCGAACCTGACGTTTCATCACCCAAAGCCACGCCCGAGCCGCGCTCCATTGGGCAGGAGATCAAGCTTGCAGATGATTACTTCGCAGGACGCGGCGTGAGACAGGATTTCGAACAGTCTGCTTACTGGTTTGAGAAAGCGGCGAATGCCGGAGATCCGGAAGCGCAAATGGAGATGGGCTATCTCTACCAGGCTGGCATTGGTGTGACAAGAGATCTTGTGCGCGCGGCGAACTGGTATCAGCTTGCAGCGTCGAATGGCTTGGTCGGCGCCAAGGTAAATCTGGCTATCGTTTATCTGTGGGGAACCGGCGTGAATAAAGATGAGCAATTAGCCGTCCAACTGATGCACGAAGCAGCGAGTGCAGGCAGCGCTTTGGCGGCTTGCTACCTCGGCGATATGTATTACCGGGGAGTCGGCGTTCCGCAGGATAAGGGCGCAGGCGAGAAATGGTACAGGAAAGCCGCGAAGCTTCATGATCCACGCGCAGAATATGAACTGGGCCTGCTGCTTTTCGACGCGAAAGATCATGCACACGATCTGCGCGCTGCCGAATCCTTCTTTCGGGATTCGGTTGCAGCCGGGGATGTCCCCGCCATGTATTCACTGGGACTTCTCTTGGCCAGGAATCCTGGGCTGGCCAAGTCTTCGCAAGAACCTGCGGCGCTCCTCAACGATGCAGCGGACGCAGGCATCTGGAAGGCGTCGATGATTCTTGGAGCGCTTGAGCGCGACGGAAAGGGCGCTCCCGTTGACGACAGCGCAGCGTACTATCATTTCCGGGTCGCCGTTTTGCAAGGTGGACCTGCTGCGGAGAAACTGGTCGAAAACGACCTCCAGAATCTCTCTGCGAAGCTGGGTCCCGGCCAAAGCGCCGCCCTCGATTCCCGGGCGGAGGACTGGTACCAACGCCACCATTTTGTCCTTTTGTTCGTCTACAAAGAAGGGCAAAACCGGCCGAGGTTCCCCGCCTATGCCCTCGCTGCCCCGGAACACGGTACGCATGTAGCACAGCTCATTCCCCCCCTGCCCAACTAGAAGCGGCAGAAGCGCTATTCTGAAGTTGTGGTCACTCTGCTGAACTGGGGCGCCTTCAGGCTTCTCCTTGTCCCGAATGAATGCTTGTCCTCGGGTGTTATGGTCAATGGATCTGACGGTCGACTGACAACTCGATGACGCCGCAATGTGCCGGCGGTGACCTTTTTAAGGCGGAGGCTCGTGTCAACAGCAAAGGACTTGCGGCATCATCCATCAGGCCAAGTCAGGGGGGGAGCGGCACGTCGACGGTCGGTGCTGATGCACCCGGCTGTTTTTGTTGCCGCATTCACGCTGCTCGGAACCCTGTTCGCTGTGCAGGAGTGGGCAAATGTTCGCCGCGCCGGCTATCACATTGACGCCCGGATTGTTTTCGAGTCATGGGGATTGCAGTATTTCTTATGGGGTATTACCGCTTGGGTGCTTTGGCGGTTCTTTCACTCGTTCATTGAGAATGCAAGCATTCTTCGTATGGTCACCATTGTTCTCCCGGTAAGTCTCGTAACCTGCCTGATTGAGGAGATGGCTTGGGTCGCCTTTTTTCCGCACCTTCCGGAGAACCACAGGCCTATGGCTTATTGGCAACGTGTTGGATTCAACTTCCAAGCAGATCTGGCAGAGAGCATGGCCATCTTCTGGGGCGCGTTCTTCTTCTTTCGCGGAGCCGGTTATTATCATGAACTCCGCGAAAAGGAAACCGTCGCCGCCCAGCTTGAGACGCAACTGGCCAATGCCAAAATCGCTGCCCTACGGATGCAACTGAATCCGCACTTCCTCTTTAATACCATGAACAGTATTTCCAGCCTGATGCGCAGCGACATAGATGCTGCCGACTCTCTGCTGGAACAACTGAGCAGCCTGCTACGTATGACTCTTGAGCGCAAGGACCTTCAGCTTATCCCGCTTCATGAAGAGATCGAATTCACTGAGACTTACCTGGCGATGCAGGATATGCGTTATCTCGGACGTGTGACGCGGACGCTTTTCGTTGATCCCGAGTTGCATGATGCACTGATTCCGGCCATGATTCTGCAGCCGCTCGTGGAGAATGCATATGCCCATGGGCTCTCAAAAGTGGATCGAGGCGGAACGCTTTCAATCGAGATCTGCAAAGACGGCAATAGGGTGAAGGCGGTGATTACAAACAGCGGCGTGGGTTTGAGAGCAAACCAGGATGTTCACACAGGAGGATACGGCGTTGGCTTGGCTAACGTAAAGAACCGATTAAGCCTGCATTACGGAGAAAATTGCGAGTTCTCAATACTCGAGGTCGATCCAACGCATGTGGAGGCCTCGATCTCCTTTCCATTGCAGCTCTCAGTGGAGCTGGCAGAAAGCTTGACGAGGTTTGGTGCCTGATGATTCATGCAGTGGTAGCAGACGACGAAGTTCTGGCGCGTCAGAAATTACGGCAATTGTTGCGGGACGATCACGATATTGAGATCGTGGGTGAATCTGCGACCGCCCTTGAAACCATCGAGCTTGTGCGTGCGGCGAGCCCCGAACTCTTGTTTCTCGACATTCACATGCCTGGAATGGACGGCTTCGATGTCATTGGGGCTTTGTCGAGCCAGGCAGAAGCTCCGCCGCCTCGGGTCATCTTCACCACGGCTTACGACCAATATGCGGTGCGCGCATTTGAAGTGAATGCAGTTGATTATCTTTTGAAGCCGTTTACAGTGGAGAGGCTCCGGACTGCGATTCAGCGAGTCCGCGAACAGTCACGGCTACGGCAACAGACTGCAGGCTCCTCAAATGGCTCCAGCAAGGCTGCTAACCTTTATACAAATCGGATCATCTTCAAATCGCGAGGACGCATTCTTTTCCTTCCCGTCTCCGACATTCGCTGGATCGGCGCCGAGGGCAATTATGTCCGGCTTAGCACCGCGACCGAATCTCATCTTCTGCGGGAGACCATGGCTCGCCTGGAAGAACGATTGGATCCGAGCGGATTTCTGCGCGTGCACCGCTCGTTCATCGTGAATCTGAAATACGTAAAGGAAGTGCGCAGAGAACCCAACGGCGATTCCGTGGTGATCATGGACAGTGGTCACAAGGTGGCGCTGGGACGCAGTTATCGCTCTCTCCTGAACGAGCAGCTTCATCAGTCCTGAATATCCAGATTTCTGAAGCAATCGCGGTGTATGTCCTGACGGTCATTCGATCGAAGCCTTGTTTTCACACACGAGGCAGCGCAGTTCTTCACAGATTTTAGCAGCCCAGCCCAGAATCTTCGATTCTGGAGGAGTGAATTGTGAAACTCCGCAGGGAGGAAGTGAAGATCGGTCGCATGAACCAAGAGCCAGCTTCTTTCGGGGCGATTCGTCCCGCACCGCTGCTACTTATCCCATCAGATATCTCTTCCGTCACACTTCTTCTCCGAATCGCCAACTTGGACCGCAGCATGCACCCGTAAAGTAAGAGGGCTTCGATCATCATGGAGATCGCACAGGAATCGTTGGAGCAGTTGACGCAGGCATTTTGCCCAAGCGCGACCGGGACATGGAAAGCGGACTGGAACATTGCCATGTCCATCCACGTGAACGCAGATACGCGACGCATCTGCCAGGCGCTGACCGTGCCTGAATATCTGGAGACGTGGATTTGCATTCCCGATCAGAAGGCAGGCGCGCAGGTTGTCGCCTTCGAGCACGGTAACGGCTATCGTGTCGAACATTACGCTGCGGGCCGTGTTGCCGTGAGCATCAACGGTTCCTACCTGTATCGTCACCAGCGTAAGATGCGGTTGTTCTGGCGGACGACTCGCAGGGAAGATTGCACCGAGAGCCTGGTGGATTTCAGGCTTCGCGGCAACTTCGGCAGCAGCATTCTCGAACTGCGCCAAATTATGCTTACGTCCGCCGCGGACTACCTTTGGCATCAGAAATTTTGGCAAACTTCGCTGCAAACGCTGGCATCACTTCTTCGGTTTGCCTAAAGCGTGAAGCAACTCGCTGCGGATTTACGGATTCTTGCTAAGGCGCCGATAGTATTCGGCGACCGAATCCTGATACCCGGCAGGAACAGCATCAGGCTTGCCCGTACGCGCTTCGGTTGAAGCGCCGTCGCGTTGCAATTGCAGTTCAAGCTTGTCGACAGAATTGAGAATCTCCTGGTGCATCTGCTCGACCATCGCTGGATTAGCCGGGAAGCGGCTGGGATCAAGGTGCTGCATCTGCCGCGTAAGATCCGCGATATCTTTTGCGGCTTTGGGATCGTCACCGACCATCTGGCGGAGCTGGTTCAGCTCGCTCATCTGCTGTTCAAAGAAGCGCTCCGTGTCGGCCGGATTGTCTGAGGCATCAGCGGGTGCAGCCTGATTTTGCCCACGGGCACGAGGGGTGTTGTTGCCGGTATCGAAGTTGCCCCAGACAGTGCCATTGGCTCCGCCGCCAAGACGAGTGTCGCCGGTTGGACCGCCGGTATTGCGGATGCCTGCGTTGCCGCCGAATGCGGAGCCGTTGGCGCCAGATTGGCCGGAGCGGGACAATGTTTGCTGATCCGAGGCCCGATCGCGTTGCTGCCCGTTTTGCGGGCCCGAGCTCGGTTGCCTGTCACTGTGATTTGGATTGCCCCCATTTCCGATTTGCTGGCCACTGCGCTGATTGTTTGGGTTGTTTTCGCTGGCTTTGCCATTGTTGCCATTCCGCGGTTGTCCGAAGGCCTCAAGCTGGCTGCGCAGATGCTCGACGCGGTTGAGCGCCTCCGATTCGTCGCCTTGCCCTACGCCGCGCTGTCCCGGTCTGGCCTGGTTGATTGCGCTCTGCACCTGTTGTAGCTGCTGATTCAGTTTGGCGAGTCCCTGCGCGATCTCGCTCTCCGTGCCGTTCGAATTGGGATTAATTCCGCTGCGCAGCCAATCTGCCGTTCGTTGCACGTGATTATCGAGATCGGACTCATCCATCTCCGTGAGCGCATCGCGCAGCTTCTGCGCGACGGCAGGCTGGTTGGGGGCCATGTCGCGGGCGGCGTCGCGCACGTTTTTCTGCAAGACCGAGAGATCGTCGGAGAGTTGCTGGCGCTCCGCGGCTAGTTGGTCGCGCTCGTGAAGGCGCGCCATCGCGCTTTGCAGATCGGGCGTGGCGGAGCCCGCGGAGCCAGAACTAACGGAGGCGGAATCATCCTGCCGGCCGGCGAGCTTGTCGATTCGCCCGGCTTGTTCCCGTTCCTGTTGCGAGAGACGGCCAGCCTCGCGAGCAAGTGAATTCAGTTTGCCCGCGGCAAGTTGCTGCTGTGTGCCGGCGAGCATATTGGCCGCGTCGAGCAACCGGCTGGCAGCCTCGCGCGAAGAATCGGAGTTCTGCTGCGGCGAGTCGCTTCGCTTCATGATGTCGGTTGCCTGCTGCAGGCGGTTTAACGCCTGTTCGACCCGCTGATCTACCGACTGGCCCTGCGACGATGCAGATGATTGGCCGCGCGCCTGCTGGCGCGCCGATTGCGAACCGCTCTGACCTTGAGAGCCGCTTTGTGAAGACGAGCTCTGCTGCGAGTTCGATTGATCTGAAGGCGAAGCGCCAGATTCGTTCGACCCTTGCTGGCTTTGCTGACCTTCCTGACCCTGCTGACCCTGCTGGCCGTTACGAGCGAGCTGTTCCATCTGCCGCTGAAGTTGTTCCGCCTCGCGCCGCAGCATCTCCTGCTGCCAGCGCTCCTGGAAGTTCTGTTGCGGATCGTGAGGTTGATTGGCCAAGTCTTCCTGCCGTTTGGCCAGCGCATCGAGCTTCTGGAGTGCGTCTTCGACATCTTTTTCGTGCTGCTCGGCAGGCGATGCACTCTGCGCTGTTTCGTACTGATTCTTTTCCGTGTCCAATTCAAGATCGAAGAGACTGGCAAGGTCGCGACCGGAGTTGCCTCCGCCTCCAGCACCGCCTCCGCGCTGACCAAAGGCGACCTCAATCTTGCGGAATGTGGCTTCAGCGCGCAGCAGAGCTTGCAGCGCTTTCTGCTCGAATGGAAGCGCATCTTTCCACTGCGTCGCCTTCAGCTTGTCTGCCGAAGGAGACATATCTGCGGCGGCGGCCTGCATGTCCTTGTCGAATTCGGTGAACTCTTCGTTGGCCTGGGAGATGTCGCGGCTCTGCATGCGAACCGAAAGTGCATTGACCTGGTCGCGGAGCTTTTGTTGCGCGTCGGAGAGGAACTGGCCTTGCGTTGCGGCATCTTTCGGGGTTGCTGTCTTGTCGTTTTGCTGCTTCCAGGTCGCGGCGATCAGCTCCTTCTCGCGCTTAGAAATTTCAGTTTGGTCATTGCCGCCGCCAGCGCTGCCTCCTCCGCCTCCGCTTTGCGATTGTGAAAACTCGCGCTCGAAAGGATCGACTTGGACGAAGCCGATGTCGGTACGCGCGTCGCTGTGGCCGTCGCGCGCAGTGGCATAGATGCTAATGACATCGCCGGGTACGAGCTTGAAGTCTTCGAGGGGCAGCATATAGGAGCCGTCTGCGGCTTTTGCGCCGGGAGTTTTGAGCAGGCTCATATCGTGGTCCGGGCCGCCATTTACCGAATAGTGCAGGCGCATATCGTGGAGCCCGAAGTCGTCAGCCGCTTTGACGCCGACGGTGACTTCTTCAATGGGGCTGGCACGATAATCGCCGACAGGACGGTCGATGGCGATTTGCGGAGGGTTGGCTTTGTCGGTGGCGATGAAATAGTCCTCAGAAAGACGTACAGGCTGGCCTTCGTCGGTAGCGGCGACGTGGTACGCGCCGTCTTTTTCCATGTGGATGATGCCGGCGTACTTGTTGCCCGCGCCGCCGGCGAGATGGATGGTCTGGCCATCGTCGAGGGTGAGCTGGCCATCGTGGAAAGGCCGGTCCATCTCGATTTCGATTTGCGCATCAGTACCTTCAATGGCGCGGAGATCGCCCGAGTGCTCCTCCGTTACTGGCTTCCACTCGGTCCATTGCGGATAGTGATAGGTAACGCGAATCTCCTTCACGGAAGGGAGATCGATCACGTGTACTTTGTATTGCGGAGAAACGAGCGGACCCGCGGCGACGTAGTACTCGACGTTCTCCGGCAGTCCGGCAAGGACGAACTGATAGTTGGCGCCACTGCCCGCATCCCCTGCGGCTTGCATGGCGACACGTTCCCATCCGGCCGCGCTCTCGTAATGCGCGAAAAGTTGGGTTTTGTCGGGCTTCATACCGGAGACATGGGCAACAATAAGCTGGTCGCTATTTCGCCGGACCGTTATGTTGCCTGGCGTGACGGTGATCGAATAGAGCGGAGCTGCGTTTACCTTCGGTCCGGTCCAGATGAGTGACGCGCCATAGCCGAGGAACCCGGGGCCTGCAGCAATTAGCCATAGCAAAACGGCGATGCAGCCGAGCGCTGCGCCGCCGAACGCCAGCAAGCGGTTGCCAGGGACTAGAACCGATGGTTCTGTTTGTTGTGCGACAGGCAACGTATCGGCAGCGAGTAATTCAAGGAATGGGCCGGGTTCTTTGGTTTCGGATTCCTGAAAGGTTGTGAGGCGCTGCTCGAGATCGGGATTGGCGGCCTCGGCCTGTCGTACGGCGCGCGCGCGAGTAAGGTGCAGGAGCGGCAAAGCGAGGCCGAGGATCGCTGCGGCGGAGAGCACCACAACAATCAACAATCGCGCCACCGTAACACCGTGGGCGGGAAATGCGAGATGGTTGAGCACCAACACCAGCGCGACGGTGACAGCAAGCGCAGAGCCGGTGAAGATGGCTGCGCCCCGTAGCCACGCACCAACGCGCAACCGTTGCCGCAGCCGCGCGATGTAGGAATTGAGCTTGCTGGAGTTGCTCATAGTTCCTCCCGCTGCGTGCCCATGTACCCGCTGGCGACGGCTGTCTGCGCCAATGCGGCGACCAATGCAAGCAGCATAACGTACCACCAGAGACTGACGGTGCGAAATTTCGTATCATCGGGAGCGGAGGCGGCGGTTTGCGGCGCCCCTGCAGGCGAACTCCCCCTCCAAAGCGCAAGCACATCGGGCGGGATCGGTTGCAGATCGGATTCGCGCCGGTCTGGATTCACGCCGATGACAGCGTCGCGCCCATTGGCGAAGTGAATTTGATAGAAGCCCGCGCGCTGCAGGCGGAGGGACTCTGCGGTGCGTGTTTCGCCCAGAGAGAGCGGCCTGTGGCCATCGGGATCGACGACTTCAACGCTATCGGCGGCAGCCGTGGAGGTGGCTCCCACACGCAGTTCCACGAATGAATCTACCAGTCGTGATCCGCTCAACTGCTCGTCGCCCGAGAGAAAGCGCGCTGTGCGATCCACAAGCGCGACGAAGACGGGATGTAAGGGCAGATCGTTGGTCAGGTTGTCGAGCCCCGAGGTCAGCAGCAATATACGGCCTTCGCCGGTTTGCTTTTCGAGGAGGAGGGGTGTGCCGTCAGTGAGCCGCGCCGCCACTCGTGCCTGCGCAGGATCCACAGGCACCGCGTAGAGAACGTGCACGTCGGCCCAGCCGCCGTTGTCGCGGCCAGGCTGAGTCTGCGCGAGCGGCGGGTAGCTGAAGTCAACCTGACCGACGGATGCTGGGGTACCGGCGCGCGCGTAGTCGTGTACATCGTGGGCACGGGCGCCCCACAATGGAATGCGTTGATTGTGCGCGGCGGAGGTGCTGAGTGCAATGAGCACATTGCCGCCTCTGGCCACGTAAGCCAAGAGGGCATGCTCAAAGATGGAAGGCAGAGCCATCGTGTCAGAGAGGACGACGAAAGCGAATTTCGTTGGGTCGAGATCGGTGGCTTGCTCGGCGGCGACGGATTGCAGCACGAAGGATGCATGCGCCGCCGCGTCGAGCGCCGCACCGAAGTAGACCGAGGAACGGGAATCGCTCGTGTTATGGACGAAAAGTACGCGTTCAGGATCGGAACGGTGCACCGAAAAAACACTTGCGTCATCGGCCGGGAAGGAATCGCCGCCTTCGATGCGCACTTGACAGCGGTTGAAGCCGTAGCCTACATCGAGCGGGGCAAAATCAACTGTGGCGCGACCGTCGGCTGGAACATTTACCTTACGCGAGGCAATCACTTTGTTGTTGATAATGAGCGACACGGTTTTGGTTGCAGCTGGCGTCGAAAAGCCGGCAACGACTGCTTCAACGCGCGAACGTTTGGGATCCTTGGGATCGGCTAACTCGGCGGGCGCGTTGACGCTTTCGACCGTCCAGTTGGCCGGCGCGGCGCCTTGCGCGACGGAATGCAGAACCAACTTGACGTTGCCGGGCATGACCATGTCAGCAAAGTTGGCCGGCATGGCCGACCGCTGCATATCGCTGAAGAGGTTAAGATCGATGGGCGATCGTATGGTTTCGCTCATGGTGCGGAGGTAGCGGCCGAGTTCGCCGAAGTTTGCGTGGCCATCGCCGGGCTGAATGCTGTCGAGAGCAGCGCGCAACTGCGCATCGTCGTCGATGGGCTGAGTGAGGACTTCAATCTGGCCGCCAAGACAGATGATTTGCGCATTCTGCGCGCGGGGCTTTGCGGCGAGAGTGGCCAGCGCCTGGCTTTTAGCGGCTGTAAATCGTGTACCGGCGCGCATGCTGAAAGAGTTGTCGATGACGATGAGCAGCATACAGTCGTTGGTGCCGGACGCTGCGCGGCGGACAAAGGGATTTGCGAATGCGAGCACAATGAGCAGGATCAACGCAAAGCGCAGAGCGAACAGGAGCAGATAGCGCAGGCGGCGGTGCCGCGTGGAGCTTTGCGTGCCACGCTCGAAAAACATGAGAGAGCTCACCGGCCGTGGCGTAGTGACATGACGGCGTAACAGATGCACGAAGACAGGCACGCCCAATGCCGCTAGACCACCGAGAAGCCATGGGGCCAGGAATCCCATTAGTTACCCGCCTGCCTGAGAGTGAGATATTCGCGCAACGCCGTGTCGAGGGGTTGGTCGGTTACGAGCAGTTGATAATCCATACCCGCTGCCAAGGTGCGCGAACGCAGGTCTTCGATGTGCGCGTCTACCTTGGCTCGATACACCGTCTTCACATAGTCGGGGATAACTTCGAGTTTTTGGTCGGTCTCGAGATCGATGAGGACCGACGAAGACTTCATCACCGGTCGAATCTCCTGTGGATCGAGGATGTGGAACAATACCACCTCGTGACCGTGAAAGCGCAACGGGGCGATGGTGTGGACGATGGTCTCAGGATTCTCGTAAAAATCGGAGATCACGATTGCGATGCCGCGCCGGTGGAGAAAGTTCTGAAAGTGCCGCAGCGGTTTTGCAAAATCCGTGCGCGCCCTGGGCTCCGCCCGCTCCAGGCCCGCAAAAAGCCGCGCGAGCTGACCGGGTCGCGTGGAGGGCCGGATGTAATCGCGGACTTCGTCATCGAAGATGATGAGTCCTGCCGCGTCGCGCTGGTTGCGAACGGCGAGATAGAAGAGCGATGCGGCGATGTAACGGGCGTAATCGATTTTGACCGGAGGGCCTGAGGTGTACTGCATAGAATTGCTGGCGTCAAGCAGTATGGTGAGCTGGCTGTTGGTCTCGCCGCGATAACGCTTCAAATAGCAGCGCTCGGTGCGAGCGAAGAGGTTCCAATCGATGTGGCGCAGATCGTCTCCGGGCGTATAGGCGCGGTACTCGGCGAATTCCTGGCTGAAGCCGAAATCGGGCGAGCGGTGCAGACCAGCGACGAAGCCGTCCACGACTGTCTTCGCCAGCAAGTCGAGAGAAGAAATACCGGCCAGCACGTCGGGATCGAGAAAACGCTGCATCAATTCTCCTTGGGCCTTTGCACTTGCGCGATGAGCCGGCTGAGGATCTCATCGGGGTCGATGCGATCGGACTCGGCATGGAAGTTGAGCAGAATGCGATGGCGCAGAATGGGCGTGACGACCGCGGTGATGTCGTCGTAGGTGACGTGATAGCGCTTGTGCGAGAGGGCGCGCGCCTTGGCGGCGAGGACGATGAACTGCGCGGCGCGAACGCTGGCGCCGTAGTTGACATATTTCTTCACAAAATCCGGCGCACTTTCGCTCTTGGGGCGCGTGGCGCGCACAAAGCTGATTACGTGGCGTGCCAGCGTTTCCGCAATGGGCACCATGCGCACGAGTTGCTGAAAGTCGAGCAGGTCTTCGGCTGAGGTTACGGCCTTCACATCTGTGACGCGCGTGGCGGTGGTGCGATCAATCACCTTCAATTCGTCGTCGGCGCTGAGGTCGCCGAGGATGGAATTGAAGAGGAAGCGGTCTAACTGCGCCTCGGGCAAGGGATACGTGCCCTCGAGCTCGATGGGGTTCTGCGTGGCCAACACGAAGAACGGCGCGGGTAATTGGTAGAGGTGGCCGCGCACAGTGCAGGAGTGCTCCTGCATGGCCTCAAGAAGAGCGGACTGCGTTTTAGGGGGAGTGCGATTGATTTCATCGGCGAGCAGGATGTTGCCGAAGATCGGTCCCTCAACGAAGGTCCATTTGCGACGACCAGTGGTGAGATCTTCTTCGATGATGTCGGTGCCCGTGATGTCGGAAGGCATGAGGTCGGGCGTGAACTGGATGCGGCGGAACTGCAAGCCGAGTGCGTCGGCGATGGTGCGCACCATCAGGGTCTTCGCCGTGCCTGGCATACCGGTCAAGAGGCAGTGACCGCCAACAAAGATGGCGATGAGGATCTGGTCGAGGACTTCTTCCTGGCCAACGATCACCTCGCGCACCTGCGTGAGGATTCCTTCGCGCACCGCGTGAAAGCGCTCAATGCGCTCTTGGAGAAGAGCAGCGTCCTGATTCAATCCTGCAATTGGGACCATCGAGTTCCTTCCTGTTTAGTTTGACTTTGGGGGAGTTTGTTGAAGTTGCAATAGAAGTTTTTGCGCAGGCCGGTAACCGGGGGCGACTTCGAGCGCGGCCAGTACACTGTCTTCGGCTTTGCCGTTTTGTCCGGAGGCAAAATACGCTTGCGCGAGATTGAACTCGGCACCCGCCTTGTCGACAGGATTGGATGCCAGCACCGCGTTGTACTCGCGAATTGCGCCGCCGAACTGTTTTTGCGCGTAGAGCAGATCGCCGAGGCGGCGATGCAAATCCTCGTCTTTGACCGGGTAGATGTAGTTCACGCGCTCGAGGGTTGCGATGGCCTCGGCTGGTTGGCCACCCGATTCTTCGAGTGCCGCGAGCCTCTTGAGCAGATCTGGCGATTGGCCGCCCTGGTGTTCATACGCAGTGAGGGCCGCTATCTCCGATTTGGCGTCGCCCCCCAAGGCCGCCGTCTCGGCCATTAGCTCGTAGACGTTTGCCTCATCGACGTACTCGGGATAGAGCGCGAGAACCGCAGGCAACTGTTGCAGAACGATGTCGTATTGTTTTTGCTTCGCGGCGGCGACAAGCGCCTTTAGCTTCTGGCGCCACTCGTCGAAGTGGGCGGCTTCGGCGCCGTATTTCTGGACAATCCAAGTAAGGTACTGCTGATCGAATTGTTCCGGCGTGAGGCCGAGGTCTTGGACGATGGTCTGAGGCGTTGTCTGAAAGTGCGCGTAGGAGTGGACCATATCGAGGAGCTTGCCTTCGCCCCACTTTTCGCCGATGAAGTCGCAGATGGTTCCGGCCTGGAAGTAGGAGACGATGACCTGGGAGGGGTAGTCGGGAAAGACGAAGCCGCGATCGAGGTTGTTGACGGGCAAGAGCTTCTTGTCGCGGATGGCGATGAGAACTTCAGGCGTGACGCGGTATCGCCACTCGGGTGAATGCTGGCCCTCCTCGTGAACGGCCAACCCCTCAGTAAACCAGCGCGGCACGCGATGGTTAGTGGCCGTGAGAATGAAGACGTGGCTCATCTCGTGCCAGAGAGTAGAGCCCCAGTTAAAGTCGCCAGGCTTGCGCGCGGAGGGACTATCCATTGCAACTACTTCGCCAAAGGTGACACCGAGGGCGCCGAGGCCGGGCATGCCAGTGGTGCGCACGGCGAAGTCTTCGTGATTGGGATAGACCTCAACCTGGACCGGGCCGGGAAGCTTCATTTGGTACTTCATTTCGTAGGTGGCGAGAATCGAGTGCAACTCCTGCTGCATGTAGGGGAGGAGCAGTGCAGATTCGCTTTTGTCGAGCTTAAGAATGGTCGTGTCGTCGCGAAAGGTATCGAAGTTTTTGTAGCTGTCGATCAGGCGAAGGCTGTTTACGGTTGCAGCGTCGCGATAGTCATTGTTGTAAGCAAGCTCGAGTTCCTTGTAAGGCTCTTCTTCTTTGCCCAGGCGCATGAGGTCAATGCCGAGTGCGGAATGCGCGGACCAGAGTTGCGGCTCGAGCTCAATGGCTTTCCGGTAGTAGGTCACCGCATCTTCGTAGCGATAATGGAGTTCGAGCTGGTGGGCCACGGAGGCGTAGGCTTGGCCGTAATTTGGATTGACGGCTGTGATTTTGGCGAACCAGGCATCGGGTGAGCGATCAGCGAGAAGTTCGATGGCTGCGTGCGTTGCCAAGGCGTCGAGCGCGTCGTTTTCGAGAGCGATGGCCTTGTCGGCTTCAGTCGCAGCCAGGTCGCGATCGTCGTTGGTGAGAGCGAGATCAGCCAGGAACTCATGGGCTTCGGCCAATTTGGGATCGAGAGCGATGGCTTTTGCCGCGTACGCGGCTGCCTGGCCGTCGAATCCATCGGCAGAGATAATGGCGAGCCCAACGTAGGCTTGGGCATTCGAGGGATCTTTCGCGAGAGTTTCGTGAAAAAGACCGGATGCATCAGAATCGTTGAAGCGTTCGTGAAGCAGCATTCCCCAGCGGACTTTGTAGAGGGCATTGCTGTCTGCAGGCTGCGTGGCGAGACGGAATTCGGAGTTCGCCTGCTGCCATTCTTCAAGACCCCAGAAGCCCTCAGCACGGTTGTAAGTGTCAGAACTGCGCGTGAGCGATTCAAAGCAGTCCTGCGCTTCGGCGGCAGCGCCGTGCTTGCGCAAAGCCCAGCAATCCACGGGCGCGGCGGCGTGGGCGAGGGCGGCGCAAGCCAGCAGGAGCGCAAAGATGGGAGCGAGTTGCCTCATTTGGCAGCTCCCTGATCCAATTGCTCCTGAACCTTCGCGAGCTCTACGAGCGCATCCGTGAGCTGTTTTTTGTAATCCGCCGGGTCCATCGCAGCCTTCTGATACTTCAACATGTCGATCCTTTGTTCCAGATCATCTTTCTGTTCGAGCAGTGCGCGCAGGGCGGGATTGCTTGCCGCCTGGTGGCTCGTACCGAGCCGCAAAAGCGTGAAGCTCGCAAGAAACGCGCCCTGACCGTCGCCGGCTTCGCGCACTGGCTCGCCTGCGCCCGTGTCATTGAAGACCGCGTGCTCGGTGGCGAGGCGTTTTTGCGAGTCGTAGAATGCCGCGGTCTTTTTTGTTGCGTAGTTGAAGGCCTCCATTGCGCTGATGGAGCCACTCTTGTCGATATCGGCTGATGGGTCCTGAAGAGCTTCGACCCAATAGCGTGCAAAGACAGTGGCGTTCTTTTCAGTGCCGGATTTAGTCGCGGTGATAACCGCGCGTCCCGGGCGAACGAGAACTGGAACGGCCCCGCCACTGGCGCTAGTGGTGTCGACAATGAGCTGACGCCGCGCGGCGATGCGATCGCAGAGTGATGCGATTTCGGCTGCCCTGAGATCGGGTCCGACGAGATTGAACTTGTACTCACTGCCGTCAAAGGATCCGTGACCAATGAGGATGAGCACAAAGTCGTCGTCTGGTTTAGCGTCGCGCGCGACGGCGCCCAGCACCTGGCGCAACTGCGCTGCCGTGGACTGCGCGCCTGTAAGGCTCGTGACATGTGCCGAAAGGCCATCGCCATTGAAGATACGGTCGAGATCGTTGGCGTCTGCAGTGAAACGCTGTTCGTAATCCGGCTCGCCGCCGAGGCCCGCCACGACGACGTAATAGGTAATGGCGCGCGCCTGAAGGGCGAGGGCACAGAAGATCATCGCGACGATTTCACTCCTCATAGCACACCCCACTTGCGCCGCAGCAGCCACTCAGCGATGGGAAGGCCGAGAAGCAAGAGAAAAACGATGGGCATGTCCCACAATTCTTTCGTTGTGCGGACGGAGATGCCGGCCTCGGAGTAGGAGATGTCTCGCGGTAGATTTTTCAAATCCGACGGCTTCCAATAGCTGCCGCCGGTCTCAGAGGCGAGCTGCTCGAGCAGGCGGCGGTTCTGCGCAGTGTGGAAATTCTCCGCGACCCCGTCTTCGCGCTGGAAGGTGAGCACATCGCTGCCAAGGGTCTGCGGAGGATTATCAGTGGATTCCGCCGTTACTTCAGCCAAATATGTGCCGGGCTTTTCGGCGGTCCATTCGGCTTGATATTCGCCGGGAGTATCCTGCGAGGGAGTGAGATCGATCATGACGTTCACAGCTTCGGGTCCAACGATGTGAGCGCTGACGTGCGCGCTGACAGCGGGCAGAAACTGGCGATCAAGCACCTGTGCAGTCAATTGCACATGGCCTTGATCCCTGAGCAGACGCGACGGCGTGGAGACGGTTACAGGGCCGCGCGACTGCGCGACGAGCCAGCGCAAAAGCTGCTGCCAGAAGAGATCGTGCGAAGGATCGCCGAGGGCTTCACTCATTTGCCAGCGCCACGTGCCGCCCGTAGCAAGGATGGCAGTGCGGCCGTGGCCGTAACTCTCGGTAATGAGCAGAGGCAGCTTGCGAAGGCCCGCATTCATTGTGGCGAGCACGGTTGCGCCCGGCTTGGGCGTGCCTGGATCTTCGTAGTCGGCCAGATAGGTGAGCTTCTTCCAGCGCTCAGCGTTCTTCTGGGGATCGTCGAGCAGGCGCGTGATCGGAGAATCGATGCCCTCGGCAGTCAACTCCACCGTGGCACGTTGCGGTGGAAGTTGTGATTACCCGAGGGCAGGAAAGTAGGCAACAGATCGTTCAGGCTGGACGCGGCCCAACCGCCGTCGCTAAGCGAGTCGCGGCCGCCGAGGAAGAGAATGCCGCCGCCGCGGCGATCGACATACTCGCGAATCAGCTCCTGCTGCAATGGAGTGAAGTAATCGGCGGCGACGGAGCCGATGATGATGCCCGAATAGCCGAAGAGATCTTCCGCGCGCACTGGAAATCCGTCGGCTAACTCGCTGGGGTCGCTGATGCCCTGGCGGTAGATCTTGTTTTCGCTCGTGCGGAGCATAGAGACGACCTGCATGGTGGGGTCGTCGTCTTCAGCGCGGCGGATGAATTTGTACTCCCAGCGCGGCTCGCCCTCTATATATAGGATCGCGGCGTTTGGCGTCGCTGACGAGAATGGGGCGCGTCATGGAATTGTTTTTGAGGTTTTCTTCGCTGGGCAGCGGGTCGACCCCAAAGGTTAGGCTTTTGGCGCCGGCGTCGCCGACAGGGAAGTAGAGCGGCTCAGTTTGGATGTGACCATCGGGCGCGAAGGTGATCTCACGTTCGGCAAGCGTCCTCGACTGCTCGCGTACCGTGAGCATTGCCTTTTGGCCTTCGTAACCATGCTGCATCAGGCTGACGGTTGCGAATACGCGTGCGTTCGTGGCGGCCGTGGCGGCAAGGCTGACATCTTCCACTTCGACATCGTGGGCAGGCTCCGTCCTGCCGAAGCCGATGGTGTGCACCGGCAAGCGGCGATTACCCAGCGCCTGCAGAGCTTCGACGCTGATGCCCGAGCCTCCCATTCCGGCGGAGTTCTCGCTGCCGTCGCTGAGAAGAAGAATTGCACCCACGGGAAGATCGGAAGTGTCGGTTGCCAACTGCTCTAAACCGTCGCTGACATGCGTCGCAGGTTCCGCCGGAGCGATTGCCTGCAGAGTATTTACGGGCGCGACATGGCTTCCCAGCCGATAGATGCGGGTCTGGAAACGCCTGCGCAGTCCGGCGAGCAGGCCGCCCTCGAGCGCGGCAAGCGCCGCGGCCTCGCGCGATTTGCCGTTGCTGTCAGCGATGGCCATGCTGCGCGAGTCGTCGACAACAACGGCAATGATGTTCTGCTGTGAGTTCAGCTCGGAGATCAGGATGGCAGGCTGCCAAAGAAGAAACAGGATGAGGACGATGAGCGCCGATTGCATTCCCCAGACGACAACGGCACGCCAGCCGCGGAGATTGGAAGCGGCATTGCGCATCCGCGAACGAATGAGCCATGCGACACCGCCCGCCGCCGCGACGATGAAGACAGGCAGCAGCCAAGCAGGCCAGGTGCTGAGCAGCACGAACCGACCCTTGATGAAGACCGTGCTCGGGTACTTGAAGAGGAGCTGAAACATTTGTCCTTCGAGCCCTCGGGTTCACCGGCAGATTTCAATAGAAAGCTGTACCCGCCGATTCAAAAGCCGCTCAATCACACCGGAGAAGAATCAGTGCGTCATGCCGTAGATGATGTAATCGAGCCCTACGCGAAAGGCCATTGAGGCGAAAGTCTCAGGGTAATTCGGGTCGTCGGCCCACTCCCATGCATCGCCGAGGTGCATGTTGTGGCAAATGGCGACAATGATGCGGCCCTTGTCGTCGCGGATGGCGCGCCATTTGGGCTGATAGCCGTCCTTCTCGTAAGTGCGTCCGGTCCACACATACTGCTCGCCTGGAATCTGCATCTTGTCGTCGATGTCGTAGAGGGTATGAAAGATCTCGTCGCCGCTTTGCAGATCTTCAACGGGGCGATCGGGAAGCACCTGGCGCATGCCGTTCATGAAGTGATCCCAGTCCTCGGTGCCGTGGAAGTCGTCGACCATGAGAAAACCGCCCTTGAGCAGATATTCGCGCAAACGTTTTGCTTCAGCATCGGTGAAGGTCCAGTTCTGTACCTGTACCGCGTAGATCCACGGATAGTTGAAGATGTCATCATTGTCGAGGGCGACTACCTGCTCCGTCGGACGGCCGTCAATGCGGGTGAGGCGGTGCATCGCGATGAGAAACTGGCGGTCGGCCTTGGGGTAATCGCGCGACCAGGAACTCCAGCCGCGGCGTCCGTAGCCGCCGAATCCGCCGAAGCTCTGCATGCTTGAGGTGTAGGCGAGCCGCGACCAGTAGAACTCGGCTTTGACGTTAGTTGGCGAGTCGTCATCGCCGAAGCCGAAGTCGGCTGTGCGTTGCAAGGCCCAAAGCCCAGCACCGCAGGCAACTGCGGCAGCGGTCACGAGTGCAACCCTGGAGAGCTTCATTGGGACCTCCGCGGAGGGGATCCGCGCGCGAAAACCCAGCGACGTCTTATTGATGTTATAGACGAAACCGGCCAAAAGTTGGTTGCAGGCGGTTGTGCGCAGGGCCGGCCTTGTGGCGATTGTCTGGTGCATGAGAGGATGCTGGCAGACGCGACGGGAAGAGTTGTGAACAGGCGCAATCTCCTCAAACTTGGCGGGATGGCATTGGCGCAGGCAGCGTCGGGTGGGCTGCGAGGCCATGCGCAGAATGGAGCCCAGACCGGGTCCGATGCTCACGCCGGCGTAGCGATGCTGCAGGGTGCGCAGGGGCAGAAAGCGGATTATACGATTCGCATTGCGCCGGTTACGGTTGAGCTCGCCCCTGAGCACATTCTTTCAACGATTGGTTACAACGGGACCGCGCCTGGGCCGGTGCTGCGCATGCGCGAAGGAAAGCCGGTGACCGTGGAGGTGATCAACGACACGGATACGCCGGAACTGGTGCACTGGCACGGGATGTTGATTCCACCTGAGATGGACGGCACGGAAGAGGAGGGATCTCCGCCGGTGCCGCCGCACGGAAGGCGTAGTTTCACGTTGACACCCGGCCCGGCCGGGAGCCGCTGGTACCACTCACACGCAATGGCGATGGATGACCTGCACAAAGGCGCGTACACCGGGCAGTTCGGCTTTGTTTACGTCGATGGCGGCAACGATCCGGGCAACTACGATCAGGAACTCTTTCTTGCGGTGCGCGATTGGGAGCCATTTTTCACCGCTAGTATGGAGGACGATGACGATGACACCCACAACGGGCCGCTGCTGGAGAAGCCGGCAGTAATGAACACCGAGCCCGATGGGCTTGAAGTGGGTTCGATGACGTATTCGATCAACGACAAGGCGCTTGGGTCGGGCGATCCAATTCGCGTGAAGGAAGGCCAGCGGCTGCTGATTCACTTTCTGAATGCCAGCGCTATCGAAAATCGGCGCATCGCACTGGCAGGCCACAAGATGAGGGTGATTGCGCTGGACGGAAACCCGGCGCCGATGCCGCAGATGGTGGACTCCATCTTTCTCGGGGCGGGCGAGAGGATAGACGCGATCGTGGAGATGAATCATCCGGGGATATGGATTCTTGGCTCGACGGAAAAGCCGATTCGTGAGATGGGTCTGGGAGTGGTGGTGGAATACGCAGGGCGGCACACGCAACCGCAATGGATTGACCAGCCAAAGGAGCCATGGGACTACACGATCTTCGGGACTGAAAGCTCCAACTCGCCCGCGCCTCAGCAGACGATTGAAGTGATCTTTGAGAAGATTCCCGGTGGAGCGGGGAAGTTCAACCTGTGGCTCGTGAACGGCAAGCCATATCCTCATGACCGCGAGTTTGTTGTGGAGAAGGGCACACGCTACCGGTTGGTGATGCGAAACCGCACCGACGACGCGCACCCGATGCACCTGCACCGGCATTTGTGGGAACTGGCTGAAATTAACGGGAAGAAGACTTCCGGGGTGATGAAGGACACGGTCGTCGTGCCTTACTACGGACGTGCGGTCGTTAATTTCACTGCCGATCAGCCAGGCTTGGCGCTGTTCCATTGCCATATCCAGCAGCACATGGATTACGGATTCAAGGCGCTGCTTCGCTACTCGTAAGGTGGTCGTTGGCAGTTTCGCGTTTTTGGACGATGCGCTCTTATCGAGCTTTGTGCGCCGCAACCATATCGAGGAAGAGCCGTTGCACGCGCGAATCAGTCGTCATCTCGGGATGGAACGTGGCCACGAGCAGGTGGCCCTGGCGCACGAGGGTTGGGAAGTCGTCGCGGCGGGCAAGTATTTGGACCTCGGGGCCCACGCGGGTGATAAGCGGGGAGCGGATGAAAACCATCTCCAATGGCCCGCCTGGCAATTCGGTAGGCAGCGTGAGAATGGTGGAGTCGATTTGCCGGCCATAGGCATTGCGCTCGACGGTTGCATCGAGCAAGCCGAGGCTTCGCTGCCTGGGGTGCAGCACTTCGCGCGCCAGCAGGATGCAGCCCGCGCAGGTGGCAAAACAAGGCGTGGTTGATGCGAATTTGCCGAGCTTTTCAAAGAAGTCGTTTTTCTCAAGAAACTTGAGCATCGTGGTGGACTCGCCGCCGGGCATCACAAGGCCATCGAGACCGGCAAGTTGCTCGGGTTTGCGCACCAGGACCGTGCGCGCGCCGGCATCGGCAAAGGCACGGGCATGCGCCGCGTAATCGCCCTGCAGGGCGAGCACACCGATGGTGATGGAGCTCAAATTTTCCGCGCCCGCAGGCGGCGGAGTGCCCGCTGTAGTTGGCATCATATCCCTTGCTCTTATGATACGGGCGTTCGCCGCGCCCTCAAACGGGCCGGACTTAAAGAACACAGCGGTGGCAGTGTGCCCTGGCAAATGGCGGCAAAAGAAAGCCTGGCCGATGTTCCGGCCAGGCGATCAGTTCGGTTTGTGTGGACAGCGCGCTTAGAATGTGAGCCGCGCCGATAGTTGTATCTGGCGAGGTGTATTGTACGAGCTGCAGACCGAGGTTCCCGCTTGTACGCACGTCTCGCCAGTGGTCGCGCTGGGGTTGGCCAGGCCTTGGTTGTTGAAGGCGTTGAAGGCATCCAGGTTGATGCGAAGATTCATGGATTCCCTGATGGGAAACACCTTGAACAGCGAAGCGCTAACACCCCAATTCAAAGGTCCTCTAAGAATGGTGTGGGCGAATGGATTGGTGACGTCGATGGTGCTCTCGGAAGCGCCATTGTCATTGTTGCTGGGGATGATTCCATATCCAATCACGGTGCCATTCGCCTGCGCCTTCGCGCCCGGGTAAGCGAGCCCGGTCACGCCGCTCATGGCAACGTCATTGTCCCCATAGTATTGATCTGTCTGCGTCTTGCCGCCAACTGGTGCGCTGCAAGACTTGTCAAGGGGGGTTTGATAAGGCATCCAACCGGTGGGTAGCCCGCTGACAACTTTAGTCAATCCTGCGGAGCAGGTAATGCCGGAGAGCGCAGTTGGCGCTATGTATCCGTTGAACCATTCGTATTCCTTGACACACTGGCCGCTGGTGCAATCGGTGATCGGGGCGGATTTTTTATATTTCACCAGGGGATTGGTTGGACCCCAGTTCGTGTTGGTAATGGCGAAGTCTGTCACCGTGAAAGTGCCCGAAGCGGCAAGTTGCCAACCGCCCACCACTTCGTTCAAGGGCTTGTTCACATTGCTCAACCAGCGCTTGCCGCGCCCGAACGGAAAGTCGATCAGGCCGTTGAATTGGAGGTGCTGCGGGGGCGTATTGGTGTCGACCATGTAATTTTCCCACCGATTCAGAGCCTTGTAGTATTGCCAAGGCTGGGTACCCGTGGGTGGAGGTGGCGGCAGATTCGGCGGCCCCGGAAGTGCGGAGGCGGCATCGGCTGGGCCCACGGTCACCGTGTTCGCGCCAGCGAGACCGTAGGTACCAAGGTAGGAGTTGACGTAGTTGGCATAGGGATTGATGGCGTCGCCGCTTTCACCGCCGTAATCGCCACCCGTCCGGAGGTTCTTTTCCCAGACATACATCACCTGCCAGGCAGAGCCTGTGTGGTAAAGCTTCTGGTACACGGCCTGGAGGGCATGGTAATTCGACCAGCCGGACTTCTGGATCTGGTAGCTTCCGGAGCCGTAGGTCAGGTTGTCATACGGGCCTTCACCGGTGCTGGAGTTGTAAGGCGAAACCGCGCTACCTGGATTGGCAGGTGTTGGCGCACCCTGCTGGATTTCCCAACTGTAAGAGGAGGGGTGGTCGTTGTAGTAGAACGAGTTGTTCAGATTCGTCCCATGAGTATAAAGGTAGCTTACACGCAGCACAGAGCCCCATTTGATCGGTTGCTCGATGGTGAAATCCGCCTCGTCGACGTACGAAGGTGGATTATCGGGATTAATGTTGACGATGCTCAAGCCTGGCGTAATCGCGGTGGTGCTGGCACTGTTGATCAGGTTAGTGCTATTCAGGCCCATGATTGGCCAGCCTACTCCCGTTGTCGGAGTTGTTGTGCCGTAGGTAAATCCTGGAGAGCTGTTAGCCGCGGAAAGCATCATGTAATTAGTGTGCGGCGTGTAGGTAGTACTGGTATAGCTCTCAGAGTAGCCGGCGGTGAAGGGATTGTTACGGTTGATTAAGCGGGCTTCTTCGCGAACCGGGACAGGATAGATATACCGACCCACAGCGCCGCGCAACACGGTGCCCCATTTGCCAAAAGGTTGCCAGGCGGCTCCCACGCGCGGACTGAATGTGGCGTCGTAGTTGTTGACCAGCATCGGAGGCAACCCAGCCTGAGCCGGTGTCTCGAATTTCACGCCGTCGAGCATGTCGTTGGTAATCACGGCTGTGGTCGTAAGTTTCTCTGCTTCCAGTTGTGACGTAGGGCCCGAGGTGACGATGGCGTCGTTTTTCAGGTCGAAGCCCATCATGGCGCCTTGACCCTCCCACATGGCTGGATGTGCCTCCCAGCGCAAGCCGAGATTGAGCGTCAGGTTATTGCGTACCCGATAGTTGTCCTGCAGATAACCATCGATTTCCATATCGTGCAGGTGCTGATACGGGGGTTCGATGTTGTTGCTATAGGAGTAGGCTGCGCCGAGGAACTCATCGGCATTTGCTTGGCCTGAGTTCGTATAGGCAGTCGCGGCTGAAGAGGTGTAGGTGGAGGGATTGAGGAGAGCCGTTGCGTAATCGCCAAACTGGAAGGCATCTTTGATCTCGTCGGGTATCGAGCCTATGTGCTCGAAGCGGTAGCGACCGCCGAACTGCAACTGGTGCCTACCCAGCGTTTTAGACAGGTTTTCGTCCACGTTATAGGTGGTTGTGGTCACGCTGTATTGGAACTGAGTGCCGCCAAATTCGGAGAAGTTGCCTGTAATTTCTGGGAAACCCGGCTCGCCGAAGTTGTTCGGCAAGCCCAGTTCCTGTTCGAAATCCGCGTTCGGTGTTCCGCCGGCGAAGTTGTGTTCTCCGTACCAACTCTCGCTCAACACCGTTTCAGAAAAGAACGTTGGTGAGAATACGTGCGTGTAGCCGAGCGCGCCAGCATAGACATTTGAAGGAGTAACCGATACGCCGCTGGCCAGGGCCGGAATGGACGCCCTGCCAGGCGCGGTCGCGGCCAATGTATAGGACGCCTCATTGGGATCGTTACGCGGGCTGATGGAGTTGGTGAGGTTTTGGGTATAGCGCAGATAGGCCCGGTTGTTCTCATTAAAGACCTGGTCCAGGCGCCATGTGATCTGCGGCTCGACCGTCAGTTCTTTCACTGATCCGGTGTAGTTGTTTGCGGCTACCGGGCTGATATTGGGGTTAAGAACACCGTATGGCCCCGTTGTAGTCGGCTGCATCGCGTTCAGTGTCTTGGTGAGGGCAGCTTCTTCGTTGGCCGGAATGCAATTCGTGTCGCCGTTGCAGTTTGCGGGACCCGCGCCCGGGCCTTCGGTGTACTCTTGCGTGAAACTTTTCCTGCAGTACGAATTAGCAGGTGCAGCGGTGCCGTCGGATGTAGGCTCCAGGCAGGCCGCGCTAGCGGCGGTGGTAGCTGGGTCGTAGAGCTCCTGCAAGACATTCGAGCTGTTGGTCGCCTGGCTGAAATCGCCCTGCTGCATCTGCGGCGTGGGTACCTCCTCGTTCTGGAAAGGTGCTTGCGCCAGCGAATATCGCTCGTAGGCGAAGAAGAAGAATGATTTGTTCTTTCCATGGTAGAGGTGGGGAATCACGATGGGACCGCCTATGGAAGCGCCGAACTCGTTGCGGATATACTGCGGCGCGACATAATTGGAGGGATTATTTCGGCCACGGGCGATTCCAATGGCGTTGTTGCGGGCAGTCTCGAAGAGCGAGCCGTGCAGTTGGTTGGTGCCGGACTTGGTATTGAGGATGACCGTCGTCGGGGAGGCATACTGTGCGCTCGCGTCGGCGTCTATCACGCGGACCTCCTGGATCGCATCCGGATCGACCATTTGGTTCTGCCCCTGATGTGTGCCGCCAAACTCGCGGTTGGTAATGGTGGCGCCGTCAGTTTCGTACTCGGTTGACGGGCCCTCCTGGCCGTTAGCACAGGAACTCGACTCGGGACAGCTTTCCAGCCCAGGCGTGGTCTCGTTAACCAGGGTAATGATATTGCGCCCGTTCATCGGCAACTCATTGATTCTGGCATTTTCCAGTGTTGAAGTAATGGTCCCGCTGTCGGTAGTTACAAGTTGAACTGTGTTCGCCCCTACGGTAACCTGCTGCGAGACCGCGCCCGCCGTTAAGGTGGCATTGACCACAGCGTTTTGGGCAACCAGCAATTCAATGGATTGGTTGGTTGTTTTCATATTCGGCGCCGAGATCGAAACGGAGTATGTCCCCGTATTCAAACCGGGCACCTGGTAGAAGCCGGCGTCGTTTGTCCTGGTGTCGACTGCGACTCCTGTGGCCTGGTTGGCAACATGGATCGAAGCGCCTGACATGACTGCGCCAGTAGGGTCGGTCACTGTGCCCTGTATGGATCCCGCGCCGCTCTGCGCAACGGCGATCGAAGCGCAAATGGCGCAAACGGCCAACGCCGAGACAACGATTGCGGCGAGGGGTGCAATTCTCTTGCGAAGCGGGTCCGACAGAGATTCTGCAATTCTCTTCATCAGAAATCCTCCTCTAAGTCGTTGTGGTTGACTTGTGAATCGGTTATTGATCGCACTTTTCGCTGATGCTTCCTGCATCGACGGTTTGTCACATTCGGCCCCCAATTCGATGGCGCGATTGAGCGAAGAACCGGTTACTGCCGAAGAACATTCGATCAGGCATGCCAATTGCCCACACGACGGCTAGCGAACCGCAATTCAGCGCCGCACAGAATGGCACCAAACTGCATGGCGCCGTGCGTGCCCATTTGTCTTGCTGGTCGAGCTTGTCTAGCTGGTCTTGTCTAGCTGGTCTTGCCGGTCTAGCTTTACTAACTTGCTTCGATCTTCAGTTCAGCGATGGCGTCACCGAACGGGACCTTCGAGGATTCGGTTTATTGAACAAGTTGTGCCAAACCTTACACTTCGCGTGCGGCGAAAAACAGATTCACGACAGATCTGTCTAGCCGGCACAATGGAAACGAGTGCGGCAGGCGGGGATTGCCTTGCCGCTAGTCTTTTAGCAGAAACAGGGGCAGGTTTGGCAAGTGACTCACCGTTTGGCCCTGATGTCGTTTGCGATCTCTTGTATAATGAGGTGTTTATGAAACGGCTAAGCCGCGTGTCAAACGTCCTTGAAAGCGGTGCAAAAGTCGAGTATGATGCGGTGAAATTATGAGCAGAGCCCATGCAACACGCGAAGCATGGCACCCGCAGACTAAGCAGGACAGTGACGCGATCCTGCGAGAGTTAGATGCAGTTTTGGCCAGCCCGCACTTCTGCAACAGCAAGCGCTACCCGACCCTTTTGCAATACATCGTCGAAAACACCCTGGCGGGCAAACTAGATTCTCTAAAAGAGCGAACGCTAGGCGTAGAAGTTTTCGACCGCCCCCCGACCTACGACACCAATACCGATACTGTCGTGCGCTACACAGCGGGTGAAGTGCGCAAACGGCTCCTACTTTACTACTCCGAACACGGCAGCAGCACCGGTATCCGCATTTCGCTGCCGGCTGGATCCTATGTCGCTGAGTTTCTGCATGGGCACGAGGGCCATGAAGAAGTGAGCGGCGATCTGGAATTCGGGGCGCAGTATTCTCACGACACCGAGGGTTACGCCCACCAGGGCGCAGAGGCGCGCGACCCAGGAGTGCCCACTCTAGCGCTTGACACGATTGACGCTGGCCGTTTGACTCCCAGCGCCGGCCCGGCCGCTGCGCGCTCTCGGACCGCTTCGAATTTCCTTCGGTTGGCGACTTTAGCAATAGTGATTATGGCTGCCTTTACCAGTGGGCTGTGGTGGAGGTCCCATGCAGTGCAGGCGCAATCGGCGGTGGATGCCTTTTGGGCGCCGGTTATGCGCGATCAGCGGTCGGTGATCATTTGTACCGGGAGTTCGGTGTTTGCGCCGGAAAATTATTCGGGCGTACAAACCGCGGGAAAGGACATCGACTATACGTTCGTCTCCATGCAAATCGCTTCTTCAATTGCGCAGGTCAGCAGTGTGATGGAGCATTTTGGAGCTGTCACCCAGTTGATGTCGGCGCCGACAACCTCGTTGCCTGATCTGCGCGAGCATTCGGTTACTCTCCTGGGTGGCTACAACAATCAGTGGACGCTTCGGTTTGTAAACCCGTTGCGATTTCATTTCGTGCAAGGGCAAGGTCCGGATGAGATTATTTCCGACCAGACGCAGCCTGGAACCCACTGGGAACGTGACAACTCGCTACCTTATTCGAGCGCAGACGATTATGCGCTGGTGGCGCGGTTTCGTGACGCTACAACCGACGGTTGGGTGGTTGCGCTGGCTGGGTTAGGACGCAACGGAACTGAGGCCGCAGCGCAATTTGCCACCAGCCCGCACTACCTGCAGCTACTAAAGGACCGCATTGGAAGCGACTTCGCCAACCGAAATATCGAGGTGGTGCTGAAGGTGAACGTTATCGAAGGAAAGACCGGAGCGCCGTCGATTCTAGCCGTGCACAGCTGGTAGCAGTCGAGGAGTCGCACGCGATTTCGGCGCCGTCCGTTAGCATCCCCGAAAACTGATACGTATACATCACGCATAAGGCCGCTATAGTATTTCTCCCATGAAACGAGAGATGACTGGCGAGGTACTAACGCGCAGGGAACTGATGCAGCGATCTGCTGGTGGGGCTGCTGTTTTGGCGGTTGGGGCTGCTTTCCCAGGGGTGGCATCAATTGCGGCGAGCGCACAAGGGTCTGCCGGGGTTGCCTCGCAATCAGGTGAGGAGCGGCTCTACTCGGAGACATTGAGGGTATGGTGCGATGGACTGCTGGCGAGGCAAGTGACGGAGTTGCGCGATCCCGCATTCTATGGCGGGCTGCTATGCCCTGCTTGCGTACTGATCCACGGACGATGCGGCGACGCTGTCTATCCGCTGCTGCGCATGGCGCACACTACGGGCGATGCGAAGTATGTGCGAGCGGCGCTACTGGTGCATGAGTGGTCGCAAGCACAGGTGAGCCGGACTGACGGCAGTTGGGTGAATGACGTGACCCTGAGCACTTGGCAGGGAATCACAGTGTTTCATGTCATTGCCTTGGCGGAGGCACTGGAACACCACGGCGAGGTCCTGGATGCGGCGACGCGCGCAAAGTGGACCGACAGGTTGGCAGCAGCGGCCAGGTTTCTCGACAGCTTTATCACCATCGAGACGGGGAATGTCAACTATCCAGTTACGGCTACGCTGGCATTTCAGTTGTGCGGACACGTGCTTGGCGAAACGCGTTACACCGAACATGCACACGCATTGGCGCAGGAAGTATTGGGCCAGTTCACGCCGGATGGATTTCTTGCCGGAGAGGGACATCCGCTGAAGGGAGTGTCGCCGAAGGGCTGCAGGCCGGTCGATCTGGGATACAACGTCGAGGAGTCGCTGCCGTCGCTGGCGCTCTACAGCCTGCTGGCCGACGACAAGCCGGTGCAGGAGCAAGTGGTGGCGGCGATGAAGACGCACATGGAGTTCATGTTGCCCGACGGAGCGTGGGACAACAGTTGGGGCACGCGCAACTACAAGTGGAGTTGGTGGGGCAGCCGAACGAGCGATGGCTGCGAACCGGGGTTTGTGCTGATGTCGAAATTCGAACCAAGGTTTCGCGAGGTGGCGCGGCGCAATCTGGAACTGATGGCGGCTTGTACGAATGACGGACTGCTTTATGGGGGGCCGGGCTATCGGGAGCACGGTGATTTGCCATGCATCCACCACACGTTTACGCACGCCAAGGCGCTGGCAACCGTGCTCGACCGTGGGAGCTTCAGCGCGGATGCGGGCGAGCGGCCGAAGCTGCCTCGGGATGAGGCGTACGGGCTGAGGAGCTTTCCGGCCATCGGGACGCGGCTGGCGGCGATCGGGCCGTGGCGCGCAACCGTAACCGAGTACGACTGGGAGTACATGGAGCACGTGCAGCCCGGCGCGGGAAACCTGGGCGGCGGCCACGTTTCCGGCGGAGCGCTATCCCTGCTGTATCACGAGACGATCGGGCCGATTCTCACTGCCAGCATGACCGAGTACTTGATGGTGGAGATTGCCAATCAGCAGCAGTTCCGTGAGGGCAGCCACATGGGGCTCACTCCACGCATCGAGTATGTGAACGGCGAGACGTATACGAATCTTAATGACTTCAAAGCTGTGCTGACGGCGAGCCAGGAAGCGGGCGTGATTGTTTTTCACGCGCAGGGCAGGATGCTGACTTCGTCGCGAAAGCCGGTTGCGGCGAGAGAGATTTTCTACCGCATGATCTACCGGATGAGCGAGGCCGGCGTCGACATTGAAGCGAGCGCGAGCGGCGAGGTTTCAGGGCCGACGCCGTTGCGGGTAATTGTTCCGGTGATTGCGCGAAGCGGCGACCGGGCCGAGCAAGTGGATGCGCAGACGATCCGCGTGGTGAAAGCCAAGGGCACGGTGACAGTGCATACCGATGCGGCTGCGGGCTTTGGAGCGGCGTACAAAGAAAAAACCTTCAACCTGGTTCCAGGGTTCGAGGCCTTTCCACTGGCGGTGGCGACGGCGCCGGGGAAAGAAGTGCGGATCCGGTTGCAGGCGAGCTGAAAAGAGCAGGGAACGAGGGAACAAGACGGGCGAGTCAGCGAGTCAGCAAGTCGGCGAGTCAGCAAGCCAGCAGATCAGCGGCTGATCGCGCTGGGCCTGAACTACATACCCCCTCCCGGTTAGGCCCCCCCTCCCTTTTTTGGGCCAAGTGCCTTCCTTTCAATCGTTTGTACCGGCAATAATATACTTAGCTCATCAAATGGAATGAGGGAGATGCGGGGAATTGAGCCCTTACGTTTGAGGAGTTTACGGCCTAAATGTCGTCTACAGGGCCAGTGACCTTGAAGGTATCGGATGAAACAACGTAGACGCTTGCTCTAATCCCTCCACCCCTCAGCGTTCTTAGCTTTCCATCCGTAGCTCGCCATGCTTCTTGAGTGCTCTTGAATTCTATTGATCCTTCCGCCGATCTGAGCGTGGGAATGTTGTCTATAAAATCCTGCCATTATGTAAGACTAAATCGGACTTTTACGACTGCACCACTTTCGTCTGTCAGACTTCCGTTTTCTCCCGAGATGGTCCTAACAATTCTTCTCTCCTGTCGCGCCATTTCGTTCCGTTCTCCCTTGGCCGGAATTATAGGGCACCATACGGAGGCGAATCGGTGATAAGCTAGGCACAAATAGAAAAGCCGCGCATCCCGGCGCGGCCCTTCGGTGTGGCGAATCTCTGTAGCGACATCATCGTACGGAGTTTGCCCCGAATGCAAGCGAAATTAGCTACAGCGGCAATCCCTTCCCGTAGGCTTCCTTCAATGCTTCATGCAGTCGCATGGCGCGATGTGCGGGTCCTGTTGGGGAAAACGTTACGCTCCCTAGAACTTCGCATTCATGAAATGCGAACGGCCCTCCTGAATGAACAAAATTGCAGTTCTCAAACTTGCAGTTTTGAAAATGACGATTGTCCACGAGAATTCTATCGCCCTTCGGGAACGTCTTATCCTTCACGGTCTCAAACTCAGAATACTTATGCGGACGATCCTCATCCGGCCAATCAAGCTGCTGTATATGCAGACGCATTCATTCGCTCCTACTGGCGCTCTGTCACGGTGGAGCAGGCTAGGGCGCTCCTCGCCTCGATGGGTCCGGAACCGTCGCACATGGAACCTGAGAAGTATAGCGCCTACCACGAGAGGACATGGAACCTTCGGGCCATCATTTGGGGTAAGCCAACAATCCCTTATCTTCACCTACCGCGATAGCAGCCTTTTCATTCGAGCGATTCAGAAAGGACGATCAACAATGGCACAAACCGCAGCAGATCAAGAAAGAAAGCAACTAAACGACACCCGAAAATCACTTGGCCGTGTCAATTGGGGTGAATACTCCAAACTGACCGGAACGCCGATCCCCAAAAACGCTGGACCAGAAAAGTCGTACAAGCCTACCCCAGCGATGCTTAAGGCGCGGAGCAATGCAAAGCGATTTGGACGGGTAAATGCCTCGGAGTACAAGGCATTGATGGCAAGGCGCAAGGCGAAGCCAACCACGCGCAAGCGAGTATCTGCAAAGTGAGGTTGCATTATTTGTAAGGCGTCGTGTCCCGTATGGCGTCGTTGTTGGGAGATATGTCCACGTTGTACCATCCGTTTGCCAGTCTGTAGGAGTTCGTTTCCTTAAATTCCTCGCAGCCCTCGCTATGTGTGGGAATGTCTGAGGTCGTAACCGTATCGCTGGCAAACACCATCGATAGCACGTGTTTTTGGCACTTCTCCGGTCCAGGCTGAAATTGTGTGAACGGCCCATACTCCGCGAGCAGGCTGCGTTTATCCCACGTTTTGATTGGCCACAGCGTTTCCTCTGGCCCCTTCACAGAGAGAAAGCCCCCGATCACGATGAAGCTAATCTTCATCTCGATGCAATACTCTGCGCCCACGTTGCAGATTATGTGCGTTTGTTCGGGATAGGCCAGAGCGTGCGCTTTATCGTCTGGTTCTGGAATCCACATCCCATCCGCGTCAAGAGAGCCATCGGGATCAATGATAAGAGCGGAAACGCCAGCAGTCTCGCTTCTCTTGAGCCGGTCGCTGTGCAGCGCCTTGAGCGCAGTCGCTTGCTGCTCTTGAGGCGTCGGAGGGGCAGAGCGGCAACCTGCGATCAGAAGCAATGTGAGAGCGGCACTCAGTTTTAGGTTCATGATGCTTGCGTGGATTGTATCGATAGCACCTCGGATCGCGCTATCATAACGGCATGGACGCAAAACCGCCATCGGAATACGACAGGTTTACCAGTCTGGTTAAGCAAGTTCTCTCTGTGCCAAAGACGGAGATTCAGCGGCGGGAAGCGGAATACAAACGGGAAACGGCATCTAGGCCGAAGCGCGGCCCTAAGAAGAAGACCGTTTCCCGCGATTCTGGCGTCTAGAATGGCCTCGCGTCCACCTTGCCCGTGAGTTCCCTATAGGTAATCCGCCGTCCGACAATCTGAGAAACGACTAGAGCAAATCTGTCCGCGTCATTGAGCGGATTATCCGGGGTCGCTCTGTTGTTGTACCGGAACACTTGCTCATCGAGGTAACTATCCAAGTGGAACGGTTCGATGCTGACGTAGGTTCCCCGCAATCCACGCTTGAGTAGGCTCCAAAAGTTCTCGATTCCCTGAGTGTGGACCTGTCCGTTGACGTAATCCTGCGAGTGGTTAATGACCTTGTGAATATAGTTCTTGCTCAAGTTGTCGTAAGCGATTCCCGCATCCGTGTACACCTTGGCAAACGGGGTCACGTTGTTGAGGATTAGTTCCTGCAATGTTTCGCGCTTTACGTTTGTGAGCGCCGTAGCGCGAACCTGCCGAAGCTCGCGGTCAAGGACGCCATGCACGGCGGTCTTGCCGATGAATACATCCCCGCGCATCCCTTTGCCGCGCCGTTCGTGGTAGGCCATTCTGCGGCCCGCGTGCATCTTTCGAGGGTCCGGCCCTATGAATGTTTCATCGCTCTCGACTGGACCCCCAAAGCCGAATTTGTGAGTTGAATTATCTCTCATGGCTAGTCGAATACGGTGCAAGAGAAACCATGCCGTCTTTTGGGTAACGCCAAGGGAGCGATGAATCTCCCAAGAGCTAACGCCGTTTTTACAGTTCGAAACCATCCACATAGCCATTAGCCATTTATCAAGTGGGATGGGAGACTCCTCAAAGATGGTTCCCACTTTCACGCTAAACTGAGCTTTTGGATGGCGCGTCCTGCACTGCCAGACGCGGCGCTTTGCCACATAGGACACGTCCGAGCGCCCGCAGGTAGGGCAGACCACTCCACCCGGCCAGCGGCACTCCACAAGGTAGCGGACGCAGTTCTCGGGGTCGCTGAAATAGACGATTGCGGCTTGTAGTGTTTTGGGTTCCATTGTGTTCCCCCTTAGCGCAGTTCCGCCGCTGTCCATATCGTCGGCGTAACGGACGTTTCAGAGATGCGAGTGGCGAGTGTTTGCATGAGACGCTTGACGTGATGCGTCGCGTCTTCAGCCCGTGACCTACTGTAGTCTATCCGAGTGTGCGAGACGTGATTTCTCCATTCGTCTTTGAGACCCCTAAACTGCGCCGTTGCTCCGTTATAAAACTCTTGGGCTTGCACTTTGATCTGTCCAAGCGCCTTCGGCCACTGAGCGATTTTTGAATTCTCATCTTCCAATGCTTTGATAATGTCGTGCCATTCCATCATGTGTACTGGCACACCTTTGACGGCTGCAATTCCCCTGTCATTGCAGAGCGCCCGCATTGCAACCTCAGTAGCGCGCATGAGATGGAAAATGCTTGCCGTGTACAGTTCCACGGCAAAGGCAGTGCCAGCGTTGGTCAGTTCTACCCGCGCCGATGGGAACGCCAGATAAACATCTTTCCCGAATGGTTTGGTCTGCCTGATCTTTTTTCCGTCAGGAGACGGAATCAAAAGGAACTTGCGAGATTCCAGTTCCGTTCGGACCATACTGCTGATGGATTGAAGATCGGCGATTATGAAAGCAGGTTTGGAATTGTTCAGAACCGCGTAGGAATCGGCGATATCCTCCACGTGACCCAAAACGCTGGGACTCACGCTTCCGAGAGCCTTGAGTAGCGTGTAGGCTTCAGCGGCAATATTGGAAACTGATTTTAGCCTTTTGCCGGATATCTCCTCCAAGGTAAAGAAGTTGGGGTCTTCTAGGATTTCCCGAAGGCTATCGGCAAGTTCGTAATACTTCTCGCATTTGTGAAGGATCATTAGCAGACTCAGCGGATGAGCCGCAATTCTACCGCAAAGGGGCCGAATGGAGGCGCTAGTCATTCAGCACCCCCACAGACGAGACTTGATGAGCGAGGTATATTGTTGCCTTTGTACCCTTGATCTCTGGCTGTAACCCGCTGATTCCAGAGGGGTTAGACCGTAAGTTCCCGATCTAAAGGACTTACGGGGTGTTTTCAGGCCATTTTCCGGTTCCCGTGGTGTTTTTCACGCAGAAACCGGCTTCGAGGCGGATCGTCTCCGCCGGGTAGGGGTCTGATTGAACGCTTATGGAATGATTGTGCGCCTAAAGCGCGAAATTAACTGCAAACAAAGATCAGGGTCCAATGGTCAGGGATCCGATGGCGAATCAGAGGGTTAGCGAGTTTGCGAAATGCGTCTGAGCAACGCCCAGGGTTGACATGGCGGAGACGGTTGGTCGCGTCTGCCGCACCAGAGCTCGAAACCTGCAGCGCAGCGCATCGCATCGCATCGCATCGCTCGAGTTGGCATGTTGAGCGAGGCTTGAAATCCAAAAGGATGCAGCCGATAATTGCCTTCCAGCTACATCAATTCATTCGCAGTTGCAGCCTAAGCCAGGTTGGAGACGGTCGCTTTTTTGCTGAGCCCCCGGCGAAGGCAGTGTCATTCGGCCTTCCTTCATTCTCTCCGCGCGTACCGGGCACGACTGGGCCACTCCAGGCAATGGCTGCGACTAGTCCCTGACCCTTGAGGGCACGTGTCGAGGGAGAGGTGATTGTGTGGGTTTTCAGTTGCGTGGTTCATCCTCTTTTCCGGGGTCACAATACGGGGCCCGGCTGCGCTTTCTATCGAATGGCCAACGGATGGCGCTGGCATGGTTCGCGCTGGCGTTGGCATCCTTCTCCGGCGCTGCCCATGGGCAGACCGCTCGGCCGCTGATCACGAAGCCGGTTGATCCCGCGCGATTGCAGGTGCTCGCAGACCATCATCCACTATGGGCGAATGCTGCGAACGATGCCGGACCCGTAGTGCTGAAGCAAGCGATGGAGGCACTCGCGGTGGTTGTGGCTCGGCCGGCCGAGCAGGAGAATGTCTTTGAGAAGTTTCTTGCGGATCAGCAGGATCCCGCCTCGCCTGAATACCACCATTGGCTGACCCCGGCACAGGTGGGTGAACGATTCGGACCGTCGGACGCGGATATTGATGCCATCGCCGGATGGCTGCAGTCGCAGGGACTGCACGTGAATTGGGTGGCGCCGAGCAAGCTTTTTATCGGTTTCGGCGGCACGGCCGGAGATGTGAGCCGCGCCTTCGGAGCCGAATTGCGCCACTACAGGGTGAACGGAGTGGATCGTATCTCGGTCGCTTCGGATCCGATGGTTCCCGAGGCGGTGGCTCCGGCGATCAAGGCGGTTCACGGGCTATACACGATTGACGAGGCGCCCCAACACGACGCGGCGACGATGGACTGGGATTCGCCGGAGATCACCGCTTCAAACGGGACACATTACATTGGCCCAGGGGATTTCTACAACATCTATAGTTTGCCGAACGGTATAACAGGCGCGGGCATCACGATCGGCATCGCAGGCCGATCGCGCACCAATGCCGCAGACTTTAGCAACTTCAAAACGCTTTTCGGATCAAGTTTCTCGAATCCTACGGAGATTGTGCCGACGGCATTCGGCGGGGTTGATCCGGGCCCGGCATACACTGCGCCACCGGGCACAGGCGTGTCGATTGGCGACCAGAGCGAAGCGACTTTGGACGTGCTGCGTACGGGGTCGGTGGCGCCCGGCGCGCAGCTGCTGCTGGTGGTGGCCACACAGGCGAGCGGCGGCATTGAAACGGATGCACAGTACCTGGTGAATACAACGCCGGCTCCAGTGCAGGTGATGACGATCAGTTTCGGTGCATGCGAGTTGGCTGCCGGCGCAGGCGGGGTGAATTATTGGGATGCGGTCTTCAAGCAGGCGGCCGCGGAGGGAATTTCTTCGTTTGTTTCGTCGGGCGATTCGGGAGCGTCAGGGTGCGATGCGGCATTTACCACTCCGCCGGCGAGCCCGGTGGCCAACAGCCCGAACTACATTTGTTCATCGAGCTACGCCACGTGTGTCGGCGGAACAGAGTTCAATGATACTGCTAACCCGACCGCCTATTGGAACTCCTATTCAGGCAGCATTGGCACAACAGCTTACAGTTACATTCCCGAGGGCGGCTGGAACGAGTCATGGAACGGAACGGCCAGCACAGTGGCGGCCTCAGGCGGCGGCGTGAGTTTGGTGATCGCGACTCCGAGCTGGCAGATTGGCGTGCCGGGCGTGCCCACGGCGACCACGGGGCGGTACACCCCGGATGTCTCGTTCTCCGCGTCGGCGCACGACGGGTATTTTGGATGTTTCGCCGCAGGCGGGGCTAGCTGCGTTGTTTCGAACGGGTCGTTCTACTTTACGGCGTTCTCCGGGACATCGGCGGCGGCTCCCAGCATGGCGGGCATCGCGGCACTGCTCGACCAGAACCTGGCTGGCGCTCAGGGCAATCTCAATCCTGGCATCTACCAGATGTGGTACGGCGCGCTAAACACTTTTCACGATGTGACGATCAATACAAGCGGACTGACCACCTGCGACATCAACACGCCCAGCATGTGCAACAACAGCATTCCGGGGCCGAGCGGGCTGAGCGGCGGGCAGGCGGGATATGCCATCGGGACCGGATATGACCAAGTGACGGGGCTCGGGTCGTTGAATGTGACTTCATTTGTGAGTGCGTATGCGACGACCAGCAAGATCACGACTCCGACCGTCCGTCTCGTCGGGACGCAAACAGCGAATACCTACGAGCCGATCATGATTGAGCCCAGCGTTGTGGGAAACGGTGACGGCCCGGTCCCAACAGGAAGCGTGGTCGTGACGATTGGAAGTTACACGTCCGCTCCCGTCACGCTGACCACGGGTTACGCGATCGTCAACATTCCTGCAGGAACGTTCCCCGTTGGCAACTACACCGTGATCGCCAAATACACACCCGATGCGAACAGCGCGCCAGTTTATACGACCGCATCCGCCACGGAATTGCTCTCAATCACGGCTCCGCCCAAGGTATCGCCGACGCTCACTTTGACGCCATCGCAATTGGTCATCAGCAATTCGCAGACCCTGAATGTTACCGTGGTGGCGAGTGGCCCTCAGTACTATCCCACTCCCACCGGGTCAGTGGTCTTGACCAGCGGGGGCTATTCTCCCGCATCGGTTGCTCTGGTGGGCGGAAAAACAATCATCACCATCCCTCCCGGATCGCTGGCCGTCGGTAACGACCTGCTGACTGTGAGCTATACGCCGGATGTTGCCGGCTCTTCAAACTACTTTGCCGGGTCGAACATCGTATACGTTCAAAACGAAGGCGACAGGATCACCCCAACGATTCAACTCATGTCAAGCTCTCAGAACATCACCACCGGGCAAGCATTGACGGTTGCCGTCATTGTCAACGGGTTCACCGGGAATCCGGTGCCCACGGGGACGGTCGTACTGACCGGCGGCGGTTACACCTCTGCTGCGATCAGCCTTTCGAATGGAGATGCAAACATTACGGTCCCGGCTGGAGCGTTGCAGATCGGCGCCGACACGCTCATCGTAAGTTTCACGCCGGATGCTCAGAGCGCCGGTTTGTACAGCAGCGCATCGGGATCGAATTCCGTCGGGGTATCGCTGGCGCAGAAGATTACGCCAACGGTGACCTCCACGCCGACCACATCAAATCCAATCACAACGCAGCCATTGTCGCTCACGGCCACCGTCAGCAGTGGATCGGGCTATCCGGCGCCCACCGGGTCAGTCACGTTTTGGGACAATAATTACTTCTCTCTTAACGCCTCCCTCAGCGGAGGAAGCGCGACGGTCACTGCTGCCCCAGGATCGTTCGGCGGCGGCGCGAATTCAATCGAGGTGACCTACCAACCCGATACACCATCCTCTTACTACTACGTCAGCGCATCGATTACGAACACGGTTACTGTAGCGAAAGGGACGCCGGCGGTGAGCGTAACGCCGTCGTCGCCGAGCGCTTTAACGACAGATACAGTCAACGTGACGGTGGCCGTGAGCGGCGGGAGCGGCGCCCCGAACGCCAGTGGAACGGTGACGCTGACGAGTGGGAGCTACTCTGCGCAAGGGAATCTCAACGGCGGCACGGCGAGCATCACCGTCGCGCCTGGATCGCTGGGAGTGGGAACCGATACGCTGACGGCTGCCTACACAGGTGATACGAATTACAACAGCGCAAACGGAACGGCCTCAGTTGTTGTGTCGTTGCCTGCGGGTGCAGGGTTCGGGATCGCGGCGACAAATCTTTCCCTGACAAAGGGCACGGCAAGCGGGAATACGTCCACCGTGACTGTGACGCCCACCAACGGGTTCGTGGGCACAGTGACACTGAGTGCCGCGATTACGAGCGGCCCGGCGGGCGCGCAGAATCCTCCCAGCCTGAGCTTCGGGTCAACCTCGCCGGCGAGCCTGATAAATCTGAAACCGGCTACCGCAACGCTGACCATCACGACGACTGCGGCGACGAGCGGCGCGGTGAGCTATCCGGCGCGACCCGGCGCGCGGTGGTATACGGCAGGCGGAGCGGCACTGGCGTGTCTGGTGTTTTTCCTGGTCCCGATTCGGCGGCGGCAGTGGATGAATTGGATCGGCTTGGCCGGTCTGTTCGTTCTTTGTTGCGGCGGTGCGGCATCATGCGGCGGCGGTAGCGCAAACACTGGCGGAGGAGGCGGGGGCGGAAACCCGGGCACAACTTCGGGACAATATACCGTCACAGTGACTGGCATCTCCGGCTCGATGAGTGTGAGTAACACTCTGACTCTCACTGTGCAGTGAAAGGCGTACAGTCCAGACTCCAGGGCGCGATGGCGATTACCAGCCCATCTGGCGCATTCGCTCAAGGATGATCTCGCTGTAGTGATTCATGCGCTCGGGCCGGCGCTTGAGTGGAGCGGGCAAAATGGCGGCGAGGCGTGCCGACTGTTCACGGCCGACATTCCGGGCCGCGGTTCCGTCGTAGTAACGACACGCCGACTCTGCGCCATAGATGCCAGGGCCCCACTCGACCACGTTGAGATAGAGCTCGAGAATGCGCCGCTTTCCGAGGACGAGTTCGGCGACCGGCACCAGTGTGAACTCCGCGCCCTTGCGAATGTAGGAGCGGCTGGTTCCGAAGAAGAGGTTCTTTACAAGCTGCTGTGTGATGGTGGAACCTCCGCGCATGCGGCCGCCCTCCGCATCGTCTTCAGCGGCAAGTTGGATCGCATGCCAATCGAATCCGTGATGCTCAAAGAAGCGGGCGTCCTCCGCGGCGATAACGGCGTGCTGAAGGTCGGGGGAGATTTGGCTAAGCGGAACGAATTTGTAGCGCGGCCGATACGGCTTGCGGTGGATAAAGGCCTGCAGACGGCGCTCGATGTGGACGGCGGTTGTAGGTGGGTCGATCCATCGCACGGACACAAGCGCGAGCGCGGCAAGCGACCAAAGAAGCGCGACAGCGATCGCGAGCCATCTGATCAGGGATCGAATAGGCGATCGGTGAGAACGCTTACGAAGCGGCGATTGGATGTGTGTGTGGGGCCTTTCAGTCACACTTCAGAATAGCCGCATCGGCTTGGAACGAGCTTAGGGATTGATCGTGCGCACGATTGGGGAATACGGCCTGTTTTGATTGGGGCGAAGAGGAGTTTATTGCGGCCTGGTTTGAGCGGGTGGGTTTGGCTGGGCGGGCGGCTGCGGAGGGGCGAGGGCTTTGCCGATGTTTCGAAAAGTGGCACCAAGCGCATGGGTGACGCCGTGGTAGGTTTTCTGGAGCGCGTTGCCGGTGGAGTCCTGTGCGGCAGTGATGGAGGTGTCGGTGGCTACGGCGGCAGTGTTGATTCCGGTGATCGTGTTTTGGCCGCTGGTTGCCAAGGCCAGCCCGGTTGCGCTGCTGATGGCGATCACACCCTGCGCGGGATGTTTGCCGGCGCGGAACCATGCAATTTGGGAATCGGGAAGCTCGCTGAGCCGTGCCAGCGCCTCAGGCGGAAAGTTGGTTGCGGCCATTTTGTCTGCGAGCGGCCATGCGGTGGAGGAGATGAAGAGCGAACCGTTCATGGGATGCGCGACCTCGCCGAGATTGACGATCTTCGCGGGGGCAAGAGCGATCATCTTTTCGCATCGATCGGCGCCGCATCCTTGCCGGCAGAGTGACTCGTCGAGATAGGACGCGTGTTTGGCGGGCGAGATCCAAATTGCGGCGCCTGCATCCTGAGCGTGAAGAGCAGATGCATGGGCCATCTGACTCACATCACAAACTGTGTTCTCATGGGCAGCTGCATACCAGTAGAGCGCCTTCCATGTTGACGAGCGGAGATCGGGGCCGGAGGCCCGGACAAGGACGGCGACATGCTCGGTATCAAGTGGGTGCCCGTGCCTCCCGCAGTCGATACGCCAGAGATGGTAGTAGTGAATCTCGACGGCGGGCTCGCCGCCGATTATTTGCTTCGCCGGAAAAACCTGGCCGTAAATTGTGCCGTTTTCTGACTGCACTTCGGGATTGGCGATTCCCGGCTGAAATTCGGCAGGAACATTGGAGCAGTCGGCTTGGCCAATGAAAAACCGTGGCGCGAATTGCACCAGCAGTGCCTGTTCCAGTTGGTCACTCAAGCCGTCCTGGTCAGAATCAATTTGCGCAGGCGCGGCATCAAGATAGGAGGGCGCGGACTGCGGCGGCGCCTGGCTGCTTGACCGGGGGATGGCCGTTGCCTGGAGAAGAGCGAAGAACGCGGATGCGACGAGGAGCAAATTCTTGCGGCGCATTCGGTACTGAGGATGGGACGGGGAAGGGATCATTTGGCCCTTTCAGGGGAGTGGCTCATTGCTCGCTCAGGCTGATGCGAGAGCGAGATGACTCTGGCCGGCGCGATGGAGGAGCACTGTGTTGATTATCGCTCGGGGGCCTGGGTGGATGCGATGAGACACCGAGGGCGGACCGGTAAGGGCGGATTGATTGGGAATTTGCGGTTTGCCGATATAATCCAAAGGTAAAGATCCTTTGGAACGCAAGGTTTGTCGCGTGGATGAGGCCGGAAAAAGCACAAGTCGCGCTTGCACTTACTGAGCGCAAGTCGTAGTTGAATTGGAAGTTGCATTTGCATTAGATAGGTCGCGAAGGAGTTCATGGGAATCACCGCATCGCTTGCAAGACCGGACACAGAGAGGGCCGGCGAGAAGGCAAGAACCCGGAGGCTCGCTGCTTCGCCGACCGTGGAGCGAACCGAGCTGAACGACGCGGTGCGGCTGGCCGGGCTGTTTGCCGCGATCACATTTCTGGTCCATTTCGCCAGTTCTCTGTGGGGATCGCATCTGGGGTACGGGTTCTTCCGCGACGAGTTGTACTTTCTGGTGTGCGGCCATCATCTGGCGTGGGGCTACGTGGACCAGCCTCCACTGGTGGCGCTGCAGGCACGGCTGGCCGAAGCGATTTTTGGCGTGTCGCCGACGGGGGTTCGCATCTTCAGCTTCATGGCCGGGGGCATCACGGTTGGCCTGGCCGGCCTGCTGACTTGGCACTTTGGCGGCCGACGCAGTGCGCAGGTGCTGGCCATGATGGCGGTGCTTGCCTCTCCTGTGATTCTGGGCATCACCAACTTTCTGTCGATGAACGCTTTCGAGCCGTGCTTCTGGATGGGAGCACTACTGGTGGTGCTGCGCATTGCCGAAGGCTCGGCGCGGCCTCGCGCATGGATACTGTTCGGGCTGCTGGCGGGACTGGGAATCGAAAACAAGGACACGATTGTTTTTTTCCTGGTGGCGTTGCTCGCCGGGTTGCTGCTGAGCCCGCAGCGGCGCATCTTGTGGACGAAAGAGTGCGCTGCCGGAATTGCGGTGTTGTTGCTGCTGGCGCTGCCGAACTTCATCTGGCAGTGGGTGCACCAGTTCCCGACCTATCAATTTCTTGATGCGGTGGCGCACACGGACAAGAACGTGAGGCTGTCGCCCATTGAGTTTTTCTACCAGCAAATGAAAGTGGAGCTGATTGTTGCTGCACCGCTGTGGATCGGCGGGGTGGTGTGGCTGATGGTTGCGCGCAAGGCACGAGCGTGGCGGTTTGTCGCGATCACTTACCTGGTGTTCCTGGCGATGATGACAGCCATGCATGCCAAGAACTACTATCTTGCGCCGATTTATCCAGTGCTGTTTGCGGCGGGCGCGGTGGCGCTGGGCGAAATTTCGCGGCGCAAATGGCCGACGATTGTCTATGCGGCATTTCTCGGCGAAGTGCTTTGCACGGCAACCGGACCCGTGGTGCTGACCGTTCTGCCTCCGGCCAAGTACGACACATTTACGCACTGGTGGGGACCGCAAAGAGTCAACTTCGATAAATTCACCGGGCCGCTGCCGCAGATTCTTTCGGACCGCTTTGGGTGGCCGCAGATGGTGGAGGGGTTTGCCCAGCGCTACGATGCGCTGCCGCCGGAGATCCGCGCGAAGACGGGGATTGTCTGCGACAACTACGGCGAAGCCAGCGCGGTGAATATTCTGGGCCGCAAATACAGGCTACCCACGGCGATTAGCGGGCACCAGAATTATTTTTATTGGGGATGGAACAACTACACCGGCGAATCGATGCTGACGCTGGGCAAAGACGCGAAGGAATACGAGGGGACGTGGGCTGAAGTGGTCGACCTGGGGCCGTTTGATGCGCCGTGGATCATGGACCGCGAGCGCCTGCACTACTTCTGGCTGCGCGGGCGAAAGCGGAGCTTTGCGGAAGATTGGGCGGGGATGAAGTACTGGTATTAAGAAGCAGGGAACGAGGGAACAGCTAACAGCCGACAGCGAACAGCAGACAGCAAACAGCCGACAGCCAAAAACCAACGGCGAACAGCCTACAGCAACCAGCACCCTTGTCGGTGACGTGGCGGCGTCCCGAACGCCGTGTCAGGAATTAGAACACAAATTCACTTCGTCAGCAGGCTATGTCTTCCAGAACGGGGAGGGGCCGATCCATTGCAACTCGTAGCGGTTCATGAAGTCGGCGGTGGAAGCGAGGGAGGGGTGGGCCGCGGCGTCAATGAAATACTGTTCCATTTTGCCGGCGGGAGTGAAGGCAATGAGCATGTGCGCGGGTGAGCCGACAGCGGAGAAAGTATGCGGAATGCGGCGCGGCGCGAGGACGGACTCGCCGGTGTGTAAATTTGTGCGCTGATCTCCAACCTGGAAGGCAACTTCACCTTCCATGACGTAGAACCACTCATCCTGTGACAAGTGGAGATGCAGGGCCGGGCCGGTACCGGGCATGAGGTTTCTGTGCTCGATGATGAAGAGGTTGCCGGCGGCGTCGGCGGTGGCAACTTTGAAAGCGAGGGAGCTGTTGCCGAGGGAGCGGGGAGGGCCGAATCGGTCCTGGCCGGCGGCGACAGGATGGAGTTCGACGTTGGGTGCCGGTGCGGGGGATTGGGCGAGCGCTGAGTGGGACGGCGAAGAGTGGAGCGGGGATTCGCTACCCCACCCTAGCCGCGCAAAAAGCGGCGCGGCTAGAATGGGGCACCCGACGAGGGTAGGGCACCCAACGGCTGCGGATTTGAGGAAGGTGCGGCGGGGAATGGGCATAACGCCGATGGTACGGGGAAGCACTTCCGGCGGGAAAGAAAAAACTGCGAAGCGGCTCAGGATTTTTTGACGGCGAGGACAAGACCGCTGGCCCAGGAGATGGGGACGATGTGGAAGTCCTCGCGTGCGGACAGGCGCTGAATGAGCGGGGGCACTTTTTCGGCATGGCCTTCGGGCCAGCTGGGCTGCGGGAGTAGATCGTCGATGACGTAGAAGCCGCCGGGCTTGACGACGGCGAGCGCATCGTCGAGGCCGTCGAATTTACCGCGGAGCGCATCGGCGAAGACGAGATCGAAGCTTGCGGACGGCTGTCGGACGAGATAGTCGACGGCATCTTCAAGGACGAGAGTCAGACGCGGGTCGGCTCCGAGTGCGCGGCGCGCGGCGGATTGAAATTTGAAGTTGGTGTCGACGGTTACAAGCGTCGAGGCTGCATCCATCCCAGAGAGCAGCCACGCGGTGGCGACACCGGTTCCTGTGCCAAGCTCGAGGAGACGGCCGGCGGGTTTGGAGGCGGCGAGCACGCGGAGGAGCGCGCCCGTTTTGGGCTCGGAGGCCATGGTGAAGTCGAGCGCCGCGGATTGCGCGAGGATTTCAGGGAGCGCCGCTGGCTTGTGGATGAGGAGATCGTCCATTCCTGGTTAGTTTAGCGGGGAAACTGGGGTAAGGCTAGATCGCGGCGGAGACGATGCGGGCGACGAGATCGTAGTCGTGGGCCTCGGTGATTTGGGCGCGGTAGAAGCGGCCGGGCTCGATTGAGCCGAGCGGGCCAAAGTCATTGATGAAAACTTTGCCGTCGATTTCGGGCGCGTGAAATTCGGTGCGGCCCTCCCAGAGGAGCGGGGTCTCGGCGCTTTCGCCTTCGGCGAGGAGGGTGAGCTCGCGGCCGATCCAATCTTTTTTCGATTTGCGCGAGATGGATTGCTGAAGACGCATGAGACGGCGGCGGCGCGACTCGATGATGTCGTGGGGGACTTTAACGTCGAGCGAGTGAGCGCTAGAGCCTTCTTCGTCGGAATAGGAGAAGACACCGAGCCAGTCGAACTTCGCTTCACCAATAAATTCCTGCAAAACTTCAAAGTCCGCGGAGGACTCGCCGGGAAAACCGACGATGAAGCTGGTGCGGAGCGCGATACCAGGAACGGCGGCGCGAACTTTGGCAAGGGTGCGCAAGAAGATGTCAGCGCCGGCGCCACGCTTCATGCGCTTCAAAACATCTGGAGAGGCGTGCTGTAACGGCAGGTCGAGATACTTGCAGATGTTCGGATGGCGCGCGATGGTGTCGAGGAGCCTGCCGGTGATGCGATTGGGATAGGCGTAGAGGAAGCGGAGCCAGCGGAGGCCATCGATGCGGGCGAGCTCGTCGAGGAGTGTGGCGAGGCCGTCGCGGAGACCGAGGTCTTCGCCGTAGCATGTGGTGTCCTGGCCAATGAGGGTGATCTCCTGGACCCCGCGGGCAACGAGCTGCTGGGCCTCGGCGACGACGGACTCGAAGCGTCGCGAACGGAATTTGCCGCGCAGATTGGGAATGACGCAGAAGCTGCAGGGGTGGTCGCAACCTTCGGCGATTTTGATGTAAGCGGAGGCGCGCGGCGTGGAGAGAAGGCGCGGGGTGGTTTCGTCGTAGAGGTAGGTTGGCAAACTGGATGAGGCGCCGGCCCATGCGTCGCGAAGGAAGCGCCCCTGACGCTCGCGGTGATCGCCTTCGGGCCGGGCATGCGTGTGGGTCCCGGAGAGAGATTCTTTGCCGGGCCTGGTTTCGGCATGGACGGAGCTTAGGATGTTGAAGGGCGATGGGGCGGCGGGAGTGGGCGCGATGCCGGCGGCTTCAAGGATCGATTCGAGTTCACCGGTGCCGATCACGGCGTCGACTTCGGGGATGTTTTTCCGGATCTCATCGCGATAGCGCTCGACGAGGCAGCCGGCAACGATGAGCTTGCGCGCGCGGCCAGCGGTTTTGTGGCGAGCCATTTCAAGGATGGTGTCGACCGACTCCTGTTTTGCTGTGTCGATGAAGGAGCAGGTGTTGACGACAAGGATTTCGGCCTCTTCGGGGCGCGTGGTCAGGCGGGCTCCGGCGCGATCGAGAAGGCCCATCATGACCTCAGAATCGACGAGGTTTTTGGGGCAGCCGAGGGAAACGAACCCCACGGTGGGAGCCGCGGGCGGGGAAGATTTTGCTTGCGATTGACTCACTTTATGATTGTACCGGGAGTGAGAAACAGGGAACAGGTAACAGGGAACAGAGAACAGGGAACAGCGAACAGAGAAGTAGATACCGCGACTATTCTTAGACAGATGCGAGGTTTTCCTAAAGAACAAGGTGATGTTGTGTCGCGAGCCGCTTAGGGATTTACGGCGGAGGCAAGCCGCCGAGGTAGCGATCGGGTTGGATGGGCACTTTGTTGAGCAGGTCGGTAATCGATGGATCGGGGAAGCGGCGCGCATAGGGCACGATCCACGCGATGTCAGATCCGGAGACGACGCCGTCCTTCGGAGTGTCCTGCGGAACGCCGGCTCTGTCGGCGAAGAACTTGTTGTCGGCGAGCCCGGCCACAGTGCGCGAGACGAGCAGATGCAGGCGGGAGTTTGAATAGGCGTAGAGGTCGCCGCCGTTGGCTGAGGCGAGCTCGGCCATGGTGACCAGCGGCTCGAGGGCGAAGATGTGATAGTGGAGGGCGCGCTGGCCGCGGCCCATCTCGAGCGGCAAAGTACCGTCGGGAGCGATTTGATCGACGCCGAATTTGTAGGTGAAGACTCCCCAGTCATAGAGCTTGCGATCATCTGCAGCGATGCCGGCGGACATGGCGGCGAAGCCGGCCCAATAGAGATGATTGTTGCGGCCGCTGCTGGCGCCTTTTTCGTGCAGGCCTTCGAAGTAGTCTTCGACCTGGCCGCCGACTTTTTTCATCCACGATGCGAGGACCGCGGCTTGCGGGCTCGTGATGCCGAGAGCGGAGGGACCCGCGGGGCGCACTTTGAGCCAGGCGACGGCGAGAGCTCCGATAGCCCAGTTCTGGACGTAGTAAGCCTGATTCGACGACATGCTGCCGGTCATGGCATCGGCCTGCGCCTGCTGAAGGATGATCTGGGCAGCGCAGGCAGCGGCCTGGCTGCTGCCGGAATGCTGATACTCATCGGCTGCGCGCACGGCAGCGCCTTCGACCTCGCCGAATGGCTTTGAGGCGGCCGCGTAGGCGGCGTGTCGAGTCGGATCGATGATGGAATGCTTTGAGTCAGAGTAGTAATCGTAGGCGACGATGTCATGCGGCAGCGTGGGGACCTGAGGACATGAATACTTTGCGTCCGCTAGCGTAACCGCATGCAGGTCCCATGGCGAGTGCAGAGATTCTTTGGCAGGGGCCGCTGTTGCGGCCGGCACTGCGAGAAGAATAAAGACACCGATGACGGCGGCAGGGACGAGGAACGCTGCTATGTGTCGTGTGGGGATGGAGGGCATACAAATCCTGCATTTGCCAGAGCTCCCAGAATAGCGCGAATCCTTTTAGCTGTCTTTGCGGTAGAGCAGGTCTCGGATGGCGCGGCGGCGAGCAGCGTTGACTTCGCGCTCTGCTCTGGGGTCAAAGGCGTCGGGCGCGTTTGCTGCTACCGGTTCGGCGGATTCCGGTTCGCTGCAGGACGGGCAGCGGTTGGCGAAGCCGGGCTTGTCGGGCTTCAACTCAAATTCGTCACCACAAATGACACAGGTTTTGATGGGAAAGGCCATAACGAATCTATGGTAGCCAAAATGTGTTGTGGAAATCGAGTGGGTATTAGCAGGGAGCGAGGGAGCGAAAGAGTGTGACAGGACCCTAATTCTCTGACCTCGTGTTTTCGAAGCTAGCGATTGCAAATCCCATGTCCTAAAAGCGGGACATGGGGCACCTCGTTGGTGCAGATTCATGGGCCAGAAACTTAGTGTGGTGTCCCAGAAGTTCGATGTGGAAGCGGGGATCCCGAAATGCAGGTCCTTCGACTCGTCGCCGCCGCGACTCGCTCAGAATGACTACAGTATTTTTTATTGCGAGCTTTAGGGACAGGCGCTAGTTGGCGAGGACGGCGCGGTAGCGGACTTTGCCTTTCTTCACCTTTTCAATGGCCTCGTTGGCGCTGGCCATGGGGAAATGCTCGGTGGTGGCTTTGACGTCGTGGCGGGCAGCGACGTCGAGCATTTCGCGCAGGCGATATGGGCTTCCGGTGGGGCTTCCGCCGATGGTGCGCAGGCCGGAGATGAGCGGAAAGGCGTGCACCGAGACCGGTGAAGGCGGGACGCCGACAAACCAGAGGGATCCATTGGGGCGCAACGTCTGGAGGTAGGCGCCCCAGTCTTGATCGGCATTGACGGTAGCGAGGAGGAAGTCGAGCGAGCCGGCAACTTCTTTCATGGCTTTCGATTCGCGGCTATTGACGAAGAGGTGGGCACCGAAGGCGTGGGCGTCTGCTTCCTTGGCCAGCGAGGTGGAGAAGGCAGTGACGTGAGCACCGAAGACGCGGGCGAATTGGATGGCGAGATGACCGAGGCCGCCGATGCCGACGATGCCGACGCGTGAGGAGGGGTTCACTCCACGCAACCGCATGGGGTTGTAGACGGTGATGCCGGCGCAGAGCAGCGGCGCGGCTTGTTCACTGGGCAAGGCATCGGGAATCGGGATGACGAAGCGTGCGTTGGCGCGAACGCGATCGGCGTAGCCGCCGTGACGATGGACGCATGTGCCTTCGGAGTCAGGGCAGAGGTTCTCCTGGCCGCTGAGGCACCACTCACACTGGCCGCAGGAGTTGGATTGCCAGCCGAGGCCGACGCGCTGGCCGACTTCGAGAGAACGCACTTCGCTGCCGAGAGCATCTACCGTGCCGACGATTTCGTGGCCCGGAATGAATGGATAATGGCTGATTCCCCAATCGTTGGAAACGAGATGAACGTCGCTGTGGCTGATACCGCAGTGGGTGATGGCAATCTCCACTTCCTGAGCGCCGAGTTTGCCTGGATCATAGCGGAGGGTGAGAAGTTCAGCACCTGCCGCGTGAGCTGCAAGACCTTGGATTTGAGCCATCTGTGCTCCGTACGTCTCAACAAATTTTGCAACTGCACCGGCAGGGCCCCAATACGCCGGTACACAAAAGGGGGGAGGGACGATGTTGCGTTGGTTCTAGTTTAACCCGCCGCCGGGCTCGATGTGCAGGTTGAGAACCTGGAAGCCGCTAAGGACGCCGCCAGCGGGTGCCTCGCCCATGACTTCGGCGGATTCGCCATTGAGGCCTGCGGTTTGCGCGCTGCGGAGAGGCTCGAGGGCGTTGGCCACAGAAAGCGGCAAGCTGGTGAGCGTTTCGCCGTGAATCTCGCCCTGTGTCTCAGGAGCAAGGAGGCTGACATAAATGCGATCGGCGGGGTGTTGACCGCGGGCTTCGGTAAGGACCGTAGCCAGATCGGGTGGATTCGAAGGAAGGCGGGGCTGGAGCAGGGCGCGGTCGAGAGTAGCGGCGTCGGAAACCAGGAGGCGCAGGTTGCCGGCAGCCAGCCGGCTGGGCAATTTTACGGAGATTCGGACATTGCGGTCGGGCTGCTGCCAGGGCCGGAGTGTCGCTTCGACTTGAATGGTGTCACCGGCGTGGACGATATCGGTCGAGATAAGGTGCGCTTGTTCAAGGGAGACTTGAACGCTGCGGGGAACAGCTTGCACGTGGAGGTTGATTTCGCGCACTACTCCCTGGCGTGCGTCGTTGGTATAGACGCGGGAAAAACGATCTCCAGCCAGAAGCGCAGCCTGGAGGGACGCGGGCGCAGGTTGTTGAGCGGAGGCCCAGACATCGAGCGGCACAGACGGGAACCCGGCCAGATCGACGTTTCCGGTGACGTGGTAGCTGAGGGAATCGCTGTTTTCGTTGGTCTGGGTTAGCGAGTTGAGGAGAACGACTTGCATGGCGAGAGGCGTGATCGATGGCAGATCGAGAATCTCGACATTGACTTTGTGCTGGCCGCCAGGAGCATCGACCGTGACGTGCATGGGGATCATGTGTGCCTGCGCGCCGAGAACGCCGCGGATCGCAGACTCACGATCCTGGATGAAAGCGCCAATAGTGACGCCAGTATTAATAATCTTGAAGGCGTCAAGGGGTGAGGCCAGAGTGGTGACGACATCTGCGGTGGTCATGGGCAGCGAAACCGGCCCTGAGCCGAGGACGGGATGGCCGCAGGCGAGAAGCTGTTTGGGGTCGATGTAAGTGACAGTGCAGGTGGCGGCAACTTCGAGATCGCCACGAATCAATTGCATGCTGACCGCAGAACCGGGCTCAAGGGTTGAACGTGCGGCGAGGTCGTCGGAATCAGGCGCGGATGAGCCGGACGAAGAGGACGCGCCCGCAGAGAGCGCACCGCCAGCCGCAACGGGTTCAAGGGCGGTTCCAGCGGTGTGCTGCTGCCAGAAACGAATCGCCTGAGGGCCAAAGCCACTCATCACCAGCGGGGTCTCCATGGCCTGAAAACTCATATCGCCGGAGGCATTGGTGATTTGCGAAGCCGGGCTGGCGCCAGTGCTGGAGGATGGATTCTGGCCGAGGAGGTTGGTTTGCGCGTCGACCGGAGTGAGATCGGGCGCAGGAAAATCGCGCACCTCGAGCATTTGCGCAATGGGAGTAATGCCGGCGATGGGATCTTTCGTGAATACGCCGATGCGATAAGAGAGCGAGCCGAGGAGCTTGTTGCCGATATAGACGGGACTGCCGCTCATGCCGTCGACGACACCGGTGTATTCCGGCTTGGCGCCGCGGAGCTGGGCAAGAATCATGTCCTGGCCGGGGCCACGCGCACCGCGCAGCACGCCAAGAATCTCAACTTGCATGGGTTCGGGAGTGGTTCCCTGGAAGACTGTCCATGCGGTGCCCATCATGCCGGGACGTACCTGGCTCAAGGGGAAGAACCCTGCATTCGGCGGCGGAACGGCAATGGGAAGGGCAGACCCCTGCGAAGAGACTGTGGAGCGCGCAGGAGCAGCCGGCGATTGCGCGGGCAGCAAAGACGGGCAGGAGGCCGCAAGCGCCAGGCCGGACAGAACGGCGAGGACGGCCTGGCCCCATTTGGTTCCCTTTAGGCGAGTTTCCACGTCTATTAGAGTACAGCGAGCCGGATGGCCGCTGCACGTGGAAAGTCGGACGAGGCCCAGAGTAAAGCGAGCTGGCGGTTGCCGCCGCGGGTTGGCGATGCGAATCGCGTATGCTTGTGAGCACGAGAGGTTGTCATGTCAAAGCCGCGCTTGAAGGTGAGAGTGCCTTGCCGTCTTTCACTTGATCTGCTGCTACTGGGAATTCTGACGTTGGCTGCCGCACCGCTTGGCCAAGCGGGAGCCCAGGCCGCTGGGCAGCAGAGCCAACAGCCTGCCACGCAACAGCAGCAGACAGACCAGTCCCAGCCCGATGCCGGAGGTCCCAGCGGCGACAACGGCGTGATTGCGCTGCCGAAGAAGAAGGAAAGCCCCGACAATGTTCCGCCTGCGCCGCCGGCACCGGCAGAGCCCAAGTTCAAGAACCCGGAAAACTTTCCCACCACGAGCCTGCGCATCGAGGTTCCTGAGGTGACGGTGGATGTGGGCGTGCTTTTGGAAAAGACGCACCAGTTTGTGCCCGGCCTCAAGCCAAACAACTTCCGCGTTTATGAGGACGGAGTGCTGCAGAAGGTGGAAGGGTTCAAGCGCACAGAGGCGCCGATCACGGTGCTGATGCTGTGCGAGTATGCCGCGCGCGGCTATATGTTCAGGGTGGACATGTTGAATTCGTCCTGGGCATTTGTGCAGCAGTTGCGGCCGCAGGACTACGTGGCCATGATGACGTTCGACCTGAATACGCACATCGTGAGCGACTTTACGCAGGACAAGCAACAAATCCTGCAGGGCATCAACGAGCTGGCGAACGAAGTGTGGATGCCTGCCGCATTCTCAGAGACGGACGTCTTTGACGCGTTGAACGAATCGCTGGATCGGATGTCGCGTATCGAAGGGCAGAAGTACATCGTGTTGATTGCATCCGGCGTGGACTCGATGTCGAAGCTGACATTGGATCAGATCCTGAAGAGGGTGAAGGCGTCGCGAGACATCACGATCTTCACCGTTTCGACCGGTGGGCTGCTCTTGGCGATGACTGAGGGCACAGGGGGAATGATGGGGGGCATGCGCGACATGACCTACCTGCAGGCAGAGAACCAGATGAAAACCTTCAGTGACCTGACCGGCGGCATGCACTTTGCACCGCGGTTTGTGGGAGAGCTTCCCGACGATGTGCGAGCGATCAATGAAAACATCCGCTCGAAGTACGAGCTGGTGTATCACCCCTCGAATTCCAAGCAGGACGGTACATGGCGGAAGATTCGCGTAGAACTTGTGGATGATGAGGGCAATCCTTTGCGCATGCAGGATGAGAAGCACAAGCCGCTGAAGTACGACATTATTGCCAGAGACGGCTACCGCGCGAAGCAGGAAGTGGAGTAGACGAAGCGAGCCCATTTCGGAATGTGGTTCGCCGGGGGAATCTGCGACCCCAGGTGTGACCCCTGTCACCCTTTCACGATCCCATCGCCCACTATGATGAACAGCCGTAAGGCCCCGATACCGACGAGTCCGCGATTGATCAGCGGGCAAGCGGAAACGAGGGGCATGCGAACCGTTCGTACATGGAGAAGACGATGGGATTTGTTCCAGTGATGTGGACCCTGTGGGGCGCGGCATTTTTATTCATGGCCGTCGCCAGCATTTATTCGGCACGCTTAGGGAAGAACGAAGAGGACCAGGTCTTTCTGTCCGACTCGTCGAGCCGTGCAAGATCAGAGCAGGACGCAATTGCGGATCGGGTGGAGAAGTTTCAGCCCGTGAAGCGAGCAGCGCTGGTGCTTGTGGGAGTAATGACGCTGCTCGTTTTGGCGTATTACGTCATCGACATGATCCGGCAGTTCAAGTAGACGAAAGAAGCGCAGTTGCAAGTACCTCCATTCTCGAGGGTGCTCAAGCGCAATCGGGAGAAAGGCGAAGACTGCCTCTGCGAGGCTGCGAGCGCCTTGCAGGGGAGCCGACGGCGCCAGTTCTACTGCATGATATGGATCCAGCCATCACGGATGTAATAGGCGATGACAAAGACCGTCAGGACCACGACCAGCCAACGAGCGATTCGCACGATAGGCTCGACCTTTGCCACCTTCGCCGAAATGACGGCTTGCTCCGCTTGCTCGTGCGCGAATGAGTCGTCGAGGAAAATCTGGTCCTCTTCATTTTTGGTGAGGCTGGTGCGGTAGATATACAGCGCGGCCATGATCACAACGAACGTGGACCAGACGATCCACATCACTGGGACAAACGTCATAGAGCACCTCCGTACGATATTCCGGTCCCGGAACCCGCGGGCTTTGGGGGGAATCCGCGGTCGCGTAGGTAGAGGGGCCTTACGGCACAACATAATAGCCCCGTTTGGATACGGTTGGGAATGGGGATTTTAGGAAAATTCCAATCGTCATCGGTTGGGATCGAGTAGTGAACGACACAAAGGGTTTATAAGCCGCGACCTCTGGGTGCCTGCTGCATCCAAGTAACAGGTACCTCGCAAGGGGCTTGTATCCGGGTGAGTAGAACGATAGAGTGAATGTGAAGGAAACGCAGCTCAACCCTGGAGGAGAAGAGAAGTATGGCTACAACGACGGTCGCACCGACGCAAGAAACTGAAAAGAAAGCACCTCTGATCCTGACTCCTCAAGCGATCACAAAAGTGCGGGAGATTATGGCCACCCAGGATCCGCTGCCCGCCGGACTGCGCATTGGCGTGGTGGGCGGAGGCTGCTCGGGCTTTCAGTATTCGATGGCCTTTGAGAACCAGGCTGGCATGATGGACAAAGTGTTCAGTTTTGACGACTTAAAGGTTTTTGTCGACGCCACATCGCTGATGTACCTGAACGGCTGCACGGTGGATTACGTGGAAACACTGGAGGCGGCGGGGTTCAAGTTTGAGAATCCTCAAGTGAAGTCGACCTGCGGCTGCGGATCGTCGTTCAACGTATAAAGGCAGGGAACAGGGAATAGGAAAAGCAAGGACGGAGGCTCGCCCGTTTGGGCGGGCCTTTTGCGTTCATGGCAGGGAAACCAGGAAAAAAGGGAGCGAGGGAGCAAGCGAGTGCAGAGGGGGTTACTGCGGGGCGAGGATGTCCGGGGGCATCGGAGCCGGGTTGGGGTTCGGGCTGGGGTTGGGGGTGCTTGAGGGAGGGCCACCGAAAGCCGGAGTGGTAGTGGTTCCGATGGGAGTTGAGGTGCTGCTGGCGGCCTGGCCGATGGCGCCAGTATTGCCACCGTTTTGAGTTCGCAAATCGGAGATTGGATCGTAAGTAAATTCCCACTCGTTGTAGTGATTTTTCTTTTTGTAAACCAGGATCGACTGGCGGGTGCTGGCAGGGGAAAAGCCAATGATGCCTACGCCGCCGAAGGTCTGGCCGCTCTGATCGGAGCCCGTGCCGGAGCTTCCGGTTGTGCCGGTTCCCGAAGCTGGGGTTCCGGTCGATCCGGTGCCGCTACCTGACGTGCCGGCTGAGGGAGACTGACTGCTTCCACTTCCTGAGTTGTCAAAACTGGAGTTGCCAAAGCTGGAGCTGCCGCCGAGGGAACTGCTGCCGAAGGAAGAACCGGGGCTACCGAGGGAAGAACCGCCGCCAAGGATCGAACTGATCCCGCCGGGCAGGCTACTGCCGTTGGGGACGTTGCCTCCGCTGGGGCCGGTGCCCGCGATTGTGGAAGCGTTGCCAGCGAGCGGCTGTCCGAAGAACCCCATTGCGGTGGGAGTTTTGTTCTGGCCGTACATGACGGGTTTCCAGTCGGCCTTGCCGGTAATGGGATCGACATAGCGCTTGCGGAGGAAACGAATGTTGTTGGTTTTGACGAGCGCATCCATGTTCGGCGGATAAGAGTGGAACTTGCGGTAGTACAGCTGGACGGCACGGCGATATTGCAGGCCACGATGAAAGGTTTCGAGGTCGCGGTCGCGTTGGATGGATTTGGCGACTTGCGGCGCGGCAGCAGCAAGCGAGATGACGAGTAAGGCGAGAAGGAAGATGGCAACAAGGAGGACATAGCCTTGTTCCGAGACAGGGATCGTGGGGGGCGGGATCGCGGGCTGCTGAGTGCCAGTGCGGGTTGGGGAAAGTTTCATGAAGCTACGTCTCAGTTCGGCGACAGTGCGAGCGTCTGTGTATTGTTGTAGGCCAAATCGGTGACCTGCACGTTGAGCGGGCGAATGGCGCCTACTTTATAGCGATGGTCGACAATGTCGCCGGTACGGGCCATGAAAATGTCGTCGCCGCGCATGAAGAAAGCTTTGAGCACCTTGTTGCCGTCCTCGGAGTAGCCGAAGTATTTCAAGTCAATGGACGGAGGCTGAGGGATCGGGGGCGGCTGCGGCGCAACGGGCGCTGTGTTTCGCGCGCTCTTAATCGGCATGGGAATGGGCGCGGGAGCGGACTCGGCGGAGAAGATGTTTCTGCCAGTGCCGGAATAGACGACGTCTTCACTCTGGGCGAGTTTGTCAAAGTGCAGCGTGGGGTCGATGCCGGCGTTGGTGAGCTTTGCCGCTTCGTTGCCGGTAGCGGGAGTTGAGCTCGCCACGGCGGGGAGGGGTCTGGTTGACGTTTGCGCGGGAGCAGCGGGCACGGAGGGGCCTGCGAGGGCTTGATAAATTTCCCAACCACCGGCGCCAAGAACGACCGCGAAGAGCACGACGACGAGGATGACCTGGCGCTTATTTTCAGTGCCGAGAGCGAGGGTCATGATTATTCGCCCTCCGTCGCGGCAGCAGGTGGTTCGGGAGCACGTTGGTCGGCGGGAGGTGTGGAGGGCAATCCGCTGGGCACGTTTTCAGGACGGAGCCACGTGGAAACGCGCAGGCGGAGGTTGACCAGCCCGCCTTGCTGACCCGTGAACGACATGGCGCGAATGATGAAGAACGTTTTGTCGCGCTCGATGTTGTTGATGAAGCGCATGATGGCGGGATACTGGCCGCTGATGCCGGCATCCATGGAAATCTCAGTGAGATCGGATCCCGGCGGGCCCTGTGTGTATTGCACGCGCGAGAGCCGCACACCGGACGAAACCGCCAGATCGCCGATGCGGCCAGAGATGAGCGAGTAGCTCGGCGGAATGCGCTTGTTATAAAAGGCCTGCATCTCATCGCGGGTTTTCTGCACGCGCTGATCGAGCCCGCGCAGGGGCGCGGTCTGAATTTCGAGAGCCTTTAGCTGCACCTGTTTGCCCGCGAGGACATCGCCAGCGCGGCTGTCCATGACGGCCCAGTCCATGCCGAGGCGAACGGAAAGGCCGATGGCGAGCGCTAGCAGAACGCCAAAACCGGCGACGTGCCAGGTGAGCGGAGAAGCCAGGCGCTCACGCAAGGTTGAGGATGATCCGTTGGCGCTCATTGCGGGCCTCCATTCGGGCTCGGCACCCGATAGTAGCCGGGTTGCGAGGGCGCAGACGGGGACGATCCCGTGTAGGGCTGACGGCCCTGATGCGGCGATGGCGCGATGGGAACAGCGGGAACGGCGTGAAGGCGGCGAGAGGATGCGGCTGGTGACGAGTGAGTCGAGATCTTGGACGCACCTTTCGCGGAAGCGCGCTCTTCGGACGTGGGCGGGTTGTAATCGGCAAGCAGATCGAAATCGAAAAGATTGGATGCGCTGATAGGCTCCTGGCGCTGGGTTGGGCCGTTCGTGGACTCCGCTGTTTCGCCAATGATGCGCGGTTGCAGGAATCGCCGCGAGCGCTCGAGGTTGCTGACGAGATCGACGGCATGGTCGCGAGGGCCAACGACGCGCAGGTGTACGGTGATGTGGCCATCCTTGGCGCGGATGGGCTCGATGGCGGTGACCTGGACGCCGCTGGGCAGGACGGTCTCCATGGCTTCCATGGCGAGTGTCCAGGAGAATGCTTTTTCATCGAAGAGCTGGTTGAGTGCTTCGGCCTGAGTCAAGACCCGCGCGTTGGCGGGCTGATGCATGGTGGCTTCGGCCTGCTGGCGCTCGGCGTCAACGCGGGCAATCTGGCCGTCGAGCGAGTGCTCGCGGGCGCGAGCCGCCGCAGCCTGCCGGTCGAAGAGATGAAGGCCAAGTCCAAGAAGAATGCAAAGCACGGCAAGTGCGGCCATGGCGATGCGCAGACGCTTGAGGGCAGGGGCGAGATCCGCGAAGGGCTTAGAGGCGAGATTGAGTGTAATGCGCATGAACTAGCTCGCTCCCGCCAAAGCGCCAGTGACGCCGGCAAAATTGGTTTGAGGAATAGAGGTCAAGGCTCCTTCGTCGGGGTGCGGCGCCCAATCGACAACAGAGAGCGAGGGATCGCCGACGCAATATGCGAAGTCTTCGGGGCTTTGGACGCCTGCGTAGTAGATGATGCGCGGACGGGAGCCGAGTTTGTCTTCATAGTAGGCGGCGGCGACAGCGATGCCGCGTTGAATTTCGATGATGCGCTGGCGGGGATCTTCGGGAAGGTCGAGAGTGCGATAGAGAAGCAGATCGTGGCCATTGGCGATGGAAGTAGTGATGGCATGGCTGCTCAAGTTGGCAGCCAGAATGGCTTCTATGGGATCGCCTGCGGCGAGCGCGGCGAGGCTGGAGGGAAGCACGGCGCCCGGCTCGTAGCCGGCAGAGCGGACGGCGGATTCGTATTCGGCGAGGATAGGGCCGGGCATGACCGCGGCGAGGACTTTGCACTCGGTATCGGATTGGGCGAGGATTTGATAGCTGACGCCGGCGTGCTCCACGTCGAATGGGACCATTTTGCGCAGGCGGAAGCGCACGATGGGGATGGCTTCGGCAGCCTTGGCGGGCATGGAATCGAAGTCGAGAACGAAGACGCGCACGAGCGAGTCAGGCAAGACCACAGTGACGGCGCGGCTGCGGGGTGACACTTCAGAGAGGGCCGAGCGAATGGCGGCGGTGACGACTTCGGGCGCGCGGAGATTGGGTTCTTCGATGCCGGGAACAAGTGCGCCGCCGGGAAGCGGAGCGAACGCGTAAACATGACCCTGACCGGGCTCCGATTTGGAGCGGCGGGAAAGAGCGCTGGAGCGCGCCGCAGCCAGTACGCCCTCGGGCGCGAGCTCGATGGCCGCGGGCGGACGGCCGCCGGGGGCGGTGAGATTCGTTCTTTGGATAATCGATCGCAAGTTTGCGTTTGCCTTTCAATTTTCGCGAAAACGCCGAGAGTTTAACTGGGACGAAATCCGTGCCCTCTCGCAAGACCGCGTCGTCCCTATGGGACTAACGCTGATCGCTGATCCAGCGTCCCCACGCTGAAGCGCGGGGCTCACAAACATTGCGCCTCCGGCGCGCGGCAATGCAAGCTTCGTTTCGAGATCGAAGTTCCCTAAAAGCAACCGCAGATCCTTCGACTCCGTTTGCCGCAGGAAGCGCGGCAAACTCCGCTCAGGATGACAGGTCGATGGTCTAATGAGTTTCAGATTCATGACACTAGTTCCTTGCCCCTAAGTGGCTAGGCTCTTGTCCCCGCGTCATCTTGACGCCTCAATAAATGTAACCTTGTTGATCTCCTTGAGTGTAGTAATGCCGCGGCGCACGCGCTCGATGGCCGATTCACGCAGGAAGCTCATGCCCTCTTTCTGCGCTTGTTTGCGCACTTCGGAGGTGGGCTTTTTAGCGAGGATTAACTCGCGAATGGTGTCGGTTAGATCAAGAAGTTCGTGGATGGCGGTGCGGCCACGGTAGCCGGTGCCGCCGCACTCCATGCAGCCCGCGCCCTCGCGGAAATCGAAGGTGCGCCACTCGGCGGGATCCATGCCGCTGGCGAGGAGGATTTCGTCGTCGTAATGAACGGTGCGGGCGCAGTACTCGCAAATGGTGCGCACGAGGCGCTGGGCGAGGATGCAGTTGAGTGCGGAGACAAAGTTGTAGGCCTCGACGCCCATGTTGAGGAAGCGGCCCAGCACGTCGACGACGTTGTTGGCGTGAACGGTGGTGAAGACCAGGTGGCCGGTGAGCGCGGAGTTGATGGCGATCTGCGCGGTTTCCTGATCGCGAATTTCGCCGACGAGAATTTTGTCGGGGTCGTGACGCAGAATGGAGCGCAGGCCGCGCGCGAAGGTGAGGCCTTTCTTCTCGTTGACGGGAATCTGCGTGATGCCTCGAATCTGGTATTCGACTGGATCTTCAATGGTGATGATCTTGTCTTCGTCGCTCTTGATCTCGTTAAGCGCGGCGTAGAGGGTGGTGGTTTTGCCGGAACCGGTCGGTCCAGTGACGAGCACCATGCCGTAGGGCTCGCGAATGTATCGGCGGAAGCGGCGCAGATCCTCTTCGGCAAAGCCCACGACGTCGAGAGTGAGATGCTTGAACTTTTCGCTCATCGACTCTTTATCGAGAACGCGCAGCACGGCGTTTTCGCCGTAAATCGTCGGCATGATGGACACGCGAAAGTCGATCAGCCGACTCTTGTAGCGCACACGGAAGCGGCCATCCTGCGGGACGCGTTTTTCCGCGATGTCAAGCTCGCTCATGATCTTGATGCGGCCAAGGATGGTGCCGTGGTGCTCGCGGGCGATGGGCGCCATGGCTTCCTGCAGCACGCCGTCGATGCGGTATTTGACGTGGACCGAGTCGTCGTAGCTCTCGATGTGAATGTCGGAGGCGCGGCGCTCGAGAGCGGTGAAGATGGTGGTGTCGACGAGACGGATGATGGGACTGATGTCTTCGGCTTCACTAGTGAGTTTCTCGATGGAGATGTTTTCGTCGGGGTTTTCGTCGCCGGTGAGCACATCGAAGGTCAAACCTTCGCTGGCCTCGTCGAGGACGCGCTGCGATTGCTCGGTTTTCTTTAGCACTTCGTTGATCTGCGACAAAGTGGCCACGCGGGCGGTGATGCGGCTCCCGAGCAGACCGGAGATCTCATCGAGCACCATGAGGCGCGAGGGGTCGCTAACGGCGATGACGAGCGCGTCGGTCCGCTGCTCGATGGGCACGAAGTTGTAGCGGAACATGAGCTCGACCGGCACGGTCCGCAGCAGGTCATGCTGAATCTTGAAATTCTTGAGGTCGACAAACTCGGCATGATAGCGCCGCGCGAGCGCCTCAGCCTGAGAGCGCTCATCGCCGTTCAGGGGCGATGCAATCGGCAGCACATTGGTTTCGGACATGGGAAAAACCTCCTCGGTCACATCCCGGTGGTTTGCCCAAGCGAAAAAATGGGCAGGTAGAGTGAGATCAAAATGAAGACCACAACGACACCCATCACGACGAGGATGGCGGGCTCAATGAGCGCGAGCGCGGCGGCAAGGGCCGTGGCCACATCTTCTTCAAAAAACTCGGCGACCGAGTTGAGCATCTGGGGCAGAGCGCCGGTTTGCTCGCCGACGGTGATCATCTCAGAGGCGAGACCGGGAAAGACTTTGGTTCTGGTGAGCGATTCGGCCAGACTTTTTCCCTCGCTTACGGTGGTGACCGACGCCATGACTGCTTTAGAAACGCGGCGCGACGAGATGGACTTTGCGGCGGTTTCAAGCGAGGGCACGAGCGGCAGGCCGCCGGTGAGCAACGTGGAAAGAGTGCGGGCGAAGAGCGCGACCTGGTACTTGATCCAGATTTTGCCGAAGACCGGCAGCTTGACGCGAACACCATCGACTGTGTCGCGGCCACGTTCAGTGATGGAGAAGCGATAGCCCACGATGGTAATCGTGAGCAAGGCCAGCGCCAGCCAGAGAATGTTGTGCTGCATGAATTTGCCAAAGGTCAAAAGGTCGATGGTGAGGGCGGGCAGCTTGCTGCCGAGCTGGTCATAAAGCTGCGCAAACTGCGGCACGACGACCGTAAACATGAAGGTCAGCAGGCAACAGACCAGCGTGAGCAGGACGCCGGGATAGATGAGCGAACCGACCAGTTTTTTGCGCAGAGTGAGGGCAACTTTCTGGAAGTTGACGTAGCGATCAAGCACTTCAGGCAGGTTGCCCGAGCGCTCGCCAGCCAGAAGCGTGGTGGTGTACATGAGCGGGAATCCGCTTTGTGCCTCGAACGCAGCGGAAAGCGCCTCGCCGCGCTTGACGCGGTTGGCGACGTCGTCCAACTGGCCGGAAAGCGCGGCATTTTTCTGGATCTTGCCGAGCATCTGGATGGAGCCGAGGATGGGCAGACCGGCGCGGATGAGGGTGAGAAACTGCTGGTTGAAGATGAGAAACGGTTCGAGCTTGACCTTGCGTCGGGTGCGGCCGAGGCTGCTGCGCGCGCGGACCGAATACACGTGATAGCCTGCATGCGAAAAGCGGGCGCGGAGCTCCTCGGCCGTGGCCGCAGTTTGCACCTGCTCCTGCACGTGGCCACGCTCATCGGCCAGCTTGATTACGAACTCTGCCATCGCTCCGCTTGCCAGTCGAGAAGGACCGGACTTCTCTGAGTTTTTCTCAGAATTCAGGGTAGCAGCTTTCGCTGCCTGTTCTCGTAACGGATAGACGCGAAAGGGGCAGCTAGCGCTCGGAGGTGGGGCGCCGGGGACTTCAGCTGACCGAAAAAGAACTTCCTTGCACAGGCGGTGTGGGGTGTACGATGCAAACGCCGGGAAACCCAAATTCAAGTCCCGGCGAAAGAGGAGGTTGGTTCATGATCGGTAAGCAGATTGGCGAAAGCAAAGGCAAGAGGATCGTCAGGCGGATCATTTCAGTCGACCCGCCCACAGTGGAAGTGACTTTTGAAGATAGCGGCCAGATGTTGGGGATTCCCACGACTGGCATGGGCACATACACGTCGGTTGTTAGTCCGGATGGCTCGCTTTTTGGCCACGGCCAGGGAATCAACACGACAAATGATGGCGAGGCCGTAGTCTGGACCGCAACGGGGTCAGGCAAGTTCGGGCCCAAAGGCTCGGTGAGCTACCGCGGCATGTTGTTCTTTAAGACTGCTTCAAAGAAGCTTGCCAAACTCAACAACGCTTGCGGTGCCTTTGAATATGAGGTAGGCGCAGACGGGAGTACAGTTTCAAAGATCTGGGAGTGGAACTAGGCTGCATGCAGGCGCATGAGCCCGGCGTGAGTTCAGTTTGGAATTAGCTGCAGGGCCAAGTGAGCGCCGCGCATCCTGAGCTCCACTTCTGAAACCAGCAAATCAACACCTCCCCCGACAAAATCATCTCGCAATGCAACCGGGCACAAGCTAAACGCCGGGACAGGGCCCGGTTCGCGTTCCAGAAATCGCTACGCCGTATTGGTTCGCTCCGGAGACCGTCTGGCCGTCGGCGGAGAGCGTGACGCTATCGACCGGAGCCGGCCAGGTCATGGAATACATTCCTCGCGATGCATCGGTTGCTCGCCAGGTTCCGGTGAACGTGGCAGCCGAGAATGTGCCATTGGAGAACACCAGCATGGGTACATTATTCGAGAGGGTCCAACTGCCTACGAGGCCGATGGCGCCTGCGACGCGCGTTGCTGAAATGGGGTATTGATATTGATTCATTCCGCTTAACGAGCGCTGGTCGGGCGAGACGTTGATTGTGTCAATGGCGTCAGGCCATGTGAACTTGTAAGCACGCTGAGAGGCGCTCACTAATCGCCAGTGTGCCGTGAACGGGCCGCCATTCATGATTCCGTTGGCGTGAACGACGACTGTGCCATTGTTGAACCAGCGATAGCAGCCCACAATCGCATCGACGCCGGTTGGGCTGGCGGCGGGGGTGGGATTGGTGGGGGTGCCGGGATTGGCGGCGATGCCGGTTTGATCGGGGGAAGTATTAGTGACCGGCGTTATGGTTCCTATCGGCGCGGGAGCAGGAGGTTTTGGCTTGAGCAGGAACACTCCCGCGACAACAGCGGCAATCACGAACGCCGCGGCCACGCCGATCCTGAGTGCCTTCGGCGAAATTGTGAGTCCGCCGCCACCACTCGCTGCAGGCCGAACGGCTGAGAGTTGAGAAGGGGTTTGCGCGGCGGCTGGCGGGTATTGGGGCGACGGCGTTTGCTGTGCGATCACAGGCCCGTTCTGCGCGCCTGGCGGCACTGGGAGCAGTTTACGCACTGTCTCCACCAGGTCGTCGAGATGCCTTTCCATGGGAGGGGTCATGGCGTCGAGCCAGTGGATGGAGCCGATGAAATAGTCGAGCGACTTGCCTGGAGCGACATCTTCAATGCGGAAGGGAAGGATTGCAACTCCGTTGCTTACTGCGCGCTCCACTTCCTTGGGGATGTGACCGGAAGAATTTGCGTTCGAGGAAAAGACCAGCACCATCACCTTGGCGGCATGGATTGCCTCGATGATGGCTTCGCCATAGGACGTGCCGGCCACAATATCGCGTGGAGCGATCCAGCAGCGGATGCCGGCCGACTCCAGGCGCGCGCATACCGCGTTTGCGACGAGTCTGTCTTTGGACGCGTGGCTGACAAATACGTCGAACGGCACGGGGAAGATCTCCTAAAGCCGGTGGGCGAGCTAGTGTTGTTCGTGCACGGTAGGCGGGGCCTGAGAATCATATTATCCGCTGGCTGAGGCATTTGGCGATGAAAGTTGGAGCCAATCGCGTCGTGCATTTAGCCTCACGAGTCGACATTGGACGAGGCTCGTTGATGGGTTCTGGGGTTGCGTCCGTGGTTCGAATCTGGCCCGCGCAACTGGGTGCAGGGCGGCAGGCGTTGCGGAGTCCAGTTGCGGCGCAGATTCGTCGAAGTACCAACGTGCTCGCGAAGCTGCTTCGGGCGTGCGCTGAGCCTGTATCCTGATTGCATTCCGTGTTGGGATTCGCGATGAAACTCTGAATGGTGCGAACGATGGACTGGGCGATGAAGGGAAAGCTGACTGGGGTGGGGCAGCTGATGCGAGCGAGCGCCCGTGCGAGGCTCGGGCCTGGGCTGCGCCGGCATTGGCGTTGGCTGCTGGGCGCGCTGGGCGTTTCGGCGCTCGGCGTGGCACTGATTCCAGCGTACCTAGTGCGGCAGCACGCGGCGGTGGTAACGCCGTATCCGCACGAACTGGCGCACGTGAGTTTTGCTGTGGCAGGCGATGTGATTCCGCATGAAGCGGTGAGGGCCGCGGCCGCAGCGGCCGGCGAAGGCGAGCAGGGATGGGCGGCTCTGTTCAGCGATGTGGCGGATGTTTTTGAAAAAGCCGATTTCGGGTTTGTGAATCTGGAGACTCCGGTGGCTCCGGAGCACTCGCATGGGACGAAGCCGTTCTTGTTCGACGCGCCGGTGGAACTGCTCGGGGCACTGAAGGCGAGCGGAATCAAGATTGTGTCGTTTGCCAACAACCATGTGATGGACCAGGGGTGGGCGGGGTTTACCGAGAGCCGCGAACATTTACACGATGCAGGGCTGCTGTTTGCGGGAACCAGCGACAACACGGCGATGGCATGGCAGCCGGTGATCACCGAGGCCAACGGGATCAAGGTGGGCTGGCTGGGCATGACGCGGTGGCTGAACGGCAACCGCAATCCGGACAAAGACGATCAGCCGCACGTGAATTTCTTTCCCTATCCCGGCGAGGCGAAAGGCGCGCCGGGAGCAGATGAGGCCACCGTGCTGGCGGCGGTGAAAGCCGCGCGGGCGCAGTGCGATCTGCTGGTGATTTCGATGCATTGGGGAGTGGAGTACGCTGCAGCGCCAAGGCCCGAGGACGTTGACCTGGCACACAAGATGATGGAGGCGGGCGCGACCGTGATTGTGGGAGCGCATCCGCACGTGCTGCAGCCGATGGAGACTTACAAGACGCAGGATGGGCGCGAGACGGTGATTTTCTACTCATTGGGGAATTTTCTGTCGAACCAGTCGCGCAGTTATGTTGACGGGCTGAATCCGGATTCGAATGGCGAGCCGAGAGACGAAATGATCGGGCTGTTTTCTGCCGTGCGCGAGGACTACGGGCCGGCGGGTGTGCGCGTGGAGCTGGGCCATGTGGGCATGCTGCCGATGTGGGAGGAGAACAACCGCAATGAGATTGCCGCGGGGCGCGAAAAGAAGCCGGTGATCCGGCCGATCTTGATTGACCGCGAGATTCCGGTACTGCAGGCGCGGCTGGATGCGCTGAACAAGCTGAGCGCTTCTCTGACTGACGATCAGAAGAAGGAATTTATCGAGGTGACGAACCGGCTGAAGCTGCTGACGGACCGGCGGGAGTTAATTTTGGCGCGGGTGGGCGATGAATACTTGGTGGCGCCGCCGAGCTTGCCGGCGAAGCCGTAGCGTGGCGCAGACGAGTGCGGGATGTTTGGTGCAGACTGACGCGTAGCGTTCAGTAGCCGTTGCCGACGAGCCACGCGGCGGTCAGGTCGAATTCGGGCTTCTTTGCGGCCTGCATTTGCATGGCGGCCAGCTTGACCATCACATCGGCTTCAATGTTCATGGGCGCGCCGACAGCGAGCGAGTGGAGATTCGTGCGCCAATAGGTGAGCGGCAGGATGGCGATGGCGATCTCCTCGCCGTCGAATGCGGCGATGGTGAGGCTGATGCCTTCAATAGCAACCGAGCCCTTGTGGACCATCCACTGACGGAGATTTTCCGGGACGCGGACTTTGAGGGTCCAGTCGGTGGTTTGGCGATCGAAATGCGGGCTTGATTCGGGGATGACGGGGTCAAGGGCGGTCATCGTGCCAGTGTCATCGACATGGCCCTGGACGATGTGGCCTCCGAGCGGGCTGCCAGCGGCGGTGGGCAATTCGAGATTGACATTTGCGCCGGAAGCGAGGGAGCCGAGCGAAGTGCGGTCGAGAGTTTCCTGGGCGAGGTCGGCATGGAAGTAGGTGGGATCGGGGTCGAGCGCTGTGAGGCAGACGCCGGAGACTCCGAGCGAATCGCCTTCGCGGAGACGGGATGCGATGCCGGGCGCTTCGACTGTGATGCGGCGAACGCCGCCGCGATTGGCGAGGCTGACAAGGGTTCCGGTCTGCTCGATGATGCCGGTGAACATGGGTCAATGATAGGGAACAAGCCACCCCAGCGACAAGAAGCTGTCGCCGGGGGCCCCGGCAGGGACCAAGGGAACAAGAGAGCAGGAGAGCAGTAGAGCGGAGCTAGCGGAGTCGGCGGAGTTAGCACACGGAGACTTCGTCAGTCGTCCCCTTAGTTCTTTTGTCCATTCATCCTCATAGCAGTCACGGCAGTGAACGCCGCTTCGGTGCTACACTCCCTAGCCAAATGATCGATCGAAAATTGTTGTGGCGCCAAATTTTGGGGTGGTCAGCAGTCGCTGTTTCCACCGGATTCGCGTGCATGTGGGCATTTTGGGGCAGCAACGAAAACTTTCATGAAGGCTGGTATTCCGCGAGTGTTTGGCGGAACGTAGGCCTGATGTTGGTGCAATATCTGAGCCCGATGCTGATCGTGATGCTGGTGAGCGTGGTAGCTTTTCGCTGGCCGCGGTTGGCATTGCCACTGATGGGAACCTCAGCGATTGCCGCGGCCTGGTATTTCGGAAGATTTCGTATTTTCTCCGCCGCTGTCTTGCTCATCGCGATTCCGCTGGTGCTCCTTGGCCTGCTCTACCACTTCGGTCGTCCCCAACCGCGCAAGTGGGTATGGAGATGTTTGGTCGGACTGCCGCTCGTGATGGTGATCGCGAGCGGCGCGTATCCAGGGTGGCTTGCGATGCACCGCTTCGACGACGGCGATTATGGCATGCGGCAGATTGCAGGCAATGGCGTGACGCTGGTTTGGGCGCCAGAGGGGCCGGGTTGGCCAGAGAGCGGTGTCTCCTGGTATCAAGCAATGCAATGTTGCGCACATCTGACTGCGGATGGACAAGCACTTGCCGGCTCGCCGCAGAATACCTGGAGACTGCCGACTGCGGATGAGATCGCGCGATCGCTGGTCTTTCGTGGTAATAATGCCGGCGGCAGCTGGGATCCGATACTTCATCGAGCGCAATATCGAGTCACACCGGATAAGGACTCACCCATGTGGAAGGTCCACAGCCAGGTGATTTATTGGTGGTCGAGCACGGAAGCCGACGCAAATCGCGCGTATTACATCAGCAACAATGGGTACGTTCAACCGGTTCCCAAGCGGATCAGGCCAGGTTATTTAGCGTTCCGGTGCGTGACTGAACCTGCAAAGGTCATCATGCCTTAATCCCGACGCTGCGGATTCCGAGGCGAAGAATCTGCGATTGGCTCAAAACTTCATGGCGACGCCTTTTTCGCACATATCCCCAAAGAGCGAGAGAAGATTGGTGATACCGAGCAGATCGCGGACCTTTTTGTTCAGATTGACGAGCTCGAGGCACGAGCCCGCCGATCTTCCGGTGGCATAGAGCCGTACCAGGATGCCCAACCCCATGCTGTCGACCGAATCGAGATCGGTGAGGTCAAGGATGACGCGCTTCGACTCGGAGAAGAGCGGCTTGATTTTGGCGTGGAAGTCGCCGCACAGCCCCGCGACAAGGCGGCCGCGGCAGTGCACAAGAGCCGTCGAACCTTTACGCTCGACAGAAAAGGTGAGGGAGTTCACGACTGCTGCGTTCGGCATCGGGTTTTTCCTCGGCGGGGATGGAGAAGGGGGAACGGGCTGCGGAACGATTGTCTCATAGAAAGGCAGGGAACATGGGAACAGGGAACGGAGCAGAGATTCTCGGTAGCGGCGTCAGCGGAGTCAGGTTTGGTCGTTGCGCTCGGCGGGTTAGTCGCTGGCTGCGGCTTCTTCAGGGGATGGGGTGGCGCGGAGCCCCGCGCCGCTGGTGAGGGTGCGCCATGCAAGGAGCAGCTTCAATCGCCAGCGCAGGATCATGCCGAAGGCCAGGAGATAGAAGACCGCCCCCGTCTGCTCGAGAGTGAGGACGGAATCGAAGTAGCCACGGGCGAGGTAGCGGACCACCGCGAGCACGATGATGACGGCGAAGAATGCGCTGGAGCGCTTCATCATGATGACGCCGTTTTGAAGATGGAGGTCCGAGGTGAGCAGCAGTGGGTAGGCAAAGATGACTGCGCCGATGAGAAAAGCGCCGAGGCCCCACATCCACGGCACACGGAAGGCCGGGACAAAGAACATGCAGAATCCAGTGGCCATGCCCAGGGGCGGCATCACGATCTTCTTGAGGGTCACGGCGGTGCGGCCTTCGCGAACGCGCCAGACCAGAACGCCGGCGAGGCCCACAAGCGAGACAACGGCCGTGATAACGGGAGTGGAGAGCATCCAAATTGCCTTTCTGATTGGGTGCGATGACAGCGGCACCTCCGGGGAGAGCCGGATCGAACCAACTTCTATTGTATTCGACGTGGTAATCGAACGCGGCGTTTCAGGATTGCTGAGAGGATTGTCGTGGTTG
>CAWJDG010000087.1:0-14966 GCA_963841365.1 uncultured Acidobacteriaceae bacterium
CCGCCTGAACCTGCACTCCAGGTTAAGGTAGTGGAAGCCGAGGTCAACGCGCTGCCGGGTGACGGGCTGGTGATGGTTGCGGGGGCAGCGTTGATCACTGTGACAGAAGCGGTTCCGGTAGCACCGGTGTAAATCGATGAACTGTTGAAGTCGGGCGTGTAGCTGGCCATCAGCGCGTCTGTCCCTGTACTCAGCGACCCTGCCGAGGACGTTGATTGTCGCAACGCCACTGCTCAAGGCCGTTTCTGGTGAAGTGTAGCCACCGCTGGTCAAAGTCACCGAACCTGTGGGCGTCGGCGTCCCCCGACTGACACGGAAACCGTCAAGTCCTGCGTCGTGCCGATACTGGATGGCGAAGGAGTCACCGTCACCATCGGCGTAGCAATGGTTCCCGTCATCGCGAGCATTCCTATCAGGATGGTTTGCCACCCATCCGACGGAGAAATCGCAAAATTGGTTCTGGTAGGAACCAGAGGACGACACACTCTCGGTGGCTGCGGTCAGATAAGTTGGAGTCGAATTTACATCGGTGAGAAAGCCTGCTTGCGGAGTAAATGTATGTGGCGAGTCGGAGTCGCCGAATATCCAACTCACTAGCAGTCCGGCACCATTCAGCGTGATGGAATTGGTAGTAGCACTCGTCGTGTAGGTGCCGGGAAGGAGGACTTGTGATGGCCGAAGCAAGGGGAGTTTGCGCGGTGTTTGATCCAGCGACCGCTAAGAAATGAAGGAATATGGGCTCCCCGTTGGAGGTAGAGCCTGGAGTGACGGTGATTGTATCGCCGCCAGGACACGATGCCGGGTTTTGGACGAAGTAGACCGTGCTCCGCATTTCATAATAAAAGCCCATCCAATCGGTGGGTCCAGCAAAGATGTTCCAGGTGTTTCCACAGCTATCGGTCACCGTCGGTTGAGATACAGATTGGCCGTCGAAGATGTAATAATCTCCAAGAAACAGAAGCAGTGTTGAAGCCCCCGGATAGACAAACGGCCCTACCGGGTAAGTTGCCGGATAGGTTTCTGACGCGCCAGTTCCCCATGCACCCGAAGAAACAATCGTGGGTACCGGAGGATTGACTAATAGCGTGGCTGCTTTCGCGGGATTGGCTGAGGAATCCTCATATCCCGCATAAGCGTTTGGTGCGCTTACATTCGTGCTCAACATGACGAATCGCATCGCAGAGGTGTTAGTCCACCCTGTTCGGGAGGTAATTTCCCGCACAATATTCGTCACATCGATGATATGGGTGCAGGTGTTCTGTCCGTTGTTGTTCCCCTGGCAGCTTCCATGAACGTCTCCGGGTCCCGTCGTCGTGTAATCCACGTAAGACGTCGTATACGGCACACTTATAGGAGTATCGCCGGTGGTATTGCTGAAGGCGGCACCATCGTCCTGAGCCACACCGTAAACGCGGAAAGTGGAGCTGCTGGCAGGACAGGGCGCGGACCCGCAGGTGGTACTGGTTGCGTCCCCATCGCTGCTCACTAATTGCAGATATGCAGATCGGATGGTGTCCCCGGAATTGATGCCGGTAGAAGGAAATCGGTAGCCGGCTACCCAGGCGGTTGTTGTTCCAGACCAACTTCCTACCAAATCCGCTCCGCCGGACTGCGGACTGCTGTGCCAACCGCTACCGTCTTCTTCGTTATAGTAACCATCGTCGGCATTACTGGAAATCTGAATTGTGTGAGAAACGATACCCTGGGCAAACACGATCTTTCCGTTCGAGCGAAACATGAGAACCAGGGCGAGAGCCGCTGCAATTCTTATAAGTCGACCCTTGTTAAGCGAGATCCTCTCATAGAGAGATTTGCGGTGCGCGAAATGGCCGTCTGCAGGAAACGGGCCGATTCCCCCAAGGCAGTACTCATTGTGAGCCCACGGTCTATTCCCGTAGCCTCTCAGAGGGTTGACACTATTAAATCTGGGCGAAGTGCTGGTCTTAGTCGTACTGTGGCACTGCAACCGGATCTCCTCGTTTCTGTACCAATTGCGTGGGATTGAACTGAATACAGGATAATCTGTGGAATCAATTTGTGCGCTAAAATGCAAGTACCCGGTCGCAGTTGAGTTACCTTGCGCTCCCTGGAAATCGACTTTCCTGGGGCGTTGAAGGAACGCCGGAAACGCCAGTTTTCTGTCTCATCCGCCGCCAATTCGCCTTGAGGACGTCTTGATCACGATTGCGCCCTTATACGGATTGACGATTTTGACAATCCGAGGATACACAAAAACAACGTAAATCTAATATGCGGGTTTAGAATCGCCAGACCAATCCGGTGGAGACGCGGCCAAAATAGTTGGGCAGACCGGGTACATAGGTTGGCACGGCTGTAACGGGATTCTGGAATGCAGTCTGCTTGAAATACGCGTATTGGAAGTCTCCCTGAATGCGGAAGGCGAGGTGTGGAGATAAGGGGGTATCGACACCTCCGCCCAGGATCGCTGAGAACGACGCGGTATCGCCAATGGTTTTTTTTGCGCCCCAATTGGCGTTCACATTGCCTTCTCCAGCCATTGCCTCGACAAAAGCAGCTTCCTTGCCGAAGTTTCTTCCGTATTGTCCACCCGCCATGATGAAGTAAGGATCCTCGGTCGCGCCCAGGTTGGTTCCACGATACTGAAAGGCGTTGAGCTTAAATCGCAGGTCATGCCACGGAGGTATGGCGAAGGCAAATTCATATCCGTTCAGCGACTGATGGGAGCCGCTGACTCCGTTGATCGAGTTGGAAAGGAAGCTGTACCCGCCGAAAAGTTGGTAGCGAGTGGAAAGGTCTGATTGGGCGTGGAGGTCTGCCGCGAGAAGCGAAAGGGCAAGGCAGGCAAGCACTCGAAATGACATTCGGCCTCCCAAATGATGCAGTCTAGCCTATCTTGACCGCTGGATGAAGGAAAAGGAGAGGTCAATGGTCGGCACGAATTGCAAGCATATCGGCGCAAAAGGCGGCTTTACGCCTACTATTTTAGAGGGCGGGATGATTGATGCTCACGGCGACAAGTACATTCCAGCAAGAAAAAGCCCTTGCCGCGATTGCATAGCCGCTGTTCGGGAACCAACGCAATTCAAACGATCCGACCCCAAGCACCCCGCGGGCGTGCGCTCTTCCGTGGACAGATTTCGTATCCGTGAGCGGCATTGCTGCAAGCAGCAGGTCAAGGATCGGTCTATGCTCTATATTCGAGGGCAGGTCTAATTCAATCTACACAAGTCTGTCTCGGCCAATGCTTCCAGGTGAGGTGAGGGGTTGTCCCAGATTGTTTCTCCGCACGCACTCTCCGCAGAAACTCTCCGCCCTCTCTGCGTCGATCTTGACGGAACGCTCGTAAAATCCGATACGCTCATCGAATCGGTATTGGCGCTTGTTCGCACGCGCCCGGTGCTTCTGCTCGGCCTACCCGGTTACGTTTTGCGTGGCAGGGCTGCCTTGAAAGAGTACGTCACCAGCCGCACCTCACTGGATGTCGCACATCTGCCATACAATCGCGAACTGCTGGAGTTTCTTCATCAGGAGTCTGCGCGCGGCCGCGCCATTTACCTGGCCACGGGTGCGGATCTGCGCGTGGCCAGAAGTGTTGCAGCCTACCTAGGCGTATTTGCCGGCGTTTTTGGCAGCGATGGCACGGTGAATCTGATTGGCGACAACAAACTCAATCGCCTGCGCCGCCATTTGAACAACGCTGCGTACGACTACATCGGTAATGACGTCCCCGATCTGCCGCTTTTGGCCAACGCCACGGAAACCATGGTGGCAAACCCCAGCGTCCGCTTGCGATTGAAGCTGCGCAGTCAGGGGATTCGCCCCGTGCGCACTTTTGCGGAACGGCCCCGTCCCCTGCAGTCAGCACTAAGGGCCCTGCGTCCGCATCAATGGGCAAAGAATCTTCTCGTATTTCTGCCCTTGTTGCTCGCACACGTAGTTGCTGTCGACCGGCTCCTGGCCGCCCTACTGGCATTTTGTTGTTTCAGCCTCACGGCCTCGTCAGCCTACATTGTCAACGACCTGCTCGACATCGACGCCGATCGCCTTCACCCCCAGAAACGGCTGCGTCCGTTTGCGGCCGGCGATCTTTCCGCGCTTGCCGGCCTTGGGATCGTGGTGCTTTGTTTGATCCTGGCGCTATTGGGTGCGCGCCTCCTGCCCAATGCCTTCAGCGGATGGCTGCTGCTGTACCTGGCCTCGACACTTGCCTACTCGTGGTATCTGAAACGGATCGCTATTGTTGACGTCCTGGTTCTCGCGGGGTTGTACACCCTGCGGCTGCTCGCCGGCAGCGCCGCCACACAATCGCATATTTCGCATTGGCTCGCCGGATTCTCGGTTTTTCTGTTCTTCTCTCTCGCCATCGCCAAGCGTTTCGCTGAGTTGCAGAATCAGCGCGACAGTGGCTTGCCGCCGGGGCGCGCGCGCGGCTACTTGTTGGCCGATACCGACCAGTTGCGCAGCTTTGGAACCGCGAGCGCTTTTGCAGCAGTGGTCATCTTTGCCATCTACATTAGCAGCGGCGACATCGTCATACTGTATCGGCACGCGGAACTTCTGTGGCTCATTATGCCTCTTATGATCCTGTGGCTTTGCCGGGTGTGGCTGAGGGCTTCACGCGGCGAACTGACCGAGGACCCTCTCGTCTTTGCATTAACTGACCGGATGAGCCTGGCTCTAGGGGCGGCAATCGCGGCCGTTGTGCTCGCTGCGGTGTGACGGCGCAGATCGCTGCTTGACACCAATGGAGCGAGAATTCTACCTTTTCAGATTGAAATTTGTTTCATTACCCACCCGCAGCGATCGCGGCTGTGCTCCGGAGACAGCGCCATGCACTTGAAGAGAATGTTGCTCATTCCAGCTGTGCTTATTGTGGTCGTTATAAATGCGCAAGCGCCGGCTACGATGGCGCCATCGGCTCCCTCGGCCCCGGCCGCACAGTCTGCCCCGGCGACGCCGAAACCTGGGCCCAGCTTGGTAGCGGGAATTCCCGTGAACTACGACGAGGCGAAGGTTGGCACCTACACGCTGCCCGACCCGCTGAAGCTGAACAACGGCAAGGTGGTGAAGAATGCGAAGACCTGGTACACCAAGCGCCGTCCAGAGATTGAGGAGATCTTTGCGACACAGCAGTATGGCCGCGACCCAGGCCGGCCGGCGGAGGAGAGCTTCGACGTCACCGACAAGGGGACGTCGGCGCTCGACGGGAAAGCTATTCGCAAACAGGTGACAATTTCGTTTTCGAAGGACCAGGCGTGGCCGAAGCTTCACTTGCTGATTTATCTTCCCGCGAACGCACACAAACCGGTGCCGATGTTCTTCACGATCAACTTTGGCGCGGTGCAGAATGCGGTGGACGACCCGGGGATCACGCCAGAGGAAGTTTGGGATCCGCGGACCAATACGAAAGTGATGCCGCCGAAGGGGCGCGGCTTTGGCCGGATCAACGTCGAGCCGTTGCTCGACGCCGGATTTGGTGTTGCCACTTATTATTACGGCGAAGTCGATCCGGATTATCTGGGTGGATTCTCGAACGGGATCCGCGCGCGTTATTTGAAGGCTGGGCAAACGGATCGCGCGCCGGACGATTGGGGGTCGATCGCCGCGTGGGCGTGGGGCATGAGCCGCGTGGAAGATTATTTCGAGACCGACCCGGCGATCGATGCCAAGCGTGTTGCGATCCACGGCGTTTCGCGCCTGGGCAAAACGGTGATGTGGGCGGGCGCGCACGATCAACGGTTTGCCGCGGTGATAGCAAGCTGCTCAGGCGAGGGCGGGGCTGCGCTGAGCCATCGCGATTATGGAGAGACGATTGCGCACCTGACGGCGTCCACGCGCTATCCGTATCAGTTCGCGGAGAACTATGCTCATTGGGCAGGCTTTCCGGACAAGGCCCCGATGGATGCGAACATGCTGATCGCGCTGATTGCGCCGCGACCGCTGCTGCTGCAAACCGGCAGCACCGATTATTGGTCTGATCCCAAGGGAGAGTTTCTTGCGGAGGTTGCGGCAGGTCCGGTTTACAAACTGCTCGGCAAAGACCCTCTCGATACGGATCAGTGGCCGGCAGCGAAGACGCCGATCTTCCATGATCTGGCGTACTACATGCACGACGGTGGCCACGGGATGGTTCCGACCGACTGGGATTTTTACGTTCAGTTCCTGAAAATGCATCTGCATCCGGAGCAATAACGCACGCGCGTTTTGACAGCAGGTCCTGGCAGTCCGGACCCAAACCGAGGGAGGGATAGAGATGCGCAAAGTGAAGGGAAGGGGACTGCCTCTTGCTATCGCGCTCGTACTTTGCACAACTGGTCTGGCTGTTGCGCAGAGCGCGCCGGATGCGCTGGAGCGGGGGTTCCGCAATCCGCCCGACTCTGCAAAGCCCCGCACCTGGTGGCACTGGACCAACGGCAACGTGACCGAGGATGGCATCACGAAAGATCTCGAATGGATGAAGCGCGTCGGCATCGCGGGTTGTCAACTGGCGGATGTATCGGCAGGGAGCGGGCAGGTTGTCGACAAGAAGATTTACTTCGGCACGCCGGAGTGGTACCACGCGGTGCGCCACGCTGAGGAAGAGGCAAAACAACTTGGGCTGGAGATGTCGATCTTCAGCTCGCCGGGCTGGAGCGAGGCCGGAGGACCGTGGGTAAAGCCTGAGCAGGCGATGAAGAAGCTGGTGTGGAGCGAGACCAGAGTCGATGGACCACGGGACTTCGACGCACAGTTGCCAGAGCCGCCTTCGAATGAGGGACCGGTGCGCGATCTGAGCGCGGGCGCGCGGCCTGGTGCGGAGAAGTTTTATCGCGACAGTATGGTGGTTGCGTATCGAACACCGGCTGACGCGAAGCTGATGGTGGAGTTGCATCCGAAGGTGACGACGAATGATGGGCCGATTGATGCGGCGCCATTACTCGATGACAGTTTGAATACAGCGGCGAACATCGCGGCACCGAAGGATGGCAGTCCGGCATGGCTGCAATACGAGTTTGACCAGCCGTTTACGGCGCGAGCTCTTTCCCTGGGATCCCGCGGCAGAATTCCGGTGGGCCGCGTGCTCGCGAGCGATGATGGAGTGCGCTTTAAAACAATCGCCGTATTGCCCGGCCCGCAGGGCTACCACGGCGCAGCAGTCCGGACGTTTGCTTTTCCAGCCGTGACGGCGAGGATCTTTCGCATTGAGTTAGATGGGGCAGGGCTGTCGCCCGCGGCGGTGATTCACGGAGGGACCGCAATTCCCGCACCGCAATACACCCTGACCGAGGCGATTTTTTACTCCGATGCGCGCGTTAACCGCTGGGAAGACAAGGGGACTTTCGGCAGTTTGATGGATCGTTACGACGTCGTTCCGACGCCGGCCGCTCCAGAGCAGGCCGAGATTGCGCGCGGGGACGTAATGGATTTGACCGGCAAGATGGACAAGGACGGCACTCTGCATTGGGACGTTCCCGTGGGAAAATGGACAATTTTGCGAATGGGCTACTCGCTCACCGGCGCGACCAACCACCCCGCTATTCCTTCTGCCACTGGGCTCGAAGTGGACAAGTTCAATGCGCAGGATGTGCGCGATTATTTCCACGGATACATGGATCCGATCCGGCAGAATCTCGGCGATCTGACAGGCACGGCGCTTCAGTACATGACGATGGATAGCTGGGAAGCGGGTATGCAGAACTGGACAGATGACATGATCGCCGAGTTCCGGGGGCGACGCGGCTACGATCCCACGCCGTATTTGCCGGTCCTCGCTGGCCACGTGGTTGAAAGCGCGGAGGTGAGCGACAGGTTTTTATGGGATTTTCGGCGCACTCTTGCTGACCTGTATGCCGACAAATACTACGGAACCATGGAAGGCGAACTTAAGCGGTTGGGTATGGGTAGTTATGCCGAGGCTTCCGGAGTTGCGCTTGAGATTCCCGAGGACACTCTGCTCAACAAGAGCCAAATCGACATTCCCATGGCGGAGTTCTGGGTTCGCACGCTGCATCCTGAGTCGATGTATTATGTCGATGTTCGAGGCGCTGCTTCGGCTGCGCATATTTATGGCAAGCCGGTTGTCGCGACCGAATCTTTTACCGGCGGCGGATACGAGTCGCCTTACACACTCAAAAAGATTGCAGATTACTGGTTTACGCAGGGCGTGAACCGGCTGGTGTTTCATACTTCAGCCGAACAGCCGCTGGACACCAAGCCCGGCAACACGATGGTCGGCACGAACATCAACCGCAACATCACCTGGGCGGAACTGGCCAAGCCGGTTATGACCTACTTTGCGCGTGTCTCCTACATGCTGCAGCAGGGAAGTCCGGTGGCTGACCTGGCATATCTGCTGCCGGAAGGCGCGCCTTCGACGATGCCATTTTGGGGTGCCGGGCTAGTTCCGGCGCCGCCGGCAGGCTATGACTATGACTACATAAACACAGATGTTTTACTCCACCACATGAACGTCATCGCCGACGGCCGGATTCACGTAGATGGCAGCAGCGCGATGCCTGAGGGGATGAACTACCGCGTGCTGGTGTTGCCGCGAACCACGCAGATGACGCCAGAAGTATTGCAAAAACTGCATGAGCTGGTTGCGGCCGGCGCAACGATCGCGGGCCCGCGACCGAGGACGTCGCCAAGCCTCTCACATTATCCCGATGCCGATGCCGAAGTTCGTGCCTTGGCGACAGACCTTTGGGGCGATGCAGACGGCGTGACCGACACGCAGCACGCGTTCGGGAAGGGAATGACTTACACCGGCCTCGCTCTCGACGAAGTGCTGAGCCGTCTGAAGGACAGGCCGGATTTTCTATCGAGTGGCAGTCTTGAAAATCCGCCCGCATGGGCACACCGACGGACGGCAGATGCAGATATCTATTTTGTCGTGAATCAAGCTGATGCACCGCAGCACATCGATGCGCGTTTTCGCAGCACCGGAGAAGATGTGCAGATTTGGCGGCCCATGACGGGCGAGATCGATGAGATTGGGGCGAATCCACAAGGAGAAACAACGCTGGTACCGGACCGTAGCGGCAACCGCCAACCCGGTATTCAGCCGGCGGCGTACTTGGAGGAACCTGGCTTTACCACGGTGTCGCTCGACCTTGCCGAACGCGAGGCCGTTTTTGTTGTTCTGCGTAACGGCGCGCCGGTACGAGGGCATAGGACGGGCCACACAGTGGAAACTCAGCTTGCAACCGTTCAGGGGCCATGGACCCTCACATTTCCGCCAAACTGGGGCGCTCCGGCGAGCATAAAGATGACGAATCTTGTCTCATGGACGGCGGTTTCTGACCCGGGCGTGAAGTACTTCTCAGGTACCGCGACATACAGCAAGAATGTTCAGGCGCCCACAGCGTGGTTTCGCCCTGACCAACATTTGTATCTCGACCTCGGTGCGGTGCGAGATGTTGCTGAAGTCAAGGTGAATGGCAAGTCCACGGGCATGGTGTGGGCGCCGCCTTACCGGCTCGACGTGACCGCGGCTTTGAGGCCTGGCGTGAACCGGCTGACGATCAGCGTGACCAACGAGTGGACCAATCGGATCGTCGGCGATCGACTTCTGCAGCAGGATAAGAGAGTGCTCTCCCAGGCGGGAGCTGCGCCTCCGCGCGGAGGGTTCTTCTTCGGCCCGAGGGAGCCGGCGGAGTCAGGGCTGCTTGGCAACGTGAGGGTTGTCGCCAAACGTGCGCAGTAGGTAGGGAAAGGCCGATTGCCGCCGAATTCAGAAACTTCAATCGTGAAATCTCTCGATATCGGCATGGGCAGAAAGAGAGTTTGCGGCTGCTTGTGAGGGGCTCCTTTGTGCCAGTCAACCCGTGCTTCATTGCCGGACGGGTTCGGCAAACGCCCAAACCAGAGCGCAAAGGCCTTTAGAAGCTTCAAAAGAGTTTTGCACTGGAATTCTTCGGCTGCAGCCAAGTCAATTCATTACTCCCCCGTTCACTTCGCCATTCACCGCGCAGATACCCAGAAGGTGACGCCTCTCGCTTCTCTGCCTGAGAAGAATTGTGTCGATGCGCCGCACGTGGGAAGATGCATAACAGACACTCGTGTTTCCGGGTAGGGGGATCAGTGCACGGAATGAAAGAGGGCTCTGCCATTATTGTCGGGGCCGGTCCGGCAGGCCTGACTGCGGCTATCGAACTGCAACGGCAATCGCGGATTAAGCCTATCGTGATTGAGGCTAACCAGGAGATCGGCGGGATTTCGCGCACGGTTCGCTACAAAGGCAACCGAATGGACATCGGCGGCCACCGCTTTTTTTCGAAGTCGGACCGAGTGATGAAGTGGTGGCTGGAAATGATGCCGATCGAGGCCGGCGCTGGTGATGACGGGCAGCTTCGCTACCAGGGCCAACAGCGCGATGTTCCGGGCGCGGTTTCGGGTCGCGATCCGAAAACGGAAGATCTGGTGATGTTGGTCCGCCAGCGCAAGAGCCGCATATATTTTCTCCGCCGCTTCTTTGACTATCCCATTCGCATCAGCGTCGGCACGCTAAGGAAGTTGGGCGCGGTTCGCACGATTCGATGCGGGCTGAGCTACCTACGATCAGCGCTGCTGCCGCAACGCGAAGAACGGTCGCTCGAGGATTTTCTCATTAATCGTTTTGGAAAGCAGCTCTATCTAACTTTCTTCAAGTCCTATACAGAAAAAGTGTGGGGAGTGCCCTGCGATCAAATTAGTGCCGAATGGGGCGCTCAGCGTATCAAAGGGCTCTCCCTCAAGGGTGTTGTTGCTCACTACCTGAAAAGGACCTTTGCCCCGGCGCGTTCCGGCGACGTCGCGCAAAAGAAGACGGAAACTTCTCTCATTGAGAGGTTTCTTTATCCCAAGTTCGGCCCTGGCCAACTCTGGGAACACGTGGCTGGGCTGGTTCGTAAAGGTGGTGGCGAGATCCATCTTGGTATTGCCGTCGATCGCATCCTCGTAGAGGGCCGCCACGTGGTGAGCATCGAGGGAAAGAACGAAGCCGGGGAGAACCAATCCTATTCTGGAGATTACTTTTTCTCGACGATGCCGATACGGGACTTGATTCGTGCTCTTTCGTGCGACGTGCCGCAAGAGGTAATGGAGGTCAGTGAGGGGCTGATGTATCGCGACTTCATCACTGTCGGCCTGCTGGTGAGCAAGCTGGCAGTCGCTGAGGACGACGGCAAGCCACTAAGGGACAACTGGATCTATATTCAAGAGCCAGATGTTACAGTGGGACGGCTGCAAGTCTTCAACAACTGGAGCCCGTGGCTGGTTTCATGTCCCGACAAGGTCTGGATCGGGTTGGAGTTTTTCTGCAACGAGACTGACAAAATCTGGAAGCTTTCCGATGCGGAGACGGCGCGGTTTGCCGTCGACGAAGCCGCCCGGATCGGGATCTTGAAAGCCGAAGACGTTGAGGATTGGCACGTGGTTCGTGTTCCCAAGACCTATCCCGCTTACTTCGGTACGTATAACCGGTTTGATGTGATCCGGCGCTACATCGACAGGTTTGAGAACTTATTCCTGGTGGGGCGCAATGGCATGCATAAATACAATAACCAGGATCACTCGATGCTGACCGCCATGACTGCCGTCGAGAACATCGTCAACGGAGTCGTAGCCAAGGACAATATCTGGGCGATCAACACTGAAACGGATTATCACGAAGAAAAGTCGGAGAAAACGACGTGAAGAGGCAATGGGATGGCGCCTAAGAAGAAAAATACCGGTGGCCGCCATGCGACTCTCCGGGGGCCATCGCTTTCGCATTTCGAGGCCCCTAAAAGCTCGACTTTTGTGGTGCTGATGGCCCTATAAACAATGCAAGGCTGGACCTAATTTCGCAGCTATAATGAGCAGATAAACCTTAGAGCCACTTCGTTATACAAATGCCATACAATGTATCACATTATATTTCAAATATTGCCTGGATGTTCCAGCTAAGAGATGTGGAATGAAAATGATATAGAGTTGCTTGGAACCAAAGTTGTCAAGCAATTGTCTCACGTTTTTTCTTGCGACCCCGGGATCACCGTGCTAGTTTTAGGGTGTTCTGATTTTCGCCTCATTGCGAAACGGGCGTTGTAACCGCCTTGACTGCAGTCGGGCAGAGCGTATCCCCGCAATTCGGATAAGGGTATCGGTTTAGCGTAGGGTCCACCCAACAATTGGGACTCACAGGGGCGGAGCCTGCCCCAAATCAACGCCACACCTCAACAGCGAAAGGGCGGAGGAATTCTTCCTTCGCTCACCATTCAACAAGATAGCTTCAAGTGGACCGTCCAGCTTCGTATTTCGAGCGAGATCGGGGGTTACGATGGCAGTTCTGAAGCCGCGCTCACGCATGATAAGCGTCCGTCTCTCCGAAGAGGAATACGTAGCTCTCAGGCGCGTCTGCTCCTTGACCGGTGCACGCAGCGTATCGGAGCTCACGCGCGAGGCCATGCGCGCCGTTCTGAAAGATGTGAGTCGAGACGGACCAGTTGGGCGCGATCTCGACGAATTTCGCGCTGACATGAAGAGTCTGGAGAAAAAGGTAGAGCAATTGGAGGCGAAAATCACAACGTTCAAGGCGGAAGACGCCCGGTGAAGGGAAACGCCCTGCATTAAACTGGCATGATCAGGGGAACGACAGGGCCACCGTTTGCAAGCTACCTTCCCTTGAACATGTTCTGCGTCAACAACTAGAGCGTTTGGTTGAGCTTCAAGATCATCAAGTGCATCGGCGGCGCGCTTCTTCCGAGGCACACTCCTAGCGTAAGCGGTTCGGCGCTTCCAGATCGTCATGCCGAGCTAAGCGACGCGCACTTAGCACATTGCCGACAACTTCGTTGGCCGAAAAGTTGAGGAGGGCTCGCGCTGGTTTTGTGCTCTGTCTCAATATTTTCGTTGAAGAGAGAGGTCGGCCGCAAGCGAGTAATTGAGCTCGTATGAAGTGGAAAGCATTGGGCGGTCAAATCGGAACAACAAACCCGTTATTGAAAAGGTCGAGAAATGTGCAGCGTATTGCTTTACGTTCGAGAGAAAGTTTGAATCAAGACCGAGGTGGGCAAGAGTTCGCGCCGACCTCATTGCTTTTGGATTGGCGGTATTGCTTTGTGGCGTTACGGTTTCTCAGCTCGGTCGTTCTCAGGAAACGTCCCAGAGCAGCAACGGCGAGAGTACCGCACAAACCTCTACCTCGAGCAGTGAGACCCAGGCGCCATCTGCGCCAGGGAATGGCGCTGAGGGAACAGCCGCGGGTGATAATGGTAAGGCACCGGCCGAGAGCGACAAAGCCGAGGGCGCGGCGCAGACAGCGACCCCGAACGGTGATGCCCAAGCGCCGGCGCGGAGCGAAGGCACCTTAGCATCACCTGCCCAAAATGGCTGCGCCCAAGCACCGACCCCGAGTAGTCGCCCCCAAGCGACAGGCCCGCGCGTGACGCCAGCTCGAACCAGCGCCGAGACCCATCAAGGTGGACCGCAACAGATACAGCAGCCTAGTCCATACGGAAATATGCCGTCGCTGCAGGATCTTTACACCCAGATTCCATCCGGCGGACGCGGGTTGCAGCGGTTTGGCAGCGACGCATTTCTTCTCGGAACTGGGAATGCGAATGAATTGCCGATGGATTTACCCGTCGGTCCTGATTATGTTCTTGGACCCGGGGATAGCCTGGTCGTAAATATGTGGGGTGGCCAGTCGAGCCGACTGGAAAGGATGATCGACCGCCAAGGCCAGATTGAGCTCCCTGAAGCGGGCACAATCATGATCAGCGGGCTGACGATCGAACAAGCGCAAAGTGCGATCCAACAGGCTTTGAGCACTCAATTTCAAAATGAGCATGTCGAGATTTCTCTGGGCCGGCTGCGCACCGTGAGGGTGTACGTTGTCGGAGATGTACAGCGCCCGGGCGCATACGACGTCAGTTCTTTATCCACGCCACTTAGCGCTCTTTACGCCGCGGGCGGTCCCACTAGTCTCGGGTCTTTGCGCATCCTGCGACAGTATCGGGGCAACCAGCTAGTTCGCCAAATCGACCTTTACGATTTTCTGCTGAAGGGTGTCCGCTCAGATGTTGAACGTCTTTTGCCTGGCGATACTCTCATGGTCCCACCGGCCGGTCCGCAGGTTACGGTTGAGGGAATGGTGCATCGTCCCGCGATCTATGAGCTAAATGGGGAGAAAACTCTGAATCAGGTCCTCGAACTGGCGGGGGGGATCCTCAGCACAGCGAGCTTAAAACAAATCAACGTGGCGCGAATCGTGGCCCACCAGCGCCACACCATGTTGAGTCTGCAACTCGCGGACAATCCGGCCGAGGAGACTGGGAAGCTAGCCAGCTTCGAGGTGCAAGGCGGAGACGACGTTGTAATTTCGCAGATTCTGCCTTATAACCAAGCCGCGGTTTATCTCGAGGGGCATGTCTATCGGCCTGGTGTTTATCCTTACAAAGACGGGATGACGATTAGCTGATCTTTTGCATTCGTACCAGGACGTACTGCCCGAGCCGGCTGACCATGCGGAACTCGTTCGTCTTCTGCCGCCCGACTTTCGGCCAGAGACGATCAGTTTTAACTTCCACGACGCGCTGATCGGTAATGATTCGTTTCTTCTTGAACCCTTCGATCTGATTCATATATTTGGCCGCTATGAGATCGATCCACCCAGGGTTTCGATTGAGGGCGAAGTTCTTCGTCCCGGCACTTACCCTATGTCTGAGGGTATGACTGTGGCCGGATTGGTGAGGATGGCGGGAGGATTCACGCGTAGCGCGTATCGGGATGAGGCCGGCCTTTCGAGCTACATAGTGCAAGATGGTCAAAAGGTACTGGTGAACCATAGCAACATCGCAGTCGACAAGGCATTGGATGGCGACAAAAACGCCGACGTGGCACTTAAGCCTGGCGATGTTGTCAGCATTCGGCAATTGGCCGGCTGGCAGGATATTGGATCATCGGTGACGATAACTGGGGAGGTCGAGCATGCTGGTAGTTACGCAATTCAGCCGGGAGAGCGCCTTAGCTCTGTGTTGAAA
>CAWJDG010000088.1:0-35317 GCA_963841365.1 uncultured Acidobacteriaceae bacterium
CATCGAATCGCTCCGACTGGCATATTTCGAACTCAAACGAAAAGCTGCGCCGGGCGTCGATGGGTTGACGTGGAGCGACTACGGAGCAGGCTTGGAGGGCAACCTTGCGAGTCTGCACGACCGGGTTCATCGGGGAGCGTACCGGGCGCTACCGTCGCGACGACGGTACATCCCGAAGCCGGACGGACGGCAGCGACCGCTGGCAATCGCTGCGCTGGAAGACAAGATCGTCCAGCGTGCGGTCGCGGCGGTGCTGAATGCCGTATACGAAGAGGATTTTCTTGGCTTCTCGTATGGCTTCCGGCCTAGGCGCAGCCAGCACGATGCGCTGGATGCGTTGGTCGTCGGAATCACCGGCAAGAAGGTGAACTACATCCTTGATGCGGATATCCAGAAATTCTTTGATTCGGTCAGCCAGAAATGGCTTGCCCGATTTCTGGAGCACCGGATTAAGGACCCGCGCATCCTCCGCTTGATCCAGAAGTGGCTCAAGGCGGGAGTTCTGGAAGACGGAGAGGTCAAGATTAGTGAAGCAGGAACGGGGCAAGGATCGGTGATCTCGCCGTTGCTGGCCAACGTCTACCTACACTACACCTTCGATCTCTGGGCCGAACGCTGGCGACGGCGCGAGGCCACGGGCGACATGGTTTGCGTGCGGTATGCCGATGATATTGTGCTCGGTTTTCAGCACGAAAGCGATGCCTGTCGTTTCCGGGACGCGATGCGCGAACGGTTGCGGGAGTTTTCGCTGACGCTTCATCCAGAAAAGACCCGGCTAATCAGGTTCGGTCGTTATGCTGCGCAGCAGCGTGCAGAACGTGGACTTGGCAAGCCGGAGACTTTCGACTTCCTCGGCTTCACCTTCATTTGCGGTAAGTCGAAGCAGGGCAAGTTCCTGCTCTGCAGGAAGTCTCGACGAGATCGCATGCAGGCGAAGCTTAAGGAAGTCAAGGACGAGTTGCGGCAGCGAATGCATCACTCTATCCCGGAACAAGGGAAGTGGTTGCGGCAAGTCGTGGGCGGCTTCTTTGCGTACCACGCTGTGCCGACGAACAGCCATGCACTGGCCGCGTTTCGACATCATGTGACCGACCTCTGGCGGCGCTCGCTCCGGCGGCGTAGTCAGAAGGACCGGACCACATGGGAACGTATGGCACAGTTGGCGGATGCTTTTCTTCCTCAACCGCGCATCCTTCATCCTTGGCCAAGCGATCGCTTCGCCGTCAATCACCCAAGGTGGGAGCCGAGTGCTTGAGATAGGCCCGCTCGGATCTGTGCGGGGGGCACAGGGTAACCTGTGTCCCTACCGCGATCTTTCGTTCTTTGTCATTTTGTTGGAAGGTTGTTGGGTTGCGGTTGTTTTGCTCCTGACCCCCATGGGGGCCAGGAGCAAAGCGGTCAGGCGATGGCCACGACTTCGGCCAGCCGGTCCATCTGCAGGTATCCTTTTGTGCCCCACTTAGTCGCTGCGACGTGGCGTAGCCGGACTACTTCGTCCAGATGCGCCTGGATGCGCCCCTCATCGATCTGAACTACCGGTCCCAGCGGCTGACTGGCTCCGCCTTCACGATCTCTTCCCGCTTCAATGGTTGGCTCCATCTCTCTCGCCTCAGAGGTCTCGCTCCTCCTGCTTGTACCAGCCTATCAACCACCAACTCCAAATCAAATGTGCGAAAGAAATCCTATGTTATCCGTAGGGGATGGAGCGTCGCGGGCGCTGCCCCAGGCTCGCCGCGAAAGAATGTCACGACATTTTGCGAGCGTTCAAGGGCGCGCTGCGGCCTCTTCCGCATAAAGCAGGTCGACATGCTTGACGTACCGGTGGTGCTGCAGAACGCCCTCATGCACGTCGCTGAAGTGAAGAACGTCTTAATGCAAGTCAGGATAAGTCCGGTAGGCTGTGATGACGGTGGCGAATGGAGTGTCACTGGCCTGAGAGGTCTTGAGCAGAACCTCAAAATACGGGAGCGTCGATACGTTCAATTTCCTCTCGAAGCTCGACAGTTGAGTCTCAGAGAGGAGAAAGTCTCCGCCTGCCTCCGTAGCTTCTGAGGAAGTACCCTCGATGATCAACACCTTGCCATTGTGGTCTGGATTTGGCAGGTAGGCTACGATGCAATATCCGAGCGGGTCGGCATCTGTGCTGTAGATTGGCTGCTCGCCGGGAGCAGGCGTACGATTCTGAATCGGGTTAAAGCGATTGCTATCCGGCTCGACAAAGAAGTTCATCCGGCTTGCAAATAATTGCTGCCATGGGTTCGAAATAGGACCACCAATCAGGATGACATTGTCGCGAGCGAGAAGAGGGGACATATACTCTCTAGCGCTATAGAGATGGATACTTCTACCTTGTGGGTCAAGCGCCAAAATGCGCTGGCCCAGCCGGAACTCACCCATGCTGCCAATGTTCTTGCTGGCGATGAGATCAAGAACCGTCCGCATGTCGGGACTGAGATTCGTCGCTTGCAGCCGGTTTATGTAACTCCGGTTGAGATAATCGTTGAATGAAAACACCTGCTTGTCGATGTTCTGCACAAGGAGGAAAGACTGATCAGCAACCACCACATCTGTGCCCCGACTTCCGTCGACGAATTGCGACCACAATGCTAGGACTGTCGGCTCGTCCTTCCAGGGATAGAGCGCCCTGTTGAGGGCCCGGTTTTGCAACCACAGGTAAATGCAGCAGCCGGCGAGCGCAGTTATGGCTAGTGCCGGCAGAATCCAGCGGAGCCGGGAATAACCGGGACGGGCCTCAGCATCAGGGCCGGGTACCGCGAATGCGGGAGAAGATGAGGGGGCGACGGTTTCAGCCGGCGCGGGCCGAAACCGGAAGACAGGGACGTAGCTTCCCCGGGGAATGTCGACGATCAGAGTCTCGTGCGCGCCTTCCGACTCAAAGTATGCCTCAATGCGCTTGCGCAACTCCGTCGCGTTAGCTCGGACAATATTGTCTACGCTGGTGTCATAGGTATCGGGCCGTCCAAAGACAGCGATTCCGATCTCTTGTTCGTGGATTTGCATGCAGCCATCATGCAGGGATCGCCGGGCAACGTAGTCGAGGAACTCGCGTAAGCGGGGCGCACGACGCAACCCGGGACTGGCCCCGATGCGTTCAAGCAGTGCCCAGCAAGCCTCCACAGCCGGTGCTTCGGTTTCCTTTGGGGTCGAAACTCCCATTGATGACAGCCCTAAAGCAGCTTCGGAAATACTGTACGGTCAATGCGCTGGCAAACGGCTCTGTCTCTCTCGGGGCCGCTCAGATTTGAATGGCTGGAGCGCCGTTGCACCATTCCCGAAACTGCTGTAGCCCCCGAACTTGCGATGTCAAGAAGCTTACCACAGCGCTGAAGATGAACGCTCTTTGTTGAGGCCGGGAACAGCATGCGCCAAATTCAAATGCCCACATGTGTGGTTTTGATCGCCCAACAGTTAAGAGAAGGCCAATTTTGAGGCCGATATGCAGCGTTGTATTGCTATGCAAAGCCACGGCCAATGCACGCAGTTGGGCTTCTGTTTCAAAGTTGCTTGTTTATTAGGCAAGGATCAATCTTTGCAGCCAGTTACGAGCATCCCGCACATTCCGCGACAGAATGCTGCTTTGTTGGCGCCCGCGAACCAAAAACGGCCTTTGTGTCGCATTTCGATCTGCCCTGGGACACTGAGCCTTCATTCGGCAAACACCCACAGCAACCAAAACCGTAAATTAACTTGCTCGCGTTCGCCCTTGAAGAAGACTCTTCGGTGTCTTTGAATTGCCGTGCCTGAAGGAACTGAAATTGAGTCAGAACAGGCTCGGCAAGCGCAGTCTTCGAGCAATTCGTGGCGGGCGGCGCATGATGCACTGATGCTGAATGGTTCAAATGGCAATTCTGAACTTCAGCGGTGTGCATTTGGCTACAGACAACAAGCGCCAACTACCGGCACGGTAGATATCAACATGCGGAACTTTCGAAGGAGGAACAGACGATGCAAATCTCACTCCAAAGGCAGAGCGGCGGGAAACGTTTCCTGAGCAAGCTCAGCTTGGCAGTGCTTTCCGTGATGACCGTTTGCCTCGCGCTTTCAATCGGCGCGCCGGCACAAACCTCTCAGGGCTTCACGGGCGTGGTGACCGACTCGACAGGAGCGGTGATACCCAAAGCCAAGGTCACTGTCCACAGCGAAGGGACGGGCCTCGACAAGGTCGTCTTCACAACCTCGACTGGCGACTGGGCAGTTCCGTTTCTCGATCCCGGCATGTACGACGTCACTGCCGAGGCCAGCGGTTTCAAAACTGTGATCAAGACGGCCATTACTCTATCCACCGGTCAGGCCGCCGTCGCCAACTTCTCGCTGACGCCCGGAGCGACTTCTGAAACCGTTACGGTAAACGCTTCTCAGGACGTACTCGACTACGGCAAAGCCGACGTCGGCAACGTAATGGAAAACCAACTGCTTCAGGAATTACCGGATTTCGATAACGATTCATTCAACTTCGCGATATATACCCCCGGCATGATGACCACAACCACTGGTACAGCTCCCGGCAACCAGAGTGCGCAAACTTTTACCATCCATGGTGCTTCCGTCGAGTTCAGCATCGACGGAGTCGCCAACATCAGCGAGACAGGTCCAGAGCACTACACGATGGCGCCGCCCTCCGATGCCCTGCAGGAATTCAAGATCACAACCAGCCCGGTTGATGCAGCGAATGGCCGTGCTCCCAGCGGACAGATCGATATGACCTTGAAGACTGGCACGAGGAAGCTGCATGGAGCCGCTTACGAATACTTGCAGCGCGCGTTCTTGAATGCCAATACGCCGCAGAACGACGCCAACATTTTTAAGAACATCGCTGCGGGGAGCTCGGCCTCGACAATCGCCAAATACAACAAGGCCGCGTTTACTCAAAATCAGTATGGCTTTGAGGTGGACGGCCCCGTCATCGTTCCCAAGCTTTGGAATGGCAACAAGCAGACGTTTTTCCTGCTCCTCTATGAGGATCTTCACAACCAGGGAATTGGGACGGCCATTACGAGCGTTCCCACACCCGCAATGGCAACTGGGGATTTCAGCGGTCTGTTGGGGTTGACCGTCAATGGTGCGGCCTACAACGAAGCTATCTACGACCCGACGTCAGAGGCGGCCTGCACAGCCAACAATACCGACAACGGAACCTATGCGAATGGAAACCCTCATGTCTGCCGCTATCAATACGGCTATGGTCCTGGCACGGGCGCGGGCCCGCAGGGCAACCCCGTTCGCATCGGTACCCCAAACGTGATTTCCGCCAGCAAAATCAGTGCGGTAGCTCAGGCCATCATGTCGTGGTACCCGGCGCCCAACCAGAGCCCGACACCTACTACGGCGAACCCTTTCAATAACAACTACGTCGGTGGTGCACCAAGCAACAGCGACAACAAGACCTACATTGTCAAGCTCGATCAGAACGTGGGACAAGAGGACTCGTTCGACGTGACTGGTAAGTTATGGAAGTTCTATGGCCAGTCCAACAACGCATTTCCGCGATTCAACGTCAATGCTGCGCATCCGGGTTTGAATGAATCGGTAGATATCGCTCACTATAACGGAACCGATTATCGGTACCCAAGCCTGAATGTAAGCTGGACCCACACCTTCAGCCCGACACTCGTCAACGCCTTCAGGGGATTAGCCACCACTGCACTTGAGAGTGACTCGACTGGCCCCGCAAGCGGCTGGGATCCGAGCCAACTCGGCTTCTCATCGAGCATCGGCGCCGCGAACCCCACGTACTTCCAGAGATTTCCCTTGACGAATATCAGCAACTACAACGCGATGGGAGCCCAGGCTGTGCTGTACCGCGGTGACGATGAGTTGCAACTCCTCGACACAGTCAACTGGACCCACGGCAATCACGTGATGCACTTCGGAGGTGAAGTGCGGTTTACGCAATATAGCCAGAAGAGCACCAATAACACCGGCTTCTCTCTCACAACTGACGATGGCTGGACCCAGCAATGGGACACAAACGTAGCCGGCAAGAATGGCGGCGTGGAGTCACAGTCAGCGGCTCTGCCAAATAACTACAGCGGCAACAGCCTCGCATCGATGGAAGCGGGAACATGGTCTCCAACGGGCACGGTAACCGCGACGACTGCCGGCGGAAACTATATCTCGTCGCATTACGGGGCTCTGTACTTCCAGGACGACTGGAAATACAGGCGTAACCTTACGCTCAACCTTGGAGTTCGCTGGGAAGATCCAGGACGTGGTCTTAAAGACCGTTACAACCGCCTGAATTCCGTCTGGGATTTCACCGACACGAACCCGGTGACCGGGCTGATTCCGGCTTCAACACTTGCCGGACTTCCGCTTCCGAATGGATTTGTTGGAGGCCCAACCTACGCCGGCATCAACGGAAATCCAACGTGGCAGTTCAAGCCCATACTCTATCAATTCGGCCCCCGCGTCGGCTTTGCTTACACGCTGAATGAGAAGACTGTGATCCGCGGCGGCGCCGGCCTCTTCTTTAACGATACGGCGGCGGGCAATCTGAACTCGCCAAGCAATATCGGCTATTCAACCAGCAACACCTATACACCCTATAGTTCGGTGGCGCAGGGCTCTTCCACTCTGATGGTTCCGCAGCTTAACCTGGCCAACCCTTTCCCAACCTTCCAGTCGGCAACGGGAAATTGCGGAGGAAACTGGCAACAGTGTCTCGAATCCAACTTGGGACAGTCTTCCACCTTTTACAATCCGAAATTCCACCCAGCCTCTCAACTCGACACTTCGTTTGGTTTTGAGCGCCAATTGACGGGCAAGGACACAGTCGACATCACATATGCCGGCACTCGCCTGTACGGGCCCTTGTATGGAGTCACAGACACCGACGATCTAAACCACATCAGTGCGAGTGCGCAGGCTGCGTGCGATCCACTGCGCGGCGGTCTTAACTCGAACTGCACAGGCTCGGTCGGTCAAATCACTAATCCCTTCAAGGGGGTCGCTCCATTTGCGGGTTCGAGCTACTATACCGCCAGCACGATTGGAAAGATCAACTTCTCGCGTCCCTACCCGCAATTCCTTGCCATCACTGAAGCCGGCATCCAGACTGGCAAGAGCTGGTACAACGGCATCGAAGCTGTCTATCAACACAGAACCGCATGGGGTCTTACCGCGAATGTTGGCTACACGCATTCCAAATTTATCGTAAATACGGGATTTGCGGATACAGTCAATCGCATCCCCGCTCGTGTGCTCTCGTCGACCGATGTCCCGCACCGATTGACAGCCTTGATCGTTTACAAGCTGCCCATTGCACGAGGCAGCGGATTCTTCCCGAACATGCCTCGTGTTCTTGACCTGCTCGTGGGGGGCTGGCAGACTTCCAATTCTTATATCTTCCAAAGCGGTTTTCCGCAGGCGATGACCAGTGGATGGATCGTCGACCAGAAAGCGAATGGAGGAAATCTCCTGCCTAAGACCAGGTTCTGGCCCGGCAATTCGAATCCCTGGTATCCCAGCCTGCAGGGCGGTGGATCGGACAACTATATCCAGCGTCTCAAACCCTGCGTAGCGACAGTCGATCCATCCTCGGGTGGTTACGACTGGATCGCACAATCCTTGCCTTTCGTTACGAGCGGCGCTTGCACCAAACCAAACTACATCTCGATCAATACAAGCTACCAGGCGAATCCGAACGTCGAATACACCGGCGCGCGGGAGGGCCGCAACGATCAGCTGAACACCAATGTCTCGAAAAATTTCGCCCTCGTCGAGGGGATGGTCTTCCAGATGAGAATCGATGCGTTCAACGTCTTTAATCATCTGCAGACCTTCGCCTCTGGTTACGATACCTCCACATCCGACGGAACGTTTGGCATCGTTCGGCTTGGTACTTCGGGTAATGGAAACCAATCGAATCGGGTCGTCCAAATCTCTGGCCGTCTGACCTGGTAGCGGCGAATCTTAATCCATTTAGACCAACCATGCCGGGGCTCTGACCATCGAGCTCCGGCTGGCTCCGCCGGTTGGTTCCGGAACGTACCGTTCCTGTCGGGGGAGAGAAGGGTTGTCTTCACAGCCTGTTCAAGAGGGATGCAGACGTTGCCTCTGGTTCGGGAATTCATTTGGAAGTATCAGGAAACCTGGGCTTGCGTCCACCCCAGCATCGCGGGCGAGGCGCTGCCTCTTTTTCTAAATCGGGTATGAGCCAATCGTTCAGCTGGATTGAACCGCTGCGCGAACCCGGCTCAAAGAAACGGCTTGAGCTGACGCATTGCTGTTCAAGGGCTGGGAGAGTAGGTAGATGACCTCCAATCATGTGTTGTACCGGCGCTGGTTTGCCGCGTTCTTGATCATCTTTGCAATTCTCTTTCTAAAAGAACAAAGACGTGCTGAAGCGCAAGCCATCCAGCCGGCTGCAGACTTGCAGCCGAAAGACCGTGCTGTGATTGCTCGTCTGGAAGAACTGAATCACCTGCCGCAGGGCGCTTGGCGCGTTCATGCAGGCGACGTCGCGCACGGCGAGGAAGCGAATCTCGACGATTCCTCCTGGCCCACCGCTCAACCGAACAGCGATTACCCGGATGACGCAATCTGGTTTCGCCAATGGATCCAGGTTCCCGCAACGCTGCACGGCTACGACCTCACCGGCAGCCGCATCTGGTTTCAACTAATTGCACATGCCCACGGCACTACGCCCGAGATCATTTATTTGAACGGGCGCCGAGTGGCCATGGGAGACGACCTCGAGCCTGTGATGTTGTTTGATCAGGCTCGCCCCGGAGACAAGGTGCTGGTGGCGGTCAAGCTGTTGCCCACCGTGGGCGAAAAGCACTTTACCAGCGCCGAAATGCGCGTAGAGTTTTCGGCCGGCCGCCCCAATCCCGATAACCTGCGCGAGGAATTCCTGGCCGCGGCCGAGCTCATGCCGAGCGGCCCTGACGATCCGCCAGCGGACCGCGCCACATTATGCTCGGCAATTGGCGAAGTAGATCTCAAAGCGCTGGATACAGCGAATCAGCGGGCATTCGATGCTTCGCTGCTCGCCGCGCAATCCCGCCTTGAAGCACTGCGCCCCAAGCTTCAGCAGGCAACCTTTCTTGAGACCGGCAACTCCCACATCGACGCCGCCTGGCTTTGGCCGTGGACCGAAACCGTTGATGTGGTCAAGCGTACGTTTTCGACTGCGCTGCAACTGATGAACGAGTATCCTTCTTACACCTTTACCCAGTCGGCGGCGCAGTACAACGTGTGGATGGCCGACAAGTATCCTGAGATCAACGACGAGATTAAGAAGAGAATCAAAGAGGGCCGCTGGGAGATTGTTGGAGGCATGTGGGTCGAGCCTGACCTCAACATGCCCGACGGCGAGTCCATCGCACGCTCCATTCTTATCGGCAAACGCTGGTACCGGCAGAACTACGGCGTTGACGTGCACATCGGCTGGAATCCCGATTCTTTTGGCTACACATGGCAACTGCCGCAGATCTACCGGCTTTCAGGCATCGATTCCTTTGTTACCCAGAAAATGGCATGGAACGACACCAATCCCCTGCCATTCAAACTCTTTTGGTGGGAGTCACCCGATGGAAGCAAGGTGCTCACCTACTTCCCGCACGGCTACGCAAACACGAGCCTGGATCCCGCGCGGCTTTCGGCGGACTTCGAGGTCGCGCGCCAGGACAATCCCGGTATGACCAAGATGATGGATCTTTATGGGGTCAGCGACCACGGCGGAGGTCCCACCCGCGCCATGCTTGATGCCGGGATGACCTGGATCAAACCGGGTATGGTTGCCCCCAACATGCGCTTTGCAACGGCGGGCTCATTTTTCACCGCCGTCGAAAAGAAGATCGCGCCTCAATCCGAGACTTGGAGCTATCGGACGATTGCGAGCGGTTACCGTTATCCTGCCACGCCTCTGGCCGGAGAAATCTCTATTCCGACTTGGAATGACGAACTCTATCTCGAGTTCCACCGGGGCGTGTTTACCAGCCAGGCAGTCTTCAAGCGGGAGATGAGGGAGAGCTCGGAGCAGGCGCTCGATGCTGAGAAGCTTGCTTCAATCGCGTGGCTCGACGGCGACCCCTATCCCGGCAGCGAATTAACCGAGGCGTGGAAGAAGGTCACCTTCAACCAGTTTCACGATGTGGCCGCAGGTTCCGCGATTGGCTCGGTTTACCAGGACGCGAAGCAGGACTACGCCCAGGTGCGGCAGATAACTCAGCAGGTCTCGGACAAGGCGCTCGCCGCGATTGCTTCGCGCGTCGACACCAGCACGGGCGCAGGCGTTCCTGTGTTCGTGTTCAATCCGTTGGGGTGGAACCGATCGGGAACTCTCACGGTTAGCGTTCAAATGCCAGAGCCGGCAACTGCTGTCTCAGTGGTCGACTCGTCGGGCCGCGCGCTGCCTTCGGAAGTTCTCTCACGGGACGTGAGCACGCATACCTTCCGCCTGCTAGTGGCCGCAGACAACGTCCCTTCAGTCGGATACGAAGTGCTGCACGTCGTGCCAGGCGACCGGCCCTTCGCGAGCGATCTCCACGTCAGCGGAACGACGCTCGAGAATGCAGCTCTGCGCGTAGTCATCGATCCGAAATCGGGCTGCATCACCAGCCTCTATGACCGGAAAGCAAACTTCGAGACCCTTGCCCCAGGCGCATGTGGCAACGAGCTTGAGGCTTTCAATGACTTGCCCAAGAAATACGACGCCTGGAACATCGATCCCGGCACTCTCGACGCGCCGCCGGTTCGTCTTACTATGGCCGATTCCGTGCGCGTAATCAAAAAGGGCCCTATGCGCGCAGTCGTTCGGGTGACGCGCACTTGGCAGAGTTCGAAGTTTGTAGAGGATATTGTCCTCGTCGCTGGCAGCGACGAGGTCGTTGTCGTGAACGACATCGATTGGCACGAGAGGCACGTTTTGCTAAAGGCGGCCTTTTCTCTGGCAGCGACCAGTCCCTTCGCAACGTATGAAATTCCTTATGGAACGATCCAGCGCCCGACGACGCGAAACAACAGTTGGGAGAAGGCTCGATTTGAAGTTCCCGCGCTGCGTTGGGCAGATCTCGGAAACGATCGGCAGGGTTTCAGCTTGATCAACGATTCAAAATATGGATACGACGCGGTCGGGAACCTTTTGCGGCTAACGTTATTGCGCGCGCCTACTTATCCCGACCCGAATACGGATCAGGGCCACCAGGATTTCTCGTACGCCCTCTATCCGCACGCCACAACGTGGAAGAAGGCGCTGACGGTGCGCCACGGCTATGAGTTCAACTACCCGCTCGTTGCCATGCAGGTTCAAGCGCATGCGGGCCTCATGCCGGCTCGGCATTCGTTTATCGCAATCGAGCCTGAAAATGTTACGCTGACCGCGGTCAAGAAAGCCGAGGACAGCAATGCACTCATTCTGCACGTGTACGAATGGGCCGGAAAGGCCGGAGATGTAGCCATCACGCCTCCGCCGGGCGTCACCTGCGCGCTTCAAACAGATTTGATGGAGGATTCCGACGGTGCAACGCTTCCGATACTGGGTGGAACCATCCACGTCGCCATCCGCCCATATCAGATCCTGGCGGTCAAGTTGAATTATCCAGCAACTGCCGGCGTAGGGGATCGTGCGCAGAACGGGACGGACGCCCTGCCGCAATGAGGCGCCGGGTTGAAAGGTAGGGAGAGCTTAAGAAAACGGAGCGACGATTTGCCCCGCATCCTTCATGCCGCCCGCACTCTGTGGTATTGGCTGCAAAGCGACGTTTGAATTAAGGACGACGATAAGTTTGTCCGGAGAGAGACAGAGCAATGACGATCACACGACGTTCTCTTGCGAAAGGATTGGCGGCAACAGGAGCGGCAGCCGGGATTGCTGGAATGTTGCGCGCCGACGCTTCGGCAGTTCCAGCTCGTCCCGGCGCGGCGGCGTGGAGAAAAGTTCATCCCGGCGTGTGGCGCGCCACCATCGGCACACCGGAGCATTTCACTCCGGTGAGGAGCCGGCTTGTGCCGCCGCAGACAGACGCGTTCGAGCACCTTCCGCAGGTAAATGTTGCTCCTCTGCCGCCGATCAGCGGCAAGAGAACCGAGCGTGGATGCCTGGTGCAACTGCCGCTGCGGTCTGACGAACAAATCTACGGCCTCGGGTTGCAATTCCTGTCATTCAACCAGCGCGGCAAGAAGAAAATGACGCGCGTGAATGCCGATCCCAAACTGGATACGGGCGACTCGCACGCGCCGGTCCCTTTCTACGTTACGACCGAAGGTATCGGCGTGCTGATCGATACGGCGCGTTACGCGACGTTCTATTTTGGTGACGCGCGGCCAAAACCTGTGCACGCGGTCGATTCCGTCAATGGCGCAAATCCGGATCCGAATTACACGCATAACATTCAGGACGCCGACGTGGGCACGATTACCGTCGAAGTGCCACGCGCCAACGGTATCGATGTCTATCTCTTCGCTGGGCCGGAGATGCTGGACGCGGTTCGGCGATACAACGTATTTTCCGGCGGTGGCCCCGTTCCTCCAGAATGGGGCTTGGGCTTTTGGTACAGGGTGGACGCCCGTGGAACCCAACAAAGCGCGCTTGCACTTGCGAAGGAGTTCCGCGACCACAAGATACCCTGCGACGTGCTTGGCCTCGAGTCCGGATGGCAAACCCATGCCTACTCCTGCACATTCGAGTGGAATAAGGATCGCTTTCCCGATTCCGCGGGGTTCGTTCGCTCCGCCCAGCAGATGAACTACAAAATGAATCTATGGGAGCACGCCTTCACGCATGCTGCGTCTCCGCTATTCGAGGCGATCAAGCCGCTCTCAGGCGACTATGGCGTGTGGGGCGGATTAGTACCAGACTTTGCCGGCGGGCCGGCGCGCGCTGCCTTTGGCGCTTACCATGCCAGGATCTTTCTCGACGAAGGAGTGAGCGGATTCAAGCTCGACGAGTGCGATAACTCCGACTTCACGGGAGGGTGGTCGTTCCCGGAGTGCAGCGCGTTCCCCTCCGGAGTGGATGGCGAGCAGATGCACTCTGTCTTCGGACTCTGCTACCAGATGGCCCTCTGGGACGAATTCCGCAAGCGTCGCCAGCCCACCTACAACCTGGTGCGCTCCAGTGGCGCACTGGCCACGCCTTATCCCTTTGTGCTCTACAGCGACCTGTACGATCATCGAAGCTTCATTCGCGCACTGGCCAACTCAGGATTCAGCGGCCTGCTGTGGTGCCCCGAGGTTCGCGACGCGGTCAGCGAAGAAGACCTCATTCGCCGCCTGCAGAGCGTGGTCTTCTCGCCGCTTGCCATGGTCAACGGATGGTACATAAAGAATCCGCCCTGGAAGCAGTTGAATCGCCGCCTCAACAACGCCGACCAATTGCTTGACGATTGGGAGAAGCTCGAAGCGCGCTGCCGAGAAATCATTGGTTGGCGCATGCAACTTGTGCCTTACTTGGCGGCAGCTTTCCAGCGATATGCCACCGACGGCACGCCGCCCTTCCGAGCGCTGGTGCTCGACTCGCCTCAAGATAAGCGTCTCTATTCCGTGGACGACCAGTATATGATCGGCGACCGCATGATGGTTGCGCCCATCTTTGCTGAAGAATCCGGCAGTGCGCCACAGTCACCATTCCGCAGAAATCCTGATGGCGGTCGAAGGGTCGTGCTGCCCGGCGGCGCATGGCATGACTTCTGGACTGGCGAGGAACTCAAAGGCGGAACAGAGATCTCCGTGCCGGCTTCGACCGAAAAGATTCCAGTGTATGTAAGGAGCGGCAGCATTGTGCCATGGGCGGATGTGGGCCTGTTCGCAGGCGCGCCGGAGTCTCGCCGCCTGACCGCACGGATCTACGGCGACGGCTCAATTCCGTTCACTCTAAAAGCGGGCAATCAGACTCTAAGCCTGACCTGGAACAACGGACAAGGCAGCGCATCGGGCGCCGCCGGCTACGACGCGTATGCGTGGCAGCAAATGGGATAATTCCAAATGAAATTCCGCAGCAATGACTTTTGAACAAAAACGAAAAACCCGATCGACTTCGGCAAGAGGAGACGAATTGAAAAGCAGGCTTTACTTGTTGGCCGCGCTTACAACCCTGACCCTGATAGCCACCGTGCTGTGTGCCGCGCAAGATGTGATCCGGCCAGGAGAGCCTTGGCTCGACAGCCATGGACAGCGCATCCAGGCGCATGGTGGCGGCATTACGTTGTGGAAGGGCGTCTACTACTGGTTCGGCGAAGACCGCTCACAAACCAATGATCCCGGCAAGCGGTATGTTGCCTGCTATTCCTCGCGAGATCTCGTTCACTGGAAGTTCCGCCGGCAGGTGCTGGCTCTGGCGGACCCCGAGCAACTGGGATCGCACTGGGTTCTGGAGCGGCCCAAAGTGTTCGCCAATCCGCACACGCGAAAGTTTGTCATGTACGCACATCTCGACGATGCGCGTTACAAATTCGCTCGCGTGATGGTTGCCGTCAGCGACCACATCGACGGCGAGTACGCATTTGTGAAGAGCTTTAGGCCGCTCGACGAGGAGAGCCGCGATATTGGCCAGTTCGTTGACGATGACGGCTCCGCTTATCTGATCTTTGAATCGCGCCCAACTAAAGGATTCTTCATCGCCCGGTTGACGCACGATTTCATGAACGTGGAGAAGACCTGTTTCATTCCGGCTCCGCTGGAAGGCGGCGCGCTGGTGCACTTAGGCGGACTCTATTACGTTGTAGGTTCGCACATGACTGGCTGGCGGCCAAACCCCAATGTCTACGCCACTGCGCCAGCAATCACTGGCCCCTGGACTGAGTTCAGGAATCTCGCGCCGCTCGAGACGAATAACTACGACTCGCAATCGACGATGCTCCTAAAGGTCGCAGGCTCAAATGCGACCACAGTGATCTTCATGGGCGATATCTGGCGGCCACGCGAACTTTGGGACTCGCGCTATTTCTGGATGCCACTTCAAGTCGAGAGTGGTTCGATGCATTTGCCCCCACCCCAACCCTGGTCATTGAACATCCGGACGGGGGAGATAGCCATTCGCTAAAACGTCAAATGAGTGATCCGGGTCTCTCGATGAGGCACGGATTCTTCAACGCCTTAGTACTCATTTCGAACTCGGTCACCTGTCAGCTTGGCTATGCGCGATCCGCGCTCATCGTCACCGGCTAGTAGAGAGGAGTTCGCTGCTCTTGCGGCATGCGCAGCCACCAGGGTGCGCGTTTCGGCTTCATCAATTTGACCCATCGCACGGGCCCATCCGGTAATCCCTGATGGTATTCGAGGCGAAAGTTTTTTACCGAGGTTACTTCGGGGCTTAACCGTTGGCTGGTTTAGATCCCGATCGGACCAATGGTTTGCGAGTTAATGCAAGTTCGCTGCAATCAAATATTAATTTCGGCTTGAATTCGCCGAAGTATCTTGACAAAACCCACTCGCTCCAATAGTTTCTATTCTCAACGCCCCTGAAGGCTCTCTCCCATAAGTGCCAGCGTTTTGGTCCACTTATGCGGCATGAATAGCCCGGTAGTCCGTGCCATTCCCCCAATGGCAAATTGAATATTTGATTCGGCGACGAGAAAGACTGTGCCGAGCGGCTGAGCGCTACACCCTTGTCAGGGGGAGATCCGCGCCCGACCACGCACCGTTCCTCTGTTTATTTCATGTAAATTTCATGGCTTAGCAATTGCCGATTGACTTCCTGCAACTTTGCGCTTCAAGAGCTGAGGAAACGCTTGTTCACCTGCAGCTCCGATTCCCGGGAGACTCTAAATATGGCCAAGCAGTGCGCTCGCTCAGCTTCCATAGTGCGTTTTGCAGAGTTGTTTGTCACGTCAAAGTGTTCCGGAAACCGGAGTTTAAGCTCTCGACTCGAAAGCCCGCGGCGGGGTTCTGCATGGGCAGGAGGAGTTGCGACGCTGGGAGCGCCGCTCACTTGCGGAGAGGGCTCACGTAACTCTAAGCTAAGTGGTTCTTCCCCTACCAAAAGCCGTGGAAAAAGGTCTCTGCGTTTCGCGAAGCTGATCTTGGCTCTGTGTGCAATAGCCTTCGCAACCATGTTCCCGCACCGTAGTTCCGCTCAGCAAATCAGCTACTACGACTTCAACATTCCCAGTGCTGCCTCACCCAGCCAGACATCGACCAGTTGTGGCCCGAACAGCGCCTCATCCGGCGTCCTTTTTTGCTTGAATAGCGCACCAGGGAATATCGGTCTAGGCTTTATCCAGGATTTCTACCCGTCGTCCATCGATCCGAATGCGAGCACCGACGGAGGAGCGGGCAGTACGAACTCGGCATTGCAATTAACTCCTCCTGCGGGAGGCCAAGTGTCGAGCGTATGGTACTCGACTCCGCAAAACGTCGCCAATGGCTTCACTGTATGGTATGCCGTTAAGCTCACGCCGGCAATTTCGGGATCGAACTGCTGCACCGCCGACGGACTCGCCTTCGTCATCCAGAATGCAGCCGGCGGCAAACCGGCAGACCCCGTCTCAGGTTCCTCCGAAACAGGCTCTGGACTTTCCGTCCTCGGCGAAGGCGGCGGCGGCCTTGGCTATGGAGGCATCGACAACAGCGTCGCCCTCGAAATGGATACGTTCTATGATTCGCCGTGGGACCCGAGCGATAACGGCAGCAACGACGACAACCACATCGCTCTGCAAAGCTGCGGGCCCGGCGTAGCCAACTCTCCCGCACACTTGGGAACGGGCAACTGTCTCATCACGCTGGGCAACGGAAATAGTACGCTCGTTTCGAATCCGAAATCGTCTGCCTCATCTCCCAGCGCGGTCATTCTCGCGGATGGCAACCCGCACCAAATCGTCATCGTCTACAATGGCGCGAACGATTCGCCTGCCAATTACCTCTATGTTTATCTCGATCCAGCGTTCACCCCTGGGACACACACGCCCGTTGCAGGATCAACGCCTCTTTTCTCGGGACCATTCGACATCACCAAGTACATCAGTCTAAACAATGGGACTGCCTACATTGGCTTCACCTCTGCCACTGGCTTTAACTTTGAGCAGCATGAGCTGATGGGCTTTAGCTTTACGCAGCACAACTTCGCCAGCGCCAACGTCTGCCCCACGGGACAAACCACACCGTCGCCCTGCAGCAGCACGCTGGCGGTGCCTTTCAGCTTCGCATCGAGTACGACCATCGGCTCGGTTCAGGTGGTTACCCAAGGCACAACCGGCCTCGACTTTCAGCCTGGCAGCGGCAACACCTGCACCGGCCCTGTAACCTCCTGCACCGTGAATGTCACCTTCGCGCCGATTGCGCCCGGTCTCCGTCTGGGTGCGGTGGAACTCTTGGACAGCAGTGGCAATCTGTTGGCGACTAGGATGATCTACGGGGTTGGCCAGGGGCCGGCAGTGGCCTTCAGCCCGGGCACGCAAGTCTCGGTTTACTCCGGGAACTCTCCGTATGTGGTTGCCGGCACGGCGGTGGACGCGGCGGGCGATCTCTTCATTGCAGAAAACCAAGGGACCGGGAATAACAACGGACTGGTTGTGAAAGTCGCGGCGAACGGCCCCCAGACCTCCTTTGGCCCAACCCTCCCGACCCCGCTCGAATACCCGCAGGGCCTTGCAATGGATGGAGCAGGCAATCTCTACATCGCGGACAACAACAAGAATGCGGTGATTGAGATTCCGGCCGGTTGCAACAGCTCTTGCGCACAGGAGCAAATCTTGCCGAACCCGCTCGGTCTGAGAAGCCAGTTGGGCGTGGCGGTGGACGGAGCCGGGGATGTCTTCTTCAGTGATTTCCTCGACGGTGAGGTCGGTGAGGTTCCAGCCAGTGGAGGCGCCGAGACCGTGGTGTACAGCCCGGGAACCGGTTCGACTCCAGTCAGCGGTTCTAGTCCAGTCGGTTTGGCGGTGGATGCAGCGGGAGAAGTGTTCATCGCCGATTTTGGCCTCAAAAAGGTCGTGGAGATTCCGCCCGGCTGCACCAGCAGCGGCTGCCAGATCCCGATAGGCGCCGGGTGGGATCAACCGGAAGCCGTCGCGGTGGATGCAGCGGGAGATGTCTTTGTCGCAGATGAAACTCTTGGCGAGGTGGAGGTTCCCACAGGTTGCACCAACAACAATAACAATTGCCAGATCACGGTTAGCGGAGTTCTTGCATATGGTGTAGCTGTGGATGGAAAGGGAGATATCTTCATCCCCGACCTCTATGGTAACCAAGTAGGTGAGATCAACAAGTCTTTGCCGCCATCGTTGGCCTTCCCGACGGCGACGAACGTGGGTTCAACCGACACCACCGACGGTGCGAAGACGGTAACCCTGCAAAACGTGGGCAATGCCACGCTCATCTTCCCGGTGCCACCTTCAGGCGACAACCCCAGCATCGGGCCCGACTTCTCCCTGTACAGCAACGGCCAAGGCGACTGCCCGCTCACAACCACATCATCTTCCTCACCGGGCACGCTGGCAGCGGGGGCGTTGTGCGTCTATTCTGTCACCTTCGATCCGATAACAGCAGGGAACCCCCTAAGTGAATCCCTAGCACTCACTGACAACAACCTGAACGCTATTTCTCCTTCTCCTGCGGCTACGCAAACCATCGCGCTCAGCGGCGTGAGCCTAGGGGCCAACTACACGCTGACTGTCAGTACTGCCGGCAGCGGCAGTGGCGCGGTGTCGGGCATGAACTGTTCGACGGGGTCCTATCCTTCAGGGACCACGGTCACCTGCACGGAGACGCCGGCCGGAGGCTCTCAATTTTCAGGATGGAGTGGAGGGACCTGCACTTTTACGGGCAGCTGCATGTTTTCGCTCGGTTCAAATTCTTCCGTCGTCGCGAACTTCACGCAGTATTACCCGCTAAGTGTGTTGGCCCTGGGTACGGGAGTCGGCACGGTCACGTCCAGTCCGGGAGGGATTAACTGCGGCGTAAACGATGGAGTCAGCTCCGGAACGTGTTCGGGAAGCTATCCAACCGGAGCGTCGGTGACACTGACGGCAACTGCGGCGCCGAGCTATGTTTTCAACGGCTGGAGCGGTACGTGCGCTTCCGCCGGAACCAACCCGGTATGCAACGTGATCGTCGGCCCGGTGTCGAATGTGATCGCAGTTTTTGTTCCGCAGAACTTCGGCAACGTCAACGTCTGCCCCGCGGGACAATCTACTCCTACGCCTTGCAGCGCGACTTTCGCGCTTACCTTCAACATGACGGCGACCACGAACATTGGCGCAATCCAGGTGGTTACGCAAGGCATAGGCGGCCTGGACTTCTCGCTCGGCAGCGGCAGCACGTGCAACGGCACCTTTTACGCGGGCAATTCCTGCGCGGTTAACGTAACATTCACCCCGTTCGCGCCGGGACTTCGCACGGGAGCGGTGCGCCTTTACGACAACATTGGCAACCTGGTGGCAACGACGCAGGTCTACGGCATTGGTCAGGCGCCGTCGAGTGCGTTCAGCCCGGGCACCCAAATCGCCGTGAATGCCGGGACCCTGGGCAGTCCGCGAGGGGTGGCCGTGAATGCGGAAGGGGATATCTTTGTCTCCGATTACCAGAACAAATCTGTCGTGAAGATTTCGGCAGCGAGCGGCACGCCTGCGAGCGTGAGCACGGGCTCTTTGTCGCTTGGTGGTCCTACCGGTTTAGCAGTTGACGGAGCAGGCGATCTCTTTATCGCCGATTCCCCCAACAACCGCGTGGTTGAAGTTCCGGCTTTGGGCACACCGAGCCTGGTAAGCACGGGAACCTACGCGCTAAGTGATCCGAGCGGACTGGCGATCGATGGAGCGGGCGATCTTCTGATTACGGATTCAGGCAACAACCGGGTGGTTGAGGTCCCGGCTGGGGGTGGCACGCCGACTCTTGTCAACACCGGATCCTTCACTTTGACCCAGCCAACCGGCGTTGCGGTGGATGGTGCAGGCGACGTATTCGTCGCGGATTTGAATGCAGCGCAAAAACGTGTCGTTGAGGTTCCAGCCACCGGCTCGCCGGCGCTGGTAAACACGAGTACCTATCCACTGGGTTCTCCGCAGGGCATTGCCGTTGACGCAGCGGGCGACGTCCTCATTGCGGACGCAGGCAACAACCGCATTCTGGAAGTGACGCCCGGAGGCAGCCAATCCACTGTGGAGAGCACTGGAGCGGGTCAGCCTTACGGCATTGCAGTGGATGGAACGGGAGATGTCTTCACCGCGTCGATCGGCCTCAACCAGGTGTCGGAGCTCGCCCGTTTTCTGCCGCCATCGTTTAGCTTTGCCCTTACGAATATGGGTAGCACGAGTGCGGACAGTCCGCAATTGGTTTCGATTCAAAACACCGGGAACCAACCACTGATGGGCTCGCTTGCTTTGAGCAGCTTGGGCGCGAGCTTTATCTCGAACCCAACCTCCACTTGCGGCAGCGGCTTTATGTTGGCGCCGGGTGTAGCCTGCTCTGAGAGCTTCAGCTTTACGCCGCAAACCACGGGCTATTTGACGGGCACAGCGGTTTTCAGTGACAACACTCTGAACCTCTCTCCTTCTGTCGTAGTCCAGGCTGTCAGCCTCGCCGGCAACGGGGGCTTGAACGGCCAGGCTGTCGGCGTGGCCGTTCCCAACGTGGTTGGGCTCACGCAATCGGCCGCAGCGACGGCCCTCACTGGTGCGGGTCTGGCGTCGGGCACGGTGAGCACTGCATCCAATAGTGTCGTCCCATCCGGCAGTGTGATCGCCTCGAATCCCGCTGCCGGAACGCAAGTGAATGTCGGATCCGCAGTCCGGCTGCTTGTTTCAACTGGCCAGGCGCCATTGCCAACGCCAAATCCGCTCTCGTTCGAGAATAATTACTTCGTCACCGGTGACTTTGCCACTGGAGGAGTCACTCTAAGAGGAACCGGCCATGGCGGCATGGCCACCGGATCCATCACCATTCCAGATTTGACGGCCAGTCCCGGCAGCCAGGGCGTTCCCGACGGAGCCGATATCATTGATGGCTTCCTCTACTGGGAAACGGTAGAGAATACGGCGTCGGCTTCGGGGAACAATGGAACCTTCCTCGGCTATCCAATTACCGGGCAGCAGATCGGAAGCGACCTGCCCAACTATAACGACGGTTCGATTACCGGGACGCTGCGTGTGTATCGCGCCGACATAAACGCATATTTCCCGGTTGGGGCGAATGGAGTGCGCATTGCCTCGGGCGCATTCACCGTCTCTCTGCCAGACGGCGGAGGAACGCAATTTCCGCACACTGAGGGCGCGAGCCTGGTCGTCATCTATCGGGTCTTATCGCAGAATTTTCCACTCAAAGCGGTCATCATTTATGACGGTTCGGCAATCCCGACCGCCTCTACGACCCAGAACATGCAGGGATTCTATGATGCGGCAGGCACGGGGGAGAGTACATCTCTGTTCGCCGCGGGCGGCAGTTGGAACGACAGTTCCGGTTCCGTTGCGCTCTCCGCACATGCGAATCAGTTCAGCGCGCCGCTGAATGCCGGCAACGCTTATGCTGCGGTGATTCTCTCGACGCCCGTGACCAATAGCGATCATGACGGCATTCTGGACGCCTGGAAAGCCGGACCGGCGGCGGGCGATTTCTACGCAGGGCAGCCAGGTTACTACGACGTGAAGACCGGATCGTGGGTACCATTGCCAGGCGCGCAACACGGCCACAAGGACCTGTTCGTTCAGCTCGACTACATGTGCGGCGCCGTGCTTCCGACTGGCGTGTGCGATCCAAACCAGGAAAACCTGTTCCCCTCGCCTGACGCCCAGGGCAACGATCCGCTGGCGATGATTACGCAGGCATACACCGCAATTGGAATCACGCTCCATCTCGAAGTTGGAAACGCAGTCCCCGAAACCACCTGCGCCGATAGTCCGGGGCAACTCTGCCAGTTTCCTCGCGAGGCGGGAGTGATCGGCTGGAAGAACAGCCTGGAGTTCTCGAAGCTGTGGCCACGGAATCTTGCTTCCTGCGCGGCGGGTGGCGATTGCAGCCCTCGTTTTCCGTACGGGCAGAAGGACAGCTACCACTATGTACTGTTCGGCCATTCACTGGCGATACCGGCCTGGAACGCACGTTACGGAACCTTGACGTCGATACAGGTTGTAAGCGGTGTGACGACCATTGTCACCGCCGACCGGGGCACCGGGATCAACGAATGCCCAAGCCGCATCACGATTTCAGGCGTGCTGGGAAACCCAAGCTTGAACGGGGTGTACAACACCTCGTCGTGTTCCGATTCGCAACACATCACTGTGGCGACTCCCGGCGTTCCCAACTGGAGCTATCCCAACAGCACATTGCCTGAACCGGTCATTGGCCTCACTTCCGGCACGGTGACAAGCATCTCTGGTTACTCCGATCTGGGCGGTGCTGATTCAGCGGTTACCCTGGGCCTTTGGGAGACGGCTGCGGGCCAGGACATGAGCAAGCGCGCCAACGTCATCGCCGGCACGCTGTTCCATGAGATTGGCCACACGCTCGGGTTGAGCCACGGCGGGCTCTACTATGACGGCGGGTCTGGCAGCTACATCCCGACCTTCGACGTGAATTGCAAGCCAAACTACCAGAGCGTGATGAACTATCTGTTCCAGCTCGATGGGGTGGGACCGAATGCAGCCGTAGCCTACTCCAACCAGACACTCACCCAATTGTCTGACGCATCGTTGAGTATGGAAACTCAGCTTACCGACACGGACCCGGGCTTCGTGGGCAATCCCGCGACGTTCTCGACCTCAGCCTGGTACAGCACTACCGCGCCGAGCCCGACGGCCAGCCCGGCCACGCTGCATTGCGACGGCACTCCGCTGACGGGCGATACCGGTTATCGCGTAAACGGGACCGTCGCGCCCGTCAGTCCGGCGTGGTCGAATGGGCAGAACATCACGTTCGATGGCGTACCGTATTCGCAGTTGCGTGGTTACAACGATGTGGCCAACATCGATCTGCGCCAAGTAGGCGCCACTGGTGGTGAGTTCGCATCGCTGGCAAGCGTGCTCTCGTTTGGCTCTTCTGAATCGCCACTGAATATCGCCGCGGGCGGGAACGTGACCTTGGGCGCCGGAGGCACCGTGGCTCTGGGCGCCGGCGGAACTGTGGCCCTTGGCGCTGGCGGCAACGTAACACTTGGTAGCGCCGGCACGGTTAGCGGCGGAAGTGTGACGCTGAACAACGGAGGCACCGCCACGCTGAGCACCGGCGGGACCATCACTCTCAGCAACGGCGGCAACGTGACCCTTGGCGCTGGCGGCAACGTGACCCTGGGCGCCGGCGGCACCATCACTTATGCGAGCGGCGGCGGCAACGTTGCGCTTGGCGCCGGCGGGACAGTGACACTGGGGGCTGGCGGCATCATCTCTCTCAATGGCGGCGGCTCGGTGACGATTCCCTCCACGGGAGGCACCTACACCATTCCCGCTGGCGGGGGAACCATCGCGTTGGGCGCAGGCGGCAACGTGACACTCGGCGCAGGCGGCAACGTCACTCTCGGTGCCGGTGGAACCATCGCGCTGGGAGCTGGCGGCACGGTCGCGCTCGGCGCAGGCGGCAACGTCACCCTCGGCGCGGGTGGAACCATCGCGCTGGGAGCTGGCGGCACTGTAGCGCTTGGCGCGGGCGGCAACGTCACGCTGGGCGCAGGTGGAACCGTCACGCTAGGGGCTGGCGGCAATGTGACACTCGGCGCGGGCGGCAACGTCACCTTGGGCGCTGGCGGCACAGTCACACTGGGAGCCGGCGGGAATGTAACGCTCGGTGCGGGCGGCAACGTCACGCTGGGCGCCGGTGGAACAGTTACGCTCGGTGCTGGCGGCAATGTGACGCTGGGTGCCGGTGGAACAATCACGCTTGGCGCGGGCGGCAACGTGACGCTCGGCGCCGGTGGCACCATCACCAGCGGCGGAAACACTACATCGGTGGGGCCGGGCAACTATAACGTCAGCGCCGGTGGAACCGTCACGCTGGGGGCAGGCGGCACGGTCGCGCTTGGTGCCGGCGGGACCGTCACGCTTGGCGCGGGCGGCAACGTCACTCTTGGCGCCGGTGGAACCGTTGCACTGGGGGCGGGCGGCAATGTAACGCTCGGAGCTGGCGGGACGGTTGCCCTGGGTGCTGGCGGCAACGTCACGCTGGGTGCAGGCGGTGAAAGCACCTCCGAGTTGGATTTCAACACCGCGAACTCGATCGTCCGCCCTCCGTCTTCACCGGGCTACACAGCCACACCGGCGGGCGTCGTCGTCACTTGGAATGCGCCGGCCTTCGGTGTCGTTCAAACCTACACCATCTATCGCAGCGTTAATGGCGCGACGGCCGTCGTAATCGGCAACGTAAGCGGAGTGAACGGAAATCCACCAGCGACAACATTCACCGACACAAATCCTGTGTCCGGAACCGTGCTCTACACCATAACGACTACCCTGGCTCCGGATCCCAACGGTTCGCAACGCCAGAGTCAACCGTCGCCGCCGGCGGTGATGAAGAGTAGCCAGACAATCGCTCTGTCTTTACCGGGGTCCGTCTCGATTTCAAGTTCGCAAGTCAACGTCACAGCGACCGCTGAGACCAATGGCGCCGCGAACGGGTTACAGGTGAACTTTGTCGCAACAACCGGGGCTTGCTCCATCGGCAGCCAGTCAATCTCAAACGGCGTTTCATCCGCCTCCGTCACCCTCAACAGCACGGGAAGCTGCAACATCACCGCGTCGCAATCGGGATCAAGTTCCTTCGACGCGGCCAGTCCCGTGTCAGGATCTTTCACAATCGTCTCTCAGCGTTCAAGCACGCAACCACAGACCATCACTTTTTCGCCCTTGGCGAATGTGCAATATGGTGGCACATTCTCGTTAAGCGCGTCGTCCACCTCGGGGCTGCCAATCAGCTTCAGTACGTCCGGGCCTTGCACTGCGAGTCCAACAACCAACACAGCGACCGGCGCCATCTCCGGGGCCGGCTTATGCACGGTTACAGCGTCGGCGCCGGGAAACAACACGTATAGTGCCGCCTCAGTGGTCCAGTCATTCACGATTTACCCGGCGGTTCTAACGGTGACAGCAACTAAACTCACGAGTGTATACGGGAAGCCTCTGCCGGCGTTGGCCTACACCTACAGTGGCTTCGTCAAGCTCGATACCGCCTCAGTAATCAGTGGCGCACCTGCGCTGTCCACGACTGCAACGTCAGCAAGCCTTCCCGGCTCTTACCCGATCGTCGCGAGCCCGGGAACCCTGGCAGCCGCCAACTACAGCTTCACCTTTGTCAACGGCACCCTCACAGTTACATTCACCGGAACTGTTCCCCCATCCGGCTCGGCATGCAATGGCGCTTACAGCGGCACGTTCCAAGGTAACCTGACCGTCACCAGCGGGCAGGCATGCGTCTTTGTGGGCGGAGGGGCATCAGGAAACATTACGGAATCGGGCGGCAACCTCGTCCTCAGCGGTGCTACTGTTGGCGGCAACGTCACGGTCACCGGCAGCAGCACTTTCTCCATCGGCCCGTCGACTTCGATCAAGGGCAACCTCCAAGTCCAAAGCATTCCGAAAGGATCGGCCACGAACCAGGCGTGCGGCACGACCATATCCGGTAACTTGCAGTTCCAGAGCAATGGGACGTCCGTCCTGATCGGCTCGGGCACATCGTCGTGTGCAGGAAATGTGATCAAAGGCAGCCTTCAGGTTCTCAGCAACACCGCGGCAATTACGATCAATGGGAACACTGTCAGCGCGGCCCTGCAGGTACAAAGCAACAGCGCTCCAGTCACGATGGACACAAACAAAATTAGCGGGGCCGTCCAGGTCCAGAGCAATAGCGGGGCAACCACGATCGATGGAAACACCGTCGGCGGGGCCCTGCAGGATCAGAGCAACACCGGGGCCACGCAGTTGATCAGCAACATCATTACGGGGACCCTGCAGTGCTCGAGCAACACCACCATCACAGGAAGTGGAAACACCGCTGCTTCCAAAACGGGCCAGTGTGCGAAATTCTAACGAACAGGTGGGGGAAACTTTCCGGCAGCGTCATTTGTCCAACTTAGCCATCGTGTCGATGACGAGGTGGTGCTGATCTCCCACAGAGGCGCCTTCACCAGATGGTCTGGGAATCGTGGCAAACAGCGCAGCGTGTGCGCGCTCGGTGGCTGCTGATTGAAATTGTCTGCAAACCGCAAAGGGCGCGGCGATTCCTGGCGAGTAGGCCGACAGAACAGTGCCGGGAATGAACCGCAAGCAGTGATCTTGTCCGGTGCTGTCCAATCACCGGAAGAGCCGAGCCGGTGCCGTTGTAAAGTGTGCTTTCGCCGTGGTTCATTGGCCCAGACGGCGCCGGATTTCGGGAACCAGCGGGTCTTCAGTCGACTGACCGCGGATGCTGAGATAACTCTTGTAAAAGTCCGCGAACCCTTCGCTCTTCATTCCTTCCCGCGCGCGACCCTGGTAGTAATAAACAGGCGGGAAGTAGGCGTACGTGGGCACGTTATCGTCAAATAGTTCGATCGCTTCGCCGCGCCGCTTCATGCACTGATCGAACTCTGAGTCAGCCTCGGTGAAGGCGCCCGCTTCAAGGTAGGCTCGCCCCAGGTCGAAGTGGCCGATCCAGGTGTCCAGGAGGTTGTTCGCACCTCGAATCTGCCTAATTGCTTCATTCGTGTCCTTCCGCCTTAGTGCGATTATCCCCTCGATGATCTTGCCGTAAGCCTGCGACTCGTTTGCCAGCGCGGATGAAAGGCTCGTCGCAATCTTGTGCGCCTTGGCAGACTCGCCGGCATCGACATAGCTTCTGGCTGCCAGAAACTCGATCGTGGAAGATTGGCTTTTCGCCAACGCCTTATCCATGTCAGAGAGCGCCGCCGCATGCTTTCCCTGTATTTCCTCGATGTTCCCGAGCGCCGCGTATTTCCTGGCAGCATTGTCAGAATTTTTGGCCTCGACATCAGCAGTGGCCCCTTGTGTCAGAATGCGCGCCGCCTCCACGTATTTCCCTTGATAGGCAGAAAGATCGGCGAGTCCAGCGGTCGCGGTCGAAGTAGCCATCGGACCAAATCCCTCGAGCTGATGGTATGAATTGGCCACCTTATCGATCTGCCCCTGGCCGAGCTGCGCTTCGGCCATCACCAGGTATCCCAGCGCAGCTTTCGGATTGATCCCAAGCGCGGTTTGCGCCTCTTTCGCGCTCGCTGCAAAATCTCCGGCAAACGAGCTGATGAATGCCAAGTTCAGTCGCGGCCCAACGCCTTTGGGGACGATCTCCACGGCGCGCTTCGCCGCTTCCAGCGCCTTCGGTGCATTGCGCAACTCTGTATAGCAGGTAGCAAGATTGTTTTGCCCGACCCGATCGGCGGGATAATGCGTCACAAGTTGGTTGTATTCTTGAACACAATCCTGCCAGTCACCCGCTGTGAGATAGTACAGCCCACGGTCGCGATAGGCCTCCCTGTCGGTCATGTTGTCCACGTGCTCCATCGCCAGCTTCATGTACTTCAAAGCATCTTCGGGTCGCCCCAGGTTCTGCGCCATGGCCGCCATGCCGGTATACGCCCATGTGAATTTCGGATCGAGTTCCGCAGCTTTCTGGAACGAATCGAACGCTTCCTGGAACTTACCCGCGAACTGCTCATCGGCGCCGATCGCGACCTCGTGAACAGCCTCCAGGGATGCGGCCCTGAATCCTCCGCTGACCTCATTGAACTGCACCGAGGCAGGCGTGGTGTCGCCGAGAGCCTGACGAATCGGCGCCGCCAGCCTGGGAAGGCTGCTGAGAATCTCCTGCTTATTGGCGACGCCGACCTCCGATCTCGCCAGCTCCTTGCCGCTCACGGCATCCAGAGCAACGGCCGAAATCTCGTATTGGTCGCCCCGTAATTCAATCTCACCCGTAATCACCGCGTTGACGCCCTCGTTTTCGGCGATCAGCCGCGCCGACTGCTCGTCGAGCTTGTTCGTGGGATTGGGGAGTTTCTCGGCAAGCTTTCGCGCATCTCCGCGGCTGAAAACGTTGATGAAGCTGGCGCCTTCCAAGGCCACGCCCAGCATCGGCTCCAAGGTGTTATCCAGAACAGGGTCGCCGGTATAGTTCGCAAAGTCGCCGACCAGCACCGAAACCGGAACGTGCACGCCTGATTTAGCGGTCTGTTGCCTCTTGATCGCATACCAGGAAATGCCGGCTGCAATGGCCACGATCAGACAGCCTGTGACCGCGAAACGCTGCCAAGGCAGCTCCCGGATGCGGTTCAGGCGCAGCCGCGCCGACGAAGCGGAAACCTTCTTCCCTCCGCCCCTGCCTTGCCACGCGCGAAGATCCGTATCCAGTTCTTCCGCATTCTGATAGCGATTGGCTGGATCCTTCTCGAGGCATTTACAGACAATATTGTTTAGAACGCCCGGTATGTTCTTATCAATCTCCGCCAATGGCACCGCGCGTTCTTGGGTGCGCTTGAGTAGGCTGGCGATCGCACTCTCAGCATGGAAAGGCGTGACCCCGGCGAGCAACTCATAGAGGATCAGGCCGAACGTGAATATATCGGAGCTGGCTTTGAGCTCTTTGCCCTGCGCTTGCTCCGGAGACATATATTCGATCGTCCCCAGCATTGCGCCGGTTCGAGTCATTCCGTCGCCGCTGATTGTGCGAGCCAGTCCGAAATCCATCACCACGACCCGGCCGTTCACATCGCGCATGATGTTGCCTGGTTTCAGATCGCGGTGAATGATTCCTTCGCGGTGGGCAGCCGCCAGTCCGGCAGCCACCTGTTCCATAATGTTGACGGCTTCGGCGACTTCCAGCTTGCTCCGCTGTCTCAGAATTTGATGGAGGTTCTGGCCGTCAACGTACTCCATCGTGATGAACTTGGTCTTGCCAGCTTCCCCCAGATCGAAAATGCGGATGATGTTCCGGTCGGTTACCTGGCGGGCAAGAATGAGTTCCTGCTTGAAGCGCTGCAGAATTTCAGGATTGTTGGCAAGCTCGGGCCGGATGACCTTGAGCGCGACGTCCCTTTCAAGCTCCAGATCTCGCGCTTTGTAAACAGCGCCCATTCCGCCCTCACCGAGGGTCTTGATGATTTCGTAGCGGGTCGAAAAAACGGCTCCCGGCTGCAGAGCGGCGCCACCCCATGTGCTGTTCGGTGCGTCCCCGACATCTCGCGTGACACGGGCAGGAGTTGTTGGAGGCAAGGTGACGCCGGTCGCAAACGAATCCGAGCCACCGATGATTGCCATGGTTGGGGCCGCACTATCCACGATCGTTGGATCGTCGGAAAATCCGCCGGATGATTTGGCCGGCGTTTCGGACACCCGGGCAGTCCCGTCATTACTATCGGAAGCACGCAGAGCAGACACACCGTCACTGACTACAAGCGTCGGAGCTTCCTGCTCGTACTTCTGCTCTTTTGGGTCGTTCATCCCTGATCCGCCCACGCAGCTACGTAGCTTATGAAAGTATGATTAAGAAAAGCTGCCTTCGACCCGCATCCATTGCAGCAAATGCCGCAAGACAAGCAGCTTAGAAACCTAGTTTGCAGTATATACCGTCGGTTATTGCAGCGAGGGGGGGATTGTCAAATCTGCGGGTTTTGCATCAGAGAGCAACTTCTGGAGGCCTGCGGCATCGCCATACCGTGTTTCTGAAAATGGTCGAGAACGAGTCATTGACGTATCCACGTTATCGAGAATCTTCTTCCCGAGACAAGCAGCTAATGCACGACTCGGAAAACTCAGTTCAACACAGATGCAAGCACATCGACGCCGCGGCGCAATTCGCCAGGAGTACATGCCGCGAAGCCCAATATCAATCCACCGGGTAGATGGCTTCGAATGGCAAACTGCGAGAGCGCTGCGATTTCGAGGCCTTGAGCGCGGGCGCGCCCTGCCACAGCCTGGTCATCGTCGCCGCATTGAAGCCATCCGATCGTCCGCGAAGTTAAGAGTGCATCTGGCGAGACACAAGCCGACTTTCGCCGAAACGACAGAAGAGTGAAATGAATTTCGCAAAAAATTGTCGTTTGGATTGTAGGCAACTGCGGTGTGCCAATTCTTTGTTCGCTTGCCAAGCTGGTTCAAGCGCATGCGTGCCTCGTGCCGGACCGGCGTTCGTTTATGGCGATCGAGCCCGAAGATGTTACGCTAAGCGCGGCCAAGAAAGCGGAGGACAGCAACGCACCGATCCTGCATCTGTACGACTGGGCCGGCAGGCCGGGAGATGCGACGATCTCGCCTCTACCCGGGGGCGCCGGCGCGCTGCAAACGAATTTCATGGAGGACTCCGATGGCGCCGCGCTTCCAATCGAGCATGGGCCGATCCACGTTGCCGTCCGTCCCCGTCAGATTCTGGCAATCAGGGTGAACTATCCAGCGATATCCGGCAACGGAAATGGCGCAATGCGGACGGACGCAATGCCGAAATGAGGTAACAGGTTGAAGCGCAGGGAATTTTTGAAAACTGCGGGAGGCGTAACGGCCGCGGCGCTGATGCCGCATCGTGGAGACGCCGCTCAAGCTACTGCGGATGGGGATCAAGCGCTTGCATTCACATCGAGCAGCATGGAGGCGCAACTGTCGCCGGCAGCTCCCGAATTTGTGAACCTCAATATAGATGGGCTGGGCAAAGGGAAGCGCGGCGCGAATATCGTGGAGGCGCCAGGCATGGCGGGATTCACGGTATCCACCCCGGCGCGAGGCAGCGCGGCGCACCGCATCGAGTACCGATCGATCGACCAGAGCCCAACTGGCCCGCCGGTATGGACGGTGGAGTTTTATGACCATAAGATTCAGCTCAGTTCGCAATGGTGTCAGGGCCCAACGATGGCGCCATTCGTCTTTCACTTCAATTTGGCCAAGTGCCATTCAACTGTGCTCGGGATCTTCTCGAGCGACGGAAGCCTTCGCCTGCCGGCGCTTGTCCATCTTCCGGGACAAGGCTCCATGCGGCTGACGGTCAATGACGCTGAAGAGACCGTCGTCAGATACAATTCTGAGCGCAGATCGACGCTCGCGACACTCACTTTGCCCGCTGCCACCCAAGCCACTAAGCGCATCGCATACACGCTCGAAATCACGGCGATCCACCCGCGCCTGCCGGGCATTGAAGACGATCAGCGCTTTGACGCTTTCCGGCGAAACTGGCTCAACGTCTTGCAATTGAATCCCGAGGTGAAGGCTCTCGCGAATAACACGTCAAGCACAAGCTGCGCCTTCTGTTACTACGAGTACGCCGACATTGCCGCGCTCACTCCGCCGCTGGCTGAGGGCTTGACCGCCCTAGACGTGGTTCGCCAGACGCTCGACCGGATTCTCGCGGGCGGAACGGCTTATGGTCTGCCAGCCCGGGGCAATTTTCCCGCGCCCTCGTCCGATACCATGCCGTCCATGCTGATTGCGGCGACGAATTGCGTGCGCGAAGGCCACAGCGACGCCTGGCTCGCCGCAAACTACGATGGCATTCGCGGCTGGGCTGAATCAATGCTCGCAACCGACACGAATGCGGATGGCCTGGTGAAATACAGCATCAGCGGCAACTCCGGCATTTGGCCTGATGGGTTTCCCAAGGTGAGGCCGTCAAACTGGTGGGACACCATCGGCTTCGGGCATGAAGATGCATACGCAAATGCTCTGGCCTACCGCGCGCTCCGCGACATCGCAATGCTCGCTGCGCGCCTGCAAAAACGCGACGACTCGGCAAAGTATGCGACGGCAGCCGACAAACTGCGCGGCATCTACTATAAAAACTTTTTCGATCCCGCCACCGGCGTGCTGGGCGGCTGGCGCAGCGCCGACGGAGAGCTGCACGACTATTACTTCTTGTGGGTAAACGGCATCGCAATCCACTACGGACTGGTGCCCAGGCCGCAAGCGAATTCCATCATGGACAAGCTCATGGCCAAGATGAAAGAGGTCGGTTACGACAAATTCAATATGGGTCTTCCCGGAAACCTGATCCCGGTCGTCCTCAAGGATTACGTCCATAAAGCTCTGAATGTCGGCGGCGGCGTGCTTCCTGATAATTCCGACGGCTTCCAGAACTACGAAAATGGAGGCGCAACCGGCTGCTTCGTCTTCTTCACCCTGGCCGCGCTCTACGATCTTGGCCGCAAGGCAGAGGCAGATCAGATTCTATTTGCCATGCTCGGCGAATATGATCGTGGCGGCTTTGAAGGCCGCGGCGCCAAAGGCCGATCGAATGATTGGCGTCGATGGGATGGAACTCCGATGGGTTATGAAGGCTTTCTCACCGATAACTATTACACGCTCATGGCTGTCACACTGCGCCAATCGGAAACCCGATGGCACAAGGGATTTCGACCCGAGACAGATTTAACTTGAACTTGCCTCATGAATGACTCGCTTGCCAAGTTGCCTTCGGTTACAGTTGCTTGATCTTGATATTCCGAAACCAGAGCTTCACTCCCGGTTCACCCTTCGGCTCAGTGCCCTGCAGCGAGATGTGTCCGTTGTGGTACTTGCTATACCCCGGCATCTTGGCGAACTTCGTTCCGGCGATTAACTTGTTCCAGTTGTCATCCCACAACTGCGTGTCGACGACCTCGTGTCCGTTTTGGAAGAGCTGAAGGTGTCCGCGGTCGGCGATGATCTCAAACTGGTTCCATTCCCCGGCGGCCTTTACCCACTCAATCTTGTCAGAGATCATGTCAAAAATATCGCCGGAGCGCTCCATCAGGACGCGGCTGTCGGGAACGGTGCAGGCCAGATCTGCAATCTGCATCTCGACGCCGGTATCGTAAGTATTGCGATACTCGGGCGATTCGTGCACATAGAACATGACGCCGCTGTCGATGCAGGGTTGCGCCTTCCACTCAAGCTTGAGATCGAAGTTCGTATATTCGGCGTCCGTCACGAGGTCGGCAAAGTCGGCTCGCGGGTCCTGGTTGGTCTTCTTTAGCTGGATTGAACCATCGACGATCGACCAGTCGCCCCCTGTTCCTTTTTCGAGGTACGAGTGCCACCCGTTCAGGTCGTGCCCGTCGAACAGCAACTGCCATCCGTCCTGCTTCTCCTGCGGCGTGAGCGTGTTCGGATCTTGTGCCAGAGCCATGCCAGCAAACAACACACAGGCGGCCAGCGCCGTCCAAAAATTCTTGCGTTTCATAATCGATCTCCTATTAAGAAAGTGTGCTCGGGCGGCCACTAAAGCGAAATGGCGAGGGAATGGTTGCCCGCATCTTATCCATGAAATGCACTGCGCTTGCCCTGTGCGCTTCAAGAGCAGCTGAATTCGATTCGATCAAGATCAATGGTGGATGGTGCGAACGGTTACGATCTGGATGGAGACCGGCGCTCCCGCCACGGCCTGTGCCCGGATCAGAGCTTCGAAATACGGCGGGTTTTGCGAATCGCTCGGAATGCCGAGTGCCCGCTCAAGCTGCACGAGATCGTTGGGGTCAGCCAGCAGCACTCCCAACGCCTCAGTGCCTTCTTGCCTCAGGCCTTGAAGCACCAGAACGTTTCCCTGTCCCACGCCGTTGGGCAGCAGGGAGATGGTGGCGTAGTCCTGCCCTCCGGAGCCAGTTTGAGCTAGACCCTGATAGATCTTCTGTTCGCCGGGCAGCGGTTTCTTGTTGAGGAAATACATTTTGCCGCCTACTCCGTCCTCCATTTCCTGGAAATTGAGCTGGTCCGCGAACAGCGACACCCAAGGATTGGAAGTAGGACTGCCCACGAACACATAATTTCCCCGCTCCAGATCGCGCTGTTCGAGGTCGCGTGCCGAGGTGAGGACAAGCTGTTTGTCAAGCGGCCCGGCTAGTTTGTTCAATGTGGAAAAAACTGTGAGATCCGCGAACGACGTGAGCTGGGAATCCGAAACGTAGTCCAGGAGGCGGGAAAAATTCTCGGGTAAGTGCGGCGGGATCAGGCTCTGGCGGTAACCCGGCTGCAAATACTCGTCGAGAGTGGTTTCTCGCTGGCCAAGGAGCCGCAGCATCGTGCTGCTGTCGGAAACCACGATTCTTGTCGGCCGATCTTGTTGGATCACTGCGTTCAAGGGCCAGGGAGCGGGTGGGGCTGAGTGGGCAGCGTGGTACCAGCCAAGAGCACAGACCACTGCTGCCGCGAGCGCGGGCCAGAATAGCATTCCCCGATCCGCAATTCCCCGCGTCTTTTTGCTTTCAGGCATTGCCGCCGAAGCTGGCGGCGGCAGGAGCCTAGCGCCAGGTTCTTCGCTTTGAAACTCCAGCCGGTAAGAGCCTTTTGGAATATCCACGCGCTGGATCTCGTTACGGCCTTCCTGGTCAAAATATTCATGCAGCCGAAGCCGGAGCTGGCGCACGTGCACCCGAACCGCGCTATCCTCGGCCGGGCTGTAGCCAGTGGGCTTGCCGAAAACTGCCATTCCAATCTGGTGCTCGGTCAGGGCGTCTGCTTTTCCCTGGATCGAATACTCCGCCAGATAAGAGAGCAGGGCATGCAGGTTGGTGGATTTCTGGAATGGGGCGGTCAGAAGGATACGTTCGACAAGATACCATCGGGGATCGGAGTGGAAGTCGGATGCCAGCCCGCCCCCCGATTTCCGTGGATCCGACATGATCTGAGGCCCGGGCATATGCGTATCAAATTATATACAGCGGCATGTGTGAGGGGTTAACGACGCCTCGCTCTTTACGTTAAGCCGCGCAATCGCTCCGCAATTCTCGTGTACAAGTGGCTTTAGATTCAGGGGGAAAGGCGAACCGCTCGCGAGCCGGCAATTTCGAGTGATTTAAATCACACTCAGTTCATGTTAGTTCGGCATAATGTTCGTCATAAAGCAAGGCACTTCGGTTAGCAGGAAGATTTCACCTTGTTTTCCGGGGGCTAATCCCTTGGCAGACGAGCTCTGATCGCCGAAACTCTCTCAAGGTTCCAGACAGGCACGATGCGACAGACCAGGAGATGTGTAGTCCCGGGTATTCGCGGACGTGTGCGCGTTTTTGAGGAACAGCTCCGAGTGCTTTGGAGGCAATGAATGAATTACGCAGACAACTCTCTAGGATTCACCGATGGCAGGCCAGGGGGCAAACGGTTTGCTATTTGGATGTGGGTACTACTTTTCACGCTGGTAGGCTCGGCTTTACAACAGTACTTATATGGACAGGCAGCGGGACTTACCGGCGCGGTGACCGATCCGTCGGGTGCAGTCGTTTCCGATGCTCAGGTCACGTTTAGGAACGAAGCCACTGGCATCACCGCACAATTTGCCACCTCGTCGCAGGGCGAGTATACGGCCCCGCTCGCGGCGGGGATTTACCAAATCACGGTGAGAGCCATGGGATTTGAGCGGTTCGAAGCCACCCATGTGGTTGTCGAAATCGGAGCGACGCCAACCTTCAATATCAAGTTAACCGTCGGCGCCAGCAGCGAGACGGTGCAGGTGACATCGGCGGGAGCGACTGAACTGGACACCACCAACCCGCAACTTG
>CAWJDG010000089.1:0-46876 GCA_963841365.1 uncultured Acidobacteriaceae bacterium
TAAACCACGCTGACATCGAGCATCTGGACTGTGCCCACCCTCGCCAGTTTCATCACCACTCCCGGCCAGCTCGCCCTCGCTCGTTCCATCCTGCTCCACTGCGCCCAGACCTTCCGCCTTAACCCCGATTGGATTAACTACCAGAAGCAGATGGATGCTTACGCGCTCCAGTATCAGCAGGCTCGCCAGCAGAACCGCATGGCCCAGCTCGCGCAACAAATTCAGCAATTCGATGCGCAAATGCAGGCTATGCGCAGCCAGGTGAGCGCCTTCGAAAGCCATCAGAACGCAGAAGTGGGGCAATTCCAGAGCTTCGACAACGCCATCAACGGCGTCACTCCCACCGTCGATCCCCTTACCGGCGAATCACGCAATGTCTGGACTGGCCCACAGAGTGGCTACTGGACCAACGGCGTGGGCGACGTCGTCAACTCTGCAACTGCGCCGTCAGGCGGCGGTTGGCATCAGCTCCAGGTCACTTCCCCTTAGTCTCGAGTCATTGCGTTCTGGGGCGTTCGCATTCAAAAAGGACATCCCGCCAAAATTGGTGAAGATGAAGATGCCAGCATCTTCGTTCGATTTTGTTGACATTTACCTGCCTGGAATAGTCCGATAGATACTACTCAATGTCTACGACTCGCCCCAAGCAGCCTATACCGCAAGATCCAGTCCTTCGCCGCCTTCATTTCCGTTCCGCGCGAGTAATTACGTCTGCCGCGCTCAGCTTCTGCCTTGTTGCTGCCCGCGCGCAGGCTCCCGCACCCGGCATCGCTCTAGCCAGTGTCGCTCTGCCCAACGCTCCCATCCCCGCGAGCGGAGTGGATGCGCCATCATCGAATACCACCGACGTAACTGTCCGCAACTCCCTCAACATTTTTTTCCATGATCAGGGAGCCATCTGGACCAGCCCCGCCCGCCTGCGCACACACGATCTTCGATGGCTTCTGCCTCTTGCCGTCGCCGCCGGCGCTGCCATCGCTACTGACCACCATACCCAGAGCCAGGTTGTCTCAAAAAATCCTTCGTTCAACAACGACAATGTCAATGTGTCTGACGGGCTAGTTGGCGGTCTTATCGCTGTCCCCGTCGTGCTCTTCGCCAAAGGCCAATTCGGGCAGGACGATCATGCTCGCGAGGCGGGCATCCTCGGCGGAGAGGCGATGGCTGATGGCGTTGTGGTCGAGCAGGCATTGAAGCTGGTCTTCTGGCGGGAGCGGCCCACGGTCGACAGCTCGCGCGGGCACTTTTTTCAATCCAGCGCCGGCCCTGAGTCGTCCTTCCCTTCCGCGCACGCCACCGTCGCTTGGGCTGCTGCCTCCGCCGTCGCCGGCGAGTACCACTCCCCATGGATACAGGCCAGCGTTTATACCGGGGCCACCGCCGTCAGTCTCACGCGCGTCCTGGGTCGCCAGCACTTTCCCTCCGACGCGCTCGTGGGCGCCGCCACCGGCTGGCTCATCGGCCACTACGTTGTCAAAAAGCACCACAAAATCTGGATGCATTAGCCGCCGCATCCACCCTGACCCCGGCGCTTTTCCCTCGCTCCCAGCGCTCTCGCTCCCTGTGCTCCCTGTCTTTCTCACGCTGGCAGCGGATTTCTCCCCGCGAAGAACCTCCGCTGATGCCAATAAGGATAAGCAGCCGTCTGCTCGCTCGCCTTGTCCAGCGCAGCCACTTGTTCAGCACTCAGATTCCACGCCACCGCGCCCAGGTTCTGCCGTAACTGCTCTTCATTCCGCGCGCCAACAATCACCGAAGAAACCGTCGGCCTCTGCAACAGCCAATTCAACGCTACCTGCGGAACCGTCTTTCCCGTCTCCTCGGCCACCTTGTCGAGAGCGTCTACCACGGTATACAGATACTCATCGGCCACCTGCGGTCCGGCGTCGGCAATGCTGTGCAAGCGACTAACACTAGGCAAACCTGCTCCTCTGCGGATTTTGCCTGTGAGCCGTCCCCACCCCAGCGGACTCCAAATCAGCGCGCCCACCTTTTGATCGAGCGCCAACGGCATCAACTCCCATTCGTACTCGCGCCCAATCAGCGAGTAATAAACCTGCTGCGCTACAAACCGCGTCCAACCGTAGCGATCGGCCACGGCGAGCGACTTCATCAAGTGCCATCCTGAAAAATTCGAGCACGCGATATAACGCACCTTGCCTTCGCGCACAAATTCGTCCAGCGTGCTTTGCACCTCTTCAATCGGAGTCAGCGCGTCAAATCCATGCAAGTGATAAATGTCGATGTAGTCCGTGCCCAGCCGCCGCAGGCTGTCTTCGAGCGCGCGCCGTAGATGATAACGGCTTGACCCCTCGTCGTTCGGTCCATCGCCCGTCGAAAAGCCCGACTTCGTCGAAATCAACGCATCGTCCCGCTTGCCTGCGAGCGCTTTGCCCAGAATCTCTTCCGAACGGCCTTCGGAATAGCCGTTCGCCGTATCGAACAAGTTCACCCCGGCCTCGAAGCAGATTTCGATCAGCCGCCGCGCCTCATCGACCTCCGTCGATCCAAAGCCTTTGAAAAATTCGTTGGACCCGCCAAACGTCGCGGACCCAAAACTCAACGCCGAAACTTTGAGGCCTGAGCCTCCAAGAAGTCGATATTCCATGCGCCTAGAATGACCTGCGCGAGCGCGACCATGCAAGTTTGGAATTTCATTCCGAGAATGGCTCACCGAACGGCCAGCCCGGCGGATACTCCCGCCACGCCTGATTGGGTTGCTCGCTCCGATCGCTAGCTTGAGAGGGAATACAAAAAGGGCGCGCAACTCGGCGCGCCCCCTGTCTTTCTTGTTCCCTTGCTCCCTCGTTCCCTGCCTTCAGCAGTTCAGCACATCTTGCAGCTTGCTCAACGTACGATGCAGGTCCTTATCGGTCCGGCGCAATTCGTCGATCTTGCCAATCGAATGCATCACCGTGGTGTGATGTTTGTTGCCGAACTGGCGCCCGATCTCCGGCAAACTCGCTTCCGTCATCTGCTTGGCCAGGTACATGGCAATCTGTCGCGGAACAACTACGTTGCGCGAGTTGTTCTTCTGCTTCAGGTCCGCGACCCTCATGCCGAACTGTTCGGCTACGGCACGCTGAATCGCTTCAATTGTGATCTTGCGTACCTGCATGTCGATGAACTGCTTCAGGCATTGCTGAGTGGCCGCCAGCGTGATCTCCATTCGATTCAGTTGGCACCACGCAATCAGCCGCACCAGCGCGCCTTCCAGTTCGCGGACGTTTGTCCGCACATTCGATGCAATAAAGAGCGCAACATCTGTGGGCAATTGCACCTGTTCGCTCTCTGCCTTCTTCAGCAGGATCGCAACTTTGGTCTCGAGATCGGGCGGCTGAATATCGGCGATCAATCCCCACTCAAAACGCGAACGCAGCCGCTCTTCGATTTCGGTCAGTTCCTTGGGCGGGCGGTCTGAAGCAATCACCACCTGCTTCATCGACTCGTGCAGTGCGTTGAAGGTGTGGAAGAACTCCTCCTGCGTGCGCTCTTTCTGCGAGATGAACTGGATGTCGTCGATCAGCAGAACATCCACCGTGCGGAAGCGGTCGCGGAAGCTCGTCATGCGATCGTTCCGGATGGAGTTGATCATCTCGTTGGTAAACTTCTCCGCCGAGACGTAGCAGATGTTGCAGGCGGGCTGCCGCCGCTTCACCTCGTGACCGATCGCATGCATCAGGTGTGTCTTGCCCATACCCACACCGCCATAGAGAAACAGCGGATTGTAGGCGCGTGACGGGCGTTCCGCCACAGCCAGCGCGGCTGCGCGTGCAAACTGGTTGCCGTTGCCGATCACAAACGCATCGAACGTGTACTTCGGGTTCAGTTGCGCTGCTGTTGACCAGTCAAAGCGTCCCTGTTCGGGGGTGCGCATGCCATTGGCGGGCGGCGCCGTCGGCGCGTGCGAGGGAACAGGACCAAATCCCCCGTCCTTGCGTTGCGGCGGAATCGAGGGATCCTCCTCGACCGTCACGAAGCTCACGTCATCAAGTTCAAGAGAATAAAGATCGATCGCTTCCTGGATCAGGTCCCCATATTTGTCGCCGATGTGCTGGAACTCCGGCGAGGGTACACGCACATAAAGTGTGCGGCCCGCTGTATGACTGAAACGGGTGGGCTTAAGCCAGGTCTCGAATGATTGCCGAATAACTTTCTTCTCTAAAGCTGCGAGAATCTGGAGCCATGGATTGAGTGCCGTAGCCGGCGAAGTTGCAAATGCCATCGTACAATCCTTGCGTCTTCCGCCGGTGCAGTGCTCGGCGGTTTTGATTTTTGTGGCTTTCAGACAACAGTCTTCTGCTGGGCTCGATGTGTTGCTTTCAAGCCCACCTCTCGTTGACCGACAATCTGTGAGCCGCTGGTGTGCCCCAAAAGACTTCAATCCTGGGGCGTTTTTCTTGAGCAAAAAGCCGTGTTGCAGGGACCCGAAATTTCGTTTGAAATTTCTTGAACGGTCCCGATAGTAGCACATCTCGAGGCCGTTGCAATCTCTCTTTCACATAAGTTTTTTTGCGACTCCGTAAGTTGCACCAAGGATGGTGAAACTTCGCACTCTACTCACGAGCATTTCTCAGGGGCAGTTCAAAAACAACGCATCTTTTTCTCGTCGCTCTTGCACCTTCCCAGAATACGCGACACTTTGCTTTTGGAGTGTCGCATCGTGACGTGCGCTCCTCGCTGGATTCCCGGCGCATCCTTCGGTATACTCAGAAATGGCATAACACGCAGATTTTCTTTAGTAAACAGGAGCCCCTCCACATGCCCAAGCGTACCTTTCAACCCAACCGCCGCCACCGTGTGAAAACACACGGCTTCCGGTCGCGCATGAAGACCAATGCCGGTGCAGCGGTGTTGAGCCGCCGCCGCGCTGCGGGCCGCAAGCGCGTCTCCGTCAGCGCCGGGCATCGCGACTGAGCCCCCGAACGAATTCAAGATGGGTTCTGTCCACACCGGAGCGCGTTCTCTTCCTTTGCTGCGATCGTTCCGGACCGAGCCTTCCTCATGAACTCTCTTTCTAACCCAGCCCAGCGCCAAACGCTGGCGTTCTCCCGCCTGCGTAAGCATTCTGATTTTCTGCTCGCTTATGCCACCGGTCGCAAGCGGCAATCCGCAACCATGAGCTGGTTTTTGGCGCCGCAAACGCAACATGGCGCCACCGCTTCGAACGTGGCGCGCATTGGACTTACAGTGGGCAAAGTGTTGGGCAAAGCGCACCAGCGCAACCGCATCAAGCGCCGCCTGCGCGAGGCTTTGCGCCGTCACGTCGACCTCTTGCCCCAGGGCTTCGATCTCATCTTCCATCCGCGCCAAGGCGTGCTCACCGTCGAATTCGCGCAACTTGAAGCGGAGATTGTGCGTATTCTTGAGATAGCCAGGGCTGAGGCGGCGCGCGGCGTCAAGCCGTTCGTGGCCACGCCGCGGCCTCCGGTTAAGCCTGCACTATGACGCGCCTCTTGCTCGCATTCATCTCGTTCTATCGCCGTTGGCTTTCGCCGGCCCTTCATACTTTCAGCGCGGGCGGATGCAGGTATCTGCCCACATGCTCTGAGTATGCGGCCACCGCCATTGCGACGCATGGCCCTCTGCGCGGCTCTGCGCTGGCGGCTTGGAGACTCTTGCGCTGTCACCCATTCGCGCGCGGAGGGCTCGATCCGGTTCCGCCCGCTGCCGTCCATCGCGGCACGGCAGCCTTTCCCCACGAACCGTTACCATAAGAACAGGAGCGGCAGTCCCGCAGGCTGTCCTTCCGAACGATAGGAAGTATCCTTTGCCCGAAGTTCATAATCCCAATCTGCAAACGCAGGGATCTGGCGGTGGTGGTGGCGGCGATATGCGCTCCACCATGGCCTTCATGTTGCTCGTGCTCGCCGCATTCCTTGGCTATCAGTATTTTTTCGCGAAGCCTAAGCCGGAAGAACAGCCGCCCCAGCCCACACAATCGCAGACCAGCGCTCCGTCCGCTCAAGTCGCGCCAGGCCCATCGCAGCCAGTTGCGGCAAGTGCACATTCACCTTCCTCCGTCGCCACGCCACAGATCTCTGCCACCATCGAGAGCGACATCACGGTCGAGAATGAGCTTTACAGAATTGTCCTCACCAATCGCGGCGCCCAGGTCAAGCACTGGATTCTGAAAAAGTATTTTGATTCCGCGGGCAAACCACTCGACCTGGTGCAGCAACAGGCCGCGCAACACGTCGAAGCCGCGGAGCATCTGGGGCTTCCCCTGTCTCTCTATTCCTACGACTCGGCGCTCACCACACAGCTTAACCAGGCGCTTTACCAGGCGACAGTTACAGGTGTGCAGCCCAGCGCGACGGGTCTCGTTGTTGCGCCCGCCACCATTTCCTTTCATTACGCGGCGAACGGTCTCGACGTTGTAAAGACCCTTCACTTCGACTCCAGCTACGTCGTATCCATCGACGCCCAGGTCAGGCAGAACGGCACTCCGGTCCGCGCCCTGATCGCCTGGCCCGCCGGATTAGGCGACATGGAAGAGCTTGATCCGGCTTCGACGATCCGGTCCCAACCGCAAACCCCGTCTTTTTTTGCTTGGTCGGTCGCCGGCAAACAGGACTCCCAGGCAGCAGCGAAGGTCAGCGGCAACAATACGCTTGACCAGCCATACCAGTACGCGGCCGTCATGGATCTCTACTTCGCCTCGGCCTTTCTCCCCGACGTACCCGATCGTACGACCGTAGTAACGCTGCATAATGCCGTTGATCGGCCTGTCGATCCCGGCAACTCCAACAGTAAGAAGGCTCCTGACGACGTGCTCGGTCTGGCGGTTGGCGACACCAGCGGAGATACGCACCTGCGCCTCTTCGCCGGGCCCAAGGCAACAGACCTGCTCTCTTCCGTCCACTCCATGGGCCCTGACGGCAAGCCCGACGGGCCCTCGCTTGATTCGCTCATCCAGTACGGCTGGATGACCGTGATCGCCAAGCCGCTGTACGTCATCCTGCGCTTCATGGTGCGCATCGGCATCTCCAACTGGGGCTGGGCGATCATCGTCTTCACTGTGCTCTTCAACCTTCTCCTTCTGCCCACCCGCTTCATGATGACAAAGTCGTCGCTGAAGATGATGCGCATTCAGCCCAAAGTCGACGCCATCAAGAAACGCTACGCGAATCTCAAGTTGAACGATCCCAAGCGTAGTGAGATGAACACCGAGATGATGGCGCTCTATAAGACTGAAGGCGTGAATATGTATGGCGGCTGCCTGCCCATGCTCTTGCAGATGCCGCTCTTCTTCGCCTACTTCCGCATGCTGCAGAACGCGGTGGAACTGCGCCAGGCTCACTGGCTTTGGCTTCCAGATCTGTCGCAGCCCGACCCCACCTACATTCTGCCCATCGTCGTTATCGTCACCATGTTCCTCACCCAATACATCACGCCCTCGCCTGGCATGGATCCCACCCAGCGCCGCATGATGGCCTTTATGACGCCGATCTTCTTCGGCTACATTCTTTTGCACTATCCGTCAGGACTGGCGCTTTATTGGGGAACCGGCAACATCATGATGCTGGCTATGCAGATCGGCATCAACCGTTCGCATTGGGGAAAGGAAATGCACGCCATCGCTGCCCGCCGTGCCGTGAAGAAATCCGGCGGCAACTCTGGCACCATCCAGGGCCGCCGTTAAAGGGCAGCCAACAGTAAACAGTGAGTAGCTAACAGCAGACAGCCAACAACCAACAAAAAGAGCTTGTCATCCCGAGCGAAGTCGAGGGATCTGCAGTTGCCTCTAAGTAAGCATCCGATCCGTTGCACGCTTGAAGGCCGCCGGCTCAACGTCGTACCAATCCCTGCTCAAGTCAACCCACGCTGGGTTCGTCCGCTCTATCAATGTAAGTTTCTTTTCGCGCCCCCAATTCTTCAATTGCTTTTCGCGAGCAATTGCCTTCGTCACGTCCTGATACCCCTCGAACCAGACTAGGCGGTCGCAATTGTACTTCGCCGAAAACCCTTCATGTCCCTTCCACTTGTGCTGAAAGACTCTCTGCAGCAAATCTCCAATCACGCCGACATAAAGAGTGCGGCTCCTGCTCGCCACGATGTAAGTGAAATAGGCGCCCTCGTGCATTTCTGGGATAGTACGGCTTGACGGAGCGTCCGCGCTGTGACAAGCACGACAATCGCCTCGACTTCATCCCGCGCCCAGTCACCCCTGCGACCTGGCTCCCTCGTTCCCTTGTTCCCTTGTTCCCTTGTTCCCGGTGGTTTATCGTCGAAGGCATATGGCCACTCCTGCCACCATCTCCGTTCCCCATCCGACTGCTGAAGCTGAAGAGATCTACCGCCGCTGGATCCGCTTTCTCGACGAGGAGTTCCTTCGCCACAGCTCCCCGGAGCGCCGCAGCGAGATTGTGCGCGACCAGCTCTACCAGCTCTATCTCGGCCGTCCGCATGGAGGCAAATTGAATTTGACCCTCACCTCCGAGCTTCCCGGCAACGTGGTCAGTCTTTCCCTCGACCCGGAAAACGTGACCCTCGAAGCTGGACACTTTGCCGACGTCGATCGCGAGCGCTTTGCACGGCGCAAGCCCCTGCTTTGGTTCTGGCAGATGTTTGACCGCTCGCCCATCGGATTGAATCACTGGCTGGGCCTGCGTTTTCGCTCCATGTTAGGCCACCACATCTTTGAACACATGGGCGCCGGCGTCAAAATCTACCATGGCGTCGACCTCACCTACGGCTACAACCTCTCCATCGGCGATGGCGTCACTATCCGCCAACGCGCTCTCTTGAATGATCGCGGAGGGATCACCATCGGCAACCACGCCGTAATTGGTTCGTTTGCGCGCATCTTTTCCCACTCCCACGTTGCGGGAGATTACGACAAAATCCGGCTTCAACCCACCGTCATCGGCGCGGGCGCTCACATCGCCAGCCACGCCATCGTATTAGCAGGCCAGAACGTTGCCCCCGGAGAATCGGTAGGCAGCTTCCCCGCCGATCGCGCCTGAATCGCGCGAGACTCCAACGTCTACCGAGCGGACGTCAATGCCTTCGTGATCGACAATTCGAGTTGATGGATGCCAGTCATTCGCCCTGCCATCGCAATCGCTGCGGTCGTCAGTGCAGGTCAAGTTTTCTTGGCAACAGATAAGTAAAGCCTGCCAAGATCTCCCATCGGGTGGAAGTGGTGGTCAACCCGCGATCAAAAGCGAGGTCGAGCACGAGGTTTTTCTTCGCGTTGTAATTTGCAGCCCATAGATTGCCGAAAGCGTGGCTCCGGAGAAAAGGCTGTGTAAAATTCCATAGTTCCCCGGAAATTCCGAACTTCTTCCCAACGTTGTGCGACACCGAAAGTGTTTGTCCGAATTGGGCACGGCGCACACCCTCGTCGCTGTCGACTTCATTGAATAAATAGTTTGTGTCATAGTGAAAGCCCTTCACATCGGCGCTGGCAAGAAGGATGAGCGAGTTGCTGGCGCTGCCGATATCCAGGTCTGGTGTTCCTCCGTTTAGAACTCGGCGGAAATAACTCAACGCCAGCGTCGGGCGTACGCCTTCCCCGGGCCATAACACCCCTTGAACTCCCAGGGATTCGTCTCCTGTGCCATTGGTGGGCCGAGTATCGGAATGCACGAATGGACCGCTGGCCGCCAGAAGTTCGACCCGGCGCGAAACTGAGAACTTGATCACCTCTCCTATGTCAACCTGCGAGGAGAACTCGGGAGACCGCCAGGCAGCCAGAAGCCCAGTCTCGAATTGAAGGTAGCCAACCGGGGTGAGCGTTGCAGGGGTCGAAACCGTTGGTCTACCAGGATTGGTTACGGGGCCGTCTTGTGCCGGCGCTGCGCTCTCCTCAGTCTTCGTCCCCTCCTGCGCCCCATTTGCGTGTCCCGAAGCAATATCGGTCTTGCTGTCAGACTGAGAAAATGCTTTTATCGAGAGGGGCAGTGCAGCGATCATAGCGACAAGAACGACCGCCCACCCGGAGAACAAGTCGCCCTGAAGCGCTCTTGCATGCAATCTCATCGTCCGCTCCTGTAGTCCCGGCCGTGCCGAATTTATTAATCATGATAAATCATAAGTGTTAACCAAAGTTAATTAACGGGCGCACATCAAAACGTCAATTCCTCAGCGGTCACACTCCAGACGAAGGTACGGATTCGTGATCTCCCTCGCGAGAGTAAAGGGGGTTGGTAGCGAGAAACCCGCAGCCCTCCTTCATACGCAGTTCACTGGCCTCTATCCTTGACCCCTGTATCTGCGCGCACAGATGGCCGCGCCATCTCCTCTGGTACACTCGCTGCGCAGCCCTCCACCATGCTTTTCAAGGCCCTCAGTGCAGCTGTCTACGGCATCGACGCCAACCTCATCGACGTCGAGGTCGACTATAGCGGCGTGGTTTCCAACGAAGACCACTTCCATACCGTCGGCTTGCCAGACGCAGCAGTCCGCGAAAGCCGCGACCGGGTCCGTGCCGCAATCAAAAACTCCGGCTATACCATTCCACCTACATTCATCACCATCAACCTTGCACCCGCCGACATCAAGAAGGAGGGCTCCGGCTTCGATCTGCCCATCGCCGTCGGCATCCTCGGGGCTTACGGCGCCTTGCGCTCCAATGATCTCAGCCGTTTTCTTCTCGTCGGCGAGCTTGGCCTCGATGGAGGTGTTCGGCCCGTCGCCGGAATGTTGCCCGTGGCTGTTCTCGCGCGTGAAAAGGGAATTCCCAACCTGATTCTGCCCGCCGCCAACGCCGCCGAAGCAGCCGTGGTCGAGGGTGTGAATGTATATCCCGTCTCCTCGCTGTTCGATGTGCTGGAATTGCTCAACACATCCGTCGTGGGTGTCATCCAGCGCGAGCCTTATCGTGTGGCCACCGAGACTCTGCTGGGGCAGCTCCAGGAGTTTTCCGTCGACTTTTGCGATGTGCGCGGCCAGCAAACCGCCAAGCGCGCCCTCGAAGTAGCCGCGGCCGGCAGCCACAACATTCTCATGATCGGGCCGCCAGGATCAGGCAAAACCATGCTGGCCAAGCGTTTGCCCTCCATACTCGCCCCCCTCACCTTCGAGGAAGCGCTTGAAACCACCAAGATTCACTCGGTTGCCGGCGTGCTCGATGCCGGAGCGGGCCTGGTCACGCAACGGCCCTTTCGTTCCCCACACCACACCATCTCTGACGCAGGCCTGATCGGCGGCGGCATCGTGCCCCGTCCCGGCGAAGTCTCTCTTGCGCACAACGGCCTGCTGTTCCTCGACGAGCTCCCCGAATTCCCGCGCAATGTCCTCGAGGTCATGCGCCAGCCCCTTGAGGATCACACCGTCACCATCGCTCGCGCCTCCATGACGCTCAGCTTTCCTGCGCGCTTCATGCTCGCAGCAGCTATGAACCCCTGCCCTTGCGGCTACTTCAACGACAAGTCGCGAGAGTGCATGTGTACCCCGCCCATGATCCAGCGCTACGTGGCCAAAATCTCGGGCCCCCTCCTTGACCGCATCGACATCCACATCGAGGTGCCCGCCGTTCAGTACAAGGAACTCCGCGGAGGCGCGGCGGCCGAGGGCTCCGCTCACATTCGCAACCGCGTAATGGTAGCGCGCGATCACCAGCGCAAGCGATTCAAAAAGGCCGGCGAAAAAATCTACGCCAATGCCCAGATGACGACGCGCCAGGTTCGTACTTATTGCGAGCTCACTGCCGACGCCGAGCGGCTGCTCGAGCGCGCCATGCAGCAGCAGGGCCTCACGGCACGCGCTCACGATCGCATCCTCAAGGTGGCCCGCACCATCGCAGATCTTGAGGGTGCCGAACATCTGGCAGTAGGCCATTTGGCCGAGGCCATCCAATATAGGACACTGGATCGCAGCTACTGGGCCTGAACGAATCAATGGCGCTGGTTTCCTGACCGGCTGTCGTGCGTGAGCCTGCATGAGCGGAGTCAATGGGTCCACGCACGCATTCGAACAAACTGGGTGCTCCACCCCGGGGCCCCCACAGACTGGTCTTTGTCTGCGGGGTGGAGCTTCGCCACGGCTCTGTTGTTGTGGCTAAGGTGAGGCCGCTCATTGCACAACCTCGTAGCACCCGCCTGCACCGCTGACCGTCCCGCTTCAGAGCCTTCGCCGCAGCCAAAACTTGCCCGACGCGTCATAAGTTACTGGGAAGGTTCCGGCTGTACGCGCGGCTGCTCGCGTTGCGCGCTCACGGGGCATTCGGCCACGCTCCCTCCCCTCAAACTCAAAATCCGTACAATTAATTGATAATACACACGTTAGTCCGATTGATTTACCACGCCCAGGGTGGCAGGGAAACAGCGCTCTCAAACCCTGGGAGCGGTCTCTGAAATGCTCAAAAATAACTATTGACCTGAGCCAGGGTTGGATATACGCTCACAATAGCCATCCATTGAGGGCAGGTTGCGTTGTGCGGCCGGGTTTGCCCGTTCAGCCATTTCCAGCATCATATTTGAGCAAGTGCTCTGTTGATGACTAGGGTGCGCTTCTTGGCGTGCTCCGAATGGTCTTGAAGGCACCCGGATGTCTTTGGCGTAAACTGCATATCCGATACGGCATGGCGTCCATATCACAACGTGCAAAAGTCCCAGAAAATTTTGAACTTGGGGCGAATAAAGTGCGTCTAAGACATGGAAGCACCAATTTGGGGTAGCCCTCGTTTGTAATGGCTCCCCTCCGCTGTTCTGACGGCGTTTTGACCTTGCGGATCAGGGCAGCGATTTGAAAAAGAAGGAGATACTCAAATGCGTTCTGATCTTGTTTTCCGGGCACTTTCTCATGTGACCAATCGCTACCAGCTCTGTCAATTGGCGAGTAAGGCAACCCGTAAGCTCCACAAGCCGAACACACGGCTGCAAGACACCACCAACGAGGTTTTGTGTCGCTTTGAATCGGCCAACCCTGAAGCTGAGACGCCCGAAGAAGCGCCTGCGGCCCAATCGGTAGAAAGGCGCCGTGCGGCGTAACCGCGTCTCTCACAATACCAATCGTTAAGTCAGGTAACTGTTTCAAGGCATCTTCCTGTCGAAGAGTTCATTGCGTTCTCGGCGCTCCGCTACTCCAGATGAATATGGAAGATGGTTCAAGGTTGGTTTGCGCCGGCCGGTTTGCTCATTGCCTGTCTGACTCTATCCTCTGGAGAACTTCCCCCTCCGCATCCCCCACCCTCCAAATCCCGCCTTCGTGCAGGTGATCATGACCATCGCAGAACTAAAAGAAAAAAACATTACTGAGTTGAGTCGCATCGCGCGCACTCTTGAAATTCCAGGAACCAGCGGCCTTCGCAAACAGGATTTGATCTTCAAAATCCTCCAGGCGCAAAGCGAGAAAGAAGGCCACATCTTCGCCGAAGGTGTGCTGGAGATCCTCCCCGACGGCTACGGTTTCCTTCGCTCTCCGGACTACAACTATCTACCCGGCCCTGACGATATCTACGTCTCGCCTTCGCAGATTCGCAAGTTCGACCTCAAAACCGGCGACTCCATCAGTGGCAACGTCCGCCCGCCGCACGAGGGCGAGAAATACTTCGCGCTGGTCAAGATCGAGGCTATTAACTTCGAGTCGCCTGAGGAAACGCGCAACAAAATCCTCTTTGACAATCTCACGCCGCTCTATCCCCAGGAACGCATCAAGATGGAGACTGTGCGCGAAGGCATCAGCGGCCGCGTGATGGACCTTCTCACGCCCGTCGGCAAAGGCCAGCGCGGCTTGATCGTCGCTCCTCCACGCACCGGCAAAACCATGTTGCTGCAGTCCATCGCCAACTCCGTAACGACAAATCATCCAGAGGTAGTGCTTATCGTTTTGCTGATCGACGAGCGCCCTGAAGAAGTCACAGACATGCAGCGCTCCGTCAAGGGCGAAGTCATCAGCTCCACCTTTGACGAGCCCGCCGCTCGCCACGTGCAGGTAGCCGAAATGGTGATTGAAAAAGCCAAGCGCCTCGTCGAGCACAAGCGCGACGTCGTCATTCTGCTCGACTCCATCACACGTCTGGCGCGCGCTTACAATACCATCGTCCCGCCCTCCGGCAAAGTCCTCTCCGGCGGCGTCGACTCCAATGCGCTGCAGCGCCCCAAGCGTTTCTTCGGCGCGGCCCGCAACATTGAAGAAGGCGGCTCGCTCACCATCATTGCTACCGCCCTCGTTGATACCGGCTCCCGCATGGACGAAGTCATCTTTGAAGAGTTCAAGGGCACCGGCAACATGGAAATCATCCTCGACCGCAAGTTGGTCGACAAGCGCGTCTTCCCGGCCATCGATATTCAGCGCAGTGGTACGCGAAAGGAAGAGCTGCTCATTCCCAAGGAAGATTTGCAGCGTGTCTTCATCCTGCGCCGCGTTTTGAATCCGCTCTCGCCCGTAGAAGCCATGGAGCTGCTCATCAGCCGCCTTGAGAAGGTCCGCAACAACGCCGAGTTCCTTCAGAACATGAATCAGCTGTAGGCAGTTTTTCCGCTCTGGGTCTGGGTGGTCTGGATTTGCCAGAGCAATCAAAAAGGCCGGGGCGCCGTCCCCGGCCTTGCTTTCTTATTCCGCCTGGTGCATTGTGGTACCGTCACCACCATGCCACCATCCATGCACTCTTGGAATGGCGCTTCTCTCGCTCTCGCCACGCTTCTTTGTTCGTTCGCAATCCGCTCTGACACTCTTCCTCACCCTCAAGGTCGCATCGCCGCGCTGCCGCCGGTGACCCTCTGGGCATGGGAGCGCCGCGAAGACCTTCGTGCGCTTAACACCCGCCGCTTCGCCGTTGCCTATCTCGATCAGACGCTGACCATCCGCCTAACCGTCGAAAGCCAACCTCGCCGCGATCTCCTCGTCTTCCCAAATTCGGCAACGCGAATCCCCGTGGTTCGCATCGAAGCGCCGCCCAGCGCCGTTCTCAATGCTCAAAATCGCAGCGGCGTCGTTCAAGCTATCTTGCGCAGCGCCCGCGAGCCCGGCATCGCCGCTCTCCAAATCGACTTCGATGCCACCCGCTCCCAGCGCCCGTTCTATCGCGATCTGCTCCTCGACTTGCGCCACCAGCTCCCCGCCAACCTGCCGCTCTCCATCACAGCACTCGCCTCCTGGTGCAGCTACGACGATTGGCTCCGCGATCTGCCCGTTGACGAAGCCGTCCCCATGATGTTCCGCATGGAGCCCGACCGCCGCCTCGCCCCGCCCAACCTCGACGACTTCCGCATCCTCGAACCTCTTTGCCAATCATCCGCCGGTGTCTCTACCACGGAGCCGTGGCCTTCTGATCTCGTCGGCAAGCGCGTCTACATCTTCGCCGACAACGGCTGGCGCGTTGATTCGTCTGATCTCGCTCGGAGACTTCCATGAGAATGCGATTCTTAAGCTTCGCTCTTGTCGTTGCCATAATCTTGCTGTCGCCCGCCGGCGACGTTGATGCCTGCGGTCCCGATTTCGAGCCGGATGTCTTCGTCAGCACCACGAGCCCCGACAATCTCGCCTCCTTTGCCACCGGCCAGCTCGGCATCCTCCAGGCAGGCTACGACTCCAACGAATACGCCGTCGCTTATCGATACCTCAACGGCGGAAAGCTCTCCGCCGCGGAGCTTCGCGCCTATGTGTCTCCGGCTGGGGTCTTGACCGTTCCAGACTCGAGCAACCTCACTCCTGCGCAGATCGATGCTGCACAGGAGGCCCAAAAGCAGGAGCGAATCGATTCTCAACCCGCTGGACAATGGCAACTTGCTCGCGCCAACGATGTCGACGGCGTCATCCAGGTGGACACGCAGCCCTCCTTTCCGACTAACTACGAGGGCAACATTGTCTTCGATGAGAATTACCTCGACTGCCCCGGGCCGGCCTTTCAGAACGCAAAGCTCACTCTCAACACGCGAACAGCCGCGTGGGGCAATAAGAGTACCTGGTTAGCCGACTGGATTCGCGCCCAGGATGTGGTCTTCTCAAACTGTGACGGCAAGAGCGCCAATATGCCGGCGCCCGCGCCAGCCGGCAGTCCCGCACTGCTCAAGGCCGACCGTGCCTACCAAATTGCCTCAGCGACGTTCTACGCCAAACAATACGACGATGCTGCCCGCCAGTTCGCCGCGATTGCTGCCGATCACTCATCGCCGTGGAGCGCATGGGGCGACTACCTTGCCGCCCGCGCCACCGTGCGCAAGGCCTTCGCCATGGGCAAAGCCACCGATCCATACAGTGCCGAACTCGCCAGCTACGACACCGCCACCATGCAGCGCGCGCAGCAGATGCTTGAAGCTGTGCTCGCCCGACCCAACCCCGAGCCTTCGCGCGCGATCGTTCAAAGCGAGCTCAACTTCATTCGCATTCGTACCGAGCCTGAAATGCGAGCCGCCGAAATTAGTGCTGCGCTCGCCGGCCCCGCGCCCGACCCCAACTTCAGTCAGGATCTCCAGGACCTTAGCTGGATCCTGGTCAAGCAAATCAAGATTCAGAACCCGCCTCCACTCCTCGCCTGGATTGCTGCCTGGCGCGGCTTTGGCTCCTCCACATCAGCCTTCGCAACGTGGCAGCAAAGCCACGCTCTGCCCTGGCTAGTCATGTCCATCGCCAAGACCAGTCCATCCGACTCCTTCGCGCCCGTCCTCATCGACGAGGCCGCGAAGATCCCGCCCCAATCGCCTGCTTATGACACGGTCTTCTATCACCGTGTGCGTCTGCTCATCGGTCTAAAGCGGACTGACGAAGCGCGCGCCCTGCTCGATGCCACGCTTCCCGCGCTGCGCAAGCAAAAACCGTCCTCCAAGCTGAACGCACTCCTCGGGGAGCGCATGGCTGCTGCCCGCGACTTCAAAGAATTTCTCCAATTTGCGCCGCGCGTCCTCATGTCGTCCGGCTCCCAGGGCGCTGGAGATCTGCAAGGCCAGTGCAATGAAATCGCCCATGCCGTCAACGCGGAGGCCAAGTGCCCCGAACTCACACAGTCACCCTGGTTCGATCAGGACGCCGTAAACATCCTCAATCAGCAAACGCCGCTCGCTCAGCTCATTCAGGCCGCCAACACGCCAACGCTTTCGCAGAATCTGCGTCAGAGCATTGCTCTCGTAGCCTGGACCCGCAGCGTTCTGTTGCAGGACGAAAAGAGCGCTGCTACCCTCGCGCCGCTTCTTCCCAAATCGGTGCGCGACACAGCCGGTTCCAGCGCCGGTTTTCCCGCCGACCTCGCCATCCTGCGCAATCCGGGCGTTCGTCCCTATCTCGAACAGGGAGTTCCGCGCGCCGCCAGCTCCAGTGAGTTCGATCAGTTTCGCAACAATTGGTGGTGCAAGCCATGGAACGAAAGCGACGAAAATCAGCCCGCAAAACCTGCGCCGCTCCCGGTACCGTCGTTCATTCCGGCCGATCAGCTTGCCCAGGCTGCCACGCAATACCAGCAACTGCAGCAACTGCCCGACTCGGCCGCCCTCATCGGCCAGCGTGTCATCGACTACGCGAAGCAGCACCCAGCCGACCCTCAGGTCCCTGAGGCCCTGGCCCTTACCGTCCGCGCAACCCGTTACGCCTGCCAGAACTGGAGTTCCGTGACATCCGGTACTCAAACCGAGTACACCCCAGTCAGCAAATCCGCCTTCGAACTGCTCCACCGCAGCTATCCAAAATCTCCGTGGACCGCAAAAACGCCCTACTACTATTAGGCCAGAAGCGTGGTCGGCCGGCTCTTTTCGGATTGTTCGCCCACTGGTAAGATAAAGAAGTCGTGGGGCTGTAGCTCAGCTGGGAGAGCGCCTCGTTCGCAACGAGGAGGCCAGCGGTTCGATCCCGCTCAGCTCCACCATTCCCCAATCGCGAAGCTCCTTTGTTTTAGCCAATCCTCCCCACGCCTTACTCCCGTGGTAGCTCTCTAATAGTCCGTCGCAGGGTTGTAATTCGCAGTCACGAATGTCGGCGCGATCGCTGGCGGCTCAATCCGCGGATACCACACATACCGTCCTGCTTCATTGGGGTCAAACGGCAAGAACCCCGCGCCAGGCCATCCCAGCAACGAAAAGTTGTCATAGGGATAACCGGGCCGCGTAAAATGCGGATCCTTCACCACGCTGTGTTTGTCCTCTCCTATCGATGTCTGCCATTGCGAAAAGGAATTAGGCGTGTAGCCGGCTGGGATCGGTAAACTCGCTTGGCCGCTGCATGGTGCCTTCGCGCCGCTCGTAGCCGCAGTCGTCTGCAATACAAACGCATTCGGATCGCTCGCAAACGTTCCATCAGTCCGCCAGTAGAGGTTGCCTTCAAACTCCTGGTAGAGCGGGTATGCGAACGGCGTATACGTGCAACCGGTGTCCACATTAAACGGCGCCAAAGTCGCCACACCATCGAACGGCGAAGTCGAGTTGATGTTCCTGTCGAAGTACATCAGGTTGTTCGTCACAATAAACGCCCTCGGAACATTCGCTGCGGATGTAGGCACGCTGTTGAGATATGGATCGCCCTCCTCAATCATCCCCACCCGCGCATACGCCAGAATATTGTTCTTGATGAGACTCGCATTTTCCACCAGTTGCGGACCGTGCGGCGTATAGATTGCAGCGTCTGAAACGCGATAAACGAGGTTATTTTCTACGTCCACCAGCCCCGTCTGGTTGTCCATGTAGATCCCGTGCCCACCGTAACCGTTTGCGTCCATGATCGAGGAGTCGGTCACATCGTGAATCTTGTTGTTCCATATCTTGTTTCCCGGCGCCGTATATTGCTCAACCCCTGCATCCACGCGGATCGACCCGCCATCGTTCATGATCCCCTGCAGCAAGTTGTAAACGTGATTGAACGAAATCGTGTTGTAGGCCTCGCCCACTCCGTTGGGCTTATCTGTATCGCCCGCATTCTGTGAGAGAGAGATGGCGCAGTGATAGCCGTCGTACACGTCGTTGTGTGTGTATAAGTTGTTGTGCCCGAAGCCCTGCCCGATACCGAACGAAGCCGGAACCGTGCGCCCGTAGCCCTCCACCACATCGTTCTCCACCACATTCCACGCCGGCACGTTCCAGTCTTCGTCCGTCGCCAGATACGGATCGCCAACGCGCACGCCCAATGCGCCAATGTCGTAGAAGGCACTGTTCTCAATCAAGTTGCCCTCAACCGCCGGATTCGCGATCGGGCTCACGCACTCCGGGTACGGCGCCTCGGAACCGTTTGTGTCGCTGCTCGGATCGGTCACGCAGGAGATAAAGTCCAGCCCCACTCCGCCAGTCTCCCGCACGGTGTCCGAATCAAAGGTGATACGTGAAGAGTTCTGGAAGCTCAACGCAGCCGGAATATCGGGCTCCAACTCCGTCGACTTATGGCCTGCCGGGTACGGAAGCACGTAGTTGTCATGCTGGAACGTCAGTCCACGAAACGTCACGTCGTGCAGTCCCGATGCAATCAGCAACTGCAGCGCCTGCGGCACAACCACCACATCGCGATTCGGGTCTTCGTCCTCCTGTGACAAGTAGGTCAGTTGTAAACTCTTGGGGTCCAGGTACCACTGCCCCGGTTCCGTCAGTGCGTTCTCCACGTTCTCCACCAGGTACCGGTCATTCTTGATGAATCCGACCTCACTCGAGTGCGGCCCCCCCGGCGTAGCGGTTGTCCCCGTTAGGTAGATGATGTGGTTCACCGTGTCGATACAACTCACGGGCAGCTTCGACGTGCTGAACTGCTCGAAGTCCAGGATCTCGATGTTCCCGAGTTGTAATGGAGCACCCTCGGCAGCGCTGCAGAAGTTTTCGTAGGACGGCGCGAGATTCGTCCATGTCTCCGGATGGGGGTTGTTATTGTCCTTCGGATCCACGTCGTAAGTGAAACGGTCGAAGCACTCATATTCTCCGTCGTGATTGTCGCCCGATGTATCCTCATGTGGGCAGTTATCCGTCCGATCAGGAAATTGTTGCAACTCCTGATCGTGCTCCATCTTGGTCAGATAAATGGGCTCCAGGAAGCGAAAGTAAGTCCCGAGATACCCGCCCACCCGCGGCCGCAATCGGCGCGCGCCGTTGTAGTAGAGATTTTCAAACTTCGCCGTGCCCGCCGGCAGCGTAACCTGCCATTGATTGCCCCCCACATTCACCCAGCCGGTCACACGCATTCCGCCCGAGATGATTGGCGTCTCGCCCGGATAGTTTTCGTACACAATCTCGGTGGCCGCCGAGCCTGAGTCAGCGGCAACAAAACTCACCGGCTGCGTCAGCGTGTAAGTGCCCTCGCGAAACTGCACCAACACCTGCGATAACTTCGATTTGTCCAGTCCCTCGACATAGAGCCGCGCATGGTCGAAGGTCCGGAACGGCCCATCCGTCCTTGCTGCATTGGGCGCCGGCAGCAGACCACTCCAATTGTCGTTCCCGGCAGGTGACACATAGACCTTCGCCTCAGACGAACCTCCGCTCAGGACTCCTTTAGCGCGCAAGGCGGGTACCAACGCCAACACAGCGAGAATTACCGTATGCCTGGAAACGCTCATTTCCTTTGACCTCCACAGGAATCCAGAAGCGGGAAAAACCGGAAATGGGGAACAAACCAGAAACGAGGAATCTGAGTGTATTTCAAGCCGGTTCCGAGTTGCAATGGTCATTTTTGAATAAGCCGCGGCCATTCCATTTAGCGCCCAGTCAGTTTCACTCCGGGCGCTCTTTGCGGGGGCTCCCCGGTCCCGGCTTCTCGTGCTACGCCGACGCGGGCTCGCCAATCCAAGCCGACTCTATACTCAGTTTGTCCAAGGAGTTACAAGGGGCACTTCGCCATCGATCCCCGGTAGCATTGGGGAGCCGCGTGCATCAGCACCTGGCTTCCATCCGCTAGGCGCGTCGAATCGCGAATCCTGCTTCGGCCCAGCCCAGCCTCAAAGCCGGAAACGCCCACAGCCGCCGCTGCCGGGATCACCAACCACTGACCAACCGTCTCTCTGTTAGCTGAACAGATCCTTCATCTTCTCAATCAGGCCTGGCGAGGTTGGCTTGTTGTCAATGCTCATGGTTTCGGCGAGCTTCACCACCAGGTCCCGTTGTGCCCGGTTCAGCTTCCGCGGAATCTGCACTGCGACCTTCACGATCAGATCGCCAGTGCCTTTCTCGTTCAAATGAGGAACGCCGCGTCCGCGTATCCGCAACTCTCTGCCGTTCTGCGTGCCCTCGGGAATCTTGATGCTCACCGAGCCGTCGATGCCGGGAATCTCAAAATCAGCGCCCAGGGCAGCCTGCGGAAAGCTGATGGGAATCACGCAGTAAAGGTCATAGCCGTGGCGCTCAAAGAAATCGTGCGGCCTGATCGCAAGGACGATATAAAGGTCGCCTTTCGGTCCGCCTCCGCGACCGGCGTCGCCTTCGCCCGCATAACGGATTCGCGTTCCCTCTTCCACTCCGGGGGGCACTTTCACATTGAGCTTAACTTCAGTAGCGGAGCGGCCCTCGCCGCGGCAGGCTGTGCACGGATCGCCGATTACCGAACCAGTGCCGCCGCAGGCACTGCAAGTGCGCGCGACTGAAAAGAATCCCTGCTGATACCTGAGCTGCCCGCGCCCCTGGCATTGGCTGCACACGCTCGGGCCTCGGCCTGAAGCGCTGCCACGGCCGCCGCACACACCGCAAGTCTCCAGCCGGCGAATCTTCACTTCCGTCTGCATGCCGAAAACTGCGTCTTCAAAGTTGATCGTCAGATCAAACCGCAGGTCGTCGCCGCGCTGTTGACGCGACCCGCGCGATCCCCCACGCTGCGTGCCGCCCATCGAAAACATCTCGCCAAACAGATCGCCGAAGATGTCGCCAAGGTCCACTCCGCCGGCAAACGGTCCCGCGCCAAAGCCCTGCGAGCCCAGGCCGGCATGACCGAAGCGGTCATAAGCCGCGCGCTTATCCGCATCGCTTAGAACCTGGTAAGCTTCGCTGGCCTGCTTGAACTTCTCTTCGGCCGTGCGGTCTCCGGGGTTCCGGTCAGGATGGAACTTCATCGCCTGTTTGCGGTATGCGCTCTTCAGTTCCTGATCGCTTACGTCGCGGCTGACGCCCAGAACCTCGTAATAATCTGCTTTGCTCACTCTCGTATTAGAACCCATTGTCCCCTTTAGTCGTTCTTAACCATTAATCGCTCTCAACTCGCTGATCCCTGATCCCTAACCTCTGATCCCTGTCTCACTCATCCACCTGATTTGGGTTATGCGCTACGCGTACCAGCGCTGGCCGCAGTAGCCTTTCGCGCAGCCGGTAACCTCGGCGCACCTCTTCCGCCACATGCTGGTCCGGTATATCGTCCCGCTCCACGCTTCCCATCGCTTCGTGAATGCGTGGATCGAACGCCTCGCCCACAGTCGGAATCGCGCTCACCTGCATCTTGCTCAGAATCTCTTCCATCTGTTTCACGATCAGGCTCACACCCGACCGCAGTTGCTCGGCCGAGCCCTTCGATTTCAGCGCCAGCTCAAAGTTATCCAGCACCGGCAGGAATTGTTCTACAACCATCCCGGTCACCGAATCGCGAAACTCTGTCCGCTCCCGCTCGGCGCGTTTCCGCGCGTTCTCAAATTCAGCTTGCTGTCGGGCCATGCGATCCAGCAACTGATCGCGCTCGGCCTTCAGCTGTTCAAACTCTGTTGGGCCGGGGAGTTCACCTTCGTTTCCGGCCTCGGCCATCGGCTCAGCAGCGTCAGCCAGATTCTCCTCGTCACCTGGAGCAGGCAACTCCGCCGAGGGGTCAATTTCCGGTTCCTGCCCGCGCGCCGCGGACTTGGGGGATTGTTCTTCGGTTAATCCGGTCTGTCGCTTCCACATGGTTCAGCACATTCTCCAAAATCATCGGTCGTATCTTTATTTGGATGACATTTAACTCGTGCGGCTGCAGTTTTCGCCGCTCCTCTTGCGACGCTTTTCCGTTTGGAACAGGCTCTAAGCTGGGGGAACATCAAGAAGCCGCCCCGAAAGGCGCGCAATATAACTCACCGCTTGGATCATCTCCTGGTACTGGATGCGTGTCGGCGCGATCACCGCTACCGTGCCCATCTTCGCGTCGCCCAGATTGGCGGGTGCGCCAATCAGCACCAAATCCTGCATCGCCGGCGAAGCCTCGTCGAGGCCGACCACTACGCGCACTTCCTGCTGACGGCCGTCGACGTAGGCGTTCAACAACTCCACCAGCCGCTGTTTTGCCTCCAAAGCCAATAACATCTGGCGCAGGCGCTCTCGATCCTGCTCGGCGCTGATCAGGTTGGCAATCCCCTCCACAAAAATGGTTGGCTCGGATTCATCTCCGGCCAGTGCGCCCTTGCGGCAGAGTTCTTCCACTGACGTCAGCAATTGGCGATAAGCTTCGCGTTCCATCTCCATGCGGCGCGTCACCTCCGCCCGGATGCGCTCCACCGGCCATCCGCGGAAGTTCTCGTTCAGGTAGCTCCCGGCCGTCTCTAATTCCACTGGCGTCAATTGGCGATCGATCGCCAGCACCCGGTCCTGCACCGCGCCGGCCTGAGTCACCAATACCGCCAGCACCCGGCCTGTCGAGAGACGCGAAAAGTGAATGTGCTCAAGCACCTGGCTCGCGGTAGAAGTCGCCAAGGCCACCCCCAGCCCGCTTGAGATCAGCGCCAGCACGTGCGATGTGCGCTCCAGGTAATCGTTGCTGCTCGAGACGCCGGAATAGCTTTCTTCAATCTGCCCACGCCGCGCCTCGCTCAGGGGCGAATCTGCGCCCCCCGAAACCGAACCACCGGCAAATGTCCCTGTCGCCGCGCGGCCCGCTTGGGTGATCTGCTCCACGTAAAAGCGAAAGGCCGCCGCAGTGGGAACACGCCCCGCCGACGTATGGGGCTGCTCCAGCAACCCCGCATCGCCCAGTGCCGCCATCACGTTTCTGATCGTTGCCGAACTTAGGCCCTCCCGATTGGCGAAAAAGCGCGCCACCGACTGCGATGCCACCGGCTCGCCAGTCGCAATGTACAGGTCGATGATGGCGTTCAACACCACGCGCTCCCGCGGACTCAGACGTGCTTCCGGCATCTTTGCAGCTCTCCATCCCGGCTCGTGAAGGGGAATTCTGCCGGTACTTACGGGTCTCCTAAGCTGGATTTCTGGCCACCTAAGTTCCACTCTTGCTTGCACTTACGCCAAAAATAGTCAGGATATTCCTTTCTAGAGTTTAGAAACACCTCTCCCTTGCTGTCAAGGCGCGCCCGCCGCTCACGGCGCTCCCGATAGCGCGCCTACACCTCTCCATTACATCCGTAACGATTCCTTAGTCCGCCTTCGCCGCCCAACATCATTTGATGCTATTGTGGAACATCTGTTGCTGCAGCGGTCGCAGGCAGACCCAAAGCAAATCGACCGCGGTCGTCGGTTTTTTGGAGGAGGGCCCCCATGAATAGGTTCTTCCGCTTTGTCCGCCGCACCTCAATTGTTTCCATCGTGGTTGCCTTGGTATCTCTCGCGATGGTCTCCGCCACTCAGGCAGAGTCACCCAACCCGCTCGACAAGCACGCGCGGAAGATCGAGAAACGGCTTGCCAAATTTCAGTCAGGCACCTATCTCGAATTTGAACTTCGCGACAGCTCTCAGATCTATGGTTCTCTGGGCTCGCTTTCCAGCTCGTCCTTCCAGTTCACCAATGCCGACAGCAATAAAGTCGAGACGTATTCTTACGACGAGTTGGAGCGAGTGAAGAAGGGCAAGGAGTACATTGGCTCGGGCTCGGAACCTGGCCGCCATGTGCGTCTCCTCGTTCCCATCGTGATTGGGGCCTGTGCCGCGGCCGCGGCCCTCGCCGTCGTCGAAGTCGTGCACTAGCTGCGTCGGCCCGAGCCCTGACTCGAATGGCCTTGTATCAGGGCCCCACTTCACTCGCCTCGGCGAGTAAAGGAGCGTTGTGCGGAGCGGTACGATGCTTTCAACCCCCGCACCAGCTCCAAACTATCTCCCCATCTTCTCCGGCTGTTAGATTCGTAACAGGTCCGCGCGCAACGCGTGGACCGCATCGCGCGGGAAGAGAGCTCATGTTCCACCCCACTGAAGATCTTCGCATTCAATGGACAAAGGTCGTTCTTCCACCCGTTTTCCTCGAAGAAGAACTTCCCGTCACCGACGCCGCTTCGGCAACCATCTTCGACGCGCGCAACGAAATCACCGCCATCCTCAAAGGTCAGGACGACCGCCTTCTCGTCCTCGCCGGGCCGTGCTCCATTCACGACGCCAAGGCAGCGCTCGAATATGCAAGCCTCCTCAAGGGCGCCATTGATCAGTTCGCTCGCGACCTGCGCATCGTGATGCGCGTCTACTTTGAAAAACCGCGCACCACAATCGGTTGGAAGGGGCTTATCAACGATCCGCATCTTGACGGCACATTCAAAATCAACGATGGCCTTCGTCTCGCGCGGCATCTGCTCATCGACCTCGCCGAAATGGGCGTGCCCACCGGTACCGAGTTCCTCGACATGATTTCGCCGCAATATATCGCCGGCCTCGTCGCCTGGGGCGCCATCGGCGCGCGCACTTCAGAGAGCCAGGTCCACCGCCAGCTCGTCTCCGGCGTTTCCTGCCCAGTCGGATTCAAGAACGGAACCTCCGGCGATGTTCAGGTGGCCATTGATGCGGTGCTGTCGGCGGCCTACTCGCACACTTTTCTTGGCCACACCCATCACGGCCAGTCAGCCATCTTTGTCACCGCCGGCAATCCCGATTGCCACATCATCCTGCGCGGCGGCCGCAAAACCGTGAACTACACCGCGGATTGCGTCGCCGATACTGCGGCAAGAATGGAAAAGGCGGGCGTACAACCGCGCATCATGATCGATTTCAGCCATGCCAACAGCGGCAAGGATTATCGTCGCCAGGCCATCGTCTGTCATGACGTTGCCGCGCAAATCGCCGCCGGCGACCGCCGCATCATTGGAGCCATGATTGAAAGCAATCTCGTAGCAGGCGCACAAAAGCTCATCCCCGGCCAGCCCCTCGTCTACGGCCAGAGCATCACCGACGGCTGCATCGACTGGCCCGAAACCCGCACCCTCCTCACCGAACTAGCCGCCGCCGTCCGCGCGCGCCGCACAGGAACTTAACCCATCATCTGTCATCCTGAGTGACCGCAGCGCAGCGAAGGGAATCGAAGGATCTGCGGTTGCTTTTCACTCAGCCAACCACCAAAAACCTCGCTAAAGAGTCGCCGCCAGCTCGCACATTTCGAGAACGAAGCAGTATATTCCGCTGGCCACTCCTCCTCTACGCGCTCCCCATCACAATCGTATGCGGGCTCATTGGAATCGGATGTGCCGCCACCCCCTTGAATCCCGCCTCGTCGTGCATAGCCTTCAACTCCGCGAATGTGTACGCGTCTCCATCCGCGGTCGTCGTCAACATCGTCATCGCGAAGGCCGCCGGCATCGCTGGCGACACCCGATCCTCATTCGGCACAAACTCCAGGGTCACGGCCCTTCCGCCCGGCTTCAGCGCCCCACGAACTTTCTTCAGCAGGCCAATGTTGGTGGGCTTGTCAAAGTGGTGCAGAAAATTCGTCAGTAGCACCACATCGTAGGGTCCGCCAAAGTCCACTTCGAATGCGCTGCCCGGCAGCATGTCATAGCGATCTTGCACGCCCGCCTTCTCCGCGTTCTTCAGGGCCACGCGCAGCACGGGAGCCCAATCCAAACCCGTCACGCGCGCCAGCGGGTTCTGCTTCGCGATCTCAATCCCGAACAGCCCGTGCCCAGCCGCGATATCCAGCACCTTCATCGGCCCGTTGTGTCCGTTCAGCACCACGGCGCCCAGCGGACCCGCCATCGGCCCCATCATCGGCGCCATGTTTTCCGCGAACACAACCCAAATGGGATTCTCCGGTTCCACCGTACCCTGGCCGGGAAGGTAAGTGCGCCCTGCGCGAACGATTTCCGCCAGTTGCCCATCGGCCTGCATAATCGCCGACTCGCTCAGAAACTGCGCAACCGATGCCATGCATGCCGGCGACCGCGGATCAAGAAACGCTGCGCTGGTCGGCGTGTGCTTGTAGTGTCCGTTCTCCTTGGCCAGCACGCCGTTGATCACCAGAAAATCGCACAGGATGCGCGTGCCTCGCTCCGATGCCTTGCAGTGCTTGGCGATCGAACCCGCATCGCCCGGCCCCTCGCCAACCGCCCGAAAAACGTCCAGTTCAATCGCCGCTTTTAGAGCCGCAGTGCGCTGGTGCGATTGCACCATCTCGAAAACCAGGCCCGGATTCAACGGTGCTGCTTGAGATCCAGCAGACATAGATCAACCTCCTCTTTTGCCCCGCAGGGTGATTGAATTTTGGGGAATCCCGGCGCGAGCTAAACGAGTCTATCATTCCCAGGTTTCACTCACGCATATTCTTCCCAAAACCGCGTAACACCATCGCGCCTTCGTCTCAACGCGCGCCAAATCGCATGGCGCCGGCGCTGTACATTGAAAGGTTGTGCCTCTCCGTTGGTCCATCTTCCGCTTGCGGCAAAGATCGCTCGTGCGCGCCATTATCCTGTCAGTGGGCGCATTCGCGGCCAGCTTGCGGCTCGCCGGGTTCCCCTACATTCAGGATCTCCACGGTTCGCGGTGGCAGTTTCTCGCTCTCCTCGTCGCCGCCTGGGGCATGGCAGAGACGGCCCGCTGTCTGCAACGGCAGTGGAGCTTTTACCATGCCGGCGTGCTCGTCCTGCTCTACGCCAACCTCATGATCTTGGCGGCGATCGTTGTCTTGATGGCGCTTCCATGAAACCTGGCCGGAAAAAAAGTCTGCTGCGGTCGGGGCCCGACTCCGTGTAGGATTGGCAGAGCGCACGCCCAAACGGCAATCCTCGCTGCTGGCGACCCATCGCCTGTGCCGCCCGCGATACCGATTAAGCCTGTCGTGCGCTGGAGGAAGCGATGCTGAAAGGATTTCGGGATTTCATTCTGCGCGGTAACGTCGTTGATTTGGCTGTCGCTGTAATTCTGGGCGCTGCATTCAACGCCATCGTGGGGTCTCTGGTTGGCGATGTGTTGAATCCGTTGATCGCCGCTACCATCGGGAAACCGGATTTCAGCTATGTCATCCTGCACGTCGGGGGTGGGCAGATCAAGGTCGGCAATTTTCTCAACGCGTTAGTTGCCTTTCTCATCGTCGCCACCGTGGTCTACTTCGCCATCGTCCTGCCCATGAATGCAATCTCGGCACGGATGAAGAAACCCGAAGCGCCGCCCGAGCCCGCAACCAAGAACTGTCCGGAATGCCTGAGCGAGATTCCGCTCGCCGCGCGCCGCTGCGCACATTGCACGCAGCCTGTCGCTTGACGACGGGCCAAAGTCTCTCAGAGGATCGATTCAATGGGCAACCGCAAGACGCTTGCAGTTTTTCTCTTTCTCGCTGTTCTGTCTATGCGGTTGCCATCGGACCTGCTTCATTCACAGGAGGCGCCGCAGCACGTCTTTGGCTACTCTGACTTCTCCAGCGAATCCAAGACCGAGGCGTCCTTCCTCGCCGTGCCCGATCCCAAACTGGCCGGCGAGGAGCTCAAAACGCTAACTGCCGAGCCGCACCTCGCTGCAACGCCTGAGGATCACGCGACTGCGGAGTACGTGGCGCGCAAGTTTCGCGCTGCCGGGCTCCAGACCCAGATTGTTCCCTATCGCGTGCTCCTCAATTGGCCCAAAGTAGTGCGCGTTCAAGCCTATGACCCTGCCGGCAATCTCCTCATGAGCGGGCCTACGACCGAACACATAAACGGCGATCCCGGCCAGGACAACCCCCGCGTCGTGATGCCGTTTAACAGCTCCTCTGGTTCCGGCGATATCACCGCAGAAGTCATCTACGCGAACTATGGTCGCCTCGAGGACTTCAACGAGCTGGCCGCGCATCATATTGACCTGCACGGCAAAATTGTCATCTGCCGTTATGGCTCTAACTTCCGCGGCGTAAAAGTCTACCTCGCTGAGCAACGTGGCGCCGCCGGCGTCATCATCTACTCTGACCCGCAAGACGACGGCTACTACAAAGGTGACCCCTACCCAATAGGCCCATGGCGGCCTGAAACTGGCGTGCAGCGCGGCTCGGTCCAATATCTCTTCAAGTATCCCGGCGATCCTGAAACTCCCGGCGTTGCCTCTACAGTCGATCTGCCCGACTCTTCCCGCGTGACGAACTTCGAGGGACCCGAAGGCGATCAGCCGCACATCATCTCCATCCCGCTTAGCTATCACGATGCGGCACCGATCCTCGAGGCGTTAAAAGGTCCAGGCGTGCCGCAAGGTTGGCAAGGCGCGCTGCCCTTCCGCTATCACCTCGGCCCGGGCGGAGTGAAAGTGCACCTCATTTCGCAGCAGGACTATCAGCGCCGCGTCATCTGGGACGTGATTGGCCAAGTCCCGGGCTCACAGGACCCGGATGAAACCGTGGTTGTCGGAAATCATCGCGATGCCTGGGTCTACGGCGCAGTCGACCCGTCCAGCGGTACGGCGGCCATGCTTGAAGCTCTGCATGGCGTCGGCGAGCTCCTTCGGCAAGGATGGCACCCTAAGCGCACCATCGTGTTTTGCAGTTGGGATGCCGAAGAAGAAGGCCTCATCGGCTCTACTGAATGGGTTGAGCAGCAAGCACAAACCCTCGATCGAGCCGTGGCTTACTTCAATGTGGATGTCGCCGTCTCCGGCCCGAACTTTTCCGCTTCGGCTGTGCCCTCGTTAAAGGAATTTATTCGCGGAGTCACGCGCCAGGTTCCCAGCCCGGTCGCGGGCACGGTCTTTCAGCAGTGGCGCTCCAGCCATGAGCCCGGCAATGAGCACCGCACCTCCAATGCCCCACCCGTTGAGGGCGAAGAAGTCCACGTCGGCGACCTTGGCTCCGGATCCGATTTCACGCCCTTTCTTCAACATGCAGGCGTGCCTTCCACCGATATCGGCTCCAACGGGCCCTATGGCGTTTATCACTCCACCTTCGACGATTTTCAGTGGTACACACAGAACGCCGATCCGCACTTCGTCTATTTGCAGGAAATGGCGCGTGTCCTTGGCCTTGAGGCAGTGCGCATGGCCGATGCCGACGTCCTCCCCTATGACTACGTTACCTACGCGCGCGAAATCTCAGCCTATATCGAGGCTGCAAAACGCAAAGCCGCCGATTCAGGCATGAGTGCGCTCGACTTTGCGCCAGCCGAAATCGCTGCCTCGCACCTCGCCGCCGCGGCCCAACAAGCCTATGCGCTCCAGACCGCTCCCACCGGCGATCTCGCCAAATTGAATCTCGCCCTTCGACAGACTGAGACCGCGCTGCTGTCGCCGGCCGGCCTGCCCAATCGCCCCTGGTTCCGTCACACCATTTACGCTCCCGGCGAGTACACCGGCTACGCTGCTGTGGTCATTCCTGGCGTCAATGAGGCCATCGACGCCGGAAACTCCAGCGTCGCCGCACAACAATTGCAGGCCCTCGCTGACGCGCTCAACCGCGCTGCAGGCATCCTCGCGGCCGCTCGTTGAGCATCGGCCGCCGCCTGATCGCGGCGCCAAAACTTCGCCCGATCATTACCGTATCTTTCACCCCCTGAGTCCTCACCTGTGTTACTTCAGACTTCGTCGTTCCCCCCCAGTAGGCCATCTCCCTTCTCCCCCAAAGGCTCCATCTCTTCCCACAGACGAGTGATTCCCTATCGTTGTGCGGTGGCGCTATTGTCCACAGTCAAGCTGCCGATAGAGCCGCAAGACGTGCATTGCAGCCGGCATGGAGCTGAATTTCCATGATTGATTTCTTGCTTGGGTTCGCCTACGTCGTATTGATCCTGACTCCGCCCCTTTTCGCCACAACGCAGCGGGCGCGGATTCGAGTGAGACACAACCGCTAGGAATGCCCGCAAGGGGAGCTTTCTATGAGTGAACTTTTAATTGAGTTGGCCTTGATCGCAATGATCGTCGTTCCGGCGATTGCAACCTCGTTGCACCCCGCCAGAATCACCGGCCGTAACGGCCCCGCCAGCGCCCCAAAGATAACGCCGCACCGTTTCCAACCCTGCCGCCAGACCTTCGCCCGCCTGCCCAACCCCCTGCTCCCTTGTCCCCTCGTTCCCTGTCTTCCGTTGTTGACCCCCGCCCTTCCCCTCGTATCGTTATAAAGAAGGATCACCATGAAGATTTCCCCCAACACGTTGCGCATCGGAATCGCGGTCGCCATTATCGTCGGCACCATCGGCTGGCTGGCTTACTCCGGCTACGGCGTCCAGCAAGAGCTACTACGTCACCATCGCCGAACTGGGCGGCATGGGCGACAAGGCCTACCACAGCCAGATTGCGCGTCGAGGGCTTCGTCCAGCCCGGCTCCATCGAGCGCGACGGCCCCCACGTCGATTTCGTGCTCAACGAGTTTGAGAGCCACTCGCCCAAAGCCGCCACCGGCCGCGTGCTCAAGGTCAGCTACAAGGGCTCCGAGCCGCCGCCGGACACCTTCAAGGACGACGCCCAGGCCCTGGCCGAAGGCACCTACGGCCGCGACGGCGTCTTCCACGCCACCGTGCTGCAGGCCAAGTGCGCCAGCAAGTACGCGCCCGCGCAGCCCGGCGCGCGCCGGCCACTCCAGCCGCCGGCCAAGCCGGCCAGTGCATCCAGCTGCGCCCGCACCGCGCCTCATCCGTCAGCCCAGACCGCCGCAAACTGATCGCAATGAACGCGCATCGCCATCCGCCGCCGACTGCGCAGCACGCTCTGCGCCCGGCTCGATCAGGTGTCGAAGCTCTTCGGCAGCTTTGCCGCGCTGCGCCAGGTCACGGTGGATCTCGAGCCCGGCCGCTGCTACGTGCTGCTCGGCGAAAACGGCGCGGGCAAATCCACGCTGCTGCGCATTCTGGCCGGCCTGCTGCGCCCCAGCTTCGGCACGGTCACGCGTCTTCGGCGACTCCGAACCGCAGCAGGCCCGCGCCCGCATCGGCTACATGAGCCACGCGCCCATGCTCTACGACGAGCTGACCGCCGCAGGAAAACCTGCGCTACTTTGCCAGCCTCTATCCCGGCCGCGCCTGCCTCACGCCCGCCGAAGCCCTGCGCCAGGTGGGCCTCGATCCCGAGCTGAACCGCCTCCTCGGCCAGTATTCGCAGGGCATGCGCCAGCGCACCTCGCTGGCCCGCGTGCTGCTCTCCGTCGCCCGAACTGCTGCTGCTCGACGAGCCCTTCTCCAACATGGACGTCGAGAGCGCCCGCCAGATGGTCGAGCTGCTGGCCGGCTTCCGCCAGAGCGACCGCACCATCGTCCTCACCACCCACCAGCGCGAGCTGGCCGCGCCCATCGCCGACTGGGTGCTCACCCTCCACGCCGGCCGCGTGGCTTCGCTTGAGCCAGGGAGCCCGACGCTATGAAGACCAACGGCGCGCGCTTCCTCGAATCCCTCGGCATCCCCTTCGAACTGCGCGAGTACGAGGTCGATCCCAATAATCCCGACGATCTCTCCGCCATCACCGTCGCCAAAAAGATCGGCATGCCCGCCGAGCAGGTCTTCAAAACGCTGCTGACCACCAACAGCGCGGACGCATTATGTCTTCGCCGTCATTCCCGGCGACGCCGAGCTCGACTTCAAGAAACTGGCCCGCGCCGCAGGCTGGCGCAAAGCCGAGATGGCTCCGCTCAAAGACGTGCAGCCGCTCACCGGCTACATCCGCGGCGGCGTCACCGTCTTCGGCGCAAAAAAGCCCTATCCGGTCTTCGTCGATGAAACCGCGATCCTCTTCGACAAGATCAGCGTCTCGGCCGGAACGCGCGGCACGCAGTTGATCCTCGCTCCCGATGACTACCTGCGCGCCGCCGCAGCCAGCGAAGTCCCCGTCCAAACCGCCGATCTCACCAAAGACGCGAAACCATCCGATCCGGAGCGCCCCAAATGACCCGCGCCCTCTGGACCCATCTCGCCAAAGATCTCCGCATCGAGTGGCGCTCCCTCGACGCCATGATCTCCATGCTCTTCTTCTCCGGCCTGGTGGTCGTGCTCTTCTCCATCGCCTTCGATCCGCGCGGCGCATTCTCGCAGCAGATCGCCGGCGGCGTGCTCTGCGTGGCCACCATGTTCGCCTCGGTCAGCGCGCTCAACCAGGCCTGGGCGCGCGAAATCCGCCACCAGGTCATGGACGCGCAGCGCATGGTTCCCGCGCCCGGCGCGGAGCTCTTCCTGGCCAAGGTCATCGCCAACTTCCTCTTCGTCACCATCGTGCAGGTCATCCTGGCGCCCTTCTTCTTCATCTTTTACAACCTGCACATCGCGGGCAACGCCTGGCTGCTCGTCGCTGGTGCTGCCGCTGGGCACATGGGCGCTGGTCGGCAACGGCGTCTTCTTTGCCGCGCTCTCCATGAGCAGCCGCAACCGCGAGCTGCTGCTCTCGCTCATCCTCTTTCCCATCTTCATTCCCGCGCTTCTGGCCATGGTGCAGGCCACCACCGCCATCCTCACCGGCGAAAGCGACCCCACGCTCTGGATCAAGATGCTCCTCGGCTACGACATCATCTTCACCACCGCCAGCCTGCTGCTCTTCGACGTCGTCTTCCACGCCGAGTAGCCCGCTTTCCGGTCTCATGGGCCTATCGCAACAACAGGCCTTGCATCAAGCGGGGGCTTCTCCGGCCGCGGAAAAACTCTGTGCAGAGGGAGGCGGGAGCTTCAACCCCCGCAGAAAACTGACGGATGGTTCTCCTTCGCGCACGATGCCTCCCCTGAATTCGCTTGTAACCACAGGAGAAATGAAAGACACTGGTGTTGTTATCTTTCCCGTCTCATCCTTACTGTTTTCTCTCTCGGACTTTTTCCCTCCTTTTTTCTCTCGGCGTGTCTAAAGGGTTCAAATCAAGTACCCACTCGGGCCCGCCTTTCTGCTCGCTCGACGGCTTTGTGAGCAGACTTACCGCCAAATCGCTCCGCACGCGCTGATGGTCCGTTTCACTCGGAGAGGCTGCCGTGGAATTCACGACCAAAGACACGCAATCTGGCGCGGCTGCTGGCCCACCCACCGCGCGGCGCCAGATCGGCCCGTATCAAGTCACCGCCAAGCTGGGTGAGGGCGGCATGGGCGAAGTGTTCCGCGCCCACGATGCCAAGCTCGGCCGCGACGTGGCTCTCAAAATCCTGCCTGCGGCCATGGCGCATGACAGCCAGTCGCTCGCTCGCCTTGCGCGCGAAGCTCGCACACTCGCCTCGCTGAGCCATCCCAACATCGCAGTCATCTATGGCCTCGAAGAATCTGAAGGCCTGCGCGCACTCGTAATGGAGTTGGTTGAAGGCCAGACCCTGGCCGAGCATATACGCGGACCTGCAGGAGCCAGTTCGAAACCCCTCAACATCGACGAAGCTCTGCCCATGGCCCGGCAGATTGCCGAGGCGCTCGAGTACGCGCACGAGCACGGCGTCATCCATCGCGATCTCAAGCCGGCCAACGTGAAGATCACCCCCGAAGGCACGGTGAAGGTGCTCGACTTTGGTCTCGCCAAGGTAATCAGCGATCAGGACTCGATGGCTCCGGTCACCCCGGCGAACTCGCCCACGATCAGCGTGCTGGCGACGCAGGCGGGCATCATCCTGGGAACGGCCGCCTACATGGCGCCGGAACAGGCCAAGGGCAAACAGGTCGACCGCCGGGCCGACATCTGGGCGTTCGGCTGCGTGCTGTTTGAAATGCTCTCCGGGAAAAAAGCCTTCGACGGCGAGACGATTTCGGACGTCCTTGCATCGGTGCTTAAAAGCGAGCCCGACTGGTCCGCGCTGCCCGCAGACACGCCGCCCGCAATCAAGAGACTGATTCGTCGCTGCCTCCAGAAAGACGTCCGCCAGCGCCTGCAGGCCATCGGCGACGCGCGCATCGCCATCGAAGAAACGCTATCCGGCACAGCCGCAGATGCCGAAGGCGCCATCTCCGCCAGCCGAATCCCTGAAGCTAAACGCTCTTCCCTCCTGCACCGCGCTCTACCCTGGACGCTCGGCGCCGTCGCCGTCATCTGTGCAGCCGTCGCAGGCTGGCTCCTGCTGAAGCCACAGCCACAGCCAAACGTCTTTCGGTTTGCCGTTGCGCCGCCTGAAAACATGGTTTTCATCGCCGGCGGAGAGATCAGCATTTCACCCGATGGCCGCATGCTAGCATTCGTTGCCCAAGCCGAAGCCGGAACAAACAAACCCACAGCCCTTTGGTTGCGCCCGCTCGATGGTCTCACCGCCCAGCCGATTCCGGGAACGGAAGGCGCCGTCGGGCCGTTCTGGTCGCCCGACGGCCAGCAAATCGGGTTCCGAGCAAACGGCAAGCTGGAGAAGATTTCTGTACAGGGCGGGACGCCACAGACGCTTTGCGACGCGATCAGTTTCGGCGGTGCAACCTGGAACCGCGATGGCGTGATTCTGTTTGGGAACGAAGGCGGCTTTTACCGTGTGCCCGACACAGGCGGTACGCCCACGCTCGTGCTCGCCCCGGAACCTTCTCAAAACTATTGGTTCCCACAATTTCTCCCCGACGGCAAACACTTCATCTTTAACGAGTCGGGGGAAGTGTCCGAAGGCAGCTTCATCGAGGCCGGCTCGCTTGACTCAAAGACGGCGGAGCGTCTCGTGCAGGGAAATTCCCAGGCCGTCTTCTCTCCACCCGGTTACCTGTTTTATGTCGATCGAACCACGCTGATTGTGCGGCCCTTTGACGCCAGCGCGTTGCGTTTCACCGGGCCCGCTGTTCCAGTGGCGCAGGGCATCGCGAGCACCCTGTACTCGAACTTTGCATACTTTTCCGTCTCCGCCGCAGGCGTTTTGGCCTACCAGGCAGCAGCAGAAGTGACCTCAAACCAGATGACTTGGTTCAACCGCGCTGGAGAGAAACTGGGTACCGTCGGCCAGCCTTCTTTTTACACGGCCCCCGCACTTTCCGCCGACGGGGCCAGGCTCGGCGTCGCGGTAGGGTGGTTTGGCAAGCGCGACATTTGGGTTTATGACCTGAAGCGTGGTACCGCTTCGCGTCTTACGTTCAACCCCGCGGATGACACCAATACCGCCTAGTCGGCGGACGATTCCCGGATCGTGTTTTCGTCCAATCGCGCCGGGCAGTTCGACATCTACCAAAAAGCCGCAAATGGCCTGGGCAGCGAGCAGCCTGTTTTTCAGTCCAAGCAGGAAAAGCACGTTGACGACTTGTCTTCGGATGGTCGTTATGCCATCTACGACACGGCGGCCGGCAACACGCAGCACACGGAGCTTTGGGGATTGCCGCTTTTTGGTGATCGCAAGCCCTTTCCCTTCGTCCAAAGCAACTTCAATGCCATTTGCGCCCAATTCTCGCCCAACGGCCGCTACGTTGCTTATGCGTCAACCGAGACGGGAAACCTGGAAGTGTATGTTCAGACCTTCCCTGAGCACGTGGGCAAATGGCAGATCTCTGCCACGGGCGGGAATGAACCGGTGTGGAGTCGCGACGGCAAGGAACTCTTCTATCTCGATCTCGACGGCAAGCTGATGGAGGTCGACGTAAATACCAATGCGACCTTCCAGGCCGCCATTCCTAAGCCGCTTTTTCAAACCCAACTCAACGGGAGATATCCGGGCAGAACCATGTATGTGGTATCGCCCGACGCCCAGCGGTTTCTCATGATTGTGCCGGCGGGAACAGCCAAACCCGAGCCCCTCACGGTGGTGGTCAACTGGCCGTCGCTGTTGCGGCACGGCAGCAGCAAATAATCACGCAGCGCTGCGCGCTATGCAGGGTTCGTGCTCTGGAGCCTCACGCCAGTCCGACTCGACGGACCAGGTCCGCGAACCGTGGGTCGCTGCGGATCGGGTCGAAAAATGGGTGCGTTTTCAGGAACTGCAGGATGTTCGATTGCTCCTTATAGGCCTGCTCCAGCCAATAGAAGGCCTGATCGGTGTCGCCAAGCCCCAGATATGCGTTCACAAACGCGCCCGCTGGAATATAGCCCGCCTTTTTGCGTCTCTTCAATTGCTCAAGAAGCTGCAGCGCATCGGCGCCCGGCCGGCATGGGCATACGCCCTGATCAGCACACCCGTAACAGCGGGGCTCCCCGGCGACACAGACAGTGCCCTCTCCAACACAGGAATGGCGTCTGCCGGTTGATTGTTGGCAATCAGCGCAAATCCCAGGTCCATCAGAGTAAATGCGTCGTTGGGTTCGACGGCAAGCGCGCTGCGCGATTCGCGAATCGCCTCGTTGTATCGCCGGGCCTGAAAAAGAAACCAGGATACACTGCTGCCGCTGACGGCGAGCGGATCCAGTTCGCGAGCTTCTCCATCGACGCGATCGCTTCATCGGTACGCCCCTCACAAAGCAGCCACATCGCAAATCGAGTGTGAGCATCGGCGTCGTTCTGATCCAGTTCGAGAGCGCGCCGGTATTCCGCCTCAGCTTCTTGCCAGTGCCACTCTTCTTGCAGATCGTTTGCCAGCAGCACGTGCGCTTCAGCCAGATCCGGGTCGAGTTCCAGCGCCTTGCGGGCCAGGCTCAGCACTTTCGGTCGCGTCTCTGCTGGCGGATCTCCGGCAAACACCGTCCCCAGCCGGGTGTAAGCCTCGGCCAGGCCCACGTATGCCGGCGCAAATGTGGAGTCCTCTTTAAGGGCATCCTCGAAACAATGAATGCTTTGCTCGATCTCAGCTCTGCCTGCGTGGTTCAGGCCGTATCTGCCCTGCAAATAGCTCTCGTAGACTCTTGAGGCGACGGGGCGCTGGGCGGCAAGCCGCTGCTGTTCCTGTCCGGTGACGGTTACTTCCACTTTTTCGGCGATCGATTGCGCTAGCTCGCTCTGCAGGGTGAGCACATCGCGCATCTCGCGGTCATAGGTTTCCGACCAGAAATGCTCGTCGGTTGCTCCCCTGATCAGCTGAGCCGTCACCCGAATGTGATCGCCCTCTTTCATCACGGAGCCTTCAACCAGAGCGTCCACGTTCAGCGTTCTGGCGATCTCCGGGATGGAGAGTTGCGAATTTTTGAAGCGCATCACCGACGTGTGAGAAATCACACGCAGGCCGTGAATATTCGCGAGCCGCCCGATGAGAGCTTCTGTGACGCCGTCGGCCAGGTATTCCTGCGCCGGGTCGCCCGACAAATTCCGCAGGGGCAGCACGGCAAGCGACTGGATCCGCGGCTGCACCATAGCCGCCATGCGATGCCGGACCACGAACCAGCCGGCAGCCAACAGGCCCATGCAAAGAGCTGCGGCCATGGTCAACCAAAGGCGAGCCCTCCGCGGGGGCACTGCGCCCTTGCCGCTCCCGATCGTCGAGGGTGTTTCCGCCTCAGCCTTTGTTTCGGATGCCTCCACGCCCCATCTGCGGCTCCCGATCCAGGCATCCAGCTCATGCGTCAGGCTATAGACTGAGCCGCGCTTCTCGTGTGCATGCCGATGGACCGGCATCCCCTCCCGCTTCTCCCAGCGCTGGACAGTCGTAACGTCGCGGTTCAGATACGCAGCGATTTCCTTCCAGGAATCCAGCCGCTTTCCCGGCGGCTTCTCCACAGGCGGGATTCGGTCATCCCTTCACCCATCGCGATCTCCGGGCATCCCAGCGTGTTGCGGGAGAAAGATGAGCCGATTGTAACCCTGACCGCCAGAACAGCAATAGCGGCATTTGACGGTAAGCGGCGGTCCTGTGTGTTGCTGCTTGACCCGTCTGCCCAAATACACGAGTGTGTTCCAGTTCTGGCGCGCGATCGCTGAAAAGATCGTTCGCTTCCATCATTCCCCGGCAACGACGGCCTCTCGGCGGCTTCCAGAATTTTCAGTAACTCAGGCGCTAAACCCAAAACTGGAGACCTTCACTCAAAACAAAACCATCACCTCGGCGGCACGTGTGCTTTCACTCCTCCTGTTGGTTTCATGCGCCTGTGCCTCGCCTCGAAGAACGCAGGCCTATGAACTTCGGCGGCGCCCTCAACGATTTTTCACCCTCGAGCGTCAAGGGCGGCCCCCTGGGAGCCGCACGGTCAATGGTCGTTGGACCTCCGCCCCCTCGGCGCACCGCCGACTCCGCGGCGGATATGACCATGTCTAACTTTGGCACCTCAAACGGCCTCCCCGACCCCAATCCAGCCCGGCCAGAACTCGCATGGCCACAACAGCCAGGGGACTGAACGTCACGGTCACCTCTTTTATCCGGGGGCGCCCCTGGGTTAGCCCTGCCACACTCACGGGGTTTCAGCTCCCGGGTACGGTCAGCCTGCTGACGGGAAATGGAACCAATGCCCCATTCGAGACGAATCCACCTTCATCAACGTTGCTAGTCTGCGTCACAGGAGGAGACAACGTCCCATTTTCGGTTACGGATTCGAACGTCTCGCTGGAAGTCCCTCGGCCTGCGACTACACACCACCTTCTAGTAGATCCATGGCGTCGTGCGCCACGTTTCAGTGGAGTCGGACCCGAAAGATCGAGTATTCGCGTCGATGAACGATCAGTCGGATAAAGAGTTGCCTGTGCCGCATTCAGTCTCCACCAAAGGTGGGGCGTCGCGTCCAATACGTCATCCGTCCAAGTCATTCCATCCCCACGACTTCCATTTGCAGATTATTTCCACCAATTCGCTAGACTGATCTCAAATAGGGAAATAAAGGCAAACTCCGCCAAGGTTGAATGGGGCTCTCGGGAGCATTGGCTGGGCATGGCCGGTGTTCGCGGGCCCCGGAAAGGAGGCAATTCGCACCATTTGCAACGCAAATGGTGCGAATTGCCTCAACGACGGGGCCGCAGACACCGGCCATGCCCAGCCAATGCTCCCGAGCCCCATTCAACCTTCGCGGAGTTTCCCTTATTTCCCTATTTGAGATCAGTCTAGCGAATTGGTGGAAATAATCTGCAAATGGAAGTCGTGGGGATGGAATGACTTGGACGGATGAGCGGTTGACGACGCGACACCTCACTCCGGGTGGAGCTTGAATGCGGCACCGGCAACCATCGTTCCGACTGATCGTTCATCGACGCGAATCTCGATCTTTCGGGTCCGACTCCACTGAAACGTGGCGCACGACGCCATGGATGGGCTGGGTGCCGAAGTGTGTAGTCGCAGGCCCCAAGAATACCAGCGAGACGTTCGAATCCGTAACCGAAAATGGGACGTTGTCTCCTCCTGTGACGCAGACTTGCAACGTTGATGAAGGTGGATTCGTCTCGAATGGGGCATTGGTTCCATTTCCCGTCAGCAGGCTGACCGTGCCGTTGATCTGAAAGCCCGTGAGTGTGGCAGGGCTGACAGCGGGGCACCCGGTCATGTCCCAGGTGACCGTGACGTTCGTCAACTTGATGTGGTGGGTGTGCGAGTTCTGGCCGGGCTGGGTTGGATCGGGGAGGCCATTTGAGGTGCCAAGGTCAGACATGGTCATATCCGCCGCGAAGTCGGCGGTGCGCCATTCCTCGCGGAGGTCCAACGACCATTGACCGTGCATTTCCCAGGGGCCGCCCTTGACGCTCGAGGGTGAAAAATCGTTGAGGGCGCCGCCGAAGTGCATAGGCCTGCGTTCTTGCGCCGAGGCACAGGCGCATGAAACCAACAGGAGGAGTGAAAGCACACGTGCCGCCGAGGTGATGGTTTTGTTTTTCATGAAGGTCTCCAGTTTTGGGTTTAGCGCCTGAGTTACTGAAAATTCGCAAGCTGCCGAGAGGCCGTCGTTGCCGGGGAATGATGGAAGCGAAGCGATCTTTTCAGCGAATCACGCGCCTGAACTGGGAACACACTCGTGTATTTGGGCAGACGGGTCAAGCAGCAACACACAGGACCGCCGCTTACCGTCAAATGCCGTCTATTGCCGTTCTGGCGGTCAGGGTTACAATCGGCTCATCTTTCTCCCGCAACACGCTGGGATGCCCGGAGATCGCGATGGGTGAAGGGATGACCGAAATCCCGCCTGTGGAGAAGCCGCCGGGAAAGCGGCTGATTCCTGGAAGGAAATCGCTGCGTATCTGAACCGCGACGTTACGACTGTCCAGCGCTGGGAGAAGCGGGAGGGGATGCCGGTCCATCGGCATGCACACGAGAAGCGCGGCTCAGTCTATAGCCTGACGCATGAGCTGGATGCCTGGATCGGGAGCCGCAGATGGGGCGTGGAGGCATCCGAAACAAAGGCTGAGGCGGAAACACCCTCGACGATCGGGAGCGGCAAGGGCGCAGTGCCCCCGCGGAGGGCTCGCCTTTGGTTGACCATGGCCGCAGCTCTTTGCATGGGCCTGTTGGCTGCCGGCTGGTTCGTGGTCCGGCATCGCATGGCGGCTATGGTGCAGCCGCGGATCCAGTCGCTTGCCGTGCTGCCCCTGCGGAATTTGTCGGGCGACCCGGCGCAGGAATACCTGGCCGACGGCGTCACAGAAGCTCTCATCGGGCGGCTCGCGAATATTCACGGCCTGCGTGTGATTTCTCACACGTCGGTGATGCGCTTCAAAAATTCGCAACTCTCCATCCCGGAGATCGCCAGAACGCTGAACGTGGACGCTCTGGTTGAAGGCTCCGTGATGAAAGAGGGCGATCACATTCGGGTGACGGCTCAGCTGATCGGGGAGCAACCGACGAGCATTTCTGGTCGGAAACCTATGACCGCGAGATGCGCGATGTGCTCACCCTGCAGAGCGAGCTAGCGCAATCGATCGCCGAAAAAGTGGAAGTAACCGTCACCGGACAGGAACAGCAGCGGCTTGCCGCCCAGCGCCCCGTCGCCTCAAGAGTCTACGAGAGCTATTTGCAGGGCAGATACGGCCTGAACCACGCAGGCAGAGCTGAGATCGAGCAAAGCATTCATTGTTTCGAGGATGCCCTTAAAGAGGACTCCACATTTGCGCCGGCATACGTGGGCCTGGCCGAGGCTTACACCCGGCTGGGGACGGTGTTTGCCGGAGATCCGCCAGCAGAGACGCGACCGAAAGTGCTGAGCCTGGCCCGCAAGGCGCTGGAACTCGACCCGGATCTGGCTGAAGCGCACGTGCTGCTGGCAAACGATCTGCAAGAAGAGTGGCACTGGCAAGAAGCTGAGGCGGAATACCGGCGCGCTCTCGAACTGGATCAGAACGACGCCGATGCTCACACTCGATTTGCGATGTGGCTGCTTTGTGAGGGGCGTACCGATGAAGCGATCGCGTCGATGGAGAAAGCTCGCGAACTGGATCCGCTCGCCGTCAGCGGCAGCAGTGTATCCTGGTTTCTTTTTCAGGCCCGGCGATACAACGAGGCGATTCGCGAATCGCGCAGCGCGCTTGCCGTCGAACCCAACGACGCATTTACTCTGATGGACCTGGGATTTGCGCTGATTGCCAACAATCAACCGGCAGACGCCATTCCTGTGTTGGAGAGGGCACTGTCTGTGTCGCCGGGGAGCCCCGCTGTTACGGGTGTGCTGATCAGGGCGTATGCCCATGCCGGCCGGCGCGCCGATGCGCTGCAGCTTCTTGAGCAATTGAAGAGACGCAAAAAGGCGGGCTATATTCCAGCGGGCGCGTTTGTGAACGCATATCTGGGGCTTGGCGACACCGATCAGGCCTTCTATTGGCTGGAGCAGGCCTATAAGGAGCAATCGAACATCCTGCAGTTCCTGAAAACGCACCCATTTTTCGACCCGATCCGCAGCGACCCACGGTTCGCGGACCTGGTCCGTCGAGTCGGACTGGCGTGAGGCTCCAGAGCACGAACCCTGCATAGCGCGCAGCGCTGCGTGATTATTTGCTGCTGCCGTGCCGCAACAGCGACGGCCAGTTGACCACCACCGTGAGGGGCTCGGGTTTGGCTGTTCCCGCCGGCACAATCATGAGAAACCGCTGGGCGTCGGGCGATACCACATACATGGTTCTGCCCGGATATCTCCCGTTGAGTTGGGTTTGAAAAAGCGGCTTAGGAATGGCGGCCTGGAAGGTCGCATTGGTATTTACGTCGACCTCCATCAGCTTGCCGTCGAGATCGAGATAGAAGAGTTCCTTGCCGTCGCGACTCCACACCGGTTCATTCCCGCCCGTGGCAGAGATCTGCCATTTGCCCACGTGCTCAGGGAAGGTCTGAACATACACTTCCAGGTTTCCCGTCTCGGTTGACGCATAAGCAACGTAGCGGCCGTTGGGCGAGAATTGGGCGCAAATGGCATTGAAGTTGCTTTGGACGAAGGGAAAGGGCTTGCGATCACCAAAAAGCGGCAATCCCCAAAGCTCCGTGTGCTGCGTGTTGCCGGCCGCCGTGTCGTAGATGGCATAACGACCATCCGAAGACAAGTCGTCAACGTGCTTTTCCTGCTTGGACTGAAAAACAGGCTGCTCGCTGCCCAGGCCATTTGCGGCTTTTTGGTAGATGTCGAACTGCCCGGCGCGATTGGACGAAAACACGATCCGGGAATCGTCCGCCGACTAGGCGGTATTGGTGTCATCCGCGGGGTTGAACGTAAGACGCGAAGCGGTACCACGCTTCAGGTCATAAACCCAAATGTCGCGCTTGCCAAACCACCCTACCGCGACGCCGAGCCTGGCCCCGTCGGCGGAAAGTGCGGGGGCCGTGTAAAAAGAAGGCTGGCCGACGGTACCCAGTTTCTCTCCAGCGCGGTTGAACCAAGTCATCTGGTTTGAGGTCACTTCTGCTGCTGCCTGGTAGGCCAAAACGCCTGCGGCGGAGACGGAAAAGTATGCAAAGTTCGAGTACAGGGTGCTCGCGATGCCCTGCGCCACTGGAACAGCGGGCCCGGTGAAACGCAACGCGCTGGCGTCAAAGGGCCGCACAATCAGCGTGGTTCGATCGACATAAAACAGGTAACCGGGTGGAGAGAAGACGGCCTGGGAATTTCCCTGCACGAGACGCTCCGCCGTCTTTGAGTCAAGCGAGCCGGCCTCGATGAAGCTGCCTTCGGACACTTCCCCCGACTCGTTAAAGATGAAGTGTTTGCCGTCGGGGAGAAATTGTGGGAACCAATAGTTTTGAGAAGGTTCCGGGGCGAGCACGAGCGTGGGCGTACCGCCTGTGTCGGGCACACGGTAAAAGCCGCCTTCGTTCCCAAACAGAATCACGCCATCGCGGTTCCAGGTTGCACCGCCGAAACTGATCGCGTCGCAAAGCGTCTGTGGCGTCCCGCCCTGTACAGAAATCTTCTCCAGCTTGCCGTTTGCTCGGAACCCGATTTGCTGGCCGTCGGGCGACCAGAACGACCCGACGGCGCCTTCCGTTCCCGGAATCGGCTGGGCGGTGAGACCATCGAGCGGGCGCAACCAAAGGGCTGTGGGTTTGTTTGTTCCGGCTTCGGCTTGGGCAACGAATGCTAGCATGCGGCCATCGGGTGAAATGCTCATCTCTCCGCCGGCGATGAAAACCATGTTTTCAGGCGGCGCAACGGCAAACCGAAAGACGTTTGGCTGTGGCTGTGGCTTCAGCAGGAGCCAGCCTGCGACGGCTGCACAGATGACGGCGACGGCGCCGAGCGTCCAGGGTAGAGCGCGGTGCAGGAGGGAAGAGCGTTTAGCTTCAGGGATTCGGCTGGCGGAGATGGCGCCTTCGGCATCTGCGGCTGTGCCGGATAGCGTTTCTTCGATGGCGATGCGCGCGTCGCCGATGGCCTGCAGGCGCTGGCGGACGTCTTTCTGGAGGCAGCGACGAATCAGTCTCTTGATTGCGGGCGGCGTGTCTGCGGGCAGCGCGGACCAGTCGGGCTCGCTTTTAAGCACCGATGCAAGGACGTCCGAAATCGTCTCGCCGTCGAAGGCTTTTTTCCCGGAGAGCATTTCAAACAGCACGCAGCCGAACGCCCAGATGTCGGCCCGGCGGTCGACCTGTTTGCCCTTGGCCTGTTCCGGCGCCATGTAGGCGGCCGTTCCCAGGATGATGCCCGCCTGCGTCGCCAGCACGCTGATCGTGGGCGAGTTCGCCGGGGTGACCGGAGCCATCGAGTCCTGATCGCTGATTACCTTGGCGAGACCAAAGTCGAGCACCTTCACCGTGCCTTCGGGGGTGATCTTCACGTTGGCCGGCTTGAGATCGCGATGGATGACGCCGTGCTCGTGCGCGTACTCGAGCGCCTCGGCAATCTGCCGGGCCATGGGCAGAGCTTCGTCGATGTTGAGGGGTTTCGAACTGGCTCCTGCAGGTCCGCGTATATGCTCGGCCAGGGTCTGGCCTTCAACCAACTCCATTACGAGTGCGCGCAGGCCTTCAGATTCTTCGAGGCCATAGATGACTGCGATGTTGGGATGGCTCAGCGAGGCGAGTGTGCGAGCTTCGCGCGCAAGGCGAGCGAGCGACTGGCTGTCATGCGCCATGGCCGCAGGCAGGATTTTGAGAGCCACGTCGCGGCCGAGCTTGGCATCGTGGGCGCGGAACACTTCGCCCATGCCGCCCTCACCCAGCTTGGCGGTGACTTGATACGGGCCGATCTGGCGCCGCGCGGTGGGTGGGCCAGCAGCCGCGCCAGATTGCGTGTCTTTGGTCGTGAATTCCACGGCAGCCTCTCCGAGTGAAACGGACCATCAGCGCGTGCGGAGCGATTTGGCGGTAAGTCTGCTCACAAAGCCGTCGAGCGAGCAGAAAGGCGGGCCCGAGTGGGTACTTGATTTGAACCCTTTAGACACGCCGAGAGAAAAAAGGAGGGAAAAAGTCCGAGAGAGAAAACAGTAAGGATGAGACGGGAAAGATAACAACACCAGTGTCTTTCATTTCTCCTGTGGTTACAAGCGAATTCAGGGGAGGCATCGTGCGCGAAGGAGAACCATCCGTCAGTTTTCTGCGGGGGTTGAAGCTCCCGCCTCCCTCTGCACAGAGTTTTTCCGCGGCCGGAGAAGCCCCCGCTTGATGCAAGGCCTGTTGTTGCGATAGGCCCATGAGACCGGAAAGCGGGCTACTCGGCGTGGAAGACGACGTCGAAGAGTAAGAGGCTGGCGGTGGTGAAGATGATGTCGTAACCGAGAAGCATCTTGATCCAGAGAATGGGATCGCTTTCGCCGGTGAGGATGCCGGTGGTGGCCTGAACCATGGCGAGAAGCGCGGGAATGAAGATGGGGAAGAGGATGAGCGAGAGCAGCAGCTCGCGGTTGCGGCTGCTCATGGAGAGCGCGGCAAAGAAGATGCCGTTGCCGACCAGCGCCCATGTGCCCAGCGGCAGCACCAGCGACGAGCAGCCATGCGTTGCCCGCGATGTGCAGGTTATAAAAGATGAAGAAGAAGGGCGCGAGGATGATCTGCACGATGGTGACGAAGAGGAAATTGGCGATGGCCTTGGCGAGGTAGAGCTCCGCGCCGGGCGAAGGAACCATGCGCTGCGCATCCATGACCTGGTGACGGATTTCGCGCGCCCAGGCCTGGTTAAGGGCGCTGACCGAGGCGAACATGGTGGCCACGCAGAGCACGCCGCCGGCGATTTGCTGCGAGAATGCGCCGCGCGGATCGAAGGCAATGGAGAAGAGCACGACGACCAGGCCGGAGAAGAAGAGCATGGAGATCATGGCGTCGAGGGTGCGCCACTCGATGCGCAGATCTTTGGCGAGATGGGTCCAGAGGGCGCGGGTCATTTGGGGCGCTCCGGATCGGGGTTTCGCGTCTTTGGTGAGGTCGGCGGTTTGGACGGGACTCGCGGCTGCGGCGGCGCGCAGATAGTCATCGGGAGAGAGGATCAACTGCGTTCCGCGCGTGCCGGCCGAGACGCTGATTTTATCGAAGAGGATCGCGGTTTCATCGACGAAGACGGGGTAGGGCTTTTTCGCGCCGAAGACGGTGACACCGCCGCGGATGTAGCCGGTGAGCGGCTGCACGTCTTTGAGCGGAGCCATTTCGGCTTTGCGCCAGCCCGCGGCGCGGGCGAGTTTTTTGAAGTCGAGCTCGGCGTTGCCGGGGATGACGGCGAAGACATAATCGCGTGCGCGCTGTCGGTGGTTAGGAGGGTTTTGAAGACCTGCTCGGCGGGCATGGCGATTTTTTTGGCGACGGCGATGGCGGTAAGATCGTCGGGATTATTGGGGTCGACGTCGTACTCGCGGAGCGAGAAAGGGATGCCGAGGGATTCAAGGAAGCGCGCGCCATTGGTCTTCATCGCGTGGGGC
>CAWJDG010000090.1:0-110894 GCA_963841365.1 uncultured Acidobacteriaceae bacterium
GGTCGTCGACCCCCGCACGCTGGTGCCGCTGGACCGCGACACGGTACGCTCGTCGGTCGCGAAGACGGGCCGCCTGGTGGTCGTGGACGAGGGCCACCGCTCCGCGGGCTTCGGCGCCGAGATCGCCGCGCTCGTCGCCGAGGAGGCGTTCGACGCATTCCGGCAGCCCATCCGGCGCGTGGCGACGCTCGACGTGCCCATCCCCTTCAGCCCGCCGCTGGAACGCTTCGTGGAGCCGACCGTCGACAGGATCGTCGAGGCGATCCGCTCGCTGACGGGATAGCCCGCCGCCAGGGTCAGTCGTGGACGACGAGGCCCTCCCTGCGCGCCGCGGTGCCCAGGGCACGGTCCAGCGTCGCCAGCTCGCCGTCCGTGTCGAGCGCGAGCTGGAGGTACGCCGCGTCGTACACGGTGAGCCCGTGTCGCTCCGCGAGCGCGCCGCTCTCGATCAGTCCGCGCAGCGCCAGTGCGATGTCGATGCCCGACCCAAACAGCCGTTCCAGGAGCACGGCGGCGACAGCCGCAGGCTTCCGCTGGCCCCGGATCAGGGCGTTCGCGACCTCGTGGCGGAACGCCGGTGGAGCAAGGAGCTGTGCATCCGACCCCTGCCACTCGTCCCAGCGCGAGGTCCAGCGCGGGTCGCCACCGAGATAGATCCACGGCGACGGAGGCATCGACCACGATGGCACGAGGCCCGCGGTCCATGCTCACCGCGATCCTCGCCTCTCGTGCGCCTCCTGGACGTTGCGCAGGATCTGTGCTGTCCGCTCCTCGCGTGCCTGGCGGATGAACTCGGTGGCGTCGAAGTCACTGGGCATCGGGTACTGGGTTGCAGACGACGGAGGTCGTCGAGCGCCTCCTCCGGCGCTTGCGGACCAGGTCCGGGTCCGTGTGCTCAAGGTCGCTCAGCGGCACCAGCGCGCACAGCGGCTGCCCGGCACGCTCGATGACGATGCGCTCGCCGGCGGCCGCCTCGTCCAGCAGCTGGCCGACCCGCGCTCGGAGGTCGAGGGCGCTGACGGTCTTCATCGGACCATCATAGCGCTCTGAGAGTGCTCTGATACCCCGTACCGAGCGACGCCCGCGGTCAGCGGGCCAGCATGGCGCGCCAGCCCAGCGGGAAGCCGCGGCCGGTGGTCTGGCCCAAGAAGACCGCCGTGCGCCCGCCGATGGCGGCGGTCTGCGGGTAGACGTTCATGGGGATGAACCAGCCCAGCGAGCGCTGCCACGTTCGGCCGTCCCTGGACGTGAGCGTCGCGGTCGCGTCATCCTCCGCGCCCTCGTTCACCATGGCCCGCCCGACTACGACGATCCGCTGCCCGCTCGCGACGACATCGTCGATGCCCCACCGCAGCGAGTCCCGGTAGACCGTCTCCCACGCCAAGTCCGTCCGCCGAGTGCCAGACCTGGAGCGGCGCATCGTCGGCGGTGCCACCGACGACCGTCAGCCCGTCTGCGCCGTCGATGATGCGCGGGAAGCCGTCCCCGGGCCACCGACCGATCGGGCTCCAGCGACGCCCGTCCGTCGAGGCCACGGCGACCCGATCGGTGATGAAGTGGTCCACCGTCACCCACCGGGTGCCGAGAAGCGGCCACGGCCCACGATCACGTCCTCGATGCCGCTGGCCCGGTCCGGGCCGATGTGCCGCGGCATGCCGGCCCGGGTCCAGTCGCGGCCGTCCGCGGAGGTCCACAGGTACGAGCGGTAGCAGCCCTCGATGCAGAACGCGCCGCTCATTGACCCACCGGCCATAGATCCACCGACGTCCCCCGACGCCGGCATTCGCCGACGCCTCCTCCGGGTCGGTGGTGGGGCCCATCCCGAAGACCGGGCTGTCCGGACAGCATCCCAGCGCACGCCATCGTCCGATGTCCAGACGGCGATGTGGCTCGATCCATCCGCCGACTCGCGGTTGCCGGCCATGACCAGGCGCCCTGCATGGACGGACAGCTGCGACGGGCCCGCGTACGCGCCCGGCGCGACCGTGAACGGGCGCATCGTCCAGCTCCGGCCGTCCCGCGACGACCAGGTGACCCAGCGCCTGCCGCTGCCGACGATGCCGACGGCGAGAAAGCCGCCCCGGTAGGCGACGATGTCGATCACGCTCCGGAAGCGGTCGTCCAGCACGATGATCGTCGGCGTCCACGGTGGGGGCCTTCAGGATCGGCGGCGCGATCGGGGGCACATCCGACTGCTCCGGCGCGCTGAGGCTCAGCAGCAGGCCCGAGGCGGTGGTGTCCGGCTCCGGGACGCCGTGGAACGGCACGCCGCCGGCGAACATCGCCAGCCAGCCGGCGGGGGCGGTGCCGGAGGAGTCGGTGGCTCCGACGAGGTGGCGGCCGGCCGATGCCCGAGGCCTCCGCTCCCGTCCAGAGCGTGCGAGCTGCCGTCTCGTCGGAGGCGATCACCTGCACCGACTGGCGCCCCGTCCGGCGTCGGGGCCTCCCATGCGAGCGCGACGCCGGGCACGACCAGCGGCCATGTGGCGTCCGGTCCCGACACGGTGCACACCGAGCCCGCCGCCAGGTCCCGGAGCACGAGCGGGCCGATGGTCCGCCCGTCCGCGGTCTTCTGCCCCACCGCGAGGTCCTCGCCCAGCACACCCACGACGGCTGCGTCGGGCGTCACGGGCAGGTCGCGGACCGCGCCGCTCGCGAGGTCGACGCGGACCGCGGTGGCCGCCTGGGCGCGTCCGAACAGCGACCATGCCGCCGCCCTGGTCCTCGAACGGAAGGCGGTGTCCACGGCCACGTCCTGGCCGGGTGCGACGCGTGCCACCCGATGGGACGCATAGGCTCAGGTGCCGGCGCCAGACTCCGCTCGATGTGCCGTCCGGACGCGCGGTGGCCCAGAACAGCCACCGGCCGTCGGGCGAGAGCGCCAGGGCCGAGATGGGCGGCCGATTCCGGAGCACGGGGAGCAGCTCGCCGTCGTCGAACGCCTCCTGCACGACCGACCAGCCGTCTTCCCGCCACCAGGCCAGCACGGCGCGCGGCCCGTACGAGCTGGGGACGGCGATCGCCCGCAGCGGCGCCGGAGCTTCGATGAGGCGATAGGTCGGGGCGTCCGCCAGGCGCCCGAGGTACAACGCGGCGCGGCCGTCCTCGCCGGTCACGACCTGGTACCACAGCGATGCTCCGAGCTCCGGATCGAGCGGCACGACCGCCGGAGCCGGCGAGGCGGCCGGTGAGGCCATCACCCCCGCGGCGGTCGGCCCGGCAGGCAGGCACAGCGTTGCGACCAGGAGCGTGGCTGCGAGGAGCCTGGTCTGTGGCATCGATCGATCAATCCTGGGCCGTGCCATGCACCGCGCGGCGGGTCGCCTGGGCGGCACGAGGATACGCCCGTGCGCTCGGGTCAGCCGCGCTCCCGTGGGAACGGTGCCATCCGGCCCATGGCGAGCAGGAGACCGTGGATCAGGGCCTCGGGCCGAGGCGGGCAGCCGGGGATGAACACTCGACCGGCAGCACTCCGGCGATGCCGTCCCGGCCGCGTAGGTGCCCGCGAACACGCCACCACTGATGGCGCACGCGCCCACGGCCACGACGAGGCGTGGCTCGGGCATCGCCTCATAGGTGCGCAGGGCGGCCTCTCGAGGTTGCGGGTCATGAGCCGGTCACCACAGCAGGTCTGCATGGCGTGGCGAGGCCACGAAGTCGATGCCCAGGCGCTGCACGTCGTGGATCGGGTTCAGAGGCGCCGCGATCTCCCAGTCGCAGCCGTGCAGGACCCGCATCGAGGTGGCGGACGTGGAGCGACCGGCCCAGGCGCCGAGCGGACGTCCGCAAGTTCGCGCTCCAGCCAGGGCCGCGGCGGACCGACCGTCGATGGCCTCGGGCGCGCCGCCACGGAGCCGGATGACGCAGGGCATGACCCGCAGCGGCCGCGACCTCCACGGCGAGCTCGGCATCGTTGCGCTCAGGGGCCGACCGCAGGCGGCATCGCTGGCTCCGCGGCGCCGAGGACGTCACCTTCGCCGATGGCGAACTCCGCCCGGCTCATGAGGGCTCTTCAGGATGACCTGGATGACCAGCACTGCCCTGCCGCGGGCGACCAGCAATCCATCGCGCTCGTGACCGCGATGGCATCCGTGGGGCACGCGGCCACACAGGCCGCGCAGAAGACGCACCGCCCGGCGTCCAGCTGCCACGCATCGTCGGTCACCAGGATGGCGGCCGTCGGGCAGGCGGTCACACACGCCGCGGTGCTATCGCAGCGGCCCGTATCAAGCTCCGGCAGGCCGCGGGCGACCGTCGGCAGCACGAGTTGCCGCTCCGGATATGCCGGGTCAGCGGTCGTCGGAGGAGCGGGCGCAACAGGCGGTCCAGGACGGTGAGGGGCATGGCTCAGCGGTCCGTGCAGGCATAACAGAGCTCGAAGCTCTTGTTGATGAGCGGGAAGTCAGGTACCAGGTCGCCGGTGACGGAGGCTGCGACCACTGGCCAGTTGGCGAACGACGCCGAGCGTAGTCGTACCCGGTCCACGCTCCCGCCCTCACCCGCGCGGAGCCACAGCCACGAGGTGCCACGCGGTCCTTCCGCGCCTGCCAGGGCGGACCGACCTGCCACCGCGTCCCGGTACAGGGGGGCGCGCCGGACCAGGCGGCAGCTCCGCGAGCGCTTCCCGGATGAGGCGAAGACTCACCTGCGCCTCCTGGGCGCGGACGTTGAAGCGCGCCAGCACATCCCCCGCGGCGGCGCTGACGGGACTGACCTCGAGATCGCCGTAGGCGGCGTAGGGCTCATCGCGACGCAGATCGGTGTCGATGCCCACGCACTTGGCCGCGATGCCGCTGCCGCCCAGCGCCCGCACCACGTCCGCGCGGTTCGTGCCGGTCCGCTGGAGGCGGTTCTGGACGCCATCCGAGCGCACCACCATGCGCACCGCGGCCGCGAGCTCCGCGGCGATCGCGTCCAGCTCGCCGGGGAGTGGGAGGCAGTTTCAACGAAGGTGGCAATGGCGGAGTGATCGCAGTCGCCTTTGCCGTCGGCAATGAGGGATGAGAGCATCTGCTGCACTTGTGCTGTGAGAGGCAGGCAACATTGTTGGCTTCGGCGGCTTGAGCGCGTTGCGCAGGTCCTTCTGGTGCAGCTTGATTTTGAAGCCGGGCTTGAAGTTGCGGGCGATGAGCATGGGCGCCTTGGCGTTGAGCACAGTGCTGCCGGCCAGTCCGGCTTTGACGGCGTTGAACGACGACTTCAGGATCGAGGCCGCAGCGCGTGGCCAGCGTAAGCGCTTCGCCCATGGCGGCGATGTTGCACGCGACCATGATTTGATTGGCCAGCTTGGTGGTGTTGCCCGCGCCCACCGGGCCAGTGAGCGTGACGCTGGAGCCCATACACTTGAGCAGCGGTTCGGCTTTCGCGAAACGCGGCATCGCTGCCGCCAACCATGATGGCGAGGGTGCCGTCGATGGCTTTGGGTTCGCCGCCGCTTACGGGCGCATCGAGGAAATCGACGCCCTTGGCTGCGCAGGTCGCGCCAATTTTTTGTGAAACCAGCGGGCTGATGGAGCTCATGTCGACGATGAGGGAGCCAGGCTTGGAGCCGGAGAGAATTCCGTTGGGCCCAAGCACGGCCTCTTCTACTTCGGGACCGTCGGGCAGCATGGTGATGACGATGGGGGCGCGGGAGCCAACATCGGCGTTGGAAGCGCCACGCTGGGCACCATCGGCGACCGCGGCGTCGAGCTTGGCCGGAGTGCGGCCGTAGGCGACGACCGTGTGACCGGCCTTGAGAAGATTCCTGAGCATGGGGCGGCCCATGATACCAAGCCCGACAAATCCAACCGTTGCCATCGTTGTTCTCCCTCTATCGAATTTAAGATGAATAAGTGCGGAACTACTTCAATTATTTTACCGAGATCGAGGAACGCTTCCAGCAGCGGCGCGGATCGGTGCTGCTGCTCTCGACGCTGGATTGGGCGCTAATCGAGACCTGGCGCGAGGCGGGGATTCCGCTGGAGGCGGCGCTGCGGGGCATCGATGCGGCCTTTGACAAGTATGAGGCACGATACAAGGGCGTCCGCCGCGGCGGACAGCGCGTTAACGGCCTGGCGTGGTGCGCGCAGGCGGTGATGCAGGCCGCCGTGGAGATGAATGAGGCGTCGACGGGGTCGGCTCCGGGGGCGGCTGTAGAACGCGAATCGGGTTTTGAGCACGAGCGCGTGGCCGCGCATCTTACGGGGGCGGCAGATGCATTGAATACCGCGACGGTTGCGCCTGAGGCGTGCCGAGCGACTGCCAGTCGGTTGCGCGAGTTGGCCACTGAGGTGGTTGCCGCAGGCAGGGGAAAAGCGGGTAGTGTCAACCTGGAAGAATTGGAGCGCTCGCTGACTGTACTTGAGGAAAAGCTGTATGACGCGCTGAGGGCGGCTGCGCCCGAGGAGCTGCTGGTGGGTCTGGACGAACATGCCGACCGCGAATTGGCTCCGTACCGGAGCCGAATGGGGGCAGTGCAAATGCGGCAGGTGAAACGGCAGTTTGCACAGAAGCAACTGCTGGTTCACTACAATCTGCCACGGCTGAGTTTGTTTTACATGAGCCAGCAATGAAGAGACGTGTAGTGAGGGATAAAAAGAGCGCTGCTCGGGGGCTAAAGGCATCTCCATCTGCTCATCTTTCGGCACGACGAAAGATCACACCAACAACCGAAAAACTGCTTGTTGGGGAACCCGATAAGTCGAGCACTGATACGAGACCGCAGCACTTCGCGGCGGGGACGACACCGGCGCAATTCGTTCAGATCGAGAAGCCGATTTACGGTGGGGCGTTTTTGGCTCGCGTGGAGGGCAAGGCTGTGTTCGTGCCGATGGCTCTTCCAAGCGAGCAGGCGCGGGTGCGCATCGTCGAGGAGAAGCGTGGATACGCAACTGCTGAGGTAGAAGAGATTGTTGCTGCGGCGCCGGTGCGGGTCGAGCCTGCGTGCAAGCATTTTAGCGTTTGCGGCGGCTGCCAGTATCAGCACGCGAGCTACGCGGCTCAGCTCGAAATGAAGCAAGCCATCCTGCGCGAGACGCTGGAGCGCGGAGGGATAAGGCCGCCGGACGAGATCGCCGTGCTGGCAGGTAAGCCGTGGGCTTACCGAAATCGGATTCGGCTCGCGGTCGATGCGGAAGGAAACGTGGGATACCGTGGGCGGCGGTCCCATGCCGTAATTCCTATTGCAGAATGCCCGATTGCGGCGCCGCTGCTGGTGAGGGCGGCGCTGGCTGCGGGGGAGACCGTACGGGAGCTGGATCGGCGCTTGCGCCCAACCGAGATTTCGCTCTTTTGCGATGTGGGGGAGTCTGCGCTGCTGGCTTCGTTGACGGTTGCGGGCGGTGGAACGAGATGGTTTCAGGATTTTGCCGGGACGCTCGCGGAGAGAATCCCTGAGATGAAAGGAATTGAGTTTGCTGCGGAGGGTGGAACGGGCCAGGCGCCGCGCAACCTGATGCGGTGCGGCGCGAGTTCCCTGCTCTATCGCGCTGCCGGGTTCGATTATCGCGTGGATCAGGGCGCTTTTTTCCAAGTGAACCGCTGTCTTGTGGACGAGCTTGTGGAATGCGCGACAGGTAACCGCTCCGGCGGGCTGGCGTGGGATCTTTTTGCGGGAGTGGGCCTGTTCGCGAGGCAACTCGCGGAAAGCTATCAGCGCGTAACTGCGGTTGAATCGGCGCCGGCGGCAATGGCTGCGCTGGGGCAGAATTTGGCCGGGACCAGTGCGACGATCGTGAAAACGGCGACGCTCGATTTTCTGCGTCGCATGCGGAAGGGTGAGCGGCCCGATTTGATCGTTGTCGATCCCCCCAGGGCCGGCCTTGGCGCAGAGACGACCGAGTTGCTCGGGCAAATCGCTGCACCTGCCGTGGTGTATGTTTCATGCGATCCGGCGACACTGGCGAGGGACTTGCGCGCGCTGATTGGCGGGGGTTACGTGATCGAGCACATCACTCTTGCCGATTTATTCCCGCAGACTTTTCATCTTGAAACGGTGGTGAAGATGCGGCGCTAGCACTTCGGGCGCATTATCGATGGCGAAGGCCCGCGCTCCGTAGGGTTGGCGCGCGGGGTCCGCGCGCGCTTGAAATCTCTATTCCTGATAGGCTTGAAGCCAAACTCACTTTTCATTTTGGGCCCAATGCAATCTGATTTCGCGAACCCCGCGCAGCAAGCGCCCGGCCTGACCGCTGTGCCGCTGTTTCATGCGGCGTGGTTGTTTGCGGCGGGAATAGTGGTTGCCAGGTGGCTGTGGCTGCGGCCCAGCCTGGTGCTGATGGCGTTGGGGCTGGTGGTGGCATTGTGTCTTGTGGCAGCGCTGCACGCGCAACGCATCGCATGGCTCGCTCTTGCGGCACTGTGGCTTCTGCTGGGCGCTTGGTGCGGGGAGATGGAGCCGCATCCGGCGCCCGCGCCCGCAGTTGCCGCGCTTTCTGACGGTTTGCTGCGGACTGTGGAAGGAACCGTGGTGGACGCGGCGCCCGTGCGCACCGAACTTGAGCAAACGTGGACGAGCCCATCAACCACGCAATCCATCCAGCGCATCGATGTGCGCGTGGCGATGATGGAGGTGGTCAACGACCAGAGTGACGCGCAGGAGCCAGTGAGCGGCAAGGTGCGGCTGACGGTGCGCTGGCCGATGGATGTGGAGGTGAGTCGCGGAGGACAGGCGACTAAAGTGCGGAGAACGCATTCGCGCTGTAGCTCGCTTGCTGCCGCCGAGAGCCTATCACGATCCCGGCGTCTGGAGCCGCGCGGATTATCTGCTGGACCAGGGAATCACTTCGACGGCGACGGTTGATCATGGATCGCGTGGAGCGCTTGGGCAGCGTCGCATGGGGCGTTTTGGCCGTGCCGCGTGACAGCGGTGGCAGCACGCGACGACGGCGCGGCTGCTGGCGCTGCCCGCGGCGATGCGAAGATTTCCCGCGGCGCTGCGCCTGAGCGAAGACGATGCCGTGATGCTGGCCGCGATGGTGGCCGGCGACCGCACCTATCTGACGCATACGCTGCGCGTGGGCTTCGAGCGCACCGGCTCCTTTCACATGCTGGTGGTTTCAGGCTTTCACCTGGCGATTGTGGCCGCATGCATCTTCTGGATCACGCGGCGGCTGCGGCTGCCGCGCGTGCCGGCGACGCTGCTCACGATTGCCGCTTCGTTCGCCTACGCGCTCTTCACCGGCTTCGCCACGCCAGTCCAGCGCTCGCTGTGGATGGTGACGCTTTATCTGCTGGGCCGGCTGGTGTATCGCGAGCGCAGCGCGCTGAATACCATCGGCTTTGCCGCGCTGTGTCTGCTGGTGGTGAGCCCGCGCAGCCTCTTCGACTCAAGCCTGCAGATGACGCTGCTGGCAGTGGTTGCGATTGCCGGCGTGGCCGCTCCGTTGCTTCAGGGAACGATTCATCCGTATGCGACGGCAACGCGCGACCTGCGCCTGGTTGCGATCGACATCAAGCTCGCACCGAAGCTGGCGCAGTTTCGCGTGATGATGCGAATGATTGCCGAGCGGCTCCAACGGGCGGCAAGCAGTTCGATCGCATGGCGCGTCTTTCCCTGGACGTGCGCTTTGCAATTCGCGTTGTTGAGCTGGTGGTGGTTTCGTGCGTGGTGGAGTTGGCGATGACGCTGCCAATGGCAGTCTACTTCCATCGCATCACGATCTTCGCTTTGCCGGTGAATTTGCTGATACTGCCGTTGCTGGTGGTGCTGATGCCCGCGGCGCTGCTCACGCTTGCTGGCGCTCGTTGTCTGGCCCGCGGCGGCTGTGATTCCTGCGATGGTTGTTGCGCTTGTGTTGCACGCCGGCGTTGGGCTGGTGCATCTGTTCGGCTCGATGGCGCTTGGAGATTTCCGGATTCCCGGCCCGCTGCTTTGGCAATCGGCCGTGTTTTGCGCGCTGCTGGGCGCTGCCGATTGTGCTGGCTGCATAGGAGCATGGTGGCTCGGCGAGCACGATGGCTGCGGCCGTGGCTGCATGGGCCGCGCTGGCGCTGGCCGCGCTGGCGGCGGTGATGCCGCGCCCGATCGATCGGCCGCGCGGCGCGATGCTGATGGAAGCCATCGACGTGGGCCAGGGCGACTCGCTGCTCGTGATCACGCCAGACGGCAAGACCTTGCTGGTGGATGGCGGGGGATTTGGCGGCGGCCCGCGGCAGGCGCCGCAGGACTTCGACATCGGTGAAGAGGTGGTTTCGCCGGCACTTTGGTCGCGCGGCATCCGTCACCTGGATGCAGTGGCGCTGAGTCACGCGCACTCCGATCACATGGGCGGATTGCCGGCCGTGCTGCGGAACTTTCATCCCGATGAAATATGGGTGGGCAACAATCCGCGTGTCGCGGCGTACAATGCTCTGCTGGCCGAGGCTGCCGGACTGAATGTGCGGGTGCGGACGTTTCGCGCCGGCGATGCGTTTGCGTTTGGCAGCACGCAGGTGAATGTTCTGGCTCCGTTTGGCGATTACCAGCCGGGCGCGGAGCCGGCAAACAACGATTCGCTGGTGCTGCATCTGGCCTACGGAGAGACTTCAGTTCTGCTGGAAGGGGACGCGGAGGAGCCGATTGAACAGGCGATGCTGGCCGAGTCGGGTCTTGCGAGCACGTTGCTGAAAGTGGGTCACCACGGGAGCATCACATCGACGCGGCCAGAGTTTTTGGCGCGCGTGGCTCCGCAATGGGCAGTGATCTCGTGCGGCTTGCACAACCGCTATGGGCATCCGCGCGAAGAGGTGCTGGAAGAACTGCAGGAGGCGCATGTACGCACTTTCCGCACCGACATTAACGGGATTTCCTGCTTCCGGCTGGATGGAAAGATCGTGACGCCTGATTTGGAGTGTGGATATCGGCGGTTGCGTTGAGGGCCATCATGTGGCGCGGCAGGATTCTGGATCAGCGGTTGCGCGGCACCATTTTATAGAGGGTCAACGGGGTACGATCGTCGTCGTCGAAGATGGGATATGACTCTATTTTTTCCAGCCGGTAAGACGACAGATAGGTTTCGTCGTTGATGTCGATGTCGTGCCACGCCAGAAACCAGCCCGGCTGATAGCGCGCCAGCTTTCCGACCATGTCTTCTGTGCCGTTGTTGTCGTTGATCGCGGGAATCCCGGTCATCAGGGAGATCTGCGGTCCGCTCACACCGAGGATAAGCGGCTTTTGCTCCGGGTGGCTGCGAACGGATGCGCGAATGGAACTGGCTGCGTCGTGAAACTGGTATTCCGGCTGGGTTATGAATTGCGCCACCATGATTCCATTAGCAACGGCTGAGGCGACGATGGCGATGAGTAAGAGAGCGGCTGCGATCGCGTGGCGATTCGTGGGCGGGCGCGGCAACTTTGGAGTTGCGACGAATTGCGCGAGGGCTTCGTCGAGGGCCAGCACCACGATCCAGATGACCGGCGCAAGCATGACAATGAAATAGCGCGGAGCGTAATCGTCTTGCCGGCGAATGATGAAGAGCGCCTGGCCCGCAATAGCGAGCCACGACGCTGTGAACAGCGGAGTGGACCATAGCTTTCTTTTCCAGGCGACAGTGATCACGAGGATCACGAGAGCGACCGGAAACAGGATGCGATCGATCCAGAAGCTATTTTGCAGGAACGTCGTGACCGTGGCGAAGGCCTGCGTCCAGACAAAATCCTGCATGGCGTTCATTGAGAAAAAGTATTTGTAGTCTGGGCCGTAGCCCAATGCTGCAACCAGGGCTGCATAACCTTTAACTAATAACCCTGGAATGACGGCGACCGCCAGAGCAGCGCGCAGAAATGCAATCAGCTTTCGGCCCATGGTCGACCACGCAAGCCAGAGAATGGCCGGAATGAGGGCCGCCGAGGTGGTCTTAGTGAGGAGCATGATTGGGACGAGCGCCGCCAGAAGGGCGAGCGGCCAGATGCGGCGCTGGGTTGCGCAGGAAGCGATGAGTAGCGCAAGACAAAACTCGAATGCGACGAGCGAATCGAGAATGGCCAGCCGGCAGAAGACGAGGGCAAACGGGCTGAGGACGAGAAGGAGCACGGCGAGGAAGCCGGGCAGATGGGTGCCTGGACGCGTGAAGCGCCGCACCAGCAGATAAACCAGGCCCAGCGAGGCGAGGGAGATGCAAACATTGAGCGCGCGAGCGGCGACCACACTGACGCCAGTGAAATGGAAGACTGCACTGAGCAAGAGCGGCCACACGGGCAACGCAACAGCGGGATTGTAGTCACCGGGGACGAACCAGTGCCCAGTTATCGCGTGCATGACTGCGGCGCCGCCCCACCAGCCTTCGTCAGTGAACTTAGCCTGATCGATCATCCACGGCGTATCGTTGGGAAAATCGGCTTGAAGATGAAGGAACCGCAAAGCGCCGAGGGCGCAGACGAGCAGACCGATGGCGATGCGCAGCCATGGCCGCGCGAGAGCGCTTTCAAGCGCGGCATGCATACGAAAAACTGAATTGACCAGCGGCTCTGCGATTCTCGCTTTTAGGCTTACTTGCATTGTTTTGCGCACGGTGATTTTGCCTGGTTCCGCAGCCATGGCATTTTCAGAGATAAGGCGTCCTTTCTTCCGCTGTTCGGGGTCGGCGCTCCCTGATGGTCTCGTCGACTTGGCCTCTCGACTTCGGATTGCGTCGTCTCTGAAAATGCGTCAGCCCGCCGCACTTTGAATTGCCAGCAGCTTTTCGAGAAGCGGCTTGAGGAGCTTGAGATCGAGAGCGTTAGCGCCATCGGATTTGGCATGGGCGGGCGAGTCGTGGACTTCGACGAAGAGGCCATCGATGCCTGCGGCCACCGCTGCGCGAGCAAGCAAGGGAATAAACTCCGGCTGGCCGCCGCTGACACCGTTGGCCGCAGAGGGCTGCTGCACGGAGTGAGTGGCATCGAAGACGACGGGAGCGAGGCCCCGCATGATGGCGAGAGAACGGAAATCGACGACCAGATTGTTGTAGCCAAACGTAGAACCGCGCTCAGTGAGGAACACGCGCTCGTTGCCGGTCGAGCGCACCTTTTCGACGCCATGGATCATGTCCCAGGGCGCGACGAACTGGCCTTTCTTGATATTGATGGCGCGGCCGGTTTTGCCGGCGGCCACGAGCAGATCGGTTTGGCGGCAAAGGAAGGCGGGAATCTGGAGGACATCGACCGCCTCGGCGGCGACCTCGCAGTGTGAGGGCTCGTGGACATCAGTTAGCACAGGCAGGCCGGTGTCCTGGGCGATGCGGCCAAGGATTCGCGTGCCCTCTTTGAGGCCGGGACCGCGAAAGCTTTTGACGCTGGTGCGATTGGCCTTGTCGTAGCTGGCCTTGAAGATGAAGGGGATGCCGAGGTCGGCCGCGATGCGCTGGATTGACTCGGCCATGGAGCGCGCATGAGCTTCGGACTCGATGACGCAAGGACCAGCGATGAGAAAGATCCGGCCAGCGCCCAGGTGCACAGGCCCGATTTCGAACGAATGACTCACGAGGGCGATTTTACCCTAGAGCATTCGAGGGGGCTGTGAGGGATGGACGCGCCTTCGCATCCCGGCCGCAAAAGACGGCAACAGGGATGGACCCGGGGCGTATGGTTCCACTGACAGCGACTTGAGTTATTCGGCGTGGCTGCGGGACCACTCCCACAACGCGCGATCGAGCGCACGCAGAGGCGTGGGACCGGGCAGTTCGCTTTGCGGCCTTACGATATTGCTTTCGGCCAACCGCTTGCAGAAATCCAGGTACTCCTCATAAAAGTGGACATCGTGACGCGCATGCCCCAGCGCTTCAAGGGCGCGGTAATCGAGCACTGTGTAACGCTCGGGAAAGATCGCGGCCAAGATCGCTGAGGCTACGGGAAGATCGACACCGTGAAGTTCGAGCAAGGCCTTCACGGCAGCTTCAGTCGAGGCATCGGGTGAAGCCGCTGTGCCCAGTACACGCCGAATCTTCTCGTCGCTGTTCCCGATGAGATAGTGCACCACGCGCTCCGACTTCCAACGCACGATCGCTTCTAAATTTGCCAGCGAATAGTCCCCATTGCGAATCGCTTCACCGGCTTCGAACGCAGCCGTTTCAAGCTGATGGTCTTTTTCGCCAGCCTTTTGCCAATACTGCTCTGCCAACTGCTGCAGCTCCGTTTCCTGGGGCTGAAGCTGGAAGTAGGCAACCATTTGAATTTCCTTTCTAATGTTCCTAAAAACCTACACACAATAGGCCCAGCGCGAAATCGTTGTCAATAACCCGAAGGCCAGTTTTCGCGCACGTGTACCGCGCCGGTTTATATGACGAAATAATGGGAGGAAACGCGCATGGTTTGGTCTGTGGAAAGGGGAATTTTCAGGGAATTTTTACAGGGGTGCGACGGTTTGGCAAGGACGGCGGGGAGCTGTCCTGTGCCGCAGTCCAGGGATGGCAATCTCAGTACATTATTGCATTTAAAATAGTTATCTTCGTAATGTTGGGACGTGGCGATGATTGGCCTCGACTCCGGTTTCGAACATAGAGCCATATGCGTGGGGAAAAGGAGCGTGTTGGAGAGCGATTACGACCGGCATTGGCGATTGGGTACCGATGAGTGTGACCAGGCGCACGCGCTGGCGACGAAGGAGTTGGAGGCGACGCCGCTGGGGTGAGCCCGCCGGCGCCATTCATGCGGGCCCAGTGCGGCTTGGGGCTACTCAGGACGACAGCGCGTTGGTCAGAGATTTCGTTTCGCCCACTTCCGACGCAGTTCGTGCCAGCCGGTTTTTGTAGCTGGCGGTGATGAACTCGCGGAAGAGGGGGTGTGGCTCGAGGGGTTTGGACTTGAATTCGGGATGGAACTGGCAGCCGAGGAAGTAGGGATGGCCGGGAATCTCGACGATCTCAACGTAGGTCTGGTCGGGCGTGGCGCCCGAGATGCGCAGGCCACCGCCGGTAAGGAGCGCCTCATACTCGCGGTTGAATTCGTAGCGATGGCGATGGCGCTCGCTGACTTCCTTTGCGCCGCCATAAACGCGCGAGGCCAATGAATCCTCCTGCAGCTCGCAGGTCCACGCGCCCAGCCGCATGGTCCCGCCCATCTCTTCCACTCCGAGCAATTCGCGCAGCTTGTAGATAACGCGATGCTGTGTTGCGGGGTCGAATTCGCTTGAGTTTGCATCCTTGAGACCGCAGACGTTGCGGGCAAACTCAATGCACGCAGTTTGCATGCCAAGACAGATGCCGAAGTAGGGCACGTTCTTCTCGCGCGCGTAGCGGATGGCGTTGAGCATGCCTTCGATGCCGCGCTTGCCGAAGCCACCCGGGACGAGAATGCCATCGTAGCTCTCCAACTGCGATTCGTAGCTGCGATCTTCAGGCGATTGGGACTCCAGTCCTTCGGCCTCGATCCAGTGGATATTGAGCTTCAAGTTTTGCGAGACTGCACCATGGGTGAGCGCTTCTTTGAGCGACTTGTAGCTGTCTTCGTACTCGACATACTTGCCGACGATGGCGATGGAAACTTCATCTTTGGGGTGATAGCAGCGTTCGACGAGGTCTTTCCAGTTCGTAAGGTCGGCCTCGGGCGCTTCCTTGTGAAGGTATTTGAGGATGAGGGAATCGACGTTCTCCTGGGCAAAACAGAGAGGTACTTCGTAGACGGATTTGACGGTGGTGGCGCCGATGACGGCCTTCTCCTCTACGTTGCAGAAGGCGGCGATCTTCTGCTTGATTTCGCGGCTGAGGGCACGATCGGAGCGGCAAAGCAGGACGTCGGCCTGGATCCCGATAGAGAGCAGTTCTTTGACAGAGTGCTGCGTAGGCTTGGTTTTGAGCTCCTGCGCAGCGGCGATCCACGGAACCAGTGTGAGGTGGACGAAGACGGTGTTTTCACGGCCGAGCTCCTGGCGCATCTGGCGAATGGCCTCGAGGAAAGGCAGAGATTCGATGTCGCCTACTGTGCCGCCGATCTCGACGATGGTGACGTCAGCGCCGTTGGAAGCGACTTTGCGCATGGCGTTCTTGATTTCGTTGGTGACGTGGGGAATAACCTGGACGGTCTTGCCGAGGTAGTCGCCGCGGCGTTCTTTGAGGATGATCTGCTCGTAGATGCGGCCGGTGGTGTAGTTGTTGTCGCGCGAGAGGGGAGCGTGGGTGAATCGCTCGTAGTGGCCGAGATCGAGGTCCGTTTCAGCGCCGTCGTCCGTGACAAAGACCTCACCGTGCTGGAAGGGCGACATGGTGCCGGGATCGACATTGAGGTAGGGGTCAAATTTCATGAGGTTGACGCGAAGGCCGCGGCTCTCAAGCAGGCAGCCGATGGAGGCTGCCGCGAGACCTTTGCCTAAACTGGACACAACTCCACCTGTCACAAAGACATACTTCGCCGACATCAATGCAACCTCACTATTGGATTTTTGCGATTGGACGTACCTGGTGGGCACATACAAGTATGGCAGAGATTGAGTTGCGACGGAAGCGGAAAATCGGGACGGCTGATGATATTCGGGGTTAATCCTGCAATAAGATCTTGATTCTTCATGGAATTGCGGACACCGTTTGCTGGGTGGGTTCAGGGGCGGTTTGCTGCGCGGGTGGGGCGGAGCTAGGATGCTTTCGGGTACCGAGGCTGCGATGGCGGACAAGATTGCGGTTCTGAAGACCGATATCACGACGCTGGCGGTGGACGCGATTGTGAACGCGGCGAATACCACGCTGCTGGGCGGGGGAGGGGTGGATGGGGCCATCCATCGCTCGGCTGGGCCGGAACTTTTTGACGAGTGCTACCAGATCGGCGGCTGCCCGACGGGCGAGGCGAGGCTGACGAAGGGCTACCGATTGCCGGCGAAGTTCGTGATTCATACGGTGGGGCCGGTGTGGACGGGCGGCGATCGCGGGGAGCCGGAGCTGCTGGCGAGCTGCTACCGATCGGTTTTCAAGATTGCGCGGGAGAATGGGATAAGGTCGCTCGCGTTTCCGGCGATTAGTTGCGGAGTCTATCGGTTTCCGGTGGAGCGGGCTGTGACGATCGCGGTGGGGGAGACGGTGGCGGAGTTGATCTCGAGCGATGCTTTGGAGAAGGTGATCTTCGCATGCTTTGGCGACGATATTTATCGGGCGTATACGCACGCGGTGGACAAGCTCAGCTAGATCGCTGCGCGCGATCCCATCCTGGCTGCAAAAGAACGCGGCGAGAAAAGAGCACCTGCGACGAAGTGTATGACGCCTATTTGAGTGCGGCCGCCAAGCATTCCTGATCGGATTTTCAAAATCGCCAAGCTATACCTTCAGAACGTCGCCGTCGCGGGCGACCATCTGATAAAGCACGGGGTTGACGAAGAAGCCTAGAAAGAGGCGCGAGACAAGGCCCGCAACGATGACGATGGCGAAAGGCTTTTGCGTGTCGGAGCCGATGCCGGTGGAGAGCGCAGCGGGTAAAAGCCCGAGGCAGGCGACGAGGGCGGTCATCATGATGGGGCGTAGCCGCAGCAACGAGGCCTCGCGGGTTGCGGTTCGGATGTCCATGTTCTGCTCAAGGCGCAACTTGTTGATGTAGGAGACGAGGATCACAGCAGTCTCAACCGAAACGCCGATCAATGCCAGCATGCCCAGCGCCGACGATGCGCTGAACGGCGTGCCGGTGAGCTTGAGAGCGAGCAGGGCGCCTACGGGGACCGTGAGGACAACACCGAGAACGATAATGACTGGGAACTTAAAATTGTCGTAAAGCGCAAAAAGGATCAAGAAGATAATGAGGATGGCCAGCGGCCCGATGAAATACAACTGGTGCCTCGCAGCAAGAAATTCGTCATACTCTCCGCCCCAGGACAGGCGGTAGCCGGCGGGCAGGGATTTTTGTATGTCAGCAATCGCCTGTTGGCCAGCGTTCACAGAACTCTCAAGGTCGCGTCCTTCAATGCTGTACTGCACGCCGATGTAGCGCGAATTGTTTTCGCGATAGATGAATGAGGCGCCACCGGCCTCATGGATGTTTGCAAGCGCACTGAGGGGGACCTGCTGGCCTGACGGTGTTCCGACAAGCAGGTTGCCGATTTGTTGCTCGCTTTCGCGGAACTCCGGCTTCATGCGGACAACGAGATCGAAGAGTTTTTCGCCCTGGACGACTTGGGTAGCCGCCTGGCCGCCGACGGCTGCCTGGACGATGGCTTCAACGTCGGCCACGTTGATGCCGTAACGGGCAATCTTATCGCGATCGACGTCAATCAAGAGGCTGGGCTGACCTAACTCGCGGACCACGGTGAGTTCGGTGAATCCCGGCACCTGGCTGAGGCGGCGTTTGATCTCGAGCGCTGTGTTCTGCAGGACATTCAGATCGGGGCCATAGATCTTGACGGCCAGCGCGCTCTTCAGACCGGTGAGCGCTTCGTCAACCGCGTCTTCAGCGGGCTGCGTGTAGTTGAAGATCACACCGGGAAACGCCTCGAGATGCTTCTGAATGTCCGCGGTTAACTCCGCCTTGTTGTGGATAGGGCCGGACTTCCAGGAGGAGTCGCCATACGGCTTCAGCCCGACATAGAACTCATCGTTGAAGAAACCGGTGGGATCGGTGCCATCGTCCGGGCGCCCAAGCTCAGAGCCGACATCGGTGACCATCGGGTATTTGAGGAGAATATCGCGAACCTGGGGTGAAAATTTGCTTGCCGTGTCGAATGAAACCGTGTACGGCATAGTGGCCCGAATCCACAAAGCGCCCTCGTCGAGATGAGGCATGAATTCGCCGCCGATGAAGGGAATGAACAGGAGCGTGGCAGCAAAGATCGCGGTGGACACGATCATGGTCGCCTTGGGGTTATCGAGGCACCAATCGAGCCAAACTGCATATTTGTCGCTGACCCACCGGAATGGCTTGTTCTCAGGCTCGTGGACGCTTTTCTTGAACCAGTAAGCGCACATGACCGGAACAAACGTCAGCGTGAGGATCAACGCACCGACGAGCGCGATCGCAACTGTATCCGCCATCGGTTTGAACAATTTTCCTGAGGGCCCGCTGAGCGCGTAGATCGGCAGGTAGCCGGCAATAATGACCGCGACGGAATAGAAGATGGGGCGATCGACATCCTTCGCGGCACTCAATATCACAGCTTCGAGGTCGTATTGCTGGCCTTCGCGTACACCCAGTTCGCGGAAGATGTTCTCGACCATCACCAACGTTCCATCGATGAGGATGCCAAAATCGATAGCGCCGATTGAAAGCAAATTGGCCGGGATTCCTCGCGCGTGCAAAAAGATGAAGGAAAAGAGCAAGGAGAGGGGAATGGTGAGCGCGACAATCACGGCGGCGCGGACGCTGACCAGAAAGGCCATCAGCACGATCAGAACGAGGGCCATTCCGAGCAGCAGGTTGTGCTCGACGGTGTCGATGGTCAACTGAACGAGATCGCTGCGGTCATAGTAGGGGCGCACCTTCACATCAGGCGGGAGCACGTGTTCGTTGAGATCCTGCGTCTTGGCTTCGACGCCTTTAAGCACATCCTGCGTTTGCTCGCCGCGCCGCATCATGATGACGCCTTCAACGGCATCATCGGTATTGTTGAAGCCGAATTCGCCGAGGCGCGGAGCATTGCCGATGACAACTTCGCCTATGTCGCCGATGCGCACCGGAACGCCGTTTTGCGTGCCCACGACGATGTTGCCGATGTCGGACGTATCGCGTACGAGCCCGATGCCGCGAACGTAATAGAATTGATCGCCCTGCGAGTAGAACCCACCTCCGGCGTTTGAATTATTAACGGACAACTGCTGAATCACGGTCGGCACCGTGATGTGGTAGGCGTAGAGCTTTGCCGGGTCAAGCAGCACCTGGTATTGCATGACGGTGCCGCCGAAGCCGGAATCGTCAGCGACTCCGGGGACCTGTTTGTATGCGCGTTCGACGACCCAATCTTCATAAGTCTTCAGTTCCTGCGGCGTACGGTCGGGGCTCTGGAGCACATAGCGATAGACAAGGCCAGAGGGACTGGCGAGCGGAGCGAGCGTGGGGGTTACGCCCTGCGGATAGGTGACCTCGCTCAGGCGCTGGAAAACCACTTCGCGCGCAAAGTAGTCATCGGTATTGTCTTCGAACGTCATGATGACATCCGAAAGCCCATAGAGCGAGATAGAGCGCATGACTATGAGCTTGGGGACGCCGTTCATCTCCACTTCAGTGGGGACAGTGACCAGGCGCTCGATTTCTTCGGCCGCATGCCCTGGCCACTGCGTGATGATCTCAACCATCGGTGGAGAGAGATCGGGGTACGCGTCGACCGGCATGTTGTGAAATGCGACGGCTCCGGCGATGCAAATGAAGGCCGCCAGGAACAGGACGATGGGCCGCTGGTGCAGCGCGAACTGAACGACACGATGAATCATCGAATCCCGATCTCCCCTCAGTGCTGCAGCGAATTCGCGAACTGAAGAAACAGGCTGCCGTCGCCGACGACTTTGTCACCGGCGGAGATGCCCTTCACGATCTGAGTCCGGCCATCCTGGACTTCACCTAAATCCACGTCGCGGCGACTGAATTGAGTTGCGTCGCTCTGCACGTAAACGAATGGCTGGTTGTTGTCATCGCGCAAAACCGCCGCGTTGGGCACCGCGAGCGCATTGGAAAGCACTCCGGCCGTTACCAAAACCGTGCAATACATGTCTCTCTTCAGCTTTTCGCCTGGGTTGTCAACCACAATGCGCGCTTGCAGTGTCCGGGTGTTCGGATCAAGCGCCGGCGAGATATACGAGATCTTTCCATGGAAGCTGTCAGGATAAGCGTCGGTTTGCACGACGACCTCATCTCCGCTGCGGACGTATCGCAGGTCGGCCTGATACACGTTCGCGAGAACCCAAACAGTGCTGAGGTCGGAGATTGTAAAAGCCTGGGTTTGGCCCGCTTGCACGACTTGACCGGGCGAGACCAGCCGCTCGACGACTTCTCCACCAATAGGAGCCAGCACGGGAATCTGTGCCGATGACGGGGCCTTCGCCAAGTCAGATGGATTCTTAATGCCGAGGATCTTCATGCCTTGCTCGGCAGCGTTCAAATCCGCCTGGGCCTGGTTGCGATCCGACTCGGCTTGTTCCAGATCGCGCTCGGCAATGGCGTGGTTCTGGTACAGGTCCTGGGCGCGGGCGTAGTTTTTCTGCGCCAGCCGGTAGGAGTCCTCAGCCTTCAAATAGGAATCGAGAAGCTGCGCGTAATCGGGGCTGCTGACTTCGAGCATGGGTTGGCCAGTTTTCACATGCTCGCCAGGCGCTACCAGGATTCTGCTGACTGGCCCGCCAACCTGCGTAATTACGGGGGTGGTATTGAAGGCGTTGTATGCAACTGCGCCGGTGAGACGTAGCGTGTGCTTCAAGGTGGCCGGCTCAACTGTGACCACCTGAACATGAGCCATCTGATCCTGCGGAATGGTAAAAAGCTGCGGAGTGGCGGAATCAGAAGCGCGCTGCGAAAAGGATGTCATTTGCCCCGCACGTTTGCTGTCATCGGAATGACAAGCCGCGAGCGCGAGCAGGCACGCAAGGGGGAGTGCCGCTTCAATTCTGCCCAGAAGGCGATTGTTTGCTCGGATCATCATGGTAAGCTCCTGGTTCCCACGGCTTCGCGAAGCTGCTCCAGCGCTTGCAAATAAGACGCCAGCGACTGGCGATAGCCGAGTTGCGTAGCACGGTAGCTGCGTTCGGAATCGAGATAATCGAGCAGGCTGGCCGCTCCGTGCTTGTAGGCGTATTCGCTGATGTCGCGCGACTGCTGCGCCTCGTCGAGATATCCGGAGCGATAGAGGGTAACGATCTGATCGTTGGCACGCAGACTCTCAAACGCGTCTCTGACATCCGTCAGCACCTGACCGTTGGCGTATCTCTCCTGCTCCTGGGCCTGGGTGATGGCATAGCCGCTGCGCGCAATCTCTCCCTGGTTGCGGTCGAAGATGGGAAGCTGGATCTGCCCGAAAAGCGAGACGTCGTTGAGATAGCCGATGTGGGTGTAATTAATTTGCCCGGTCACATCCCTTTTGCCGATGGACCTCTGCAAATCATGCTGGCTATTCGCGGCGGTTACACCTAACTGCGCGGCGCGCAGGTCAGGCCTGTTTTGCAGGGCCTTTGCCTGAAGGTCGTCCAGTGAGCTCTTCATGGGCAGGTAATCGAAGGAACTGGCGACATCGTAATCCGGGCCCACCGATTCATAGCCGAGCAACTGCCGCAGGTCAGAGAGTCCCTGCGTCCTGGCAAGCTGCGCCTGGAAGACGTCGGTTTGGAATTGAAGCAACTGAAGCTTCATTTTGAGCAGATCATCTTCACCTATGTCCCCCGCCTTGTAGCGCGCCTGGGTAATATCCACACTGTTCTGGAAGCTCTTCAGATCCTGATTGGCAAGCTCGAGGGTCGACTCCGCGAGCTCAACGGCGATGAACTGCGAAGCGACGTTGAAGGTGAGAGTGCGCTCGTTGTCGGCAACCTGGGATCGCGTTTCGGCCGTCACGTCCTTTGCTGCCTGCAGGCGGTGCTGGCGTTTTCGGCCGCGTTCAAACAGGTAGCTGACGCCGAGATCGAACTGCGCTGTATTGTCGAGATAATCACTGCTGAACTGATCCGGCTGGAAGATCGGCAAAAACTGCGAGTCGCCGAGGAGTACCGGATCCGGCCGCAAATTGGCGGTCAGCTCCTCAGCTTCGCTTTGCTGAATGGTGGTTCGCTCAGCCAGGAGATTGTGATTGTGCGCGAGGGCCATCTGGATTGCGTCGTCGAGCGAGATGGTCTGAGCGCCCGGGGTCTGCGCGAGCGTGCTGGCCTGAGGCGGCGACTGGTTTTGCGAAGGCGGTGACTGCGCATAGGCGATTGGGAAGAAAAGGGATGAAGCCGACAAGATGAAGATGCGGAAAGACGGCGGACGCATAGAGGTGCAACCTCCTGAAAGAGAGAAACAGCCAATGAACGTGCCGAAGAGGCACCGAGAGCAGCGATTGGCTATACAGGAGGGGCGCGGGGAGGTCTTTGATCGGGGATGCAACGGGAGACGAAGCTATCGCATGGCTGGGTGTATGCGGCGTCTGCGGGTATCACCCGATATGCGCCCAGGGCAGCGACCGGCGTTTCAATTGCCAGATGGCAAAGCGTACATGTACACGCTGAACAATTTCCGTGATGATGCCAGACCGTCCCTAGCGTCGTCGCCATCAGAAGGACGATCAGCACAATCGGGATGATCAGACGCCAGCTTCGCGGTTGGTAGGACATTGTGGACAGCGCTCTTAAGAAGCACCTAGAGCGATATGACGTAGTCTAACCCCAGGAATCGCTTCTGGGCAGGGGTTTACCCCTAAAGTGCTACGGACGCCGCATACAACAAGGCTATAGATCGTTTGAGCGCAAAATCAAGAAAACAATGTTCATTACTGTAAACCTGCGAAGGCATGTCGCGTAATTACCGGGTGCCAGCGAGGGAAAAGGGCTACCATCGCAGGGTCCGTACCCAGATGGCAGCCTGACGAATAAATCAGAAATTCAGCGTGATCTTTGCGGTCAGCGCCCGCGGAGTGACGTAGTGCGTGCCGCTGAACGTGGAGAGGAAGTTGTAGAGCGCGTACTTGTTGGTGACGTTGATAGCGGTCAAATCGAGGCCGGTCTTGAAGTGCTCCTTGTTGAAGATGTTGTTTTTGCCGAGAGTGACGTCGAAGAGGTTGCGCGGCGCGATGCGCGGAGGATTGTGATCGTCGTCTTCGGTGCCCGCCGCCGGAATCTGAACCAGTTTCGATGTGTATTCCGAAGCGGCGCACGAGGAAAAGCCGGATGATGGAGTGGCCGTGACGCCGTCGCAGGCGATCCCTGCCTCAAACTGCTCATCCGCGGTAAGGCCGCTTAGATCAACAGCCGGCTGACCGCCGAGGGTGATCGAGGTGGGACCGCAGAGGCTGTTGGGGTCAGTGACGTCGTAACAAGGCACTGCGCCGGCGACCAGGCCTGAATCGTAGCGCCAGTTGAAGCCACCCCACAGTCCGTTCGCCCAACTGCCATCGTGAGACAGCGTGTATTGAACGTGCGAGGTCTGGTTGAATTTCTCGTCGTGATCGATGCGGAACGGATAGACGGTTCCCTGCGTGGCCCCGCTAGTGGCTCCGGCACCCGCCACCTGAGGCGGGAAGAAGCGGGCAGCCACCGAAGACATGACGGTGTAGGCGCTGAAGTTGTGGTAATTCGGAACTTCGACGTGCATGGCATAACCGGGAATTTTGGAGTTGTGCCAGTCGATCGGGAAGGTGATGGGGGTATTGCCCAGCACGCTGAAGTCGAAGGCGTTGTGGGTGTACTTCCAGATGTATTCGCCACTGAAGACCACGTTTTTGCCGATGGCTTGCTGCAAGCTGGCATGGAATTCGTTGCGATAGCCCGGCGCCATGGTGTTGGAAACCCCTGATGTGCAATTGAGCAGCGGGGCAAGCACAGCGTTGGCGCATCCATCGCTCGAGAGGACGAGGTTTTCGTTGAAGGGCGTTTCCAGAGTACGCGCGTAGGAGATGCTGGCAACCGTCCCGGAAGGCTTGATGTTGTACGCAATTCCGAGGCGCGGCTCAGTCTGGTTGGCGTCGGTGAGGCCGTTGTACACGTCCTCGCGAAGGCCCAGGTTGAAGTCCCAGTTGCCGGTTTTGATTTCGTCCTGGACATAGAGCGCGAGCTCCTTTACGTCGGTGTGGCCGAAGTAGCCGAATTCGGTCCCGCCGCGAGTGAGGTCGTAGGGCGCGAGCACGGACAGATAGCTCGGATTGGGAACTGCCGTACCGATGCACGATGCGGGGCTGGAGTAACCGGGGAGCGGATTGCCGGTGACACTGCTGACGCAAGGCGAGTTGTAAGTCGACTCGACCACGCCAAGGTCGTCATTCTCGCGCAGGAAGGTTTGTTCGTATTGCGCACCGATCTTGAGGTTATTGATCCCCTTCACATAGGAATAATCCGCGTGTACGCCGGTGTTGGTGAGTGTGCGGTACTGGGAGATGGATGAGGTTTGCAGGTTGGGTGGGCCCAGATCCGCGAGCGGGTTACCGCTGGGAAAGTAGTCGTATCCGTCTCTCCGGACAAAGGCGCCCATGTTGAAGACGGAGTCATTGCTGATGATCCGCGTGTAGGTGGGCGAGAAATTGTAGGTGCCAATCTTGGAGTGCTGATCGGCATCGCCAACGGTGCCGAAGGTCGAGCTGGCACTGTTTCCTCCGCTGACGATGTTTTGAACGTCGAGGTTATTAAAGGAATTTGGAGTCTGGAACCAAGAGCGGCTGTAGGTCAGGTCGAGATGGAGGGAGTCGGCAGATGTGAGGTTGTAATCGATGCGGTCGAAGAAGTTTTCTTCATTGCCCTTGTCGTGAAAAACGGAGAACTCGGGCGCATCGAGAAAACGGCCGGTATTGAGGCCGTCGGCCTCGAGAAAGTTGCCCCATTTCTTGCCGCCGTAGGAGAGGTCGAATCCGCCTGTAGCCGACCCAAAGGAGCCATAGGAGCTGTACATGCTGCCGGTGGGTATGGTGATGCCCATGCCGCTGCGCGTGGTGGCAACGATGACCAGGCTGGTTTTGTCGCCGTACTCGGCCGGTGGCGCGCCACTAATGACTTCGATGGATTGAATTGAATTCGATGGGAGCTGGTTGGAAAAGACCTTGCTCTGCTGGTCGGTGATGGATTGGCCGTCGACGGAGAAGGAGTTGGAGGCGTGGTCGCCAAGGCCGTGAAAGAGGCCGTTGGAGTCGGCCGAAACGCCGGGAACGGTTTGTGTAACAAGCGCGCTCAGGCCTGAAGAGGCGCTTTCGAGAGGCACCTTGGTGAACAGGTCGCGATCTACGTCAGTGTGGAAGGTGGAAGTATCTTCCACCATTGGCCCTTGCGATTCCACGGTGACGGTTTGAGTGGCACCGGCAATCTGGAGAACCAGTTTGAGGTCGATACCAACCGAGGAGCGAATCTCGACATTCTGGCTCAAAGGGGCGAAGCCTTTTGCCGACACGTCGATTTTGTAGGGATTGAAGGGTACGTTGGCAATGGTGAACTGGCCGGTGTCGTCGCTTGTCGAGGTGCGGTCGAATCCACTGACACCGTTAGTGAGTTGGACAGTCGCGTTGGGAATGACGGCGCCCGAGGGATCGGTTACGGTACCGTGCACGGCACCGGCGTTCCCGCTTTGCGCCGACGTGGATAGGGCTGCAAAGACAAGGGCGAGGAGGGGAAGGATGCGCAGTGTTGCGCCACGAGGGAAGGTCATGGAAGGTCTCCTGAACAATGGCTGAGAAATGCTGGAAATCTGCCGCGGGGCGTGCCTCCACGGCATCCTCAGTGCGTTGGAGGAGCATCATTCCGTTTCAAATTCAGCTTGTAGAAATGCGCCGGATCGCCGCCCGGTCGACCGGGCGGTGGGACCACGCAATGGATTGAATGAAGACGGAAAGATGCCCCTAGCAGGAGGCTGGAGGCGGGCGGATAAAGAGCCTGGAATAGCGTTGGCGGGCGACGACGACGGGCTCGGCCAGTTGGGCCGGGGCCCCAAGCTGAATCATCAATATGACGGCAGCGGCTACGGCCGTGGGCACAACCGTGTGCATGACGATGCACAACTGGCAGTGATCGGCGTCAGATTGGTTCGGGTGAAGGTGGGCTACCTGAGCCACGGAAAGCAGCGCCAAAAGTACGAGACACAAACCCGCGACAACCGGCAAGAAATTGTGCCGGGAGCCGCTTCTGCTGCGGGAATGTGTCTGGATCGCTGTCAACCGGGGGACCTCGTGATTCTTATTCTACAAAAGTCCTCATTTCATTGGACGGCTGAAGGGAGCAGGGGTTGCCTTAATGGGGTGGCTTTTGTAACCAAACCAACGCTCACGTTCCTGGTTCGTCTAAACTGTGATCACTCCGACAGACAAAAAGCGCCTGTTGGGACCCCACCAAAGTTGCCATGGTTCGATGTGTGAAAAATTCGAGTGCGCCAGCGATTTCGCTGGCTGTTCTCCTGTTGGCTGCAGCGGCGGCTTTGGGACAAAGCGGCCAGGATGCTCCGTGCCAACAGAATTGCCCTGGCCAAAATTCCAAGCCGCTGCCGCTGAGCCCTGCCGTTCCGGGCCTGGGCAAGAACCATCGACTGATCCTCAAAGATGGCTCCTTCCAGATGGCACGCGATTACCAGATCGTAGGCGACCGGGTGCGCTACCTGTCACAGGAGCGCGGCGACTGGGAAGAGCTGCCCGTGGACCTGGTGGACTGGGACGCCACACGCAGGTGGGAAAAGGAACACGCCGACCTGGCGGATGGGGAGATTTCGCCGGCGATGAAGGAGGCCGAAGCGATCGACAAGGAAGAGTCGGACGAGCGCAACGACCAAAAAGCGCGAATGCCCGACGTAGCAGCGGGTCTGGAGCTGCCAGACGAGGACGGCGTGTTTGTGCTCGACACGTTCCAGGGCACTCCCGAGCTCGTGGAGCTACCGCCGACCGATCTCTCAATCAACGCCAAGACGAGGCGCGGAATCGCTGTCCTAAATCCCCTGGCCACGCAGAAAGCTGGGCTGGAGTTGGAGGGCGCGCATGCCAAGGTGCATCTGCATGTGAACGATCCGGCCATCTACGTCTCACTGGGCGTGGAAGACATAAAGGAGCCAGTGCTTTCGAAACCGCTGACTGTAAGCACTGACAGCTCGAAAGCAGTGAATGGCGGAAAGCATGGCGCACATTCGCCGCAGTCGGGCTTTGTGATTGTGCGGGTAGATCAGCGGCAGGCAGTGCGGATTGTGGGTGCCGTCCATGTGAGCGCCAACGGGAATGTGACGCAGGACGAGGACACGATCCCGACGAAGGTGGAAGAGCTGCCCGGCAAACACTGGCTGCGCCTCGAACCGCAGCAGAAGCTGACCATCGGCGAGTACGCATTGGTCGAAATCCTCTCTCCCTCGGACATCAGCGAGTCGGTATGGGATTTTCGTGTGGATCCGGCGACCGGGGACAATCCGGGGTCGATCGGGCCGATTCTGCCGCAGAAGCGCGATTGATTGCTTCTTGCTGTGGCGGTGTCCGGATCGGTTGCAGGATTCCTATTTTGGCTGTTTGCGGCGCCGGCTAAAGACAAAATGCCCAAGCAGGACGGTAGCTCCCGCGGCGCTGAGAATGGCGTCAGCGGCCGGCATGCCGCGTGGACCCCAATGGGCATAAGCTCGGCCGTCGAGATAAGCCATGTAGGCGACAGGAAGATTTCCAAGCGAGTTGATGATGGAGTAGCGCGAGCTGCCACTTTTGCCGGAACCGCCGAGAAACTCCAGAGCCACCCCGGTGAAAAAGGCATAACCGGCGCCGATGCTGAAGAGATAAAGCAGTGTGCCTGTAAAGTAGACGGCGGGGGTTTGCGGGCCGATGGCCAGCACTGCCATTGTGGCAGCGTTGACGAGTCCGGCGAGCAGGAAGGCGATGGGCGCACGAATGCGAATGGGGAGCAAGGATGCGGTGTAGGCGCCGGCGGCCGTCAAAAGGGCCCCGCCGACACCATTGATCCAGGCAACCTGCTGGCCCGTGACTCCGTAGTCGGCGGCGAGGCCGGTGAGCAGGCCGATCATGGCGCCACTGCAAAACGGAGCGGTGACGAGGAGGGTATAGGGAATGGCATCCCAGCGCAGGAAAGTTGACTTGAATTCGCGCCAGATGTGCGCGGCGGTTTCGCGGGCGGAATGCTCTCTGATCATGTGCTGAGCGGGCGCGGCGAGTGCAAAGAGCGAGGGCAGCACAACGAGGACGGCGACGATCCAGCCGAGCGAGCTTAGCTGCATGTTGGCGGAGAGCGAGATCAGCAAAAAAACTGTGAGCGCGCCAAAGGCCAGCGAGCCGCTCTGGTAGAAACTGCCGGCGCGGCGGCGATTGACTTCACTGCGCAGCGTGCCCATCATTCCGCCGCAAGCAGCCACGACCAGCGCGCCGACGCAGAGACTGAGAAAGATGAGGGCGACTGCCCACGATGAAGCGAGGCTGGGCTGGTAGAACGCAGCCACCAGAGCCGCAGCGGCTACGGCGGAAGCACCGATGAGCCAAGTGCGGCGGCGCATCCCGAAATCTGTGATCGGACCCCAGAGGAAGTAGATGGCATGGGGGAGAGAGAGAAGCGCGACAATGCTGCCTTCGCGCGCGGGGTTGACGCCTTCAGTGCGCAGAAGATAGGAAAGCGCGCCGGTGACGAAACCGATTTCAAGAACCGCCATGGGAGCGATGAGGAAGTTGAACAGCCAGGGGCGCTCGCGCGGGGCGGTTGGGGTTTCGCCTCCAACCTGCGTCAATTCTGCCGGTTGCATGACGCCTAGCGTAGCATGCGTGCGGAGTTTAGCCGGAATGTTCGGGCCGGGTCCGGGTCGCCGATTCGTGAGTGGTGTAGTATTCGGAGGTTGATCCGGCTCATGGTTTTGGTCGTTCTTACTTTGATCCAAAGTTCGCTATTTATTCGCCATGCTGCCACTTTGCGGGCATTTACCGACAGAAATGCGATCGTGTCTACTGGGCTGATATCAATGCGATTTGGTACATGCTAGCCACCAGCGTATAACGCACATTGAAAGCACCGCCGGGTACTTGGAAAAGTCCGGCGTGCTGAGAGACGACGGCATGGCTTCCTGTCGTTCGAAAGTAGATTGCAATTCGACCAGCGTGAGGAAGAAACATGTCGACTGCGCCGATTGATTACTATGAGTTTCTCCAAATAAGTCCCAACGCCGACACCGATACGATCCATCGTGTTTATCGATTTCTGGCGGCTCGACTGCACCCGGACAACCTTGAAACGGGCCACTCGGAAAACTTTCAACTGCTGAAGACGGCGTATGATGTGCTGTCCGATCCGGCGCGCCGCGCCGAATACGATTCGAAGCGCAGGCAGGACGCGCCTCCGCAGCAGCCTATTTCGTCGACGGTCGACTTCATGGATGTCCTCGACGGCGAAGTGAACCGACGATTGGCGGTACTGGCGGTTCTCTATTACAAGCGGCGCACAACTCCGAACTTCCCTGAAGTCACACTTGCAGACATCGAAGAGAGAATGGGGTTTCCCCGCGACTACCTGGACTTTACGATGTGGTATCTGGCGAAGAAAGGATACATTTCAAGGGCTGACAACGCCCAATTCGCGCTCACGGCCGATGGCGTGGACTATGTTGAGTTGCAGCGCGTGAATCTGCCGATTCTGAATCGATTACTTACCAGCGGAGCAGCATCGATCACCCCGAATCCTGAGCGGACGGGCAGGGAGTCTGTGAATGATTCACAGGCAGAAGCTGCAGCGAATGGAGCGTATTCGTCTACCGATCAAAGGCATGTAGTTCTGACTGCGGATCGCATGCTGGATCGACGCGCAAGCAAAACGGATCGGCGCGTCGGCGCACCGGATCACCGCGCCAAGAAGGTGGATAGACGTTTCAACATGAGTGACCGCCGGGTAGTCAGCTAAGACGCCTTTTCTGAATCTCGAAAATCGAAAAATCTGCAAAGTCGCGGTCTAGCGGCGGTATGCCAAGCTTGACGCTTCAAGCTTCATTTCGCAATCAGGAGAAATGTTCCTGCGCTAGCGTGTATCGACATATACGGATGGGCAGCGTTGCGAGCGAAAATCCGGCCAGACCCCGGGGCCCCCACGGACTGGTCTTGGTCCGTGGGGTGGAGATGAAGCCGAGCCCGAAGGCTGTGGCGGGTCCACCGTCGAGGGCGAGAATGAAGTATGGCCGGATTTCCACCCCAGCGACAAAAAGCCGTCGCCGGGACCCAGGTTTGCGCCGCAACCCGAAGGGACGGGGCCCATCCGTATATGTTGATACACCCTAGTCACGCGCGGCGATCCCGAGAGCCTTCATCTTGCGGTAAAGGTGGCTGCGCTCGAGGCCGAGCAGTTCAGCGGCGTGGCTGATGTTGTTGCGGGCCTCTTCGATTTTCTTTTGGATGTACTCGCGCTCGTAAGCGTCACGTGCCTGCTGAAGGCTGGAGAACTCTTCTGTCGAGCGGGAGCCGGACTTGTGCGTGAGGGGCGGAAGATGCTTGCGTTCGATGCGCAGCACGCGGGGATTGAGGATGAGAACACGCTCGATGACGTTCTTGAGCTCGCGCACGTTGCCCGGCCAGTGGTATTGAGCCAGCGCTTCGATCGCTTCTTCGCCGATTTCCATGCGAGGGCGACCGTACTGGCGGCCGAAATCAAGAAGGAACTCGCGCGCCAGCAGCGGAATGTCCTGCTTGCGATCGCGCAACGGCGGCACGAAAAACGGCACGACATTGAGACGGTAGAAGAGATCCTCGCGAAAGTTGCCTTTGGCAATCTCCTCTTCGAGGTCTTTGTTGGTTGAAGCGATGAGGCGCACGTCAACGTGCAGCGGCTGCGTGCCTCCGACGGGGGTAAACATCTGGTCGTCGAGCGCGCTGAGTACCTTGGCTTGCGTCTTCAGGCTCATGTCGCCCACTTCATCAAGGAAGAGCGTTCCGCCGTCGGCGCGCTCGAGGGTGCCGCGTTGCTCGGGCGGGCCACCGGGCTGCGCACCGTGACGGTAGCCGAACAGCTCGGCCTCAATGTGCGCTTCAGGGATGGCAGCGCAATTCAGCTCGACAAAGACGCGGTCGCGGCGCAGGCTTTCGGCATGAATAGAGCGCGCTATGAGCTCTTTGCCGGTTCCTGATTCACCATAGATGAGTACGCGACCGTTGGTGGGAGCCATGAGCTTGATCTGTTGGCGCAGCGCTTTCAACGGCACGCTTTCGCCAGTGAGCACGGAGGCCGCGCTAAACTGGCGCTTGAATTCCTCATTCTCAGAGCGCAGGCGGCGCGCCTCCACCGCGTTTTTTACCACGATCAGCGTGCGCTCGAGCGAAAGGGGTTTCTCAAGAAAATCGTAAGCACCCAGCTTGGTGGCCTTCACGGCCGTCTCGATGGTGCCGTGACCGCTGATAATGACCACTTCAGGGCGGGTTTCAGGCGTCAGTTCGCGCATCCCGGCGAGCACATCGAGGCCATCGCGGCCAGGCAACCAGATGTCGAGCAGGACCACGTCGTAGGGCACATCGCGCAGCAGCAGCGTGGCTTCGTCGGCATCGGCCGCACCGGCAACGCCGTAGCCCTCTTCGCGGAGAATCTCCTCAAGCGAGCTGCGAATCTCCGCTTCATCGTCCACGATCAGAATGTGGTTCATGAGGCGAGGCCCTTCACCGATTCCGTGCCCGCTCCAGCGGTTGCCGCTTGCAAGCCGGGCTCCATGAGCGGCAAGCGCAGCAAGAAGCGCGCACCCTTGGGGCTGTTGCTCTCGGCGCTGATTGAGCCGCCGTGCTCCTGCACGATTTTGGCAGCGATCGACAGGCCCAGCCCTGTGCCGCGATGCTTTGTGGAATAGAAAGGTAGAAACAACCGTTCGCGAATCTCGTCGGTCAATCCGGGCCCGGTGTCGGAGACAGTGACTTCGATAGCGTCGCCACCCTCGCTGAGCGCCGTGCGCACGCCCAGCACGCGCAGGAGGCTGCCTTTCATTGCTTCAGCGGCGTTGTCAATGAGATTTGCCAGCGCTCGGCGGATGGCTTCAGGATCGGCCAGCACCTGCGGCAAACCGGGCTCAAGATTGCGCTGAACGGTGATGCCTTCGAGTCTGCCACCAAACAGTGCCAGGGCTTCTTCAACGATCTGATTCATGCAGCAGGGGCGTGGCTGAGGCGCGGGGAATTGCGCGAGAGCCGAAAACTGGTCGACCAGCTTCCGCAGGGTGCCAACACAGCCAAGAATCACCTCGCTGCACTTGCGGATGACGTTGGGCGAATCCGCCTGTCCGCGTTCGAGATGCCTGCCGATCCGTTCGGCGCTCAGGGCGATCGGTGTGAGCGGGTTCTTGATCTCGTGGGCTACCTGCTGCGCCACTTCCTTCCATGCCAGTTGCCGTTGTGCACGCAAGAGTTCGGTGGTGTCTTCAACGACCAGCACCGAACCGATTTGGCCACGCCCGAGGTCGAGGCGAGCGCTAGTGATGGCCAGGTGGAGGATGCGCCCGCGGGCATGAAGCTCGATTTCGGTGGAGGCCGCACCCATGCGTTGTCCGCGCCGTATCACGCCGTTCAGATCCTCCGCGCAGTCTGGCGGCAACAGGGATTCAATGCTTCGCCCTGCCAGTGAAGCTTCTTCCCTGAGCCCCATGAGCGCGGTGAAGGCCCGGTTGGACTGGAGCACTACGCCGGCCCCGTCGAGCGTGACCACGCCTGAGGGAATCGTCTCCACAATTGTTTCCAGCTCGCGCCGCCGCTCTTCAACTGCTGTATTGGCAGCGGTGAGTTGCGCTTGTGCGGTCTGCGCCAACTGCCGGCTGGTTTCCAGGTCCGCCGCCATGTGGTTGAAGGAGCGCACCAGGTCGCCCATCTCTCCGGTGGCGATCGCGGCCACGCGCTGCTCATATTTGCCCGCGGCAATCTCGTTCATTGCATCGGCCAACGCTTCAACCGGGCGCGTGATTTGCTTGGAGAGGAAGACTGCCAGCCAAACGCTGGAAAAGAAAACAAAGACAGTGACGAGCAAGAGCGTGAGGGACAACGTAGTGCGAATTTTTTTGCGGGAGCGGAAGAGCTGCCAATACTCGTCCACGCCGGACCGGATGCGCGCAGTGGTCGCGTTGAGTCCTTGCGGCATGGGCAGAGCGGCTACGACGATCTTGCCCGAGCCCGTGGCAGCCATACCCAACGCATATTCCTGGTCGGCCACCTGTATCACCGGATGTTCACTTTTCTGCGCGGAGGAGAGCAAAACAGTAGAGAGCGATCCACGGAGCGACACCCCCTTGTGTTCCGGTTCATCGATGGAGGTGCGCAGCGTGGCCGGACTGGATTCGGGGGGGGCCTGGAAGCTCGCGATCAATCGCTTGTCTTTGTCGTAGACGAGCAGAAATCCGCCCTCCAAGGTGAGACGCCGCGAACTTAGAACCTGCTGAAGTAACTGCGGGGCGCGGTCGGCCGCGCCGCTGTCGGCTACCGACTCGGCCTCGCTCCGCGCATTGCCCGCGACGTATTCCACCAACTCCTGCACCACGCGGGTGGAGTCGTCACGCAACAGAGAGGCATCCGGCGAGAACCATCGTTCCAGGGAGCGGTTCATGAGCAGATAGCTGAACAGGAACATGAGCGCCGCGGGCATGAGGGTAATCATCGCCGCGCCCAGAACCATGCGCGAGCGAAGGCGCGCGCCTACACCGCTGCTCCCTTCTCCTACGTAAACCTTCAGAAGGTTGCGGAACAGGAGCAAAAGCAAGAGGAGCAGCAGCAGGAAAAGCAGCGCTTCGAGGGCCGTGAGGACCAGAGTCTGGCCGTAGGTTTCGGGCGAGAGAAATTCGACACCCGATGTGTTCCACCAATTCAGCGCGCCGAGCAGGACGAAGACAATAATTGCCCCCCCTGTAAGCAGGGCAATCGCCCGGCGACGGGAATCTGCGAGGAAACGCATGGGGCGATTATAGAAGGAACAGCGAACAAGGGAACGTGGGGGCGCGCGCAGCAGATCAACGCAGGCCCGGATTGGGACAAAGCGAAAGCCTGCCAGTCATTTCCAGACCACGAATTTGAGCCAGCCCTCCCAGATATCGGACCAGGCATGGGCGACGATGTTGACGCGGAGATTCCTGCGCCAGGCGGCCAGCGCGCCATAGAGGATGCCGAGCACGCAGATGACGGTGACCTGCTTCCATCCCTGATAGGCATGAAAGAGCCCGAAGATGATGCCCTGCGCCACGACCGCTGCCGCGAGGTTGCCGGAGAGCGCGTGCAACTGACGCTGCAAATAGCCGCGAAAGACCATCTCTTCGCAGACGCCGGCGGTGATGCAGGTGGCGATCCAGACCATGACTTCAGGCACGCTTTGAGGTAGCAAACTATCCACGGATTTTGCGGCGCTTGGCCCCAGCAGGCGAGACACGCCGTAGGCCACGCCCTCCCAGACAATCCAAAAAGGCAGCGCGATTGCGAGGTCGATGCCAACGCTCCGCCAGGAAGCCCATCGACCGCCAGAGAGTGACCACAGGCTGCCGCCACAGCGATGCACGCCCACCCAGCAGTAGTAGAACAGCGCCCAATCCATGAGGATTGCGACCCCGTAAGCGCGAAGGGCAATGGCGTGCCTGGCAAGCTGGCCACCGGGCGCGCTCGCTGAACCGTTGTGCTGCGCCATAAGGCCGAAGATGATGACACAGGCCCCGATGATCAGGAATCCGAGGAGATGGGACCATGAAGCGACTTGAAGCGAGCCGGACACGTGCTTTGCCGCGGGACCTTCGTTGGCTTGCATGACGCGCTTCCCTTCCCTTTCGCGGGCGTCCCGTGGAGGTTCTCAAATTTGCGAGCAGTCGAGTGGGCTCAGCATCAAATTGCTGATGTTGGTGACGATGGGATCGAACGCGTAGCGCGGGTTGGAGGAGAGCTTCTTCCAGGCCGGGTCGTTGCGGAAGACGTCCCACTTTGCTTCCAACTCGGTCATGTCAGCGAAGCTCAACATATAGGTAAGGTTGGGCATGCGCGAGCCAACGAGTGTATCGCCGAAGAATACGGGATGGAAGCCGGCATTGATAAAGATTTCGAACTCGCCCGAATGGAACATCTCCACCTTGCGGACGTGCTCTCCGTTGCTGGGGCTCTCATAAGTGCGGAGCTGAAACATGCGTTTGGCTTTGCTTGCCGAAGAGGGAGGCGGGGTGATTTTGGGCCAGCCCATGAATGCTGCCAGCAGGGAGATTTCAACACGCTGGAAGGCAGGGGCGGCCGCGGTTGCGTTCCAGAATGGATCGGCGGCTTTGAGGAATTCCGCATCTTCTGACAGGCGCAGGTCGAGCTCTGCGAGAGCTTCAGCCGAGGGGCCGGGAATGAGCAAGTAATAGGCGGGTGTTTCCGGGCCAATGTCGAGCTTGAATGCCCCGACAGGTCCCATGCCGCGGCGGGTCAGCGCCGGAATCAATGCGCCGGCGAGGAAGCTTTCAGTCAGCTTTAACTGATTTCCGCTCAGCAAGTTATAGCGGCGCAGATGGTAGAATTCGCGGGCCGGCCTTGCCGGAGCCTGGGCGGCGGCATCCCCAGCGGCGGCAAGGGCTGAAGCGGCGATTGATGCGGCGAGAAACTGGCGGCGTTCCATCATTGACCTCCGGGTGAAGGACCATTTTATGCCGCCGTGCCGCCGGTCGGCGGTAAAGATGGGGGAACGGCAATGCTTTTGGGCCGCCGCTAGCGGATGAGCGAATGCCTTGCGCCAGCGGTATTCCGCAGAACCGATTCGTGGTTATCTTCCGTTGGGCAGAAATTCCACGGAAGGGCCGCAACTTTCCCGAGCCTCCCGTGTTCCTATTCCCGGGAGTTGTGTAGATAACGTTCTTTTCATTACTCCCGCCAAAACCTGCGCCGCCGTTCCAAAAGGACGGCGGCATTTTTATGCGCTGAATTTTGGGGCGACGGCGAAAGCAGGCAGCGAAGTGCACCCCGGGGATTGGCACCCGCTTGAGCTGACATCGCGGCCGGGGTGTCTCAAGAAGTTGCGGTTACCTTTGGCGGGATCGGTAAACACCTAGCGAAGAAACTCGTCTAAGATGGCGCTGAGGACTGTTTCTGAATAGAAACGCGTTTCCAGCCGGTTGGAAAGTTGCTCGCGCCGACCCAGCCTGAGGCTTATCGCGCCTTTCGTAGTTGCGATGCAAGGAGAATCCCGATGCAAGCTAAGATTTCTGGATTTGCCAAAGGTATTGGTGTGGCCGCAGGAGCCGCGCTTATCACAGCCGCTCTGATTGTGGCCGGTTGCACAGCTGCAAATAACTTGACCAATGTCGGAACGACGATTAATTCAACCGCAGTGACTGTGCCGGTGACGATTACCGACGCACCAAGCGACCAAGTGGTTGCGGCGAGCCTGACGCTCAACACGGTGGTGCTGACCGATTCGAAAGGTCAGACGGCCAGCATACTTACCGCTCCGTTGACGTTTGAGGCTACGCATCTGGACGCGGTGCAGGAGCCGCTGTTCACTCCCTCTATACCTGAAGATACTTACACGAGCGTGGCGCTCACCTACTCGAATGCGCAGGTGGCTTATCTCGACCCCACGACAAAGCAGTTAGTGCTGGCGACGGGTACGCTGGCGAATTCATCGCAAACCATTACGTTGCCTACGGCGCTGACCATCAACAACACGACGACGTCACTGCTGATCGACTACCTGGTGGCGAATTCGGTGACGATTTCCGGTTCGACGGTGACGGTGACGCCGCAGTTCCATGTGGCACCGGCCCCGATTGCCGCGCAGCCGACCAATGGGACGAATGGCTTGCAATGTGGGATCAAGGGCAAAGTCACGGCGCTGGGAACGAACCAGTTCACACTGACCAATCCCGAGGGATTCTCGCTTGCCATCGGCGTAAACGGCGCCACGCAATACCAGGGACTGAGCGGATTCTCGGGACTGGCGACAGGCATGCTGGTTGAAGTCGACGTGGAAATGCAAACGAATGGAACGCTGATGGCCTTGCGCGTTGAAGAGGACGTGCCGCCGAACGCAACCGCTCAATTGTTGGTGGGGCCGGTGATCGCTGTGTCCGGTTCACCCGCGACATCGTTCACGGAAGTCGTTCGTCAGAAGATCGGGCCGACACCGACGAGCGCGGCGGTGGAGAAAGACTCAATCACCGTCACAGGTTCGACGCAGTTTGTGCTGCCGGGAAGATGGCAGAACCTAGTGGTCGTCGGCGTACCATTTACGCCTACTTTCAACGCCTCGACGCTGTTTGCCGGCCAGGTAGTGGCCGTTCAAACCAATGGTGTAACAAATAACGCGGCGACGGCGCTCAACGTCACTCTAGCCCCGCAAACGGTGGCTGGGACGATCACAAGCATTCTGCCGCCGGTGAATAATGTTGTCCCGAACTGGGTCAAGACAACTATCGCGCTGCCCTCGGGAAGTTGGCTGGCCACGCTGACCGGCCAAACGACGGTAATAGTCTTTACACCGGTCGGATGTTCGACCAGCGCGGTTTGCTTCCTGCAGCAGCTCAGCAGCACCGCGCCGCAGGTTGGCGGCATGGTGCGTTTCAACGGCTTCCTGTTCAACAACAATGGAACGCTAACCATGGTTGCAGTGGTGGAAGGACCGCCTCCCGGTACTGCGATCGGGCCGGCAATCTAAGCTCACGGAAACGAAATGGGGCGCGGCTTGTGTGAGCTGCGCCCCAAGTTTTTGCACGGATTTTGGTGGCGGGTCCCGCCCGACGGCGTGCGGCAATTGCTTTCAGGAACTACGGCAGTTCCTTCAGCTTCAAATCCTTAAAGGTGATCTGATAACCTTCGGCTTCGAGGCCGATGTAGCCCTTGTCGACTCCGACCTTGACCGTGTTCACCACCTCGCCGTTCACCGCAAGCGTGCAGGTGTCGCCCACGCAGCGAATGTCATAGACAGTCCATTCGCCGGCCGGCTTGACGCGGTTCTCTTTCATCTGTTTTTGCAGGTTGAAGCGGGTGGGTTTGCCGTCGATGGGCGTGAGGCCGAAGATGTAGCCGCCGCCGAGCGAGGTCTGCGCCTGGTGCCAGAAAGAGCCGTCGGGATTGTTGCGGAAGAAGACGCCGCTGTTGTACTTGGGGTTCGGGGTGGTGACGGGTGTGAAGCGCCATTTGACGTGGAAGGTGAAGTTGCCGAGCTCGTGATTGAAGCGTAGCCACTCGTGACCGCCGTTGCCATCGCAGATGATCTGCTTTTTGGCGTAGTCGATATGCCACTGCGCGACGTTGCTCACCGGATGATCGGGCGGGACGGCGACGCGGCTCCAGACTTCGTGTTGGGGGTCATCGTGATTTGCGGGGAAGAGATTGATGGACTGCGCCGATGCGGACTGGGCAATCAGCAAAAGTGCCAGACAGGGCAGGCTGGCGAGTGGGGCGATGCGGATGGGTTCGAACTTGGCCGGGCTTCGTGGAGTTTCGCAAATGAGATCGGACCGATTGCGGCTTGTCATGGAATTTTCTCCCGAGAGCTCTGACTCCTGCAGGCAAGGCTCACCGGGCGATGAGGAACATGACCCAACTGAGCACGATGGTCGAGCCGATGAACAGGATGAAGCAGTAGGCGCCGTAGCGGAACATGCGGCGCGGGGTGTCGCGCATGGTGATGCCGAAGACGGTGGAGGCGAAGAGCGCGAAAAGCAGCACCGCGGTGAAGTGGGAGGGACTGAACACTAGGATTTCCTCCCGGTGCGCAGGTTGTGTGCGTCGACGGCGGCGATGATGTTCAAAAGGCCGGCCACGACGATGAACTTGGTGCCGTAGTCGGCGACCGTGGTGCGCATGGGTTCAGCGCCAAGCCCCATGGTGCGGCTGATGAAGTAAAGCAATCCGCTGCCCAAGTCGCCGGCGACGCCGAGCATATCAAGAATGTCTTGCGCGCTGGTGTAAAGCTTGCCCTGCATGGCCAGTCCCAACACAAACATTGCGACGATGGAGACAAAGAGCAGAGCGCCGCGAATCCATTTGCGAAGAAGGAAATGCCCCGCGCCAGGTATGAGCCAACCAGCGATTAGAGGAAGATAGACGAAGCCTTGTTGAGAAGCCTTTGGCGCGGGAGGCTTGTTCGGGGTGGTGGACATTCCTCTTTGAATATACAAGAGCGTGGCGGGGTCGAGCGGAGTTGGCGGAGTTGGCGCGGCTAGCAGGCGCGCAAGCAGAAGAAGGTCATTGGTATCCCACCCTAAACGCAGAATGCGCGTTTAAGATAGGGCACCCCGGCCATTAGTTGCCGGTGGGGATGATGCCGGCGTTTTCGACCATGAGGATGATGGTGCGTTGGGGCGCACGGGTGCGATGGACGGTGCCGCGCGGGACGACGAATCCCTGGCCGTGTGAGAGCTCAACGGTTTTGTTCTCGAGATCGACGAGGAGTTTGCCGTCGACGACGTAGAAAAACTCATCATCTTCATCGTGCTTGTGCCAGTGGTATTCGCCTTCGACGATGCCCACGCGGACAACGGAGTCATTGACTTTGCAGAGGGTCTGATTGAACCACTTGTGCGTGCAGGCGGCGGCCATTTGGTTGATATCGATGAGCTCGAGCGGACCGTGGAGAATGTTGAGGTGGGTTTCGTAGGGATAAGCGGGAGTTGGGGACATTACGACTCCTTGCGGGCGAGTTGATTACGCTAAACAGCCTAACGCCGGATGGCGTAATAAGCGAAGTCTATGAATCATCCAGCGGATACTTCACAGAAAGACAACCGCAGATTTTTCGGCCCCGCTAAGGATGACACGTCGTTGGTTGGGTGAGTTTCCAGGGATAGCTCATCAAATGCGCATAAGCTCTTGCTGGATGCGGCCGGTGACCCAGGCTTTGCCGGGGGCAGTGAGCATGTCGACTTCACTGCGCACGCCAAATTCGGGCAGGTAGATGCCGGGCTCGACGGAGAAGCAGGTGTTGGGCAGGATGCGGCGCTCGTCGTGAGTTTCAAGATTGTCGAGGTGCGCGCCGGGACCGTGAATCTCGTGCGCAATGTTGTGGCCGGTGCGATGGGTGAAGAAGTCGCCAAAGCCGGCGGCGCGAATGACGGCGCGGGCTGCATCATCGGCCTCGAAGCCACAAATTGTTCGGCCCGATGCGAAGGCCTGCAGGACAGCGGCTACGGCTGCGTCGCGTGCTTGGCGGACGGTCGAAAAGATGAATTGCTCCTTCTTCGAGGGTTCGCGGCCTATGACGCCGGTCCAGGTGATGTCGTAGAAGATGCTGCCGGGCTTATCGAGACGGCCCCAGATATCGATGAGGATGAAGTCGCCTTCGCGGATGGGCGCGGAGTGCGCGGCGGATGGCTCGTAGTGCTGGTCGGAGGTGTTGGCATTGACGCTGACGTCGGGGCCGTTTTCCCAGACAAGGCCTTCGCGGTGCATGGCCTCGCGAAGCCAGAGGACCATGTCGTACTCGGTGGGCACACCGATGTGGCCGGCGCCTGACGGCGGGCGAAGACGGCGACCAATCTCGGACCAGGCCTCGGCGAGAATGACGTCGATGCCACGCTGCGCGGCGGAGTGGCTGGCAATTTGCTCGGCGCTGAGCACGGCTTCAAACTGGCTGACAAGATCGGCAGAGCTGACGATTTCTTTGCCAAGACTGCGCAGGAACTCGATGGTTCCTGCATCGACCATGGAGACGTACATGATGTCGTTGTTGGGCGAGTACTGCATCGCTAAACGACGTGAGCGGGTAAGCATGGATTCGAGACCAGCGTGGAGTTCCTGCCAGCTTGAATATTGCGTCTTTGCGCCTGGCAGGCAGTCAAGGCGGCCCTGCTCGATGCGGTGCACGAGTTTGCGCGGTTCACCTGTGGCGGGGATGAAGTAGTACCAGCGGCGTGTGATGTGGGCTTTCTCATCAAGGCCCAGGATGTGTGCGGCGATGGGATCGCGGTGGTGATGATCGTAAAAGAGCCAGCCATCGAGTGCGGCTTCACGGAGAGCAGTCTGGATCGCATCGAGATTCATACGGGAACATCATACGCGGGGTTGGCGGGGGTTGGCGGGGCTAAGATGACAGCGAGTCAGCGGAGCTTTAGGAGTTGGCGGAGCTTAATTAGGTGCGGGCCAGAGGCGGCCTCGACGGCCGGACTAGAGTCCGGTGCTACGTGGAAGTGGTGGGTAATCAGGCGTCGCGCGGCGGCGGGAGCCTTGCAGTTTGATGGAGACGTGGACAAGCGAGAGCGCGGCGGGGGTTACGCCGGGAATGCGGCTGGCTTGGCCGATGGTGATGGGACGGACGCGCTCAAGGGTTTCGCGCATCTCGCGCGAGAGGCCGCTGATGGTGCTGTACTCGATCCAGTCGGGGATGGCGACGGCCTCGGCAGCTTTGAGTTTTTCAATCGACTTCTTTTGCTGCTCGAGGTAGCCGGCGAACTTGATCTCAGTTTCGACGGCGCGGGCTTCGTTGCGGAGGGTGGAGCGGGTGAGCGCCGGCCGCGCGGCGGAGTTTTGGACGAGTTCTGTGACAATGCTCGCGAGGAGGGGATCGCGTGTGAGGTCGTCGCGAAGGGCAGCGAGTAGAGGTTCGATGGTGACTTCAGGGCGCTTCAGGAGTTGAGCCCAGGTGAGGCCGGCTGTGGCAGGAAGTGCACCGAGACCGGCGCGTTCCAGCTTTTGGGAATCGACTTTGCCGGAGGAAAGCAGACCGGTGAGCGCGGACATGCGGGCCTGCTTCTGCTCGTACTCCGCCCATGCTTCATCGTTGATAAGACCGTGGCGGCGGCCATGGGGCGTGAGGCGGCGGTCGGCGTTATCGATGCGCAGGTGAAGCCGGAACTCGGCGCGCGAGGTAAACATGCGGTAAGGCTCGTTGATGCCTTTTGAAATGAGATCGTCGATGAGGATGCCGGTGTAGCCCTCGGTGCGGTCCATGGTGAATGGCGGCTCGCCTTTGAGCCAAAGGGCTGCGTTAATTCCGGCCATAATGCCCTGGCAGGCGGCCTCCTCATATCCGCTGGTTCCATTGATCTGGCCGGCGAGGTACAGGCCCGTCATGCACTTGACGCGCAGCATGCGGTCGAGCTCGGTGGCGTCGACGGAGTCGTATTCGATGGCGTAGCCGGGGCGCAGCAACTCGGCCTGATCGAGGCCGGGGATGGAGTGGACCATCTGCCACTGGACTTCCATGGGCAGCGATGTGGACATGCCATTGATGTAGACCTCGTGGGTATTGAGGCCCTCGGGCTCGAGGAAGAACTGGTGCTGCGTCTTGTCAGGAAACTTAACGATCTTGTCTTCGATGGACGGGCAATAGCGAGGGCCGATTCCCTGAATGCGGCCGGAGTACATGGCCGAGCGGTGGACATTTTCGCGGATGAGGCGGAGCGTTTCAGGCGTGGTGAAGGCGATGTGGCAACTCACCTGCGGCTGCAGGATTTTTTTGGTGCGGAAGCTGAACGGGGTGGGATCGGCGTCGCCGGGCTGTTCTTCAAATACGTCCCAGCGAATGGTGCGGCCATCGAGACGCGGAGGCGTGCCGGTTTTAAGGCGGCAGGTGCGCAGGCCAAGGGCGCGGAGAGCTTCGCCAAGCAGGACAGAAGCAGGCTCGCCGCTGCGGCCGGCTGGGTAACGCTCCTCTCCGCAGTGGATGAGGCCGTTGAGGAAGGTTCCGGTGGTGATGATGGTGGCACCGGCAAGGAGATTGCGGCCGTCGCGGAGTTTAAGACCGAGGACGCGACGGTGGGGACGGATGGGGCGTGGAACTTCGGCGACGAGATCAGCCGAGTTCGCTTCCCAGGCCCCCAAATGCGAGAGATCTCCACCCCGAGACCTAAGACCCGTTCTCGGGGACCCCGGACCTGGGGCACCCGCGATGTCGGAGCTACGATCGGTCTCTTCAATGATGAGGTTGACGACTTCGGCCTGGCGGATGTGCAGGCGAGGCTGAGATTCGAGAACTTCGCGCATTTTGACGCGGTAGAGCTGCTTGTCGCATTGGGCTCGAGGACTCCACACGGCAGGGCCACGCGAGGAGTTGAGCAAGCGGAACTGGATGCCGACGGCATCAGCCACCTCGCCCATGATGCCGCCGAGCGCGTCGACTTCGCGGACGAGATGACCCTTGGCCACACCGCCGATGGCCGGATTGCAGCTCATTTGCGCAATGAGGTCCAGGTTCATGGTGATGAGCGCGGTTTTGAGGCCCATGCGCGCGGCAGCCATTGCTGCCTCGCAGCCAGCGTGTCCCGCACCGACAACAACCACATCGTATTGTTCGGTGAATGCCATCCGGATTCTATTCTACGGATTCGGCGATTACGCTGCAGGGAGCGAGTACGGAGGCTTCAAAACGGAGGCGATTATGCGGCTTGCAGCTCCAGAATAATTGCTGCACCGCGCGGCTCAAGGTTCACTGCCGAGGCGCGGCCGTTTTGATCACGCAAAATGGTAGCGCACAGACTGAGGCCCATGCCGGCGGTTTCGCCACCAGGCCGCGACGGAACAAAGGGGTCGAAGGCGCGCTCGGGATGGAGGAAGCCGGGCCCGGAGTGACTGACCGAGATCTGCACCAGATTGCCGTCGCGGGCCGCTTCGAGCCGGATGGTTTTTGGCTCCTGTTGGGTTGCGACCGGATTCTCTCGTTCGACCGCTCCGATGGCAAACTGCAGGCAATGCAATACGGCTTGCCGCAACTGCTGCGCGCCACAAAGAATTCTGGGCAGCCCCGGCGCCACATTGACCTGGAATTCGATGGAGCGCTGCAGGAATTCTGAGCGGTAGAGCTGCTCCATATCGGCCAGCAACTCTGACACGGAAATTGCGGCGGGCTGATCCGCATGGGAGCGCGACACGCGGGACAGGCTCTCAAGCGTGGAGCGAATACGGCGCGCCTCGGCCACGATGGACGCAACAGCCTTGCGGTCCTGCGTGTCGATTAGAGTCGAATCCTGAAGCAGCGAGGCATAACCCAGGATGACTGTCAGGGGACTATTCAATTGCTGGGTGACGTTGCCGGCCAGTTGACCGAGGCCGGCAAATTTCTCCGAATCAATGAGCTTCTCAAAGAGCATGGTCTGGCTGCGGGTGGCCTGAACGCGCGCGACCAGCATTTCGATGGGCAGCAAGTCGTCGGCGCGGGGCTCGTCGACAGCGGAAGCGGGAACGCGCCCATTTTCGGTGCGCATGCCCCTAAGCAGCAAAGCCCCATCTGCGCCGGTGCGGCCCGTCATGGGCACAGCCAGCAGCGAGGTGAAGTGAAGGCGTTCGAGGTCGTCGCCCGGTAGCAGCCAGGGCGCGAGATCCAGCCGGAGCGTCCTGGTCCCCACGGCGGCGAAAGGCGCAGAACCGGGAGCCAAGAAACCCTCCACGGGAATCCGCGCAGCCAGTTCACCGAGAGGCTTGGCGGTAGCAATGTCAAGCCCTGCACATCCAGCCAACCGGAACCGTCCACTGTTCTCAAGCAGGAGCGCTGCCTGTGTGAACCGGCTGTTGGTGACCACTGTCTCGCAGATATCGGCACCCTGGCGGTCAAAATCTTCAACGCGGCGGCGTGTAAGCATCAGGTTAGCGAAAGCCTCAAGCTGGCGCCGTGCCCGGCGCTCGCGCTCCTGGGCCGCCGTGTTGTTATTGAGCTCGTCCTCGAGTGCGAGGACGATCATGCCCACCGCCGCTACCACTTTACCCATTACAATGATGCGGACCAAGTTGAGGCCGAAGGCAGCATGATGGTCGACCCAGGGGAGAATCTGAAGGCAGGAAAGCGACCAGGCAAGGAAGCCCAGCACACTGAGGAAGACCCCCGGCGAGAACCGACGGAAAACGAAGACCAGCAGTACGGCCGCCATCTGGAGGTTGGCACAGTCGATGAAATTGAGGGCGCGCACGGGCCCCTGCAGGAAGCAGACCCAGACGGCCAAACTGCCCAGAACACCGCTAAGAGATACCCCCAGCCAGACAGGCACGTTCCCCTTTGCCATTCCCCAAAACATGCCGACGCCGAAGCACGTTGCCGCCAGGACGGGAAAGATAAGAAGCGCGAATCCCGAGGGCGCGATGCCGCCAAAAACGCCATATAGAAGGACGGAATAGAGAACCAGGAGAAGGACGTAGGGGACAACGAACAAGACGCGGAGGCGCCCGAGGCGAAATTGCAGAGGCGACAAGGAGCCCAGAAACATGGCTGAGGACACCTGAATGCAGGTCTGCCCTCCTACCACAAGCCACGGTGATGTCTCTTCAGAAAAGCCCTTGGGGCTGATGGTATAGAGAAAAACCATCGAGAACAGAGAAAAGAGAAATCCGAGGAACCAAAGCAAGTTGCGGGTGTCGCGGAATCGAAGATAGAGATACCCGAAGGCGGGCAGCAGCAGTGCTGTCAAGATCAGCGCAGGAGCGTGATAATAATCGGGCATGAACGCCGTGAGGCTCCTTCTCTATACAGGCGGGAACTGCAGCTGAGTTGCTTCTTGCCAACAAGGGCCCGCCTCTACCTCCATAAACGGCGCCGGGCCGTTATACACGTCTGGCATGGCGCCCGGGGGAGGCTTCCGAGGCTAGATTGAAGCCTTCCCCAAGGCGTGTACATGCGTCTAAAGTTGCAGGGAGCGGCTGCTTTCGAGGCGCTTGGAGCGGTATACGAGAAAATCAGGAAGAGAGGAAACCGAAGTGCGATTTCGAACCTGGATGGCGACCATGGTTTTGGCAGCGTGCGGTGTTGCGGCCATGGCACAAAACAAGGACTCCTTTACCCCCATGCCGCTCGATTCCGGCTTCGGTCCCATGAACCTGGCTGCGCCGTCGATTCCCCCCGAACAGATCATCAAAGAGTTTGCCGCCAAGGAAACTGAGTTCCAAGATGCTCTGAACCACTACACGTATCGCCGCGAGGCGCGCGTGCAAACGCTGGACGACGATAACAAGGTGGACGGTGAATGGTACGAGGTGGATGACGTGATTTTCGATCCCTCGGGTGCGCGCACGGAGAAAGTAGTGTTTGCCCCGGCGAGTTCGCTAACACGCGTTATGATGTCTCCCTCTGACTTGCAGGACATCCAGCATGGCTACCCGTTCGTACTGACAACTGCGGATGTGCCCAAGTACAACATTACGTATGTGGGCAGGCAGAAGGTAGACGAACTGGAGTGCTACGTCTTCGACGTGGCGCCCAAGATGATTGAAAAGCACGAACGCTATCTCGACGGACGAATCTGGGTGGACGCGACCGATCTGCAGATCGTGGTGACGAACGGCCGCATGGTTCCCGACGACACCAAGAGAGGCGAGGAGGATCTGCATCCGCCGTTCATGACATGGCGCCAGCAGATCGACGGCCACTACTGGTTCCCGGTCTATACGAAGGGTGAAGGGGTTTTGCACTTCTCGGGCGGCTACGGTTACATGGGCCAGGATGTGCACATCCGCGACGTCGTGAAGTACACCGACTATAAGCGATTCGGCTCGACCAGCACGATTTTCTACAACGGGCAGGACATCACTAAAAATGGCCCGCAGCCGAATGCACAGCCCAACCAACAGCCGAATGGGCAATCGAAGCAAAAGTGAAAGGGACCAGGGAATAGGAAGCGCTGCACTTCTATGAGCGATCGAGGGCGGATTTTGGACGAGTGAGTTCGCCGGCGCCCATGAGGACAAGCGATCGCTGCGCAAAGGGCGAATAGACGAGAAGTGTGGTGCACGCCAGCGCAAGTCCGAAATTGATGTGGTGCAGCAGCAAGAAGGGCGAGAGCGACCAAAGCACGTCGAAGATGAGCAGGAACGGCCAAAGCTTGAGGAATTTTGCGCGGATCCCTGGCGCGCGGAAGATGACTGCGCTGAGCAAGAAGGCGCGGACAGGGATGAGGAGCGCGGCCGTTACGATGAGGAAATTGAACGCCAACGTAGCCTTCGCAATCGGCGATAGGAGATCGTAAATCTCAGCGAGATTGGCCAGTGCGCCGACATAGAATCCCAGATACATAAGCTGAAACAGAACGAAGAGCGTTTGCACCACCGGATAGGGGACTTTGGGAAGTTCCTGCGGAGACGCCAAAATCGGAGTGCGGAGCCAGGGTCGAGACTGGGCGGAGTCTGATGGATTTTCTGCCGGTGGCAGAGATGAGGACTCGGTGAACGCGGACGGCGCATCTTCAACGGGGGAGATGCGCTCAACGGGAGCCACAAAGCGGTAGCCGCGGCGGGCGAGAGTTTCAACAAACCTGGGGTTGCCGGCTGTATCGCCGAGAGCTTCGCGAATGCGATTGACCGCTGAATTCATGCCGTGATCAAAATCAACGAATGTGCCGTCGGGCCACAGCTCGCGTGAAATCTCTTCGCGCGTGACCAGTTCGCCGGGCCGCTCCAAGTATCGGTCAAGGAGCATGCAAAGCAACTGGAAGGGCTGCGAGTTCAACCTCACGCGTATGCCCTTCCTGCGAAGCTCTCCCGTGGCGGCGTCTGCTTCAAAGACTCCAAAGCGGTAACGCCATGCGGGCCGTGATTCGGTGTTGTCCGCCATTGCTTTTGATCAGTGTAGCCGATGGAGAGTTGGGCCCAGGGCCACCGGCTCAAGCGACAACTTGGCAGAAGTTCAACGTGTTGAAGGCCTTACGCGGTGAGAAACAATCTGCCTCAAATGAGGCGCCATGCATTGCTCTGCAAGCGTCGTCGGGGTATGGTGCAGGGCATGAAGCACGATAGCTGCTCGGGTTTACGGAAGTTTTCAGTTGGCGCGCTGCTGATGATTCTGGCAGTGCCGGCCTTGGTTGCGGAAGAGCCCACAGCGGCAGCGACTGCGGGCTTCAACTCGTATATCGGCCGCGTTGAGTCGCGGCTCGCCGAGCAGCACCGTTCGGCGAATGGCTTCCTGGCGCCGGAAGATGCGGCGCGCCTGCGTCGAGGCGAGTTGATTATCGAGCGGCTGACGCCGGCTACAGGCGAAGAGTTGCCGGGAGCCATGCTGCACGACTGGCGCGGGACTGCGTTTATTGCGGGAGGTAGAGCAGAAGATTTTGAGCGGCTGATGCGGGATTTCAACGCGTATCCCAAGCATTTTTCGCCGCAGGTGCTGCGGGCGAAAGTGCTGGCACAGCAAGGTGACGATTACCAGGTAACGCTGCGCGTGCGACAAAAACACATTCTCACGGTGGTGATGGACACGACTTACGACGTGAACTTCGGGCGCCTGGATGCGCGGCACGGATCCAGCATTTCGCGCAGCAAGCGGATTGCGGAGATCGATGCGCCGGGCACAGCGAAGGAGAGGGAGTTGAGTCCGGGCGAGGAACACGGATTTTTATGGCGGTTGAATACCTACTGGAGCTACGAGGAGCGCGACGGCGGCCTTTATATCCAGATCGAGTCAATTTCGCTCACGCGGTCGGTCCCCACGGGGCTGGGCTGGGCAATTGGGCCATTCATTGAAAGCATTCCGAGCGAGTCGTTGGAGTTCACGCTGCGGGCGGCGTGCAACGTGCTACGGAAATAGCACTGGAGACAGGGGATGAACCGCGGATTGCCCAACAGAGTGCGATGCAATGAGAAAGGACACGAGAATGAGTGCTCAAGCGTCCGTGGACGCGAATGAGGCGACCTTCAAGAATGCGCAAAGAGTGAACCAAGCGCTGACGGCTCGGCTGGAGAAGCGTGCATTGCAGTGGATGGCGGGGCACGCGCCTGGCTGGGTAACTTCAGACCGGCTGACGTTGTTGGGCCTGAGCGCGCAGATTGGCGCCGGAGTTTGCTATGCGCTGACGCGCTTCGACCGAAGGGCGCTGCTGCTGGTTGTTTTATGCCTGGCGCTGAACTGGCTGGGAGACAGCCTGGATGGGACTCTGGCCCGAGTGCGAGGACAGGAGCGGCCGCGGTATGGATTCTATGTGGATCACATGGTGGACATTTTTGGGTCGGTGGCGCTGATATGCGGGCTGGGATTTTCTGGGCTGTTGCACTGGCCGGTGGCCTTCGCAATGCTGGTCGCGTTTCTGATTCTCGCCGGCGAGAGCTACCTCGCCACCTATACGCTCTCCTGCTTCCAGCTTTCGCAGGGCTTGTTCGGGCCGACGGAGATTCGCATTCTGCTGGTTGTGGGCAATCTGGCGGCGCTGCGCAGCCAGTATTCGACGCTGTTTGGCCACAGAGTGCTGCTCTTTGACTTGGGAGGAACGATCGCAGCGGCCTCCATGATGGTAATGGCGCTAACCGTAACCCTGCGCCATACCGCACAACTTTACCGCCAGGAGCCCTTGCCGTGAGCACACTGGTGCGATGGGGCAAGTTCAATCTGGTGGGAGCCATGGGCATGGCGGTGCAGTTGGCCTCGCTGGCAGTGCTGAACCGGTGGTGGGAGGGACACTATCTTGTGGCGACGGCCATTGCGCTGGAAGTTACGCTGGCGCACAACTTTGTGTGGCACTTGCATTACACATGGCGCGATCGCCGGGGCGGGGGCGCGCTGCTGAGCCAGTTCTGGCGGTTTCATTGTTCGAATGGACTGGTGTCGATGGTCGGGAATCTCGCGTTGATGCCGATTCTGGTGCATGAGGCGGGCATCCCCGTCGTCGCGTCGAACACGATCGCAATTTTGTGCTGTTCGCTATTGAATTTTTGCCTTGGGAACAACTGGGCATTCGCGGTAAGGGCTTGCGTGGAAGAGGGCGGAGCGGCCGCGCCGTGGGCAAGATCGATTAGGACTTGAACACGGCGAATTACCGGTGCCAAGCCGTGTTTAGCCAAAAGGAGGTTGCGACACGAAGGAAAGAATCCGTGCAACCGAACAGGCGATCGCTATTGCGACTTACCTTGAGCGACAATTAAATTGAATCAAATCAATGCGATGCCCGTCAATGGCTGGGGATTTCTCGCGAGGACGGGTTTGAATAGCCTTTAGCGTCGGCCCGGGACCGCGCGAACGCCAAGGATGCGCGCCGAAGCCAGTGAAATGCGCGCTCCGAGCAAGCTGACTAACTTGTTGCATTATAAAGATTTAGTTTCCAAATGAAGCTTGCACGAATTGACGAATGTCCGCAATCTGGGTAGCGGACACTCGAAGTCTTATTGTGTGTTTTATTGGTTTTCCACTATTATTGCGCAGTCGAACAAAATCGGTTCGGTCCTGTGTTGCCAGGGCTTTTTTACATCATATGAGCCCGCAATTCACGGCACACATGAGCAATTCGTGGCGCGGGGCTGAAGCTGCTGCGAGACTGAGGCTGATGGGCTGTTCGCCGGGCAGACTCTGATCGGGTGATCGTTGCTCGCCTGGTTGCGTATCTGGCCGAGGTATCTGGTCAAAAATGGCCAGGAGGGAATGCATGCTGCCTGCACAATGGGAAACATTTAAACGAGCGGTTCGCCGCGAGAAGATGGACAAGATTCCGATGGCGCTGATCATCGATAGCCCATGGATTCCGGGGTATCTTGGAATTTCGCACATGGACTATTTCCTCGATCCCGAATTGTGGTTTCAATCGAATTTGAAGATCATGCGCGAGTTCCCCGACATTATCTTCATCCCTTCGTGGTGGATGGAATACGGAATGGCGGCCGAGCCCTCGGTGCTGGGCTCCAAAATCAAGTTCTGGCAGGACAATACGCCGAGCGAATACCACACGCTCTATCGCCTGGAGGATATTGACAACTTTCCCGAGTACGAAGTGGATGCTGACGGCTTTGCCGGGCTAACCTTGCACCGCATCAAGATGGCGCGGCAGCGGATCCTCGATGCCGGCTACATATTGCCGATGGTGACGTCGCGCGGGCCGCTGTGCACAGCGGGATTTGTGCGCGGCACAACGGAATTCATGATCGATTTGGTGGAGAACCCCAAGGGCGCACACAAGCTGATCGACCTGTGCACGCGTGTGGTGATCGACTGGCTCAAAGCGCAGCAGAAGGTGATGGGTGACTCCGTAGAGAGCATCTTCATCCTCGACGACATTGTGGGGTTCGTGAATGAGGAGCATTATCTGGAGTTCGCTCATCCTTATCTGAAGCGGATATGCGATGCGTTTCCAAAGGACTGGGTGAAGCTCTACCACAATGACGCGGAAGTGGACGCCTGCCTGGATCACTTGCCCGACACGGGGTTCAACGTGCTGAACTGGGGCAAGCAGAGACATATTACCGAGGTGAAGCGGCGCATCGGCGACCGGATGTGCCTGATGGGGAACGTGAATCCGCTGGAGATTGGCGTGCGCGGGACGCCGGAAGAAGTGAAGGACGAAACCCTAGAAGTGCTGGAGGGATCGGGCGGCGAGGGAATTATTCTTTCGGTCGGCGGAGGTACCAGTCCCGGCATGCCGCGTGAGAACATCCTCGCCATGCTGGAGGCGCTGGAAGAGTTCAACGCAAAGCGTGCGGTAACCGCCGTTGCAAGCGCGCGGTAAGGAAGCTGACCGATGCCCGATTACGCACTGATGAACCAGTTCCTCTATGAAGGGAACGCCGGCGAAGTGGAGCGGCTTACGAAAGAAGCTCTCGCCGAAGGCCGAACTGCACAGGACGTTTTGACCGACGGATTGATCGCGGGCATGAGCGTAGTGGGAGAAGACTTCAAGCACAATGTGCTGTATGTTCCCGAGGTGCTGATCGCGGCGCGCGCGATGAAGGCGGGGATGGCGGTGCTGAAGCCGCTGCTGACATCGAAAGACAGCGGCACCAAACCGAAAGGCGTTTTGCTGATGGGCACGGTACGCGGCGATTTGCATGACATTGGCAAGAACCTTGTAGGCATGATGGCCGAGGGTGCTGGATTTGAGGTGCATGATATCGGCGTGGACCAGAGTGTCGAAAAATTCATGGCTGCGGCGGAGCGATGCAAGCCAAACATAATTGGCATGAGCGCGTTGCTGACCACGACCATGATGTACATGAAGACGGTGATCGAGGGATTTAACGCGGCTGGACTCACGCATATCAAGATGGCCGTAGGCGGTGCTCCCATCAGCCAAATGTTTGCCGACGAAATCGGCGCCGACGGATACGGAGCAAATGCCTCTGCCGCGGTGGATTTATTTTTGCGTCTCAGCTCACAGGTGTAATCGACAGTGGCCACATACAAGATCCTCTATTGGCAGCAGATCCCCACTCAGATCAAGGCTGAGGATGATTCGGACGATGTCACAGTGATGCTGGATGAGAGGTTCATGAAGCAGATCGATATTCTCGCCGCACGACTGGGACTGCAGGCTGCCGACGATTACCTGGCCCAATGGAGATGGAGCGAGGAAGAAGAGCGTGAGGGCTCCGCACGCGAGGTAGCGGACGCGCTGAAAGCCGAACTCGAAGCGAAAGGCTGTTGAGTACTCTCAAGTTCATAGCAGGCTCCAGGCATGGCCGTTACGCTCACTATCAACGGGCAATCAACCCAGGCATCCGGCGGAGTCTCGTTGTTCGATCAAGCCGAGGCCATAGGGATCGATGTGCCCACGTCCTGCCGCAAGCAAGGCAAGTGCAAAGAGTGCATGGTGGAAATCGTCGAAGGGATGAATGCCCTTTCGCCGCTTGCCGAGCCGGAGCAGCATCTCAAGGGAAATTTTCGGCTTTCCTGCCAGACATTTGTCACGGCGGAGTCCGGCCACGTTCGCTGCCACACCATGCGGCGCGGAACCATGAGCATTGAGCGCCACGCATTTGGGTTGCCGGTAAGCAACGGCGAGCTACATCTCGACCCGGCGGTGACGCGCGACGGAGACCGCATCCTGATTGACGGTGAAGAAGTGGAACGCTCAACCGGGCCGATTCACGGCATCGCCATGGATCTTGGGACCACGACGGTTGTGTTGCGGCTCGTGGACCTCGAAAGCGGCGAACTGATTGCGGACACTTCGTTCGAAAATCCGCAACGCTTCGGCGGCTCTGAAGTGATGTCGCGGATCGCATACGACACCGACCACCCGGGAAGACTACTGATGCGTACGCTGGCCGGATACCTGAGCCACGCCATCGAAAAGTTCCCTGTCGATCCAAAGACGATTTACGAGATGGTTGTGGTTGGCAACTCGACAATGCGCGATCTTTTCTTCAGGCAGAGCGTGCATTCGATCGGGCAAAGCCCTTACCGGTCGATCACAGAGATCGAACTGGCCGAAGGCAAGCGCGCAACGACAAGCCTTGAGCAGACGGGGTTGCGCAGCTTGTTGCCAATTCATCCCAAGGCTCGCGTCTACGGCGCGCCGATCATCAGCGGCCACGTGGGAGCGGACGCGGCCGCAGGAATGCTGGCGGTGGACATTGCGCATGAAGACCGGCTGGTTGCAGTGATGGATATCGGAACGAACACGGAGCTGATTGTTGGCAATCGGCATCGGATTCTGGCGGCGTCATGCCCGGCGGGGCCTGCGTTCGAAGGGGGAGCGATTGCTTGCGGCATGCCGGCTTTGGATGGCGCAATCGAAGAAGTGGGGATTGCCGAGGACGGCGCCTTCCGGGTGCGGGTGATCGGTGACATCGAACCCGAGGGAATCTGCGGGTCGGGACTGGTGGATTTACTGAGCGAATTGCTCCGCACCGGCCGCATGAATGCGATGGGCCGATTTGGCGACGATTTGCGGCGCATAACGATTAGCCACAACGGAGAGCGCGGCGCCGAGGCGGAGATTTATCTGCTGGAGAGCGACGTGAATGAGTTGGCACAGGCCAAGGGCGCCAATGTCGCGGGCCTGCACGTCGTTTTCTCGAGCTACGGAATCGACTTCGACGATATCGATGTCTTTTATCTTGCGGGAGGATTTGGACGTCACCTCAACGTGGAAGCTTCAAAGCGCATCGGACTTGTGCCCAGCCTGGCTTCCGCAAAAATTGTTCAGGCAGGCAATATCGCGATCGAAGGCGCGACCATCGCGTTGCTCTCGAAGCGGAAGCGCAAGGAATTAGAGGACCTGGTAACGAAGGTGCAACATTGCCGGCTGGAAACTCATCCGGGGTTCTTCGATTTCTTTGTGGAGGGATGCCAGTTCAAACCTATGGAGCCGATCGCGTGCGCCAGGTAGCCGAAAGCATCGAATTGGCAGGCACGCATCCCGATGTGGACGTGCTGCAGCAAGAGTACGTGCGTCTGCTGGGCTATCCTCGCGGCTGGGAGCTCGAAGGCCGGGCTCGCGAATTGGGAGATTGGGCGCGGGGGTGGTATGCGAAAAACGGCCGGCCGTGGTTTTATGCGCGACAGGCGGAGACTCTCGAGATTGCAGGCGATTCAATTTGCGTCGATGGAGTGTCTTTCACCAGCAAACGGCTGCAGAGCACACTCAAAGATGCTGAAGCGCATAGCGTGATCCTGGTGGCTGTTGGCGCGGGACTCGAAGCCGAGGACGAATCGCATCGGCGCTGGGAAGACGAAAAGCCGGATGAGTATTTTTTCCTCGAAATGTACGGTTCTGCTGTAGTGGAGCATTTGACGACCATCACGGGTGCGCGCCTTTGCGACTGGGCAGAACATCAGGGCATGGCTGTGTTGCCGCACTATAGCCCCGGGTATCCGGAATGGGATGTGGCCGAACAGCCTCGACTGCTGGAATTAATGAAGCGGACACGGAGAGAACCATTCCCTTCATTTGTGGAGGCGTTTGATTCGGGCATGCTCCGCCCGAAGAAAACTTTGCTGGGAGTGTTTGGATTGACGCGACACACGGAGCGTCTGCAGAGGCTCACCAGCCTTGTTCCCTGCGAAAGCTGCTCATTTGGCCCTTGCCAGTACAGACGCGCGCCTTACCGGCGTGCTCCGCGGCCGACTGGAGAGCAGGTTCCGGCTCGCATTGCGGTGCTGGACCAAGACGCCCAGTACAGCGTGAACCGAAAGGCTTTGAAGCGGTGGGCGGAGGAGCGGCTTGCGCTGCACATTTTTGAGGACGGATCGCTCAACGCAGAGTTCCGCTACGAAGGAACCACCTGCACGAACATGGGTAGGCCGCTGGCATTTCAATACAACGTGAAGCTCGGGCCTCGCGCCGAAGGATATCCGATCAAGGAACAGCGTTGCGCACCGGCCGCGAGCGATACAGGCCACGAAGCAATGTGCCAATATATTGAGAATCCCACGCGCTTGATGACGGCGATCGACAGCGAGAAGCCGCTGAACGGAAAACGCTTGAATGCGGTACTCAAGTGGCAGCGCGGCACGAGCGCAGCGGGATGCTTTTGTGATGCCGCCAGCCGCGATCACAAATGGGGACTGGTTCTGGAGACAATTCACTACGCGCTGGCGCAAAAAGAACTGGAACAGGATATGGAGCAACAATGAAGAAACTTTTGCAGGACATCATCCTTGAACGGCCCCTGCTCTGCGATGGAGCGATGGGGACGCAGCTCATGTTTGCCGGATTGGAACAGGGCAATTGCGGCGAGGAGTGGAATGTCACGCATCCGGACAGGGTGCTCGCCATTCAGCGCCGCTACACGCAGGCCGGCGCGGAGTGCATCATCACGAACACGTTTGGCGGATCGCGCATTATGCTCAACCGGCATTCCAATGGCGCCCGCGCGGTTGAGCTGAACAAAGCGGGAGTGGAGATCGCCCGCAAGAGCTTCGACGGCAGAGATGGGTACGTGCTGGGCGATATTGGTCCGTTCGGCGGTTTGCTGGCGCCTCTTGGGGAATTCACTGAATCCGATGTTCAAAGCGCATTCGAAGAACAGGCCGCGGCATTGGTGAGTGCCGGGGCAGACGCCATCATCATTGAGACGCAGACATCGCTTGAGGAACTTTCGATTGGCATCAAAGCAGCCCAGGCGGCGGGGGCAAAGAGCATCATCGGGTCTATGGCGTACGACGTTACGCTCGACGGCTCGACCTTTCGCACCATGATGGGCGTTGGACCCGAAAAAGCTGCGGAGTTCATGGAGAAGAATGGAGCGAATATCGTGGCTCTGAACTGCGGCACCGGAATGGACATGGAGCACGCGCTCGCTGCTGTGGTGCGATACAAAAGCGCGACCAGCCTGCCGGTGATGGTCCAGCCGAACGCTGGAAAGCCGAAGCTCGTAAACATGAGGGTTGTTTACGACGAAACACCGGAGCAGATGGTGACGGGCCTAATGCCGCTTCTGGAGGCGGGCGCGAATATCGTAGGCACTTGCTGCGGAAGCACTCCTGAACATACCCGCGCGTTCAGGAAAGTGATGGACGAATTTCTGCAATCCAAAGGAATGGAGCCCGTGGGAGCGCAACGTGAAAGCTAAACTCTGTGATGTAAATGCGGACGCTCAAGGAAAACTTCCAAAGCATACCGACGACAAGTCGGGTATTGGAGTTCACTACGTGGACGCCTACATCAAGCCAATGAATACGAAACTGGAAGATGGGACGCCCGTGAAGTGCAAGCGTCGCGGACTGAAGATCGTCCTGACGGCAGGCGGCAAAAAGGGTGACGGCCTGATGCGCCGCCTCGACGTAAGCCCCGATCCGGTTGTGATGCTGGACGCTGCCCTGCAAGAAGCGGCGAAGGCCGCCGGCGTCGAGCTCACGGTGGAAGACGGGGCGATGTTCATTTCGCTTTGAATAGAGCTGAAGGAAAGGTATGGTGGTCCGCCGGCGCCTGTGGAGTTGTTAGAAGAGCATGGCGAAGCGGTCGGGCCGCCGATCAGGTTTCTTCTTCCAAGGTCTGGGTTGGTTTTCGATGTGGGCAAGTTCATTCGTTCAGGCCCTATTGGCTTCCTGTTATCCTCGCAACAATCCATGAATCGCTCACAGCCCGCTCTTAGCGATCACCCCTCATCTGATTTGCCCCGCGTTCTGGGAACAGGGCAAGCCATGGCGATTGTCGTGGGAACGATTATCGGCAGCGGTATCTTTCTTGTTCCCTGCGAAATGATGCGTGACACCGGTTCGGCATCGCTGGTCTACCTGGCGTGGATTGTGGGCGGAGTGCTTTCGCTGTTTGGCGCCATGACCTACGCGGAATTGGGCGCCATGCTGCCCTTCGCGGGCGGAGAATACGTCTACCTTCGCGGAGCGTATGGCGACGTCACTGCCTTCCTCTATACCTGGACCTGGTTCGCGGTCGCCAAGCCGGCCTCCATCGCCGCCATCACGATCGGTCTCGTTCGTACGCTTCAGGTCTTTCCTGCTTTCCACTGGATGGGCAACGCGATTCCGGGCCTGCCGGTGGCGCTCTTGGGGTCACAAGTGGTCGCCATTTCGGTGACGTGGCTCATCACGGGTCTGAATTATCTGGGGATGAAGAAAGCTGGTGACTTTCAGCTGATTTTTACCGCATTGAAAGCGGTGCTCATCCTCATCGTGGTCGTGCTCTGTTTTGGGTCTCTGTCTGGCTCATTGCATAACTTCTCAAGCACGCTTCCACATCCGTCGGGGGCATTCGGTGGATTCATGCTGGCGTTGATCGCGACCCTCTGGGCCTACGACGGCTGGAACGACCTGACCATGGTAGCCGGAGAGGTGCGCCACCCGGAACGCGCCCTGCCCATCGCCCTCATCGGCGGTCTGGTCGTGGTGGCCGTTCTCTACATGGCCACCAATGCTGCCATCCAATATGTTCTTCCCGCTGCGGGGATCGCGGCGCAGCCACAGCCGGCCGTGGCTGCGCTTACGGTGGTGGCGGGAAGCCGCGGCGCCGGATTTGTGGCCGCAGCCATGGCTGTCAGCATCTTTGTTGCGCTTAACGGTACGGTAATGTCCGGCGCGCGAATTCCATTTGCGGCCGCTCGCGATGGCCTCTTCTTTCGGCAGCTCGCGACGGTTAACCCGCGATTTCACTCCCCATCCTCCGCCCTGTTTGTGCAGGGGCTTCTATCTACTGTGTTGCTGCTGTTCCTGACCCGCTTCGAGCAGTTCTTCGAATTGACCATCTTCGCTGAGTGGCTTTTCTACACACTCGCCGCCTCTACGGTATTTGTATTCCGCGTGAGGGACCCTGCGATGCCCCGCCCATACAAGGTATGGGGTTATCCGTTCGTGCCGGCCATCTTTGTGGTTTGCGCCGCCGCGGTCCTCGTCTTCAGTTATGCCGGCAATTTGAAGGGATCACTGATGGGGACCGCGATCATCCTGGCAGGCCTTCCCGTCCTCGGCCTGGTTCGAAGACAGCGCCCAGCCTCCTGACGCAGACTTGGTTTGCCGGTTGTAATTGACTGCAACGAGCCATTATTCCAGGAGCAATGTGCCGGCCTATGAGGACCCACAGCTCGCGGGAAATACGAAAACTGCGCGGAACATTAATTTTTCGTTGACTTTTTGTTTCAGGCAGTTTACTGTGTCATCCAGTCATCTATATGACTGGTGCAGTGGACCCTGAAGCGCCGCCGGCTTGCTTTTGAACGCCTGATTCACCTTTGCGTGTCCGCCGGCCTGCCCGCAGTTGCACAGCTCGAAGAGTCACTGTCTGGTCCGAGAGGGATGAACCGGACAAAGTGGGATCCGGATGCAACTCTCTCCTCAACAACTCACGGCGCAGTTATCTCGCTGACTATTGTAGGCCCGCAACGAAGAATTGCCGCTTTTGCTTCGACAGGTTCTTCAAGCTTTGGGCATGATGCGAGAGGCCGTTTCAGCCCGGCTGGTTTGGCTGGTTTCTATCTGAGAGCGCCCGTGCGTCTGGCAATCTGTTCAACCCATTAGCTGCTTCAATGTTCCGGGCTGGAATGTGCATTCAATCCGCAAGAACTTGAGAATCTCAGGAGGCAATTGATCAATATGACGTACAAAATCGCGAAATGTGTTCTCGCCCTGTTGGCCGTGACAGGGTTGACGTTTGCCGGGAGCTACGCAACCGCGCAGAGCAGCACATCCGGCAGTATCAGCGGAACGGTGACCGATTCGAGCGGCGCTGTAATCTCCGGAGCTTCGGTCAAAGTGACCAACACGGACCGCGGCGAAGACATTCGAGCCTTGAAGACTGACTCAGCGGGCTTTTACACGCTGGAGTCGCTACCGCTGGGCACTTACTCGGTCACCATATCCGATTCCGGATTCAAGACTGAAGTCGTGACCGGCCTGGTGCTTCACGCTGCCGATGCTCTCACAGTGAACCGCACTCTCGTTCCCGGTGGAGTGAACGAGGTCGTCTCAGTTACCGCTGGCGCGGCCCAGCTCAACCTGGAAGATGCCACCTCACAGAGCCTCATCGACAGCACGCAACTGAACGAGATGCCGCTGGTCACGCGCAACTACGAGACTCTTTTGAACCTGCAGCCCGGTGTCGTTTTTGGCGGCGCTACTGACGACCTGACCCGTGGCCCTGCGGGCCTGAGCGGTGCATCGAGCACGGTCAGCTTCTCGGTGAACGGCGGACGTAACACTTCGAACGGTTGGACAATTGACGGCGCCGACAACCTTGACCGTGGCGCGAATCTCACGCTTTATAGTTATCCGAGCCCGGATGCGATCGCCGAATTCAAAACGCTGCGTGGGACGTATTCCGCCCAGTTCGGCCGCGACGCTTCAGGGCAAATCGACGTGGTGACGAAGTCCGGCACCAATTCGATTCATGGCAGCGCGTACGAGTATCTCCGCAACGATTACTTCGACGCCAACGGTTACGCCAATGACGCTCTCGGCACGCACATTCCGCCCTACCGCTACAACGTATTTGGCGGGTCGGTCGGCGGCCCCGTTTTCATTCCAAAGATCTACAACGGTAAAAACAGAACCTTCTTCTTCGTTTCAGAAGAGTGGCAGCGCATCGTCAATGTCGCGAGTAACGTCGCTGCCTTCGTGCCACAAGCATCCGAGCGTGCAGGCGACTTCACCCAATCCGGCCAGAAGGTCGGCACCACCTGGACCACCGGTCCCGTGACTGTTTGCACGGCCTACACTACGAATCCAGCGACACAATTGAATACCTGTACCGCGGCGGGAACGCAGGTCACCAACATTTCTCCAACGGCTCAGGCTTACATGAAGGACGTGTACGCCAAGATTCCGGTTCCGAATGTCACTTACGACCTTGCTCACAACCTGGATCCGCACGAGATTTTGTCGAGCTTCAGGAACATCTTCAACAACCTTGATTCGGTGGTGCGCGTCGACCAGCAAATCGGTCAAAAGCTGACCGTCTTCTATCGCTATATGCACGATACGTTCCCGGAGACCCTGCCCCAGGGTCAATTCACAACAGTCCCCGTTCCCGGCGCTAACACAACCACCGCCGTCAATCCCGGGACCCAGCATCTTGCCCACGCAACGTACATCATCAACCCCACGATGCTGGTGAATGCGGGTTATGCGTTCTCGAATGGAAATATCGTCAGTTCGGCAGTCGGTTTCCTGGGTTCTTCCCAGTCGCCCGATATCAAGGTGTCGCTTCCGTACGCTGATACCGTCGGGGTCATTCCGACCGTTACGGTAGCCGGAATGAGCAACCTCGCTGGGAGCGTGGCCTATACCGACCACGGCACCAACCACCAGATCTTCGGAGATGTCACCAAGACCTGGCACGCTCACACGTTCATCTCCGGTTTCTCCTATAACCACTATCAGAAGCTCGAAAACAATACGACCGGGACGCAGGGCGCGTTCACCTTCTCCGCTGATTCAGCTTTCTCGAATGTCCCAATCAACAACAATTCCGGCGCGAATGAGGCACAAGCCTTCGCCAACCTTCTCACCGGCAACGCCAACGGCGGATTTACCCAGCTTTCAAGAGACCCCGTCACCGACATCAAAGCTTCGTTGTACGAGGCCTTCGCGCAGGACAACTGGAAAGTAATGCCGCGGTTGACGCTTAACCTTGGAGTTCGCTACGCCTACTACGGCCAGCCCTGGGACGCGAATGGCCTGCTGAGCAACTTTGATCCCGCTAAATACAGCGCATCGGGCGCGCCGACCATTGCTTCTTCGGGTCTGATCTGCTTCACCAGCCCGTGCAGTCAGGCGGGCAGTAACGCGGGTCTGTCCACGACGCCTAATGCGAGCGCGGATTACAGCGGCATAAACTACATCAACGGAATGATCTTTAACGGCCCGAGCGGCGCCAACAACAACCAGAGTTCGCCCTTCGGGAACAAGGTTGGCACCGCGCAAAAGGGCAACTTCGCCCCTCGAGTCGGATTCGCCATCGATGTATTCGGCGACGGCAAAACCGCACTGCGCGGCGGCTACGGCTGGGCCTACTATGATGCTGAAGTCAGCTATTACGAGACGACGGTATTCAACAATCCTCCGGCGGTTGCTACTTACGCAGTGGGCCAAACGGCATTCGACAGCCCGACAGGAGGGGCCCTTACGGCACTTTCGACAACGCCGGGACGAGTCCAGGCAGTTCCCACCAGTTACCAGACGCCCTACGTGCAGCAGTTCTCGCTGGACCTTCAGCAGGAGTTTTCGCCCACACTGATGCTGGACCTTGGATACTTCGGCGATCACGGCACGCACCTTCTCGGCGCTGAAGAAATCAACCAGCCCAAACCAGGAGCCTGGCAGGGCGTAGTTACTCCTCTTACCAAAAACGCGACACCTACGGCGACGACGTGCAGCTATCCAGGCACAGGCGGCACCACTGGCATAACGGCAGTACCGGCGTTTTTGAGCAGCACCTGCGATCTAGTGCTGAATCAGATCAAGCCCTACCTTGGCTATTTCTCGATCGACGCGATGCGGTCCATCTTCAGCTCAAACTACAACTCGCTGCAGGTGAAGGTGACCAAGCACTTTTATGGCAAGACCTACATTGATGCCAACTACACCTGGTCTCGCGACTTGACCAACGCCCCTGCAGACTACTCCGGGTTTATCCAGAACATCTACAACGTCAACGGTGACTACGGTCGCGCTGCGCTGGATCGCAAACAAGTACTGAATCTTGACGGTGTGCTCGAAGAGCCGTGGTTCCGGGATCAGAAGGGATTGATGGGGCGTGCGCTGGGCGGATGGGAGATTTCCGCCATCTACGCAGTCAACGCTGGCCTGCCCCTGACGATTGCCGGTAGCGGCGGTTCGCAGATCAACTACGCACTTCCGGGTGGCGTTTCCAGCGTCTTTAACAACTCGACCAACGGCGGAACTCTTACCGACAATGCCGGTCTTAGCGTCCTCGGCAACACAAACGCCGGCCTGCGTCCGAGCCAGATCGGAAACCCCAATATCGGCGGTCCCGGAGTCAAGATCCATAACAAGAATTACAGTTCTTCAGCCGCTCCCTGGTTCTATACCGGCGCCTTTGCTTCTCCTGCGCCAACCAGCCCGATCCCGGGAACAGCCAAGCGCGGAACAATCCAGGGCCCCGGCTTCAACCGCCTCGACCTTGGCATCTACCGTAACTTCCGCATTTACGAACGGCTGAACTTCCAGTTCCGTGCGGAGGCCTTCAACGCGGCAAACCATACCAACCCGCAGACGATCGGCAGCACGGCTACATCGAGCACGTTTGGTCAGGTGACTGGCTATCGCGATGCGCGCATTATGCAGTTCGCCGGCAAGTTCACTTTCTAACCTGAGCCGCGTAACGGACCAGGCCCGCCTTGTTCTTCTTTGCGAAGAACGGGCGAGCCTGGCGCCGCACTCGCGCCCAAATTCAATTATTTCGAAAGTGTTGGCCGCCGCAGGAATCATGCAATGGGATTGAACATGCTCGATCTGGGAGTCATCGCCATCTACCTGGCGGGCGTGACTCTCTTTGGTTTACATTTCCGCGGCGGCAAGCAAACTTTGAAGGGATATTTTCTGGCAGACAATGCCGTGCCGTGGTGGGCGATTTCGTTCTCCATCGTTGCGGCAGAAACGAGCACCCTCACCGTCATCAGCGTGCCCGGGCTTGCTTACGACAGGAACTTCAGCTTTCTGCAACTGGTTTTCGGCTATCTGATCGGGCGCGTGGTGGTGAGTTTTCTTTTCATTCCGCACTATTTTCGCGGTGATTTAGTGACCGCATATCAACTGATGGAGCGGCGCTTCGGCCAGAGGTTGCGTACGTTTACGGCTGGGATCTTCCTGGTGACACGGGCCGCGGCTGAAGGCGTGCGGGTATTTGCCGTGGCCATTGTAGTGCGGGTTGCACTGGGCAGTCTGCTGGCGGGTATGAGCGATTTCAATCGCGATCTAGCCGCGATCGCAATCGTTACTGCGCTTACCCTCATTTACACGTTCGAGGGCGGCTTGAAGGCGGCAATCTGGACCGACGTCATGCAGCAGTCGATCTACATCACGGGAACGCTTGTAGGCTTGTTCACCATCCTGCACATGGTGCCGGGCGGGTGGCCGGCCGTGCTCAACATCGCCGGCAGGGCAGGCAAATTCCACATCATCGATCTCTCATTGAATCCGACCACCAAGTACACGCTGTGGTCGGGACTGATCGGCGGCGCTTTCCTGACGACGGCCAGCCATGGAACTGACCAGTTGATCGTGCAGCGGCTGCTCTCGGCGCGCAGCGAAGGGCAGTCGAAGGCCGCGCTGCTCGTAAGCGGTGTGGCCATTCTGATTCTGTTCTCGCTGTTTCTTCTTATTGGCGCGATGCTTTTTGTGTATTACGGTATCTTTCCACCGGCAAGCGCCTTTACTCGCACAGATACCATCTTTCCGGTATTCATCGTGACCCACATGCCCCACTTGGTGAGCGGGCTGCTCATCGCGGCAATCCTTGCCGCTGCGATGTCGAACCTGAGCGCCGCGTTGAATTCGCTTTCCTCAACCACGATTGTCGACTTCTACGCGCGTCTACGTCCGGCCTCGAGCGAGCAGCGCCGGATGCAGCTTTCCCGGATGGCCATGGTGTTCTGGGCGCTGGTTCTTTTTGCGCTGGCGCTGGTGGCGCGGCATGGCGGCAGAGTGATCGAAGTTGGGTTGTCCATCGCGTCGGTGACTTATGGGGCGCTGCTGGGCGCCTTTCTGCTGGGTGTTCTCACGCGCACTGCCACGGAGCGCGGCGCCATGGTCGGAATGATCTGCGGCCTGGCCTTGAATCTCTATCTCTGGTTGTTCACCAGCATCTCGTTCACCTGGTATGTCGTATTGGGCAGCATTGTCACATTCACGGTTGGGAGTCTTGCGTACCGGCAGACGCCGGCATGGCATCCTGAACCGGTCGTGTAAAGGAACGGAAATGCAGAATTGTGAGTTGACCACGGAGCGCCGCAATCGAGCCACGGAACATCTCGATTCCATGAGCGCGATCGAGCTGGTTACCGTGATGAATCACGAGGACGCCCGCGTGCCCGGGGCTGTTCGACGCGCACTGCCCGAGATTGCTTTAGCGGTCGATCTTATCGCCGAACACTTTGCGAAAGGCGGGCGGTTGATCTACGTGGGAACTGGAACCAGCGGACGCATTGGCGCGTTGGATGCATCGGAATGTACACCGACCTTCGGCACTCCGCCAGAAATGGTGCAATTCCTGATTGCCGGCGGCGAACCAGCATTGGTACACGCTACCGAGGCCAGCGAAGACGACGCAGAACTAGGGAAGAGCGACATGGCTGGAGTGAAGCCCGGCAAGCGGGATGTGGTGGTTGGCATTGCCGCCAGCGGTTCGACGCCTTACACGATCGCCGCGATCAAATATGCCCACAGCAAGGGCGCTGCCACTGTTGCCATTGCCTGCAACTACGGCACGGCGCTCGGAAAAGCCGCCGATATCCGCATCGAGGTCGAAGTTGGACCGGAGGTGCTGACGGGGTCCTCGCGCCTCAAGGCTGGAACGGCACAAAAGCTCATTTGCAATATGCTTACCACTGGCGCTATGGCCCGGATGGGTTACATCTACAGCAATTTGATGGTGAATCTTCATTTGAAGAATCAGAAGTTGTTACAGCGCGGCATTGTGATTCTTGAAACTCTGGCTCATGTTGACGGCGCGGCTGCTGTGGAGACACTTGAGTCGGCCGACATGAGCTTGCCTCTCGCGATGGTGATGCTGAAAGCTCGAACAGGAAAGGCTGAAGCCGCGCGCCGCTTGCGGAAAGCGAATGGCAATGTGCGGAAGGCGATTGAAGGTTGATATGCGGGATACGGTGCGGATGATTCGGCTCCGCCAAAATCTCATTTGTCTTTTTGTAATGGCACTGATGGTTTGCGGCCGGCATACGCTTCTCGCGGAGGCGTCGCCTTCGCTGCGTGACCCCAGTAGTCAGCGCAAACCTGACTTTGCACCTATCGACGCGATCATGCAGGAGGCAGTCGCGAATGGGAAGATTCCCGGTGGAGTGGTGCTGATCGGCCATAACGGCCGTATTGTTTACCGCAAAGCATTCGGATCGCGGTCGCTTGAACCCACGCGCGAGCCAATGACCGCCAACACGATCTTCGATCTCGCCTCGCTCACCAAGTGCATCGCCACGACCACCGCGGTCATGCAACTGATCGAAGAGGGCCGGGTGAGGCTCAACGACCCAGTTGCAGCTTATCTGCCGGAGTTCGCGCAAAACGGCAAGGGGCAGATCACCGTCCGCGAACTGTTGACGCACTTCTCCGGCCTCCCTCCCGATCTGGACTTGAAAGAACCGTGGGAAGGCCGCCCTGCCGCTTTCAATATGGCAATGCAGGTGAAACCGGACTACACTCCCGGCACTCGGTTTCTCTATAGCGATATCAACTTTGAGACGCTCGGATTCCTTGTAGAGAAAGTCTCGGGAATGCCGCTCAACGAGTATGCCCGCGCGAAAATCTTCACGCCGTTGGGCATGAACGATACCACCTTTCTTCCTCCGGCCAGTTGGACTGCACGCATCGCTCCCACGCAATACGATGAGCAGGGAAAGATGCTCCGCGGCGTTGTCCACGACCCGACCGCGCGGCGGATGGGCGGTGTAGCTGGACATGCAGGACTATTCTCCACCGCGGATGACTTGGCAAAGTTCGCTGAGGAGCTGCTGACCTGCTGTCCGAAGATTCTCACTCGGGAAGCAATTGAGAAGATGACCACGCCGCAGCAGCCCGCCACGGCCGCGAGCCTGCGTGGATTGGGATGGGATATCGATTCGCCCTTCGCCAGCAATCGCGGAGAGCTGCTTCCTGTTGGCTCCTTCGGACACACTGGATTCACTGGCACTTCACTTTGGATCGATCCAGTAACCGATACGTACATCATCATCCTTACCAATGCGGTGCATCCGCGCGGTGGCGGATCGGTGATCTCGGTTCGTTCGCGTGTGGCAACCGCAGTAGTGCGGGCGCTCAACCTCACTGAGGGCGAAGATGAATCTCGATGCGGCTCGCGCGCATCACTGGCTACAACGAATCGATGATGGCTGAGCGCCGGTTTACGGCGCGCAACGGCGACGTCAAGGTTGGAATCGATGTGCTGGAAGCGGACGGGTTCCGCGAGCTTCACCCGGATGCAAACCGTCCGGTCAATCTTGGGCTGGTGACTAACCAGACCGCACTCGACGCGCATGGTCAGCGGACAGCGGACGTCCTTGCGCACGCGCCGGGAATCAGGCTGGCCGCGATCTTCACGCCCGAGCACGGTATCGGGGGCAATCTCGATACCACCGCAATCGGCGACTCGCGCGATGCCGCCACGGGCGTTCCCATCTATAGCGTCTACGGCGACAGCGACACGAAACGGCGTCCATCGTCAGAAGAACTCGCAGATGTGGACGAGATCGTTTATGACATTCAGGATGCCGGCGTGCGTTTTTACACCTACGAAAGTACGTTCGGGTATTTCCTAGAAGCCGCGGCGAAGGCGGGCAAAGAGATGGTTGTGCTCGACCGTCCCGACCCGATCGGCGGCGTCTATGTGCAGGGGCCTATTGCCGACGCGGGCCGTGAATCGTTTGTCAGCTACTGGCGGACTCCCGTACGCCACGGCATGACGGTGGCAGAGCTCGCGCGGATGTTCAATGGCGAGCGGTCGATCGGCGCGAAACTGCATGTGGTTCCCATGCAAGGCTGGATGCGCGGTGACTGGTTCGATTCCACCGGCAGGGTGTGGATCAATCCCTCTCCGAACATGCGTGACCTGACCGAAGAAGTGCTCTATCCGGGCATGGGCATGATCGAGGGGACAAACATCTCCGTCGGGCGCGGGACCGATACGCCGTTTGAACTTGTGGGCGCGCCGTGGATCGACGCTTCGCGCTGGCCGTCTACCTGAACGCGCGAGAGATTGACGGTGTCCGCTTTGTGCCGGTCGAATTTCACGCCCAGTGCCTCGAATTACGCAAACCAAACATGCGGCGGCGTGAACATCATCGTGACCAATCGCGAAGCGCTGGATGCGCCGGAGCTTGGGCTGGAGATTGCGGCTGCGCTTGAGCATCTTTATCCCAACGACTACAAGATCGCCGGGATAGACGGCTTGATGCGCAACAAGGCCACGCTCGATGCGCTGATCGCGGGCGAAGATCCGCGCCGCATTGCCGAGGATTGGCAGGATGCGCTGAAGAAATTTTAGACGGTGCGCGCGAAGTATCTTCTTTACTGATTTTGCGGATTGCGGCAGCGGGGTGGCTTTTGGCGCAGAGGAGTGGAATTGAGGTTCAGAGTCGAGCGGACGATGCGTATGGCGGTTGGATGCGTGGCGGCCGCGATGACGGTGCAACTGCGCCGCCGCGCGCCGCCGGTCCATCTTGACCGCAGCGGCGAGCGATGGGCGCAAAGACGCTGCGCAAGATGACGCTCGAAGAAAAGATCGGGCAGATGATCGTGGTCTGGGCGAAGGTCAAGTTCCTGAACGCCGGAGAGCCCGGAGTATCTTGAACTTCGCGACGAGATGGCGAAATACCACGTCGGGCGGCTTCGGCGTTACGGACGCCGACGGAGGGTTCGCAACTGTTCATGAGCGAGCCGCTGGAAGCCGCGGCGCTGACCAATCGGCTGCAAAAGAGAATCGAAGTACCCGCTGATATTCGCTGCGGATTTCGAACGCGGACTTTCGATGCGTCTCGAGGGAGCAACGGCGTTTCCTGCTGCGATGGCTTTTGGCGCAGCTGGAGACCGAGATCTGGCCCGAGAATTTGGCCGCATCAGCGCTCATGAGTCACGAGCCATCGGCGTCCAGTGGAACTGGTTTCCCGATTGCGGATGTAAACTCCAATCCCGCAAATCCCATCATCGATACGCGCTCGTTTGGCGAGGATCCCGCGCAGGTGAGTCGAAATGGTCGCGGCCTACATCAAGGGCGCGCGCAGCAAGGGATTGCTGACGACGGCCAAGCATTTTCCCGGCCACGGTGACACGGACACGGATTCACATCTCACCCTGGCGCGCGTGCCGGCGACTATGGATCGGCTGAACACCGTGGAACTGGTTCCTTTCCGCAGTGCGATTGCTGCCGGAGTGGACTCGGTGATGGTTGGGCCATCTGATCGTTCCGGCCGTCGATCCTGATCCTAATCGCCCTGCCAGCGTCTCTCGCACGTGATCAAGGATCTGCTGCAGAGGCAACTCGGTTTCCACGGATTGGTAGTGACCGATGGATTGGACATGGCCGGGCTGACGCATGTCTTCTCGGGATCGGAGGCGGAGATCTCGAGCGAGGCGGCGGTGGCAGCCGTGGAAGCGGGCGAGGATATGATCATTATTCCCGGCGACCTGGGTGGTGCGTATAACGGCCTGCTCGCGGCGGTGAAGAAGGGTGAGATTTCAGAGGCGCGCATCAACGAAAGCGTGCTGAAGATTCTGCGCATGAAGGCGTCGGTGGGCCTTGAACCGCAACCGTTTCGTGGACCTCGCCGAGGTGCAGAAGGAGATCGCGAGCCGGAGAACGTGGCGCTTGCGCGAAAGTGTTGCTGATCGCTCCGTGACATTGGTGACTCGATCGGCGTCAAGCTGGTTCCACTGCAGGCGCAGGCGATAGCGGCCAATCGCTGCTTGGTGGAGGCGGCCCGGGGACTCGCGTATCGTTGCCGTTGATTTTTACCGATCGTGCCGCGTGGAAGCGACAGGCGCCGCGCATTTGCGAATGAACTGCGCAAGCGGGCGCCCGCGCCACGGTCTTTTTCGTCGATCCAAGCAATTCAAGTTACTTTTTGACAGCGTGTTAGCCGCGGTGCGCGATGCCAGCACGCGTGATTGCCGTCGCAGAGTCGGTTCCCAATCCGAGGCGAACCACCAGGGCCGCGCGGGCGGCTCAGTCAATCTCGAATACGGGACCGATGCAGTTGCTCACCGAGATGGTGAAGACGGCGGGAGCCAAAACCATCGTCGTCGCGTTCGGCAATCCGTATACAGGAGGGTCGATCCCAGGCATCCAGACATACGTTTGCACGTATTCGAACACGGTGGGTTCCGCATCGAGCCTGGCGCGGGCGCTGTTCGGCGAGATTCCGATCCACGGGCGGCTGCCAGTATCGATTCCAAACTTTGCGCCGCGCGGAACCGGCCTTGATCGTGATGCGATCGCTGCACAAACCGTTGCGCCATGAAATGCGGCCGGTAGTTTTGAGAGGAGCAGTCAAGTGAGTCGTGGCAAATTCGACTCCGGGCACATTCGTGCTATTGCATGCCAAAAAAGGCAGCCTGGTCCGCGCGATTGCTGCCAGCCTCGCGCTGGGCGTGCTGCTGGCCGCGTCGTCGGCTCAAGCGCAGCAGTCTGTCGATCATCCGGATGCGGTGGTGGCCAGGCCCGTCGTGAATATGTACAGGAATGCGACGGACGCGAGCGATGTGGTTTCGCAGGCGCTTTATGGCACCGGCGTGCTGACGCTCCAGAACAGCCAGGGGTGGTTCCAAATCCTCACCGCGGATGGATATACGGGCTGGGTGGAGGCGGCAGACCTGAAGACGCTGAACGGCGGGGCCTACGCGCCCAAGGGCAACGCAGTGCGCGTTACGGCGTTGAGCGCGAACATTTATCGCGAACCCGACGTGACGGCGCACGCGCCGCTATTGCAACTGCCGTGGGAGGCGCGTCTGGAACCTGCGCCGGCTCCGGCGAAAAACACCGAGCGCTGGCTCGAGGTGCGGCTTGTGGATGGGCAAATGGGCTGGGTGCAGCGCGGCGATATCAGCGACGATTTCTCTGCCAATGAGCATCGGCGAAATGCTCCAGTTGTCGCACCGTTTTATCGGCACCACGTACACCTGGGGCGGCATGAGCAGCTTTGGTTTCGACTGCTCGGGATTTACGCAGATGCTGGTGCGGCAACGCGGCATTGAGATGCCGCGCGACGCGGATGTGCAAGCTTCCTGGAGCGGCGTGATTCCCGTGGAGCGCAAGAACCTCCAGCCCGGCGACCTTTTGTTTTTCGGCTCGAGTCCAGCCAAAATCACGCATACCGGCATGTACATTGGCAACGGCGAATTCATCCACGACACCACGCACGGCCATCCCGGCGTGCAGATCAGCCGGCTGGACGATATGCCCTGGACGAAGCTTCTGGTCGCGATACGGAGAGTGAAGACACCATGAATCGACGCGATTGTTTGAAAATTGCCGGCGCCGCCGCGGTGCTTCCGTTCGCGAGGCATTGGCTGCGCGGCCGTCAATCCGGCGCAGGGGCCGTGCACGGTTCAAGCCGGACTGAAGCGCTTGATGCTGCGCCACACCTGGACGACGACCATGTCGTCCAGCGAGTATCGCGACACCGTGCAGGTGGAGTATCGGCGTGACGGTATTTCCGGATACGGCGAGGGCGCGCCGATTATTCGCTACCAGGAGTTTCCGGCATCGGCCATGCAAGCCATCCAAGCGATCGCCGAACAAATCACCGCGGGCGATCCCTGGAAGTATCAGAAATTCCTTGGTCAAGTCCGCAACTCTTTGGGCGAACACCAGCACGCCGCGATAGCTGCCGTCGATATCGCCATCTTCGATTGGCTGGGCAAGAAGCTCAATGTACCTCTTTATCAAATTCCTGGGATTAGACCCGGCCGATGCCCCGATCACTGATTTCTCCATCGGCATTGACACGCCGGAGATCACCCGCCAGAAGACGCGCGAGGCGGAGGATTTTCCGGTGCTGAAGGTGAAGGTGGGGCTGAAGACCGACGAGGCGACCATTGAAGCCGTGCGCAGCGTGACCAAAAAGCCTATTCGCGTGGATGCCAATGAGGGATGGACCGACAAGGAAGAGGCCATCCGCAAGATCAACTGGCTGGAATCGCAGGGCGTCGAGTACGTGGAGCAACCCATGCCGGCGCACATGGTGGAAGAGACACGATATGTGCGCAGCAAGGTGCACCTCCCGATTATTGCCGACGAGGCTTGCACCGACGTCACCATGATTCCCAGGCTCGTGGATGCCTACGACGGAATCAACGTGAAACTCGATAAGGCCGGAGGCATTCTGGAGGCCTGCCGGTGGATTCAGGTGGCCCGCGCCATGAACATGAAGGTGATGCTGGGCTGCATGGTTTCCAGCTCTTGCTCCGTTACGGCCGCGGCGCACTTGTCGCCGCTGGTGGACTACGCTGACCTCGACGGGAATCTGCTGGTGGCGAACGATCCATGGCGTGGTGTGCAGGTGGAGAAAGGGAAACTGCTGCTTCCCGATGGTCCAGGCCTGGGCCTCAAGCCGTCGTGATGCGCAGTTGGATTTTCATTCATGCTTTGAAGAAGCGAATGGGTGATTTTGCCCGGCGATCGATAAGGTGTCGGGCAGGGTTTTGGAAATGTGGGCCACGAAAGCCGCGCTGGTAGCGCTTGATCCGGAGGTTTAGTTGACCGTGGGCACATCAGAAATGCCGGCATACCGGAAAGTAAAACCGCATGCATCGCCCCTGGATCGCAGGAGCGGCATTCCGCTTTACCACCAGATTCAGCAGCGTCTTCTGGATCAGATACGATCGGGAGAACTCAAGCCGGGCAAGCCATTGCCGTCGATTCAACAGATTGCCGCGCGCATGGGCGTCAGCCAGATGACTGTCCGGCAAGCGGTCCGCGCACTGTCGGAACTTGGAGTGATTTATAGCCGGCAGGGCAAGGGGACGTTCATCTCTGGAATCAAGTTGGAGAGAGATTTTCGTCATGTGCTTTCGTTTACCGAGGAGACATTAGCTCGCGGCGCCACGCCCAGTTCCAAGGTGCTGTCGTTTCGCATCCAGCCGCCAAGTCAAGAGGCGAGAGAGGCGTTGCGCCTGGGCGACGAAGAGGAGGTATTCAATCTTCGCCGGGTCCGCTATGGAGACGCGGTGCCGATGGGGATTGAAAGTAGCAGTTTGCCGATGCAACTTTGCCCCGGACTAATGGAGACGTTCGATCCAACAACCTCGCTGTATGACGCGTTAGCGGAGCAGTACGGAATTCAGTTGATGGTTACGGATGAAGTGGTAGAAGTGGGAAAGGCGACCGCTGACGATGCACGCTTGTTGCAAATCGCTCCTCAGAGTCCGGTTTTCTTGTTTACCCGCCTCTCGTACCTTGAAAACGGCACACCGGCGGAATATGTAAAATCTGTCTATCCCGGGGACCGCTATAAGGTAGTCAACCGGCTCATGCGCGTGAAACGCGAACTGCTTGCGACACCGCTCGCATCCGCGCCAAAGCCGACAGAAAGCTCCTTTGGTTGATCGTCTGGCTGCGGAGCCTGCAGCAGCAGACCCCAATACTGCAAGATGGTTTGCCCAGATTCTCGACACGTAAGTCACCGGAGTGGCGATCCCGGGCGGATTGATTGATCTCCGCATTGAGTGCGGCGGCTATAGTTGGGACAAGGCCTATGAATTCCCCGCGGAACCTCCGTTTTCGCCTGTGTTTTGTTCTGCTTGCTTTGCTGCCTCTTGGCTTTGCGCAGCAGGTCAGCTTCCGTATCACTCCGCTGCGTCCGATTGAGGAGCTCCGCGCAGAAGCGCTTGCGGCGCAGCCACCGCGCGAACAGGGAGCTTTTCTCAAACCGGATCTGGTGGAGTTAATCAAGCTCGATCCCACGGTCAAGCTCGACATTCGTTACGCCACGCGGAACAATTTTCTCGGCACGCCCGTCTACACCCAGGCGCGTGCCTTCCTTCAACGTCGGGCGGCGGAAGCATTACTTCGCGCTCAACGCGAGCTCAAGGCTCACGGGTACGGTTTAATCATCCACGATGGCTACCGTCCGTGGTATGTCACGAAAATCTTCTGGGACGCCACGCCCGTCGACAAAAGGATCTTTGTCGCTGATCCGGCAGTGGGCTCCAATCACAACCGCGGTTGTGCCGTAGACCTGTCCCTTTACGATTTGAAGACCGGCAAGGAAGTAAGAATGCCCAGCGGCTACGACGAGATGACTGATCGCGCCTATGCCGACTACCCGGGTGGCACGGCCGACGAGCGCGCTCGCCGCGCCTTGCTGCGTGAGGTCATGGAGAAACAGGGTTTCAAAGTCAACCCCGAGGAATGGTGGCATTTTGACTATAAAGATTGGAAACAGTATCCGATCCTGAACGTGAGATTCGAAGATATCGGCCAGTAAAGATGTAGCGGCTGCTCAATGCGCAAGAACATTGGTCAACTTCGGCAACTTCCAGCGATGTGCCAGCCGATGATACTTCTTCTCCGGAAGTTGCACCAATAGTGGCGTGCGCTCCGGATCAAGCCAGACGAGTAGCATCTCCAGGTCCAATTGCGACATGGCAGTGCATCCGGCTGTGCCTTTGTCGCGGCTATGCCAAATATGAAGAAAGATGCACGAACCGGCTCCCGGTTTCGGGACATTCTTACTGCGCCCCGTAACCATACTGTTGTAATTCACAACGATCCCCCACCGGTAGGACTCACCAACGTCCCGCATGTGCTCTGAGCTGTTCCAGTCGGGAGCCACTGCAGAGCGATCTACGATCCGGTTATAGTGCTTCGAACTGACGTCATCTACGCATTCGATCGATTCGGTCAGCGTCAGATACGGGAACTTCAGCCCCGGCAGAGGCTGAGCCGAGTATCCAAACGCAGTGCCTAAGTCGAAGACCCCGGCCGGCGATTTTCCATCTCCCTCCTTTTTCACGGGATCGGATGCACTACGGATGTTGGCATCGTCGGGCGAATCCGGACCGATACCCCACCCGAGGCCGTTCTTGCCGACGACGATTGGAATAGGCTCACCGACAGGGCGCCACGATTCACTCATGGTGCCACGTTCAAATCGCTGCAACTGTCCTTCAACCGCATCCCAGTTTGACGTAGTGACCACAATCATCTGAGTCGCATGAGCGAGAGTCTGCTGCGTGGCAGTGCCGCCCTGAGCCAGGGAAGATGCAGACCCACATGCGAGCGGCAGTAGACAAAGGAGAAAGGCAACGAGCTTCATCAAGAGCAGTGTAGGTCATCAACCAATCAGGAATATGAAGAATTTGACCGGTTCGGCGTCTTAAATCGGCCGGCGGGAAAGAAGTGTCAGGCTGCGTGCATATGAATTGCAGCATTCGGTTAGAGGACGATGCGTTGGATAGTGGAGTTGGCCTTGCAGGAGCGTTTGGAGAAGGATCTGGCTTCAGCACGCTTCAGAGCGCCTTAATCCGGAGCAGAAAAAAGAAGTCGCACTGCTAAGCGCTTTGTTTTGATTTGACCGGCGTGAGACATAGGTAAACCTCGCCTACGCGAGCATTCTCAGCGGCTATTACGCGTGGCGGATGAAGGTTCCTGACTGCAGTTCGTTGAAGGCTTCGCGCAGCTCCGCCTGTGTGTTCATCACGATGGGACCGTACCACGCCACTGGCTCTTCGAGCGGCTTGCCAGAAACCAGCAGGAAGCGAATGCCTTCGGGGCCAGCCTGAACCACAATTTCATCACCACGGTCGAAAAGCACGAGCGAGTGGTTTTTCGCGTCGTAAACGGGCTGCGCATTCGGATCGACTGCCGATTCCGTGAGCACAGCTTGCGGCTCCGATGCGTCACGGAAGGTTCCCGCGCCGGCGAAGACATAGGCGAAGGCGTTGCGCGTGGTCTCAACTTTTACGCGCTTGTGCTTGAAGGGCGGGACAGAGATGTCAACGTAGCGCGGATCAGCAGCGACGCCTTCGACGGGGCCGGTTTTGCCCCAGAACTCACCGCAGATGATGCGCGCCTTGGTACCGTCGTCCTCAGTGACCTCGGGGATGGCTGCGGCTGGGATGTCCTGGTAGCGCGGGTCAGTCATCTTGAGCGAGGCGGGCAAGTTGGCCCAGAGCTGGAAACCGTGCATGCGGCCGTTGGAGTCGCCTTTGGGCATTTCCTGATGCAGAATGCCGCTGCCGGCGGTCATCCACTGCACGTCGCCGGCGGTCATGCTGCCCTTGTTGCCGAGGCTGTCGCCGTGCTGCACTTCTCCGGCCAACACATAGGTAATGGTTTCAATTCCACGGTGAGGATGCCAAGGGAAGCCGGCGAGGTAGTCGGCAGGATTCTCATTGCGGAAGTCGTCGAGCAGGAGGAACGGGTCGAACTCGCTGGTCTTGCCGAAGCCGAAGGCGCGTTGCAATTTGACGCCCGCGCCCTCGATGGTGGCTTTGGTTTGAATGATTTCTTTCACGGGTCTGAGCGACATGGTGAACCTCCAGGAAGCCGGCTTAGGGCGAGTTTAGCTGTTGCGAGCCCGCCAAGGAAGCATTTGTCCCTCAGCAGGGGTGCGCCCACAACGCCTGCTCCTATTTCGCTGTTCGCCTACAGTTATTGGATGCGAGGGTGAGATATCCGTTGCAACAGGCAATTCGCCCGCTGCCGGCCAAATGCCCCTGCGGCCAGCGAACTGACATCAGTTGCCGGCCTTGATGAGCTCGACATCGAGAGTGATGGTCACGTCCTCGCCGACAAGCACTCCGCCGGTTTCGAGGGCCGAGTTCCAGGTGAGCCCGAAGTCCTTGCGGTTGATTTTGGCGGTGGCGGTAAGGCCAATGCGAGTGTTGCCCCAAGGATCCTTGGCCGGCTCGCTCACTTCCTCAACTTTCAAGGTGGCCGACTTGGTAACGCCATGAATAGTCAGGTCGCCAGTAACGGCATAACCGTCGCCGCCGTTGTGCTCGATGTGGGTGGATTTGAAAATCATGGCGGGAAACTTCTCGACATGGAAAAAGTCGGCGCTCTTCAGGTGACCATCGCGCTGCGCGTCCTGTGTGTTGACGGTGTTGACGTCGATGGAGACTTCAAGCGTTGACTGAGTGTGGTCAGCTTCGACGCGATGCAAAGTACCACTGATCCCGCTGAACTTACCTCTTACATTGGAGATCATCATGTGCTTAACCTTGAATTCTGCGGAGGAGTGGGCCGGATCAATATTCCAGGTGCTTGTGGCTGTGCTGGTAGCGGTGGCCGGGGCTGTGGCGGTTTGGGTCATGGTGGGTTTGCTCCTTCTATGAGGTTCGATGCAGCAAGGTGATATTCGTTGCAACAAGTATTTTTAATCCTGTGCGGGAGACGTGTTTTAAGTATGACCGCATGGCTGGCGCGGACGCCCGAATGGATTCGCCTAAGTTACTGTAAAATGGAAACATAGAAGGCATTGTTGCCGGCGCGCAGGTCCTTGCCGTAGGTAAAGACCAGCCCGCTGCCAAAGATGCGCAGCTTTGCCTGCGCGCCGGTATCGAAGAGCCATTTATGCGAACCGAGCGATGTCCCGGGGTCGGTGATCTTGCCGATGTCGAAGAGCGGACCGAACTGGAGCTTGACGATGCCGTTGCCGTAAATATTCTTGTTGAGTTCCCAATTTTCGAGTAGGTAGTCACGGCCCAGCGGGGCACTGCCTTTGCGGCCATCGCGTGTGCCGATGTGGGCCCGGAGCGGCAGGTCGTTATCGCGCTCGAGGCCGAGGATGAAGAGCTCGTCGAAGGGAACCTTGCCAAAGGTTTTGCCGGCGCGCAATTGCTGCGAGGTTTCGTAGTCGTCTCCGCGCAGTTGGGGAAGCCAATGCCAGCCGAGCGAGCCGGTAAGCTTCTCGAAGGTTTGCTGTGGCCGCGACCACAGGCGGGCCGAGTCGGACGTGGACTGCGCGCTCACGGTGAATCGGTGCTCGGGGACGCGCCAAAGCGTGCCGGTGATTTGCGCCTGCTGCTTGAGCTGGTAGCCCGTGGCAAGCATCTGCGGCGTCAGGACGGGGCTTGCCTCGGGCAAGGCTTCAGATACGACGCCGCGAAAGTTGCGATGCGAGGCCTCAGCGCCAGCAGACCAACCGAAGCGATCTCCGGCGTGGGAGGCGAGATTGAATGCCAACCTCTCGTCACGCATGTTGAAGCTCGCGAGCACCGGGGCAGGCCCCGCAAAGCCGCTGCGGATTGCCCAGTTTTCATCGCGCAGATCGGTGGCCAAGTCCCAACGGTATTTGGCGCTGCGCTCAAACGGAGCAGAGAACTCCGCGAAGATGCGGCGCTTTTGTGCGTCCCAGCGATACATGGAGTCGAAGTTGATCGCGTGACCGTGCAGGTTATAGAACTGCGGGTTGACATCCTGGAACGGAATTCCCTGGAAGAAGAGAAAGAGTTCTTCAAGCTTGCTATTGCCGAAACCGTCGAGTTCGCGCGCGCGGAAGACGACGTCGAATTTTCCGTCGCTGCGGGCGTTGAGATCGAAGTGGAATTGCGGAAAAATGCCCAGGCCACTGATGCGCGCGTTTGAGTCGAGGAACTGCGGCAGAGTGAGAGTGGCGGCAGGCGAAAACGCGAAGGCATGGTCGAGCAGGGCGGGCGAGATGCGAAGCGCGGGGTCGTTGCGTATATTTGCGATCTTCGGCATCCCTGCTCGGTTCCAGTACTTCAGCGAGGCTTCGGGGTTCTCCTCAAGAAAGTAGACGGTGCCGAGAAAGCTGTTGGCGTAGGTGTCGTTGGGCGCGAGGTGAAGCGTTTGCCTCAAACGGCGGATGGTTTGGGAATAGTTTTTTTGCCTGAAGGCCAGACCGGCCAGCTCAGTGGGAAACCTTGAGTCGGTGGGCGCGATGCGGCGGCCAGCTTCGAGCGTGTTTTGTGCCTCGGTTAATCGGCCAAGTTGCGCCAGCGCGATTCCCAAATAGAAGTCTTCGTTGGCGGTGCGCGATGTGATTGGCTGCAACTGAAGAACGATGTCTCTCCAATGTTGCCCGGCCGCGAGCTGCTGGAGCTCCTGATTCGACGAGGCTTGAGGCCGTATAGTTTGCGCGAGCGAGGCGAAGCAACCGCAAAGGGGAAGGACAATGCTCCAGCGCCGCAAAGCACTCAATGCCCGCTCGTTTCAGGAACTGCAAGCAGAGTCCAGTGGCCGGCCGCCTTCCACTCGCGCTCAAATTGGGACTGATCGACTTTGAGAAGTTTGCGCTGCGCGGGATCGTTGACGAGAACGAGCTGTTGCGGCTGGTCAAGGCCTGCGACGACGACGTAATGCAGCGAGGTGCCGGATTCTGGCTTCAACGCGGCGATCAGCGGGCGGCCTTGCTCCAATTCCCGTTCGAGGTCTGTGCTGTCGCCGGCAAACGCGAATGCGCGATAGCCGTTCTGCTGGAAATATCGCGTAATGTCGGCAGCGTAGATGCCATGAGCAGGGCGGGAGTACAAGGTGCGGAAGACTTGGCCAGCCTCAGCCTGCGGTTGTGTGGGCTGGCGCTGATGCTGCTCCCAATATTGCATGACCATGGCAATGCTCGCCGCGCCGCAGCCGCCCTTCTGCTGTGGCACAAACGGGACGTCAAGCCACAGATTGGCTGCCCCGGCAGCGAGCGCTGACACGCACATCGCCAAGGTCAGGATCGGGAGAACGGCGCTTACGATTCTGGGCAGCATGAGGAGGCCGTCAGTGCACCGCGACGATGATGAGGATGAGAGCGGCGAGCAAGACCAGGATGAGCAGCAGATCATGGTCGCCCATGCTGCCTGCGGCAAAGTCGCTCTGCGCCTTTTGGGCGCGAGAGGCCAGTTGCGCCATTTCCTGATCGTTGAGGCCGGCAACAGCTTTCTTTACCTCCTGCGGATTCATATGGGCCGATTCGAGCGCCTTTTGCGCCTGGCTGGACGAGAAGAATCCATTCAACGTGTCGAGGTTTTGTTGCCTGTTTTGCGAGGCGTCTACTGCGGCCTTCTGCAGATCGCTGGGGCTGACTAAATGCTGATCGGACTGCGCAGCGAGGTTTGTGGGAAACACGAATGCCGCAATGAGCGCGGCAACCACGAAAGAATGTACAAACTGCCAAAGTGCAGAACGCATGATTAGCGACCTCCGGGGGATGGGGAGCGAGCGAGGCAAAAATCTACACGCTCCCGGTTTGGTGTGCCATCCGCATGGCGATCAGCGCTCGCTTGGAAGTGGCGCGAATCAGGACGGCAGCGGGTCCATCATCTCATTGAATCCATTAGATGATCGCTGCCGATAGGGAAGTTGCCTCGCAAACTGATTCTCACAAGGGCTTATACACGGAATCTGGCGCAGCGCCGAGTTGCGCCGCGGGGTTTTGAAAGTTTGTCGGCATTTGCAAAAGCGGCGTGTCACACCGCCGCCGATCACCAGATCTTCACGCGGTCGCCAGGGGCGAGATAGAGCTTGTCTCCCGGTTTGACGTTGAATGCTGTGTACCAAGCGTCGGAGTTGCGGACGATGTCGGCGCGGAATGGCGCAGGTGCGTGCGGATCGGTAAGGACCTGATTGCGCAGCGCTGCTTCGCGGGTCTTCGAATTCCAGTTCTGACCGAATGCAATGAAGAACAACAGGTCGCCAGTAAAGCCATCCTGCATTGGCGGCGCGGAGCCATTGAGCGATGCACGATAGCCGTCGTAGGCCGCAGCGACTCCGCCGAGGTCAGCTATGTTTTCGTCGATGGTCTGCTTGCCATTAACGTGCACACCTGGGAAGAGTTCGTAGGCGTCATACTGTTTTTCGAGCTTGACCGCAGCTTCGTTGAAATGCGCCTTGTCTTCGGGGGTCCACCAGTTGCGGACGCGGCCCTTGGCGTCGAACTCGCTGCCTTCGGCGTCGAAGGTATGGCTGATTTCATGACCGATGACAGTGCCGATGGCGCCATAGTTGATGACTGCTGGCCGGTCGGGATCGAAGAAAGGCGGCTGCAAAATAGCGGCGGGAAAGTTGAGCGCGTTTTGCAAAGGCATTTCGACGGCGTTGACAGTCTGGGGCGTCATGCACCAGCGGTGACGGTCGACCGGCTTGCCGATACGTGTCGCTTCCGTGTGCAGCTTCCAGAGGCCGGCGCGCCAGGCATTGCCAAAGGCATCGTCAGCGCGGACTTCGTAGGCAGAGTAATCCTGCCAGGTTTCGGGGTAGCCAATGCCAACGTAGAGGGAGTCGAGCTTTGCCTGTGCTTCAGCGCGCGTGGAAGGGGCGAGCCAGGGCAATGCAGCGAGACGCTTGTGATATGCCGCGATTACGTTGGTGACCATCGCCTGCGCCTGGGCCTTCGCTTGGGGAGAGAAATATTTCTGAGCATAGATTTTACCCACCGCGTCGCCGAGGTAGGCGTTGACGAGTGCGATAGCCCGCTGGTCGCGAGGGCGCTGCTGCTGCACCCCACTGAGAACTTTGCCGTAGAAGTCGAATCGCTCATTCGCGATGCTTTCAGGAAGGAAGCCCGCATAATCGTCGAGAAAGTGGATGGCAAGCCAGTCTTTCCAGGTATCGAGTGGGACGGAGGCGACGAGCGCGGACTCGCCGATGAGAGCGGAAGGCGTCCACACCATAAACTCGTGCTGATTTGCGAGGCCCGCGCCTTCAAAGTATGCGTCCCAATCGAGTCCGGGGGCCTTGGCAGCGAAGTCGGCGCGCAACCAGAGGTTGTTGGCCTTTGCGATGTCTTCAATGTCAGAGAGGCTAATGTGGGATTCCGCAATGGAGTGCTCAAGAGCAATGATGCGGGCGGCGCGCGCATCGGCTTCGTCGAAGCCGGCGAGCCGCAGCATGACGGCAACATGGGTGGCGTATTTGGCGCGAATCTGCTGCATGCGCTCGGTGCCGCTTAGGTAATAGTCGCGGTTTGGCATCTCCAGGCCGCCCTGGAGAAGGTATGGCATGTAGTACCTGGAGTCACGGAAGCCAGGTGCGACCCAAAGTCCGAAGAGATTGGAGGTGTTGAAGATGGCGTTGTTCAGGATGTCAACGTCGGCGCGAAGTGTCTTGCCAAGAGCGAGAGAAAGCTGGCGCCGGTCGTGGATTGCCGCAATCTCGGCAAGATGAGGCTTGACGGGATCGAGGCCTTTTGACTGGATAGCAGCTTGATCCATGAACGCGTTGTAAAGGTCGGCAATTTTGTGCGTGTCGGATCCGGCGGGAGAGCTCGACTTCGCCGCACCTTCAACGATGGAGACAGTCTGCTCACGGCTGAGGTCGCTGAGCGAGGAAAAGACGCTGAGTCCGACGCGGTCGGGCGGAATCTGGGTGCGATCGATCCATGCGCCGTTTGCGTAAAGGTAAAAATCGTCCCCCGGCTTGACCGAAGGATCCATGTTTACGACAGCGATGCCATGCGCTGCGGCCGGTATGGACGATTGCGCGCGGAGATGCGGAACGGCGAGACAGGATGCGGCGAAGGCGAGAAGCGCCAGATAAGTCGAAACGCCCGGTCGACGAAGATTGATGTTGATCATGCCGGAAATTGTAGATGCGATGTGCGACTGAGAAGCGCGTTGCGTAGTGCGGATCATTTCAACCTGCGTCTCCTGTTTCAAGACTAAACTCTGGTACTGCGCCGTTCGGCCCGAAAGTGACAAGAGCGCCGCAAGAAGTGACAAACCGCACATTGGCGAGAAATAAGAGCGTACTCGGAATCCAGGCCCACGATCCACCGCTTCCACATGGGTCAGCTAGCGGCGGCCTTATGCTGATGTACAGACTTTCCCATGTCTGATTTTGCCCAAACCGTGAAGCAGCAGGCCGACATCGTCAAGGTGATCGAGAGCTATATCCGTCTGCGCAAGGCGGGTGCACAGAGATTTACCGGGCTGTGCCCATTCCACAAGGAGAAGACGCCGTCGTTCAGCGTTCACGCGGGGCAGCAATTTTTCTACTGCTTTGGCTGCCAGGCATCGGGCGACGTGTTCTCGTTCGTAGGCAAGATCGAGAACGTCGGCTTTCCCGAGGCAGTTCGGATTGTGGCGCAGAAGTGCGGCATTCCTTTGCCCAAGCGAGAGTTTTCGTCACCGGAGGAGGCCGCCGGGGCGCGGATGCGCGCAAGCTGCTCGATCTGCATGAGACCGCCGCTGCGTGGTTTGAGGAGCAGTTGCGCGGCCCGGAAGGGGCGCTGGCGCGGGAATACCTGGCGGGCGCGGGCTGACGGCCGAGGGAATCGAAAAATTCCGCATCGGCTACGCGCCCGACAGCTTTAACGCTCTGCGTGACCGGCTGAGCGGCATGGCGGACACCGGAGACTCTGCGGGCGAGCGGGCTTTTCAGCTCGAAGGAACAGGGGGACGGAAGCCAGGGGCCGATTTACGACCGGTTCCGAAAGCGCGTAGTGTTCCCCATCTGCAACGAAGGCGGGCGGGTGATCGCGTTTACGGCGCGGACGCTGGCGACGCGGAGATAAAGCCGGAGCGAAGTACATCAACTCGCCGGAGACGCCGCTCTACTCAAAAGGTCAGGTGCTATTCAACCTGGACAAGGCGAAGGCGGCGATCCGGCCAGCTGGAATTTGCCCTGCTGGTGGAGGGTCAGATGGACTGCATCAGCGTGTTTCTGCGCGGAATTCAGAATGTGATCGCGACCAGCGGGACGGCTTTTACCGAGCAGCAGGTGGCGATTCTCAAGCGGCACACCTCGAACGTGATCGTGAATTTCGATCCCGACGCGGCCGGAGCGAATGCCGCCGAGAAGTCGATCGCGCTGCTGACCGAGGAGGGATTTGCGATCAAGATCGTCACGCTGGAAGGCGGCCTGGATCCGGACCGATTCATTCGCGAGCGGGGGGTGGAGGCATACAAGGAGGCGATGCGCGGGGCGCGGCGGCAATCTGATTATCTGATTGAGCGAGCTCGGCAGATGTTTCCCGGCGCGAGCGCGGAGCAGAAGGTGAAGGCGATGAATTTTCTGCTGCCGCACATCCGCCGCATGCCGGAGAAGCTGGCGCGGGACCAGTTCGCCGCGGACGCTGCGCAGAAGCTGGGCATCGACTCGGCGGTGCTGCGTGAGGAGCTGCGACAGGCGGCGCTGAAGCGGCGCGACCGAGTGGAGGCGCGGCCGACGGCGCTGACCGAAGTGGAGCGGGTGCTGCTGCGGGCGCTGGCGATCACGGATCCTGAAGAGGAACAGGCGCGAAGGTTGGCGGCGGAGGCCATTAGGGAACAGCCGGCGTGGTTTGAGCATCTCGGCGCATTCAGGCCCTGCAGGCGCTGGCAAACCGCGCAGCCAGGGATCCGATGGACGTGGTGGAAGATGCAGCGCAGCGGGCACTGCTGGCCGAGGCGTTGCTGGCCGGGAACAGGCCGCCAGGGGAGGCCGAAGTGGCAGCGCGCTGCAGGAAATTGAAGAGCGGGCGATCGAAAGCCAGCAAACGGGACCTGCGCGCGCTGATTGCCGAGGCCGAACGGCGCGGGGACTATGCCGAGGTGGCAGTGCTGACCCAGCAAAAGCTGGAGATGGACCGGGCGCTGCGGCAGTTGCATGGCCACAAAGGCCTGAACGGTAGAGTTTGGGGGTTTAGCACCAACTGATTCGGACGCAAGTGAAAGTTGCGTCAAAAACGCAGTTTGCGGCGTCTAAAAGAGTGGGAGCAGGAGCAGATGGCCGGAGGTCCGCACCTGGCTCGATCCGCAACAGTCTGCGCGGGGCGAAATTTTCTGGCGAATTTGTGCTGGCGCAGGCAAGTGAAATTGTGGTAATCTGTTGATCTCAGTGAGGATGCGCGCCCCTTTGCCCCACACATGAGCTGCGGCTCGCGGGCGACCCAGGCGAAACCTGAAGCGCTGCCATCCTGTTCCGAGACAAATATTTTGACCGCGCGAGCGGAGGGTGTGATCGTGTCCATACGCGAAGACTTCTGAACCGAGGTCTTCATTTTGTGCGTCCGGAGACGAGTCCGGCGCTGTTGGCTGTCTTGGAGACGGATTGATCGGCGCAGGTGCGCGGAGTGGGGCCGACGAATTCACTGGGCGCAGCGCCCAGGATGAAATCTGGCAGGGGAAGCCCTGCCGAAGAGAGTAGGAATATTTTGGCGATTGACGACAAATTCGAAGAAGATGTGCACGGCCTGATCGAGGTCGGCAAGGAGAAGGGCTATCTGACCTACGGCGACGTGAACGACGCGTTGCCGGATGAGATTGGCTCGGCCGACGATCTGGACGATTTGATTACAACCATCGGCACGCAGGGCATCGATCTGCTGGACGCTCCCAAGTTTCCCGGCGACAAGGAATTCGAGCTGGAAGAGGGCGAGGACGTCGAGCTGGATCTGACGCCGGGCACGCTGGAGAAGACCAACGACCCGGTGCGCATGTATCTGCGCGAGATGGGCACGGTGCCGCTGCTGACGCGCGAAGGCGAAGTGGAGATCGCCAAGCGCATCGAGCGCGGCCAGATGCGCGTGCTGAAGGCGATTTCGCGTTCGCCGATCGTGATTCGCGAGATTGCGGCGCTGGGCGAGGATCTGAAGCGCGGCGTGCGCAACGTAAAAGAGGTGGTGATCTTCGACGAGGAAGAGCTCACCGAAGAGGTGGTGCAGACGCGCGTAAGGCCACCGTGGCGCGCACCGACGCTCTGGTGAAGCACCAGAAGAAGATTGCGCAGCTTGAGGAGAAGCAGGCCGCCATCTCCACCGGCAGCAAGGCCAAGGTGAAGGAAGCGCGGCGGCTGCGCTGGGCCATCGCCCGCGAGAAGGTCTACGTTTCGCGCATTGTGCGCGAACTGAAGTACACGGCCATGGAGCGCAAGCGCCTGCTGGACAAGGTCAACAAGACCGTGGACACCATGCGCACGCTGGAGCGGCAGATTCGCTCGCTCGAACAGAAGTTCGAAGCCTCGAAGAGCGAGGAGCTGAAGAAGGAATACCGGCGGCAGCAGAAGAACTGCCGTACGGATCTCGAAAAAATCGAGGGCGACGCGGGCGTTTCGATCGCCGAACTGAAGCGCACGCAGCGCGAAATGATCCAGGGCGACATGGACGCCGAGCAGGCCAAGCGCGAGCTGATCGAGGCCAATCTGAGGCTGGTTGTTTCCATCGCCAAGAAGTACACCAACCGCGGCTTGCAGTTCCTCGACCTGATTCAGGAGGGCAACATCGGCCTGATGAAGGCGGTGGACAAGTTCGAGTACCGGCGCGGCTACAAGTTCTCGACCTATGCGACGTGGTGGATCCGGCAGGCAATTACGAGGGCCATCGCGGACCAGGCGCGGACAATTCGTATACCGGTGCACATGATCGAGACCATCAACAAGCTCATCCGCACCAGCCGCCAGCTTGTGCAGGAGCTGGGCCGCGAGCCTTCAAGCGAAGAGATTGCGCGGCGAATGGACATTCCTGTGGCCAAGGTGCGCAAGGTGCTCAAGATCGCGCAGGAGCCTATCTCGCTTGAGACGCCGATCGGCGAAGAGGAAGACTCTCACCTGGGCGACTTTATTGAGGATCGCCAGGCGGTTTCGCCTTCGGAGGCAGTGATCGGCGTGAACCTGAAGGAGTACACCTCGCAGGTGCTGCGCACGCTGACGCCGCGCGAAGAGCGGGTGATCAAGATGCGCTTCGGACTGGAAGACGGCTCAGAGCACACGCTGGAAGAAGTAGGCCAAAGCTTCCAGGTCACGCGCGAGCGCATCCGGCAAATTGAAGCCAAGGCGCTGCGCAAGCTGCGGCATCCTTCGCGCAGCCGCAAGCTCAAGGCGTTTGTTGAAGGCGTTAAAGAGATGTGACCACCTCCACCGCAGGAAACAAAGACCGTTTCCTGCGGATCCCGGTCTGCGGTGGGCAGGCGCGCTTCACGCACTCTTTTTCGGAGTCGGAATACTGACAAGAAATCCGCGGTCGGTGGAAAGGCTGCGGCCTCTTTTCGTGGGGCCGGCATGGGCGCGGGCTGTCGCAGCGCGCTATCCGTGGATTATTTTCTGCATCACGGCAGCAATCCGAAGACGGCGAGTGCGGATGGCGTTCCCACGTAGACCTTGCCACTCACGATCAATGGGGTGATGAACTTGTTGCCGCTGCCGAATTGGTCGCGGCCATTTGCTGCCTGGCTACTGTTGTAGAGTTCCTGCAGGTTCGTCGCGTTATAAGCGTGCAATACTGCCGTGGAGGTATTCTCCACTGCCCACACAATGCCATTCGCAATTCCGTTGGCGCTTACCGCAGGCGTTGTTCCTGGGTAGGCAAAACTATTGTTGCTCTTGAAACTCGCGGTCGTCGCCAGACGAGCGTTGGTGATTGTGAAGGCTTTGAGTGAATCGCTGACCGCACCGTAATACACGGTGTTGTTGAAATAGGCGGGCATCGAAAACACTCCGCCAATGGCTCCGTTGATCTGCTGGTAAATTGAGTTGTCGTTCTGCGGGTTGAACTTGCCCATCGAGTCGCGATTCACTACGTAAATGTTCTGATCCTTACCCGCGCCTACCGCCAGGTGATGGATGGCCCCTGTTGAATCGCTGAGGTCAGGCAACACCAGCGCTCCTCCTGAGCCCAGATCTTCGTCGTTCCCTGATTCAGTCACGGTATTGTAGGGCTCAAAGTAGTCGGCCACTGCAAGGGTGCCACCAGTGGTTGACACTTTAAGGAACCCATTGCCGAAGTCGCCGCTTGCCGGAAGGCCGCTCGCATTCAGCAGGGTGTCGAAGGTTCCGTTCGCATCGAGGAAGTAAATGTTGCCACTCGAATCCGCCGCCAGACCCGCGCCCGACATCCAGATGGATCCTTCGCTGCCATTCGGCGTCAGATTGAGCACGGCGGTTTGCGCAAGCGTCGATTCGCTGTAACCCATCAGCCAACCGGTATACGGCTCCTGGTCGCAATGCGAGGTCCAGCCCAAATAGATAACGCCATTGAGCAGCAACAGCCCTGCGCGTTCGGCGTATTGGCTCGGATCGAAGATCACGCTTCCCCCCGAGTTGTTGACGCCGGTACCCGGATAACTCGCACGGATCTCAGTGGGGCCGTTTGCGAGCTCCGCGCCGTTGGTTGCATCCAGCGCATGAAGCCGCTGATGGTAGGCTCCTGAGGTATCCAGTGACATGCCGACCACGAAGATTGTGCCATGAGGCCCGGCGTTGCGATCGATCACCGGGGTGGAAGTGATGCCGATTTCAGGCGAGATCTGGCCGCACCCGTGATCTCCGCTGGTTGTTTCACCGGCACCCAGGATCGAAGTCTTCCATATTTGAGCTCCGCTATCGGCGTCGAATGCATAGACGCTATCGTGCTCTGTGACCACATATACGACATTGCGCACTTGACCGCCCGCATTCAGTTTCGAGAGGTAGAGCGGTTGTCCATCCACCTTTCCATCGACCGGCAAAGTCATCAACAAGCCGAACTTCGATGCGTTCACATTGGCTGGCGTCAAAATGGTCTCATTTGGATTCAAGCCCGTCCGCGCGATGTCGTCGTGGTAGGTGACTATATCCAAACCACCGGAACTGGTCACAGCAACGTTGATGCTGACTGCGACCGAAGCGGTGTGACTCAGCATCCCCGAAGTGCCTGTGAACAGCACCGTCGATGTGCCCGCTGCCGCTGCTGCGGATGCGGTTAGGCTGACCTGTTGCGGCGTTCCTGGCGTCAGGCTGAAGTTGGAAGGCGACGCGGTCACGCCCGCCGGAAGCCCGCTCGCCGTGACGCTGATCGCCCCTGAGAATCCATCGAGAGCCGTCGCTGACAATGTTACCGGCTGCGCGCTTCCCCCCGCCGCGAGACTCAAACTCGCCACGCTCGCCGAAAGCGAAAAATTCGGCGTGCTTGCCGGCGTGTTTGTCGCTGCCAGGCTCCCGCCACAACCGCCCAAGAATCCCGCGGAGACGAGAATAGCCAGCCGATACAGCCACACCTGCCTGGCTACAGACATGACTTTTATTACCCTCCGGTATGCAGTTGGATGCAATCGAAGTGGCATCGGTTTGTAGGAATTCTGGCCGACGACAACGCCGAATGCTTTGACCTCGTTCGATGGCTCGCTCCAGCCCAGGGTGTCACTGTCACAAAGTTTTCAGGCGTGCGACAAATCGCGAAGAATGACTGTATTGAAGCGCGCACATGCGCCCGTTCTCTGGGCACAAGAGTTCCATTTTCGCCAGCATCACGACGATGGACTTCGCTTGCCATGCGCTCGACTATAATCGGCCTTTGATTCCGCAAGTGCGGAATGTCCCTGCGGATTTCCGTTTGCCGGGACTGTTCTGCCGTGCGTGTCTGAGAGGCAACCCTTCATGAAAGGCATCACGCGCCGTCAATTTGGCAAAACTGTAGCGGCCGCGGCCGCATTGGCTGGAACCACACTACCGGAGTTCTCATTTGGCCAGGCGCCAACTGGGTCCGTGAGCCGGCAATTTCCGCAAGGCTTTGTGTGGGGCTGCGCGACGGCGGCGTACCAGATCGAGGGAGGGGCGAAGGAGGGTGGGCGCGGGCAAACGAATTGGGATGTCTTCTCGCACACGCCGGGTAAGACCCACAACGGGGATACAGGCGATGTGGCCGATGACTCGTACCACCTGTACAAAGAGGATGTGAGGCTGCTGAAGAACCTGGGCGTGAGCGCATACCGGTTGTCGATCTCCTGGTCACGAATCTTTCCCCAGGGAACGGGCCAGCCGAATCCAGTGGGGCTGGACTATTACAAGCGCGTCGTGGATGAGTTGCTCGCGAATGGGATTACGCCCTATGTCACGCTCTTCCACTGGGATCTTCCGCAAGCGCTGCCGGGTGGCTGGCAGTCGCGCTCAACAGCACTGGGCTTTGCGGACTATGCCGGTTATGTGGCGCGCCAGCTCAGTGATCGCGTACAACATTTCATGACCACGAACGAGTTCGCCTGCTTCACCGACCTCGGTTATCGCATCGGCTATTTTGCGCCGGGGTTCCGACTGCCTGCGGCGGAGGTAAACCAGGTACGCCACCATGGAATTCTCGCGCACGGGTTGGGTGTGCAGGCGATCCGCGCCAATGCTCCGGCGGCGCAGGTAGGGCTGGCGGAGAACGCAACCGTGTATGTGCCGGTAATCGAGAACCGGGCGAACATCGAAGCGGCGCAGCGGGCGACGCGCGATGGAAACGCTCCGTTCCTGACCACGGTGCTCGAGGGCCGGTATCCCGACAGTTATTTGGAACGCGAAGGAGCGAACGCGCCGAAGATCGAACCCGGCGATATGAAAGCGATCGGCAGCCAACTCGATTTCGTCGGTCTTAATGTGTATACACCGACTTATGTGCGCGCCGACGGCTCGTCGCAGGGCTACGTAATCGAGCAGCCGCAAACTTCCTATCCTCACATGGCCTCGCCGTGGCTTTTAATCGGGCCGGAATGCATCTACTGGGCGGTACGCAACGTGAACGAACTCTGGCATCCGCGAGCCCTCTATATTACAGAAAACGGTTGCTCAGCCGACGACGTGGTCACTCCCGCCGGCCGCATTGAAGACACCGACCGAGTGATGTATCTGCGCAACCACCTCACTCAACTTCACCGCGCTGCAGCGGAGGGTTTTCCGATCAAGGGGTACTTCCTGTGGAGTTTGATGGATAACTTTGAGTGGGCCGACGGCTACAGCAAGCGCTTCGGAATTCATTACGTGGATTTCAAAACAGAAAAGCGCACGCCCAAGCTCAGTGCCGAGTGGTACCGCGAAGTGATCGGGCGGAATGCGGTGGTGTGAAGACAGGGACCAGAGACGAGAAGCGCCTTTGGGAAACCGCGACCAATTGGGGATTTGCTGTGCTGCTGGCAGATTGCCATGCGCTACGGCCTGAACTGCGCAAGTTCAGTTTGCGCGCGGTCCAAATCTTCCGGAACGCCGATGTCGAGGAAGTATCCGTCGACTTTATAGGCCGCGGGACGAAGGCGTCCGATCTCAGGAACGAAGAAATCAGTTTCGATTGAGAACTTGTCCTTCAGCGTTGGCGGCCACGCGAGATTCTTCGCGAGGACGTAAGCACCGGCGCTGATCCAGCCCGGGCCGGAGCGGCCTTTTTCTGCGAAGCCCAGTATGCGCGTCCCTTCGAGAATCACCCCGCCGTAACGGGCGATGTTGGGATGGTGAACGACTGCGATGGTCACGTCGGTGCATTCTGCCGCGTGAAAGCGCATCATATCGGCGAAATTCGCCTCGAGAAATGTGTCGCCGTTCAGCACTAAAACGGATTCTTCACTGGCCTGGGTGAGCGCCAGACGAATGGCACCTCCGGTGCCGAGTGGAAGGCTCTCGACGACGTAGTCCACACGCATGCCTTGAAAAGATGTGCCGAAGTGCGCCTGGATGACCTGGTGCAGACGACCCACCGAGAGCATCACGCGTTTGCATCCCGCGCGGCGCAGCCGAGCGAGCAGAACCTCAAGAAAGGGACGGCCGGCAACGGGCGCCATCGGCTTGGGCACCCCTTCGAGACGCGACGCCAGACGCGTGCCCAGCCCACCGGCGAGAACGATCGCTTCCATGCGGGCTCAGTCCTTTGCCGCGGCGACTGCGGTGGTCGACACAGCCTGCCCCGCGGGAAAGTACCGGCGCTCCACGATCATGCAGAAGATGTGCTCGAGAGCAAGATGCGCCTGTTGAATGTATATCGTGACGTCAGAAGGGATATGCAGGCAATAGTCGCAGAGCGGCGGCATTTTGCCGCCTGATCTTCCAGTGAGTCCGATTGTGGCGATGCCCATCTCACGGCATCGCTCGAGCGCGCGCAGCACGTTGGGCGAGTTGCCTGAGGTCGAGATGCCCATGAACACGTCTCCAGGTTGCCCCAGTGCTTCAATCTGGCGCGCAAAGATGCGATCAAACTCGTAATCATTGCTGACCGCCGTGAGGATGGAGCTATTGGTGGTGAGGGCGACGGCACGCATGGCTGCGCGATCGCCGTCGAGGCGGCAGACGAACTCCGCCGCCAGATGCTGCGCGTCGGCAGCGCTGCCTCCGTTGCCGGCTACCATGAGCTTGCGGCCCGATCTCAACGCTTTTACCGTTGCTTCCGCGGCCGCGGTCAGTGTCGCGTGCAGGGCAGTGTCGCGCGCCACTGCGTCAACGACGCTCACGCCCTCAAGCAACTTATCGCGCACCAGTTCGCTCATCGCACTCTCCATGTCTATGCCTCGGCTGCAGGTATCGCGTAGCTCTCGACTCAAGAGTTCATCGTAAACCAGAATGAGCACGGCTTAGTTGTCAAAGAAAGCCGGGTTCCTCGGAAATTATAGGCGGGTTTCCGCGCGGGCTCATCATTGATTTACGTGTCGAAAAAGGAAGTCCGCCATGATGTGGGTCGCCTCGACCGACTCGGGCAACTGCGCGTTGTACCAGAATGCGTGCGGCAGCGCGTCGAAGACCGCAAGGCTAGCGTCAACGCCCGCGTGCAGGAATGCGCGGTGAAGGTTCGCCGTGCCGCTAAGCAGCATATCTCGTCCGCTAGAGACAAAAAGCGTGGGCGGCATGCCGTGCAGGTCAGCGTAGATGGGCGAGAGAACTGGATCTTTGGGATCGGCGCTACCGATGTAGTAGGGGGCGTGTGGGCCGCCGTTTGGCGGATCAAGGTGGGCCGAAAGGCCTTGCACGGAATAGATCGACGACGAATCTCCGGCGCGCGCAAAGTCGCCCATGCCGCTGAAGATACCCAGCGCAGCGGGCAGTGGAAGACCCAACTGCTCGATCTTGACGGCAACTTCGCCAGTCATGATCGCTCCCGCCGACGTTCCGTAGATTGCTATGTGGCTGGGTTTGTAGGTTTTCAGCAACTCCTTGTAAACAGCAATCACGTCATCGATGCCTGCAGGGAATGGATTCTCCGGTGCAAGACGATACATCACGGAAACGACCTTTACTCCGGAGTAGCTGGCGATGGGAATCGATTCGGAGTAAGAGCCAGAATCGGAGTTAAAACCGCCACCATGAATGTTGATGAAGACTTTGTCGCGATTGGCCTGTGGAATCGCGGCGGGTGTCACAATACGCACAGGCACGCCGGCGATCTTGTTGTCGACGACCTGGTTTGGACAGAGCTTTGTCCAGGCCCAGCGGGCGGCGTCTGTTGCCGCATCGGTGCGGGCGCGGCGCGCGGTAAGTGACTCCGGCGGACCCTGGTCGGGGATGGCGCGGGCGAGCATCTTTTGCGCTTGCGTGCTGATCGTCTGGGGCAGTGGCACCACGCGCGTAACGTGCGCCGTTCCCTGTGCATCGATGTAACTTGTGTCGCGACTGGGTGAGTCGGCGGCCGTGGTGGGTTGAGGCGCGAGTTGCTGCGCGGCCAGAACAGCCGAAGCCGACAGAACGATCACTGCGGCGAGATGGAGCTTGAAATGCATGGGTGCGGTCCCTCTATCGAGAATTGCTCAACCGAAACGCATTCTGTCACGACGGAGCCGTGAGCGTCCACTTTCTGGAAGACGGTACTCTACTCCCATGGAACGGTCGCGACGCAATTACGGCGGCAACCCGCGCAGCCTTTGAGCTTATTCTCGGCGCACAAGCGACCGGCACAGGAAAGCGTGCAGTGCGCTCACCTGTGCCGGAAGTTTTTGGTTGTTCGTTTGTATTAGTGCGGTATGACCAAAAGACTGGCTTGCAGCAACTTCTCTGTCAACCTGTCTAGAGCCAACTGGAATTTATATGAAACTGCCCGCACACTCATGCCCAGAATGCTGGCAGCCTCGATTTGGGTGTACTCCTGTAGCACGACGCGGCCCAACAACTCGCGATCGAGCGAGCCGAGCTGACTCAGGCAGTTTTCTATATCGAGGACAAAAATCATCGCGTCTTCAAACGTGCGGACGGGACGGCTTGATGCCCAACCTCGCCCAACAGGATCACCCAGGATCGACGGTGCCCTGCCTACCTGCATGGAGGCATACAGGTAGCGCCTTAGCAGGCTCTCCGTATGCCTCCTGTAGAAGCCCAGGCTGGCCGGAGGCCTGGACTGTGCCTTTGCCGGCCTATTTTCGGGCCGTGCTGCGGGTATTCGTTCCCATCTTCTCCGTTCAATCTGCCAGGCCGCCCGAACCGTGCGGGCTTCCCAATCTATCGGCAAGTGGAGCGCTGCGCTCATTGCGCACCTCCAATTGCCTCAGCCACCGCCCAAACTCTGGCGAGTTGCTTGTTGCCCGGCCGTCCACGCCGTTTGCGGCTCTCCGGCAGTGGAAAGTCCCTAAGTTTAATCGCACAATTCGTGCAGTACACACTCCCATGGGTCTGGGCACGGTACCAAAGACAACCACACCCCTCGCAAACCTTCAATTGCACGCGTACTTCCATGACTGATTCTCCGTATTTGTGTCTTCTCCCGACGGGGATTTTGTCGAATTGTTTGAACCGCGGGGTGAAGAGAACCAGGCAAGGCAACTCAGATTTCTCCTGTCCTGATGGGGGATTGCCACCTGTGCTCTCTTGTTGTCTGTCATGACCATTCGTGCGCAGATCCTGGAATTTCCCGATTGACGTGTTTTCCAGGCGCCGTTTCAAAGCGACGCCGGAATGGGAGGAGGAAAGCCGGAACCGAACAAGCTGATCCGGCAAATGTTCATCCGCCGCCTCTGAAGGCACGATTCCGCCTCCGCTCGAGAAAGAGCGAATAAACGTTTTCCTAAAGATTCCCACAAGCCAATGCGTGATTAAGTTAACTCAATGTAGGCATATGCTTCTTCTGCGTCAACATCGATCGACAGATTTCCAATCGATTACTTTTCAATCGCCTCATAAACACCGAAAATGAAGACCAACAAGCCCTGATAGGTTTTCCAAGGGAAAGCATTGAAATGTAATCGCTCCCATTGCTGTCGGCAAATTTTCCACAGATGAACTTTACTCAGATGCACGAGCGACTTCGCCTGGAACTGCTGCGCAGGATCCAGCGGGGTACGCTCAGCGTCTCGTTATTGGCCCGGCAGACGGGATTTGGGCAGGCGCATATCTCCAATTTTCTGCATAGCCGCCGCCAACTTTCGCTGGAAGCGATGGACCGCATTCTGGCCGCGCAGCGATCTGACGGTCGCCGAACTGCTGCCCGCGTTACCCCAGGCGGAGTTTTGGCCGGAAGGGGTGGATGGCAGCGCCGTCCCGGTGGTTTCGCATACTACGGCGCTTTTCGAGCCGGTGATCCGGCCTGCGGCGGTCGCAGCTTCTGCTGCATTTGCCGCCCGGGGCGTTGAATCAGTCCATGCGCGGGCTTCAAACGTTCGCCGCGCATGGCAGCGATTTGTCGCCATCCGCGTTCCGTCGGCTGAAGCCCTGCCTATGGAGCCGCTGGTGCTGCCCGAGGCCATTGCGCTGATCGACCGTCACTACAACTCGCTGCTTCCTTACCGGCCGAACAGGCCCAATCTTTACGCGGTCCGCGCACGGCGCACATCTTACACTCCGCTATGCGGAATTCCAGTCCAGCCGCTTGATCCTCCGCCCGCATAACATCGCATATCCAGTGGAGCTGATCGCCCTGGATCCGGAAGAGTCGCCCAGCGATTTATTGACGGGACGGATCGCGTTGATTCTGAACGAAGTTTGAGGGAACTCCAACGAGTCTGGAGACAGCGGCGGCGTCGATCCTGTTCGCGTACTGCCGTAGCATTCTGGGAGATAAGCTGGCCGGTTGCGAAGCAGTCATCCCATGGGAGCGACCGATGTTCATCAGGCAATTCAGCGAAGGAGAGCCCTTTCGCTGCGCGGGTAACGAGTTTGTGATGCTGCTGCCGCGCGACGAACCGGGGCCTGCGAGGCGGTGCTGCAGATGGTGCGACCAGGAGGCGCGACGCCGCCAAACAGCCACGAGACATTCATGCAGATTTATTTGTATCTGGAGCCGGCGAGGCTAGGGTGTATATCGGCGGGGAAATGCAGCAGGTGCGGGCTCCGGCAGTGGCATTTGTGCCCGCGCGCACCGAGCACTGGGTGGAGAATGCCTCGGCTGACCGGGAACTGCATTATCTCTACATCAGCGTTTGGCCGGATGGGATTCCGCCGGAGGAGCGAGAGGGCGGATGGAAAAGCGTGTACGCCAAGATCATCGACAGCTATGTGAGCCGCGGCTACCCGGTGGATGCGGAGAAGTGAATGAGTGAGTGCGAGTGTGCGAGTGTGAGTGTGTGAAGAAGGAAGTGAAAGAGTGAATGGGCATGAAGATTATTGACATTGCGATCAGCGTAATCGCCAATCCGCAAGCGAGATGGTGACGGCCGGGCGTAAAGGGCGGCAGGGCCGCGCACGATATTGTCTTTCTCGAAATCAAAACCGATGAAGGACTGGAGGGCCATGCGTTTGCGTGGGGCGGGCGCGCGGGGCAAGCCACAGCGCACCTAATCGGCTCTATTATTCGTCCGCTGTTGATCGGGCAGGACCCGCTGAACCGCGAGTTGCTATGGCAAGCAGGTGCGACGCATGGACCGCTGGTGGGGATTTCTGCCCATCTATGCGCACGGACCGGTGGACGTGGCCCTGTGGGATCTCGGCGCAAAGGCGGCAGGACTGCCGCTCTACCGTTTTCTGGGCGCGTATCGGACCAAGCTTCCGGCATACGCGAGCTCACTCATTCTGCCAACCATCGATGCCTTTGTGCAGCAGGCACAGGAGTACCGAGTTAAGGGTTATCGTGCCTACAAGATTCACCCCTGGGGTGATCCGGCTCGAGATGTGGAAGCATATCGCGCGCTGCGGTCGGAGTTAGGCGAAGAGATGGTCCTGATGAGCGATCCCGTGGCCGGGTACACGCACCAGCACGCACTCAGGATCGGGCGCGAGTTGGAGAGACTGAACTATTACTGGTTTGAGGAGCCACTCTCGGATTACGACATTTACGGTTACCAGGAGTTGTGCCGCGCGCTGGAGATCCCTGTCGCAGGCGTGGAGTCTACACCGGGCGGCTTGTTCGGAACCACGCAGTATCTCGTGCATCGCGCTGTCGATATTGTGCGCAGCGATGTGTCATGGAAGGGCGGGGTGACCGGCCTGATGAAGACGGCAGCATTGTGCGAGGCCTTCGGCGTGAACTGCGAAGTGCACACCACGACGAACGCACTGCTGGACGCTGCGAATCTTCACGTGAGCTGCGCCATTCGCAATTGCGAGTACTTCGAGGTACTGATCCCTCAGGAACCATTTTGTTTCGGAGTTCGCAATCCCATCACAATCGATGCCGACGGATATGTGCATGTGCCCGAGGGGCCCGGCCTGGGCGTGGAGATCGATTTCGACCTGCTCGACAACCACTTGATCTGCAAGGTGTAGAGCAGATCAGAATTGCGGAGTCAAGTTCCCGGATATATTCCGCTCGCCAAATCCTTTTCCGCTTCGATCACGTCTCCCGGACGACCAAGATCGCGCCAGTAGGAAGCGTCGGCGCGAAAGGCGAGAATCTTTTCGTCTTGTGCTGCGAGATGGAGATAGGAAGTAATGATCGAGAAAGCACCTCGGTCGCGTATCTTTGCGAAGATTTGTGGTGAAAGGACGTGGATACAGGAGAAGGCGAGTGTCTGGATTTGTTGTGACTGCCGCACCAGTTCCGGCGCACGATCCGGTCCGGCCCACCGGCCGCAGAGCTGGCCCATCTCGTCGAAGAGAAGATAGCGCAAAGTTTTCCGGTCCTGCACGGCCACGGTGGCCAGGGCATTATGTTCGACATGAAATCTCGCCATGCCCTCGATGTTGATAGTGCTTATGATATCGACATTATGCAAAATAAACGGCTCTTTTGTGCTTTGATCGTCCTCAAGAAAGAACCAGGCCGCCTTCAGTAAACCACCTCCGGTGTCGAGCAAATTCTCCTCGCGGGATACTTCAATCCTCATGCCGAAGTTGCCGTTTGCCTTCAGGTAATCGAGAATCATCTCGGCGTAGTGATGAACGTTGACGATCACTTCACGCACGCCGAAGGTGCGCAAGCGGCTAAGGGCGATCTCAAGGAGTGTGCGGCCAGCGACAGTGACCAGAGCTTTCGGGCGGTCATCGGTGAGTGGGCGCAGACGCGTGCCCAGACCCGCCGCAAGAATCATCGCCTTCATTCAGGCGGCCTCTCCCGATTTACCCATCTTTTCAAGTTGAGTGTGCCGCACAATGACTTCAACGCCGCCTGCGCCTCGCAAATGCTGCGCCAAGTGCTCCGCCAGGTAGACTGAGCGATGCTGTCCGCCGGTGCAACCGAACGAAACCATCAGATTCGAGAATCCCCGGCGCTGATAGTTGGCCACGCTTTCATCCACAAGCGTGACAACGGGAGATAGAAACTGGCCGACGCTTTCCTGCCGGTCAAGATATTCGATTACGGCTGCGTCCTTGCCGGTAAGGGCGCGGAATTGTTCTTCACGTCCGGGATTGGGCAAGCTCCGCGCATCAAAAACAAATCCGCCGCCGTTCCCACTTTCGTCGGCAGGCATTGGATGGTGATAGGAGAAGCTGAAGATCCGCACGGTTAACCCGGCGGGGACAGGCGCGAGGCCCTGCAGTTTCTGCGATGCGCCGATCGCATCGAGAGCCTCAAGCAGCGCAGGCAAAGCGACGGGCAGCTTGACATGAACCGCGAGCCAGCGCAGGTTCTTGAGCGCATATGGAACGCTTTGCAGAAAGTGCACCTTGCGCTCATAAAACCCGCGAAAGCCGTAGGCGCCCAGCGCCTGCAGAATGCGAACGTAAACGTAAGCGTAATAGTGCTCCATGAAGGCTTCGCGATTAAGGTCGATGAAGCCGGCGAGGCAGTCGAGATAGTCGTGGAGCAACTGCTGGCGGAGCTCAGGCGGAAGATCGGCTTTGCCATCGTAAAGCAGCGACGCAATGTCATATTGCAGCGCACCTTTGCGGCCGCCCTGGTAGTCAAGAAAGAACGGCTGCCCATCGCGCAGCATCACGTTCCGCGATTGAAAATCGCGATACAGGAAATACTCGCGATTGGCGCTGAGCAGAAACTTGGTGAGCCGTCCGAAATCCAGCTCCAACGCCTGTTCGTTGAAGGGCACGCCGGCCAGGCGCAGGAAATAATACTTGAAGTAATTCAGATCCCAGGCGATTGACTGGCGATCGAAGCTCGCGCGCGGGTAGCAGACTTTGTAATTCAGGTCGCGGCCTGCCTGAACTTGAAAGCACGGCAACACTGCAACGACCTTACGATACGCTTCAACCGCCTGCGGCGGGACAATTTCTCCGCTTCGATTCGCGCTGAGAAATTCAAAGAGCGTGATGTCGCCCAAATCTTCCTCAAGGTAAGCGCCCTGGTTCAATTCTTCCGCATAAATCTCCGGCACGGGCAACCCATGGCGGCGAAAATGCCGGGAAAACTCAAGGAAGGCAATATTCTCTTCCCGCACGGAGTAGAGAATGCCAATGGCACTTTGGCCACCGCCTGCAAGCCGGAAAATAACGCGCCCTGAACCGCCGAGTTGCCCCTGAAGCGGCTGCACGCTTTCGGGCTGCACCCGGAAATGTTGCTCGAATAGCCGTTTTAAGACGTCCATGAATGTCTTTCCGCGAATTGCTCGAGGTACTTGGACAAAGATAGCCATGCAGGGGAAGCGAGTGCAAGGTGGGCAAACCTCGGTTGCAGCTTCACTCGACTCCGTGCGTCGTATCGGGGTTGTCAAAGCAGGTAAAGCGTGAAATGAAATTCAGGTGCACGGTACCGGTGGGGCCGTTGCGCTGCTTCGCCAGGATGATCTCGGATTTGGCACGGTCTGACTCGGTCATCTCTTCGTCGCGGCTGTAATAGGACTCACGGTGAATGAATGCGACCACGTCGGCGTCCTGCTCAATAGAGCCCGATTCGCGCAGATCGCTGAGCATGGGGCGTTTGTCGTCGGTGCGGCGCTCGCTGTTGCGCGAGAGCTGCGAGAGCGCAACCACCGGGACATAAAGTTCCTTGGCCATCGCCTTGAGGCCACGCGAGATGGCCGAGACCTCCTGGGTGCGATTTTCGTAGCGCTTGCCTCCGGCCGCTGGCACTGTGGCTGACATGAGTTGCAAATAATCGACCACGATCAAGTCGAGGCCGCCGGAGTTTTGCTTCAGGCGGCGGGCTTTGGCCCGCATTTCTGCCAACGTGGTGCTGGCCGAGTCGTCGATGAAGATGCGCGATTCTACCAACAGACCAAGTGCGTCCTGCAGTCTCTCCTGGTCTTCGCGGCCAAGAAAACCGGTTTGCAGTTTGCGCTGATCGACGCGGGCTTGCGCGGCCAACATGCGCCGCAGCAGCGACTCCTTATTCATTTCCAAGCTGAAGACGGCCACGATGGCCTGGTGATGCACCGCGGCGTTCTGCGCGATGTTGATGGCCAGTGCCGTTTTGCCCATCGACGGCCGCGCTGCGATGATGATCAGCTCGCCCTTCTGCAGGCCGCTGGTCATGCGGTCGAGCTCGTAAAAGTCCGTGGCCAGGCCTGTTACCTCACGACTTTGCTTGTAAAGGTTGTCGATCGTGCCGAAGGAATCGCGGACGATCACATCGAGCGGCTGCAGGCCCTGCGTCAGTCCCGCTTCGCTCACTTCAAGCAGCTGCGATTCCGTCTCGTCGAGTACGCCGATGGCATCCTGGCTCTGGTCGGCGGCTTTGGCGATGGCCGACGAGCAGATGCCCATGAGCCGGCGCAGCATGCTCTTGTCTTTGACGATGCGGACGTAATCTTCGATGACCGGCCGGCGCGGCAGTCCCTCGGTGAGCGAGGCCAGATAAGCCACCCCGCCTACGGCCTCGATCTCCTTGTAGCGCGCCAGTTCGTTGGCCAGCGTTACGATGTCTACGGCGCGGCCGGAATCCATCAGCTCGCTCATGCGCAGAAAGATGCGACGATGCGAGTCGAGCGAGAAGTCTTCGGCCTTGATGACCTCCGCAGCCTCAGCGTGGGCTGCGTTGTCAAGCAAAACAGCGCCCAGGATGGTCTTCTCCGCGTCGATGTTCGCGGGAAGTCCAGCTTCCATTGTGAGGTCAGGGAGGGTCGCCATATCAGTAGAGTTTATGCCAGAGCCGCTCGAGCGGAGGTTGTGGACAAGATTCCCCCGAGGTGGAAGATGAGGAAAAGAGGGCGGGGTCGAAATGGGCTTCACGGCGAACCGTTGATTTGCGTGCAGCATGACCGGTGAGTGCCCAAGAATCAGCATTCAAAGGCCATCGGCGCCGCAACAGCCGGCCTTCAGCCCTACCGATTCGCTGACATCTTGCTATGGCGCAGGGCGAATTTCATACTCCAGCTTTCCGGTTGCGCGCAGTTCGACCACGAATAGAGTCTTGCCCGGAACTGGGCCAACCACTTCCGCGCAAGGGACGTCGGGATCGGGACATGCGGCGGGTCTCGGCCCGGTGGTCTCGACCGGAGCAGGTCGCATGGAGTATTCGGCCAAGGAGAAGACAGTGGCAGGGTCGAAGACAGGCACGTGTTCCACAATCTCGCCATCGCGCTCCACCATCACCCGCACGCGGTCGTTGGCGAAAGCGACCTGCTTTTGCCCGCCACCGCGAAGCGGGTAGGTGACCATGGCGTTGTCCGCGCTGTAATGCGCGTCAAGCCCGAAAGCTTCAACGGGCGGATCCCCGGCGATCGACGTACCCCACGCTGATTCTGTGCCATGTGTTTGCGATTGCAGCATCACGCCGGTGACCGGCGACCACATAAAGGTCAAGCCCAGGCGCTGCTGCTCTGAGATGACCTTAGGCGCTGAAGCAAAGGCCGCGTAGTAATTGGGGCGTCGCAGATAAGTGAAGACGATCGGCTCGCGCGTGTCCTGCATTTGTTCCACAAACGAATCTTCGTTCAGTGGCCGCAGCATCTTGCGCGCCTCAGCCATCTGTTCGCCGGTTGGATGCCAATCGTAGTGTGCGCGCTGCAGAAAGCGGTATGGCGAAAGAGCCTCGAACACGCCCACGTTTAGCGGGTCCACTTGTGGCCACTCTTTTTCCATTTTTTCGCGGGCGGCGTGAATCTGGTCCGCGCGGCGCTCGGGTGGTGTAGCGAAGGCGCGCATGATGATGGCGCGGTCGGCGAGCGGCGTATCGACTGCGGCGAAGATGGCGTGTTGCTGGCGGGTTTCGATGCTGCGGTTCGCCACCCAGAAAGGCTTCCCTGGCTCAGGCACGATGTTGTACGAGAGCCACTTGCCAAAGCGGTTCTCTTCTTCGATGAGAATGTCGCCGAGGTGCGTGCCGCGCCAATAGTTGTACGCCATCTGCAAGTTTTCGTGATGCGTATTGAGGGTGTAGCCGAGGTCGGGTCCGTCATGCTCATACATGTAGCCGCACGGGCTCTGCAATTCGCTGGGGCTGGCTTCCAACTGCTCCTTCAATCGTGCTGTGAGCGTTGCGTCGGGATACATGGCGAGAAATGCCGCGCCGCCGGCAAAAATGTTGGTGTACTGGTTCGAGTAGCTCTTGCCGTGGCTCATCAAATCGGGATCGTAAAGCGTGGCGTGCAACGCCTTCCGGCAGCAATCGATCGCTTGCGTATGCAGGGCGGGCGTAATCGGCGGGCCGGCCTTAAGCAGGCGTAGGGCCTCCGAGATGAATTTGACGGCGAAGGCCGTGGCCGCGAGGTTCCACTGCTGCGGCCCGTACTCACTGAATTTCCCGTCCGGCGACTGCAAGTTGCACCAGTACTCGAGTGCCAGTTCCAGCCGCGTTCGCAGAGCTTTGTTGGCATAGAACTGGTTCCATTTTCGCGGGCTCGCGTAAAACCAGGCCAGCGTAAGAATACTTTCCATGATGCGCGCGTTGTAGGGGTGGAGCTGGCTTGTGCCCCGCCACACCGAGATGTTGATGAATCCGCGGTCGGGTCCGTCCGTCACAATGCTGTTGGCGATGTGCGGCAGGTAAGTGAGGTTGTAGGGCATGTCGAGGTCGGCGTCGGAAAAGTCAGAGGGCCTGAGCTTCGATGGATTGAACGGCGGGACCTCTGGGACAGAGCTATCGGCGTCTGCCCTCAATCGGGAGGCGACCAGCAATTGTGCAGCCGCGGCGCTCATCAGGAATTCTCTGCGGTTCATCATGGATTTGGCCCCGCTTTCGTTAACGTTTCCGGTTCAGCATCTTAACGTACACGATGGTAGCGGGAAGGTGTCAAGGCGGGAGTGGCGGGGCGGGAGATCACGGATCGGGAACTGGTAGATGTGCGAGTCTTGCGGACGGATTGAACGTCTATAGGAACAGCGGAGTGTGCGGATGCGGGAGGCCGGAAAGACCGGGGTGTGGAAGCGAGAGCGGGCAGGCATGGCTCTGGCCGCGGCTGTTCTCCTGCTGACGCCGCCAGCGGCGTGGAGCTCGGTGACGGTTGCCGATCCGCGCAGCTTTCCGCATGCCGCACAAAACGCGCGTATCACGGTGCTCTTCGATGGAAAGCCGCTGGCCGGCGCGACCGTCAAAGTTGAGAAGTATTTGAGCTGGGATGCGGTCGTCACGCTTCTCACCGACCGCGAGGGCCGGACCGTTCTTCCGGAATTGCCCGACGGGTTCTACCAGATCGTCGCCTGGTCGAATCTCTACCCCGGTATCGGAGGGGGATTCGACTTCTGCATCGGTCCGTGCCGAGATGCATTCGAGATCGTAGACCTGACGATGAACAGCCTGGATGGAGAGATAACCACTGTGGACGCGCCCGCAGCGATCAGCGAGTTCCCGATGGAAGTAGGACCCTTTCCATTTCCGCCTCGAGCGGATCTGCTGGCCACAGCCGATGCCCATCCCAATGTCCGCAGTCTCCTGGAGTTGCGGGGGGTGGTTCGCGACCCGACCGGCGCGTTGATTCGCGACGCGCGGATTGAGGTAGTGCGCAAAGCGACACAGGGCGGGGACAAAGTTGCGCTGCTGCGCTCTGACGCAGAGGGGAAATTTGCTGCCCGGTTGCCGGACGGAAAGTACGTGGTGTTGATTGCCGCCGGCGGCTTTCAAACGCGCGCTATTCCGCTGGCCATCTCTCCGTCGGGGGACACGAACGGACTTCAAGTTGTCCTCAAGATCGAGGCACCAACGGAATGATCAGCTCGGCCGCGCTCGAGCGGCGTTGGGCCGCCGGAGCGAATCCTCCTAGATCGAATTCAATTGACTGAAGAGGGCGTCGAATTGGCCCTTTTCGGCGGCAAAGCGGAACGTCTTCACGTTCTCGACACAGATTTCAGCAGGCGTCGGTTGCTTCTTGAGAATTTCCATCACCTCGGCGATGAACTTGCCCAAAGGCATGGCGCGCGGGTTATCTGCGCCGTCCATCAGGTGCGTGGCCACGTAAGGAGGAATCAATTCCAGAACTTCGATGTTGGATCCGCGGAGTTGCGAGCGGAGTGAGAGCGTATACGAGTGAATGGCTGCCTTGGTGGCGCAATAGGTCGGGGTTCGGGCCATGGGCAGAAAGGCCAGGCCCGACGAGACGTTCATGATGGTGGCGTGCTGCTGCTTTTGGAGATGAGGTAGAAGCGCCGCAGTGAGGCGGATGGGTCCAAGCAGATTGGTGGCGACGATAGCCTCGGCGTCAGCTAGGTCCGACTGCTGTGCGAGTAGCTTCTCCTGGCGCATGATCCCGGCGTTATTGATGAGCACGTTGAGTTGAGGAAACGCTCGAACTGCCTGTGCGGCAAATTCGCGGATGGACGCGGCATCCTGCATGTTAACTGTGAGGAAATTCATGCCGGGATTGTCGGCAGTGATTTCGTTCAGCATTTGCTTGCGCCGCCCGGCGATGACGACCCGGTTGCCAAGAGCGTGAAGTGACTCGGCAAGCCCTCGGCCGATTCCGGAGCTGCCGCCCGTAATAAGAACGGTATTCCCGGTGGGATTCATCTGCTTTCCTTCTCCAACAGGCATCATAGCGGGATTGCGTGAGCCGTGCGTAATAAGCAGCGACGCTCGCACTACGAAAAACCAAATTGCGCACGCCATTATGCCGCGAATAAAGCGAAACACACCGCGCTTGAACTGACCTCGAATTTGATGTCAGCAATCCATTCGAAGATCAGGCTGGCACCCTTTACCGCGTTATGGGCATCGGACGATTCAAAGTGGGCTCGCTGAGGGAGTCGGTTACCAAGTTGGGACTCCTTTTGAGCGGAGTGAGTTAAATCACTCGTCGCCAGAGAGATGCGACAGCATAATGAGGCATCGATCTCGACTCATCCGGATCGTCTTATTGACGAAATGTGTCGAAGGAGGGTGCCAAAGTGCCGACACGATCATTCGACAAATCGAGTCTGGTAACCATCTCAAGTGCCCCGCCCTCGCCAACACTAAAAATGAGCAGTTATGCTGCACCCGTGCTGCGGCCTCGGGCTTCGGAGAACGATACCCTGAGCCCCGAGTCGGAGTGGCCGCCTGAAGCAGTCGTGGATGTCAGGCTTTTGGGCAAGGGTGTGGGTTGGGCGCTGGCAATTGAAGGGGTCGCGGCGTTTACCTTATATGCTATTTGGCATCTTTGGCATATTTGGCGGTAACTGTGTGCGGGTTGGCTGGACCCACGTCGCCGATCGTCACGCCGCAGGTAGCGATCAAACGCCGTTCAAATGATTAGTGAAGCAGCACCCTTCCGAATCAAGTGCTTTTGCTCCGCAATAAGTTGTGCATCTTTTGTGTCATATCCCTTGAGGTGTGTGCTCATTTCTTCTTGCAATCTGCGATTATAGGATGATGCGCGTCCGCGGCATCTAAATCAGATGGGAACGACCGTCAAAGTGAAACCCGCAATGCGCCGTGCGGCGCTGATTTACAACCCGGCTTCCGGCCAATATTCCGCTGGGCGGAAGTCGGCAATTCAGGATGTGATGTCAGTCTTGCGTCAGGCTGGCATTGCGGCGGAGGCCTTCGAGACCGGCGCTCCCGGCAGCGCGATGGCCCTCGCGGAGGAAGCCGTTCGCGCGGGCTTTGACACGATTCTTGCGTGCGGCGGAGACGGTACAGTTCACGAAATTGTGCAGAGCCTGGTGGGGACCGACGTTGCGCTGGGTGTGGTTCCACTTGGTACGGCAAATGCCCTCGCTGCAGACTTGGGCTTGATCGCATCGCCCCCTAAGGTGGCGCGCACATTATTGGACGCTGTGCCGGCGAGGGTTTCTGTCGGGCGAATTCACTATAGCGACAGTACCGGAAAACCCGGTTCACGTTACTTCATTGTCGCGGCGGGAATCGGCGCCGACGCGCTGTTGATGTCGCGGCTCGACGCGCGCCTGAAGCGACGGCTCGGCTACGTTCTCTATCTGATCGAGGCATTCCGGATCTGGGCTACCTCTTCCTTTCCCCTCTTTGAGGCGGTTCTGCCTGCCAACGGGACCGGCGCCCCGCGAATCGTGGATGTATCGCAATTGCTGGCGGTGCGTGTCCACTCCTTTGGAGGAGTCTTGCGCAAGCTGGCTCCCGGGGCCAGTTTGCGCAACGGCAATCTGAGCCTGCTGGCCTTCAAGACGCAGAGTCGCCTGCGTTACCTGATGTTCCTGCTTGCGGCGGTGACCGGAACGCATACCTTCAAGCGGGAAGTGGAATTGCTGGAAACGCCATCAATCGAATGCCGAGTTCTAAATGGCTCTCGGGACGCACTATTCGTTGAGGCAGATGGGGAGGTTCTGGGCTCTCTGCCGGTGCGACTCGAAGTTGTGCCTCACGCGCTTACTTTGCTGATTCCGCCGGGAGCACAGCCGTAATGGAGTCAGGCGCTACCCGGCGCTGCTGGTTTCTATTCGCCTGGTGCGGCGATAACTTCCACGTAAACGCAAGCAGTACGATGGCGAGAACTGTTGCAATCACAACCGAGTGAAGTGCAACTGTCCAGCCATAATGCTGAGCCAGTATGCCAATGCCCTCACCCTCGACCATGCGGCCCAGATATCCAAAAAGACCCAGGAATCCTGCTGCGGTGCCTACCGCTTTCTTCGACGTGAAGTCCAGCGCGCTCACCACTAACAGCAATACCGTGGGATAAACAAAGAAACCAATGATGCCGAATAGTCCAAGGCTGATCCATAACTTGCTCTCCGGGCCATAGATGATTCCCAGGTAAGACAAGAGCACAGGAACCATACACAGCACGCTGATCATGCCGCGTCGTCCGCCCAATTTATCAGAAAGCCAACCTATAAGTATGGTGCTGAAGATCGCCGAAAACTCCAGTGCCGCGGTGCTCATGCCGCCTTCGCCGAGACTGGCGTGCTTTACCTCTTTCAGATATGTGGGGCCCCAATCGAGCATGGCGTATCTTGCAATGTAGACAAAGAAGTTCGCAAACGCGAAGAGCCAAAGATAGCCATTCCTGAAGATATAGTTTGTAAGTAAGTCGGCGGTTCCCAGCTCATGTTCGCTATCCTTGCGGGCGCCGGCAGGATAGTCGTTGCGCCATTCCTCGATGGGCGGAAGGCCGACCGACTGCGGCGTATCTCTCAGCCTGATGAGAAGATAAACCGCGCATAAAATCGCGAGGATACCTGGGACATAGAACGCCGAACGCCAACCGAGCAAGCCGGTAGTGTAGGCGACAAGCAGTCCGGTCAATCCGCCACCCAGATTCTGCGCAACATTCCAGAACGCGAACTTCGTTCCCCGCTCGCTCACGCTGTACCAGTGTCCTAACGATCGTCCGCACGGCGCCCAGCCCATACTCTGCGCCAGCCCATTCAGGGCCCACAGCGTCAGGTGCACGGGATAACTGCTGACTGCCCCGAAAGCGAAATTGCACAGAGCCGTGATCACCAATCCCAGCGGCATGAAGTATCGGGGATTGCTGCGATCGGACCACGCGCCCATGAAGAGCTTGCCGACGCCATAGGCGATCGCTGTGGCGGCGAGGATGTTTCCTACCTGCTCTTTGCTGTAATGCAGCGCGAAGCCCATCTCCCGAGAGACGACGGGAAGATTATTCCTGACGAAGTAAAACGTCGCATACCCTATAAAAGTAGATTCCAGGATCTGCCAGCGCATTTTAGGGTAGAGCTTCGCTGCTTGCTCGGATGGAATTTTCGGGATGTGCGGCACAGGCCGAAGGAATGCAAAGGTCGAGCTCATAACATTTCCAATAGCGCGTCCTGCGCCATGCATAATCAACGGACCGCAGACCGGAGCAACGGCTTCCGAGTTTCGGCAGGTGCCAAAACCGCAGCGCGCGGCGATCTCCGGAGGAGAACGCCTGGCCTCTCATTCTTCGTAAAGATAGCCTTTTGCTGTTTCAAGAAAGTCCGCCAGACTTTTTTCCTTCCACGCTTCGCAGTGTTGAAGCTCCTCGGCGAGCAGGCAAGCGACCGTGGGCGCAGCTTCAATGGCGGCGCGGGCGTCGAGAAAGAGTGCGCGTGTTCGCCGGGCGAGGACATCTTCAACAGTGCGCGCCATTTCGTGCCGCGCCGCCCAGACAACTTCACGGAGCTTGAACGGCAGACGCGGATGGAGCAACGCATCCAGAGCCGGATCCTGATCGGAGAGAGCGCGAAGCGCCGGCAAATCCGATCCGTAGACGCACTCCCATGCGGAGCTGGCGATGGAGGCCTCCGGGACCCAGCCGTGCAGCTTCAATTCCAGCGTAGTGGACGGGCGTTTAGGAAGCGCGGCAACCTGTGCAGCGCGATCGATTGTGTCCTGGCCCATGCGGCGGTAGGTGGTCCACTTGCCGCCTGTGACGGTGATGAGGCCTGAGGGCGCCACGAGAATCGTATGGTCACGGGAAAGCTTTGAAGTTTTCACACCGCCTTTGCGGACCAGTGGGCGCAAACCCGACCACACACTGAGAATCTCTTCAGCACGCGGCGCGCGGCCCATGTATTTGGCGATGTGTTCGCACAGGAACTGCTTCTCTTGAGGAAGTGCGCGTGGTTCAGAAGACGTTGTCTCAACGGGCACATCAGTGGTGCCGACGATTAGCGCGCCGTGCCAGGGGATGGCGAAGAGGACGCGGCCATCTGCGGTCTTGGGAATCATCAGCGCCGTATTTCCCGGCAAGAACGAACTCGGCAAAACAAAATGCGATCCCTGGCTGATGGCAAGCAGGGAGCCGCGCGGCTTACCATCAAGCGCGATCGTTTCCTCGGCATGTACTCCGCAGGCGTTGATCACCGTCTTGGCCTGCACGTCGAAGCTATCGCCGTCTTCGCAGTCCTTCGCCTCGATGCCGACAACCTTGCCTTCGCGCTCGATCAATCCGATCGCTTTGACGTAATTGATGGCGGTTCCGCCCTGATCCTCGAGAGTGCGCAGCAGAGTGATGGCGTAGCGCGCGTCGTCAAACTGGCCGTCGTGATAGAGAATTCCGCCGCGCAGGTGATTGCCTGAAACTCCGGGCAGCTTTTCCAACGTAGTCTTGCGGGAGAGTAACTCTGAGCGGCCGAAGGATAGCTTGCCCGACAGTCGCTCATAGACCTTGAGACCGACGCCATAGTAAGGAAGCGAAAAATAGCTATAAGCCGGGACGACGAAGGAAAGATCGTGAACCAGATGGGGTGCGTTCCTCAGCATGTGGCCGCGTTCGCGCAAGGCGTCCAGAACCAGCGTCAGGTTCATCTGCTCGAGATAGCGGACTCCGCCGTGTACAAGCTTAGTGCTGCGGCTGGAGGTTTCCTTGGCGAAGTCAGATTGTTCGACCAGCAAAGTGCGATAGCCTCTGGACGCGGCCTCTACCGCGGCACCCAGACCGGTAGCGCCTCCGCCAATGACTAATACGTCCCATGGCTCTCGATTGCGGCCGAGCTCACCTAGAATTTCATTTCGTGTGGTCACGCCTTTCACTTCCTCTCCTGATTGCCAGATGACGGAGAACAACACCATCCGAGGCAAGGCACAACGCGAAGCGCAAACCTGCTTCGAAGTCTGTGCTTGCGAGCCGGTAGGCCGCCTTGAATCAAGGTGAATTGCTGTGTTTTCCGCCCAGACTCTGGTCTCTAAGTGGGCGTGATTCCACGAGCCGAATCGCCGTGGTCTCATGTGCAACAGCGCCGCACCAATGCTGCAGGCGTGCTGCTAACTCCAGCTTATCATCCTGGAGTCCGGCTCTCCGCCCAGGTAGCTCAAGAGCCGCCCTGCGGCAAATCCACGAACTCGCGGGATGTGCCGGTGACGTCGTGTTTGGCCGGCACATCCCTTTGATGCGGTCTAATACGTCACTTTCAACCCGAATTGGACGATGCGTGGCTCCAGCGTACCGGTGATGATGCCGCCGCCCAGGCTGGTGGGCGCGGAAGTGCCGTTGTCAGTGCCGGAGACGGTGCCGCCGCCCGAGCCGCCCGGCAGGTAGAAGTTTGTATGGTTGAAGATGTTGTAGAGCTCCGAACGGAACTCGATCTTGACCCGCTCGATGGGGGTGTTGAACTTCTTGTTGAAGTCCAGATCGGTTTCGTAGAAGGCAGGCGACCGGCCGTAGTTCTTGGGCAGGCTGCCGAACGGGCTGGCGATGGTGCCGCCCGTGAGCAGCGCGCTGCCGGTGGTATAGGTTTCAGGGAGGGTCAAAGCCGCGGCGTTGATCCATTGGACCGTCCCGTTGGCGAGCTGCGTCCGCTGAATGTAGGGAGCGCCGGGAACGAGGTTGGGACGGTATGCGGCGAATCCGCGCCAGTTCTGGGTTAGCTGAGGCGAGACAGCATTGGCCGAGGCCGGCGAATACTGAATGTTGAATGGAGTTCCGGCGTCCATTGTGTTTACGCCGCTGATTTGCCACCCCCCAATGATGGCATTCATCACCGGATTGGCGCCGGGGAGCCAGCGCCGGCCTTCTCCGAACGGCAGTTCGTAAACCAGCGTGGTGACGTTGGTGATGGGCAGGTTGTAGTCCGACTGGCCGTAGTCGGCCTGGATATTGTAGCCATTCTGCGGGCACGGCGTGTTGGCTTCGAGAGTAGACGAGGCGTTATCCATCGCGTGCGACCAGGTGAAGGAGTTCAACAAGGTCAAGCCGCCGGTATAACGCTGCTCGTAGCGGGCTTGCAACGCGTTGTAACCGGAGTGAAACTCGCTAAGAGCCTGCGTGATGTCGCCGTTGTTAAATGTGGGATAGAGAGTGGGATTGTTGAGCAGGTATCCGCCCCAATTCATGTATGGCCGTTGCCATTGGCCTGCCGGGATTCCAGGATACTGTCCGGCGGTCGTGAGCGGCAGGGCCGGATTCCTCTGGTTGGCATTGATGAAGCCCTGCAGATGGACGCCGTGGTTACCCACATACGCAACATCGAACAGGATGTTCTTGGCCAGGCTCTTCTGCACATCGAGGAACCAGCTCTCCGCGTAGCCGTCTTTGGTATTGGGCGGAATGGAGTCGATGTCGTCGGTTCCCGCGCTGAAGTTAGTGGCCATCCCCGTGGGGAAACCCTGCTGCAACCTTACGAAACCGTTTGTGGTTCCGACGGCAGACGGGTTGCTGACCACGGTATAGAGAGCGAAGGGCGCGTTGATGGCAATATTGTTGCCCGAGCCGGCGCGCCAGTAGTGGACAAACGCTGAGCCGTATCCGCCGCGGATGGCGATCGTGTTGGTGGCAGCAACGGCGAATCCGATTCGCGGCGCCCAATCGGAGAGGTCGGGGTTGACCAACGATTTGCCAAAGACGCCGCCACCGCTAAACGGCGCAATGCAAGGAGCCGTGCCGCATAGCGGAGAGCTGGTAGTGGTGTAGCCGGGCGTCAACGTCCACATGGTTCCAGTGGCCGGGTTGAAGTTGGAAATGTAGTTGTTCCGCTGCCACCAGGGTGAACCGTACTCCCAGCGCAGTCCAACATTCAGGGTCAGCTTCGACGTGACCTTCCAGTCGTCCTGAGCGTATGCGCTGTCCATCGTCTGGTAGACGTGGGTGATGAAATAGGTGGCCAGCGAATATGCGCTGCTCGTTCCGAAAAGGAAGTCGGCCCAATACGTGTCGGCTACAGCA
>CAWJDG010000091.1:0-155114 GCA_963841365.1 uncultured Acidobacteriaceae bacterium
ACGCGCGCGCGCGCGCGCGCGCGCGCGCGCGCGCGCGCGCGCGCGCGCGCGCGCGCGCGCGCGCGCGCGCGCGCGCGCGCGCGCGCGCGCGCGCGCGCGCGCGCGCGCGCGCGCGCGCGCGCGCGCGCGCGCGCGCGCGCGCGCGCGCGCGCGCGCGCGCGCGCGCGCGCGCGCGCCGCGCGCGCGCGCGCGCGCGCGCGCGCGCGCGCGCGCGCGCGCGCGCGCGCGCGCGCGCGCGCGCGCGCGCGCGCGCGCGCGCGCGCGCGCCGCCGCCGCCGCCCGGCCTGCTGGCGGCGCGCCGGCCTGCTGGGGCGGTAATTTACGGGGCGCAACCTTGTCAGGATGCGGATAGCCTTTGATGTCGGCGTGGCAGTTGCTGCACTGCAGGCTGCCGTGAATGCTGGAGCCGAACTTCTGCCCGTCGACGGCGATGCTGTGTCCAGCCGCGTCGGTCATGCTGGCGTCGCCATGGCATGTCAGGCAGTCAGCCTGCGCTCGGAGAATGCCAGGCGCTAATGCCAGAACCGCGAGACCGGCTGCGATCGCTCCGCAGCGGACGATGAATCGTGCTCTTTCCCACGCGGCATTGCTCATGCTGCCGTCTTCCTTCCCCAGGCAAATAGGAGCCGTTTTTTTGCCGGTCTTGCTTGAACGCAGCCCTCTGCAACATCGGAACCGTTGTTGTTGAAGGGCTGCTTCTCTGAGAAGACCTTTTTTGCAAGGGACCTGGCAGTGACAGGTATCACAAGCCCAGCGACACAGATCACATTCAGCGCGTTGCGGAGATGGCAGTTCGCTGCGTCGGCCGTGATGGAACGCACTTGAAAGCAACACCGTGCCGGGGGTTCGCGTTCAGAGCGATCGCGCCTAACTCAGCGCGCTAAACATGCGATCATTCGTACCGTTTTTCATCACGCACACGGCAGAAACGACGCGCCGAGGTGATGTGGGTCACATGCCGGCGAGTGTCAAGTCAAGGACAATAGGGGCGCTGAAGCAGTTCCACGATTGCACTCCGCCGAAGCAGTCGGCGTTGAGCGGCATTTTCACCGGAAATATGCCGCCCGCACGACCGCAAAAACGGCGTTTGGCTCGTGGAACGGCTTCGCACGAGGAGCCACACGATGGCCACTGCAACGGTACCTGAAACAAAGACAATGCTCACTCTCCCCGGAGATGCGGTGCGCCAGATTCAATGGCGGTTTGCCGATCGGTTCGACCTGCAGATGCTGGTGCAATCGGCGCGCGGCGTGGCGCGTGGAACCGTGGCGCGGCTTGTGGCTGCCGGTGAGCGCAACACACACGAGTGGACTCCGGCAAAAAACGAGATGCTCGAGGCTTTCGACCGCGCCGGAATCACAGCGGCCTTTATGGAGCCGGAGGAAGGCGGATTCATCGTCGGTCCAAAAAATCTCGCCCTTGGTCTCGCCGCATTTGAGCTTGCATGGGTTGACGGCGGCGCGGCCACCGCTAGCCTCGCCGGCTTCCTTGCTCTCTCGCCCATTCATGAACGCGGCACGGCGGAACAAGTCTCTCGCTACAAAAAGCTTTCTGCTCCGCCGCAACCCGGAGAAGACCGCACGCCCTGGCGCGGAGCGTTCGCGCTCACCGAGCCAATTCCGTATGTGGGCGTGGATACGGGCATGATGAGCGGCAAGGTGCGCGTGGCCGAGTGGAAAGACGGCGAAGAGCCGTGGCTTCAAATCGAAAAGCGTGGCCGCTTCATCACCGGCATCGCCTTTGCCGACTTTGTGACCGCCGCGGTGAATTCCGATGACCCGCGCGTCAAGGGTAGTTGCGTGGTGATTCTTGAGCAGCGCGACGAAGGCACATTTGACCGCGGAACTCCGACGAAAAAGCTCGTTCATCAACTTTCCTCCACCGGCGATCCCGTATTCAATCTCAAGGTACCGGCCAGCCGCATCGTCGGTGGATACGCGGTGAAGGACGGCATGATTGTGCCCAACTTCAACCACACCGAGATTATTGATGCGGTCTTCCGGCGCACGCGCGTTCCGGTGGGCCTGATGACTGCGGCTAAGCTGCTGTCCGCTGTTGAGCCGGTCATCCGTTATCAGCGCCAGCGCTTCCGTGGAGCAGAGGGCGCAAAGCCCGGCTCCGTGCGCTACGAGCAAGGCATTCAGCAGCGTGAAGACGCGCTGCACCGTCTCGTGGACGTATGGGCCACGGGCGAAGCGGCCACGTCGCTTGGCTTTGCCGCGGCGCGGTTATTTGACGAACTCGATCCGCTGGAAAAGCAGAAGACGGCGATTCTCGGCGAACGGGGCATCCACGGCGGGCGCGCAGAGATGAAGGCGCTCAAGGAAAGCGAGCAGCGCGCCATCGAATTGATGCGGCTCAAAGCTGACAGCCCACGCCGCGCCGAGCTCGAATCGAATCCGCTCGTGCAGTATGTACTCAAGGACGCCGAGGCGAACGTGTTGTGCCCGGCCACCAAGCTTTGGAACACTGGTCACGGCGCCAACATGATGCGAGAGGCCGTCAGCCTGATGGGCGGCTATGGCATCACTGAAGATTGCCCTGGCTTTCTCGCCAACAAGTGGATGGATGCCCAGCTCGAAGCGACCTACGAAGGTCCTGAGGCAGTACAGCGCCGCCAGTTGACGGTGACGATGACCAGCGAAGTCTTCCTCGCGCAGTTCGCTGTTTGGACTTCGGAGATGCGGCGAATTGCGTCGTCGCATCCAGGCAGCGGCGCATGCACGCTGGCCTCCGCGATGAACCTGTGGGCTTGGTCGCTGAACTATCTGCAGCGGTCCACTGACCCGGCGGGGGCGAAGCTCTACCATGGGCAGCGCCAAGGCGTCACCTTTGCGCTGGCCGATGCGCTCAGTTGGCTCATGGCATCGCGCTGCCAGATTCTCGATGTCCTCGAGCTCGAAACGCGTGGCGCCTCCGATGCACTAGCCGCCGAAGGCCTTGTCGGCACCGTGCAGTTCCTTAGTGACCTATGCCACACGCAGGCTGCGCAGGCGGCAGGCGAAGTTTCGCGCATCTGCGCTGAGCTCGTCTTTGGCTACAACCGGCATCCATCGTGGGATGAGCAAGAGCACAGAAGCTGCTTCCTGGCCAGCGAACTCGAGGAGTTGGAAGAGACGATGCCCGGCATCATGGCCATGGCGGTGGATGTTCTGGCCGACGACGGCAGCCATCCTCTCAAGGCCGGCCCGTGCGCGGGCTGCGCGGGCTCCGCTGAGTTCCTCCGCTTGCAGTCCAAGCTCACCACTTGCCTCACCGGTGCGCGCCTTGCCAAAGATCGCGCAGCTGAAACCGTGAGCAAAGTCATGATTCCCGAAGCGCTCGACTATCCCGCGGCAGGCCCTGCATGAGCTCGGCGGGCCAGGCAGTTGAAATCGATCGCCAGACGATGGAAGTCGACATCGCCTGCGCCGGTTTTGGCCCCGCCACGGGCGGATTCCTGACCACGCTGACACAAGCCTGGAGCCAGAACCCCGCTGATCCCGCATTCGAGAGCAAGGCTGCACCCGGCATGCCGCTGCAGGTGCTCTGCTATGAGCGCTCAGACGATCTTGCCGCCGGTGTGAGCGGCGTGGTCACCCGCGCCCAAGGCATTCGTGCCAGCTTGCCCATGCTCGATCCCGCTGAAATCCCCATGGCTGCTCCGGTCGCGCAGGAGCGCGTCTTCTATCTGCTCGACCCCGGCGGCGCGAGCCGCCGCTCCGCGCTCTTGCGTTTGGGCGATTATTGTCTTCGTCTTGGACGAAGATGGTGGCTCAACGAAGATGCCTTCGAGTTGCCCTGGACGCCGGCCTTTCTCCACAAAAACGGCGGACTCGTGCTTTCCATCGGCCAATTCAACCAGTGGGTTAGCTCGCAGCTCATGGCCAGCGGTTTCGTGCAGATCTGGCCGGGAACGCCGGTCGCTTCGCCGATCTTCACCCCGAGCCTCGACCGCAGGAAAAGAGAAATCGTTGGGCTCCGCCTCGCAGATCAGGGCGTAGACAAGCACGGTCTCCCATCCGATGGCTTCATGCCGGGCATGGATGTGCGCGCGCGCCTCACTGTTGTCGGCGATGGCCCCGTCGGCGCGGTTGGCCAAAAGATCGACGAGCGATTCGGCCTGCCGGCCGGCCACAAGCGGCGCGAGTGGGCGTTGGGCATGAAGATGGTCATCGAGCTTCCGAGTGACTCCACGCTCGAGCCGGGCACGGTTTGGCACACCTTCGGATTTCCTGAGCCCGAGATCTTCGGCTTTCTTTACGTGCACCCTGACCGTCTCGCCTCTGTGGGCATCTTCATTCCGTCATGGCTCGGCGACCCTGAGCGTACGGCCTATCGCTATCTGCAGCACTACATCCAGCATCCTTTGCTTTGGAGACATCTGAAGGGCGGCACGCTCCGCTCCTGGGGCGCCAAGTCGCTCGAGGAGTCAGGCAAGCATGGTGAGCCGTTCCTTACCGGTGATGGATTCGCGCGCATTGGCGAGGGGTCCGGCTCGACCAACATGCTCACTGGCTCAGGCGTCGACGAGGCATGGACCACCGGCGTGCAGCTCGGCGAGGCCGTGCTCGAGTTGCTGCGCGCCGACCAGCCCTTCACGCAAATGAATCTTTCCGAGACTTATGAAAAGCGCCGCCGCGCAAGCTGGGTCGAGCGCGGAGCACGCGAAGCCAAGAACGCACGCAACGGCTTTCATGGTGGATTCGTTCGCGGGCTCGTCGGTATGGCCCTTGCTGGACTCACCGGCGGCCGTCTCTCGCTGCCCGCGCGCATTCCGTCCGCACCAAAACAGATTCGTGGTTTGGGAACGTATGGGAAAGCCGGCCTGAAGCTTAGAGAGGCTACTACGGTGGCGATGGAAGATGGCCGACCTCTCCACGATGCGGTGATGACAGCGCGCGGCTGGCCTGAGATTCCTTTTGACGGACATTTGCTGGTCACGCACCAGGATGCGCTCTTGATGGGCGGCAAAGTCCAGGCCATGCCCGGCTTCGCGGATCATGTTGTGTTTCTCGATAAGCGGCGCTGCATCTCCTGCCAGGAGAAGACCTGCATCGCGATGTGTTCCGGCCAGGCCATTACTCTGGGCGAAGATGGCGCGCCGTCGTTCGAACGCGAGAAGTGCGTCCATTGCGGCGCGTGCCTGTGGAATTGTGCGCAGTCGCCCGACGGCGAGCGCAGCAGCATTGAATTCATGGCCGGCGCTGGCGGCCTACATTCTGTCGAGAATTAAGAGCTGAAAGCTTGGAGCTAACGAATGCCACAATCACTCCATATTGTTGTCTGCGCGGGCATTGTTCCCGATCCGCTGCAGACGCTGGAACCAACGGCAGGGCTGAACGGACCCGGCCTCAAGAATGAAATGGTTTTGCCCGCCGTCCTCGATCCATGGGCCGCATGCTCGCTCTACGAAGCCGCAAATCTGGTCGCCAAAAGTCCCGGCAGCAAAGTCTGGCTCGTATCGCTCGGGCCCAAGGCCAAGCTGCAGCAGGTCATGATGACCGTGGCTCAGAAAGTCGCCTTCGAGCTCGTTCCCATCGATGGCCCCATCGGCGGATTTCCCGATGCGCACGCGACAGCGGCCGTGCTTGCCGAAACCATCGCCGCGATTCCAGGACTCGACAAATCGAAGCTCCTGCTGTTTGGCGGATGGGAGTCGGCCACGCGCGGGGCGGGGGTCACACTTCAGCTTGTCGGAGAGCGGCTGGGCATCACGGACCAGTTTCAGGGCGTCGACCAGATCACGCTTCGCGACGACGGAACGTTTGAAGTGTTGGAGCGTGTGGAAGGCGGAAAGCATCAGGTGTCGGTTTGCGCCGGTGCGCCTGCGGTTCTCGGCTGGGCTACAGGCAACCTGCCTGAGCCGCGCAACAATCCGCAGGTTGGTATGGCGAATATGCGGACGATTATGCCGGCGCTGCAAAAGGCGAAGACGGTCGCGCTTGAAGGCAACGGTTTGCGTTACGTGGGAGTGAGCCTGCCCAAACAGCAGCGGACAACTCGCGTGGCGAAAGACATGAGCAGCGACGACATAGCGCAAGAGATCGTCGAGTGGATGAGAAACGACAGCTAACAGCAAACAGCGGTCAGCTGAAACCTGAGAGGTTCACGCCGAACGCCTGTGAGGGAACTCGAACATGGAATCCATTCTCGTTTTGACACACGCCGATGAAAGCGGCACAGCTCTCACTAAGGCCTCGCTTGAAGCTGTCACCGCAGGCAGAGAGCTGGCTTCCGGCCTGGGCGCAGAGCTTACAATCGGCATCGTCGCAAAGCACGCGACGAAGCCGGCTGCACAAATGGCAGGCGCCGCAAAGCGATTGCTCGCGGTTCAGGGCGAGGCGTTCGCGCAGGCGCGATTTGCCAGCGATGCTGCGGCGTGCGAGGCGCTGTGCCGCGCCGCGCAGGCGACGATCGTGGTTGCGCCCGAGAGTTCGCGATTCGCGAGGGTAATGGCTGCGGTTGCGCATCGCGTCGGCGGTTGCATCGATACCCACATCACCACCGTTGGCGGAGCAGAATCCGTCGAAGCGACGCGATGGTTCTATCGGCAGCGCATTGAGGCGCAGATCACACGTACTTCGCGGCCGTGGTTTCTGCTGCTGGATGCCGGCACGCACGCAGCCTATGCGGGCGATGGGTCCGAAGCTCAACCCGACGAGATTGCGATCACAGCCGAATTGCCGGAGATGCGCACGCAGGTCACGGGATTTCGCGCACCGAAACAGGACGAGCAGACCATTCGGCCAGATGCGAAGCTGCTTTTCGTCGCGGGCGCGGGCTGGACGAAGAAGCAGCCCGACGGGCAGATCCACGTTGCCGAAGCGGGCGAACTGATTCTGAATTTTCTGCGCGCCTCGGGGGCGTCGCTGGGCAGCTCGAAATCCTTGGTCGACCAGGGGGGCGAAGGGCAGTCCGTTCTTCCCTTCCTAACGCATCTGAACCAGGTGGGCCAGACGGGGGCGACGCCGCGCCATGCGAAGGGCCTATCGACCTGCTGCCACGGCGAGGAGCCGCATGTTGTCGGCTGGCGCTTCATTGGCGAGCGGCGGGCAATTTCGCTTGACCCCAACTGCGGATGGACGCGCGGCAAAGCCGATGTGGTGTACGTGGCTGATGCGTTTGAAGTGGTGGCGAAGGTCAACGAGCTGCTCGCAGTTCGTAGTTCGTAGTTCGCAGTTCGCAGTTCGCAGTTCGCAGTTCGCAGTTCGCAGCGGATGTTGGAACGCGACTAAACGTCAACGTCAACTTCATCCTCTTCATCGTCGGGGTCGTAGTTGGGACAGGCCTTGGCATACTGGCATGCGTTGCAATCATCATTGTGGTTGCAGACGTGAAGCTCAGGCGCAGGTTCCTCGCCCTCGGTGGGCTGGATCACGGACTGCACCGATTCGGTGGGCCAGGGAAAGCGGCTGCACTCGACATTCTGCGAGGCAATCTGAAGACCATAGAGGATTTGGCCGGCGCGCTTTGAGTCAATGCGCGAGGAGAGCAGCGCGTCGAGAACCTGCCTGAGCGCAACCTTAATGGCAGCCGGGTTTTCGAATGGTGGGAGCTTGATGTCGTCCAAGCTTGAAAGCCTGGATGTGGCGTGAAGTTTCGAGTGAAAGCTGCAAAAGGCCCTGCCGCGGAGTGCCGGTGATTTACACCTGAGTCCGTTGGGTTTGATCTGACGACATGCCAAGTACATACCCCCTCCCCCTTACCCCCGCCCCCCCTTTTTGGGGGCAAAGGGTTTCTTTTCAACGAGTTGTACCGGCAATAATATACATAGCGCACCATATTCCTTTAGGTAGTTGCAAGTATTCAGCTATATTTTTAGGGTTTTCAAGCAGTTTTGCCTTGCATCTTGCCTAATATCTTCCCCTAACATTTCTGCCAAACCTGTACTCGCCTTCGCAGGATTGAACCCGCTCGCTGGCGGGTGGCGGGGCTGTTTTTAGTGGTTGCATTTTGCTAGAGGCCAGAGACCTCTCCTACTCTGGAGTCTCCCAAAATGCCAAAAGTTATGGACGAGGGATTCCTGCCTCAATGGGGGTAGGTATCATCCCTCCCCGGCAAGGGTGTTCTGACACGCCCCGAGCCGGAGAGGTTTATTGGCCGTTAACCGGGTGGGCCGGAGTTGGCCCACATGCTGAGGTAACAACCAACATGGCGTATGTAAGAGAGTTCTACTCAATCAACGAAGTACAGAAACCTGCGAATCAACGCGTTCACCACAACAACGGAAACTGCCCTCCCGGTCGGGGACATTCCTGACTGGGAGCGTAGGCAGGGCACTGGCAGCTATCGACTTTGCCGATGACTGCGATGACCTGAATCGCCAAGGCCGATAGCTAAAAGACCCGAATGGAGGCCGATTGGTCTCGACGGGTGGGCTTCTTTTCGTTTGAAGAAAACAGTACAGGGCGATCCCTGTGCAGTCAAGATAAGCTTTTCGCATTCTGAATTTGCTCGTACTAATCGGCTAACCCAGTTTCCGCATATACGGCTTCGATGCCTGTACTGATCCCCTCTTGAAATTAGGCGAATGCAATGCGAAAATAGAATCAGGCAATTATCCCCTCAGAACAAGTAGCTAAACAACAGAAGTGAGGCGCGGGTATATCCATTCGGTTGCAGCAACGGCGCTCTTGATTTGTCCGGCTGCAATGCTCGGTACAGAACGCGACTACCTCGTCTTCTGTCGCCTCAATTGTCAATCCGAAATTCAGCAGTACGAACGTCATGCATGCCCACGCAACCCGCTCCTTCCCGTCCATATAGCAGTGTTTAGTTGCAAGATAAAAGAGTAGGTAACATGCGAACAGTAGCCCTTGAATTGCCCCCTCTTGTTCGCTTTCAGGGGAGTACAGTTCCGCGCTATATGCAGGCTCCCAAGGCAGCATCGACGCAACCAGGCTGCGGAGCGGAACCGGCTCCGCCCCAGCGCTTGATCCCCTCCGCGTAGAGCATGGTTATGCTCTGGTCTCCGATCCACTGCTCCCATGGTTTCGTACCGTTCGTCATTCTGCCAACCTTGCAAATACACCGCTCCACCGCTTGAAAATATGCTCTTCAATCGCCGCATCGGTGACAACAAAATGAGGCACACTGGCCTTTTAGACACGAAGCAACCGAGTGTGCTTGCCAGCGGTGATGCCGATGCTCCGAACAACGTCGTGTCTGATTGCTAAGGCACCTTCAACTTGATCTTCGCTTGCGTCAAAGAAGGTGGTAGATGTTTCCCCTTTGACGCGAACCTCAGGCTTGCCGGGCTCAAAACCGACGCCGACAATACTGCCCGTTACTTCCCTCAGGTAATGGAAATTCTTCTGGAACCTCCTGCAAGTGCCACATCGCCAGATTTCAACGCGTCTCCGCGCTTCTCCGCGCCCTTCTCGATGGATAGTTCATATACCTGCCGGTGGATGCTGACGGGAAGCGAATCTAGGTATCTCCGCACGTTCCAATTGAGGGTTGCCCCTTGGCTTTCGCGTTCAATCGAATCCGACAGCTCTCACCGTTGCGCGTTCTGCTAGATCGGTGGAACAGCGGTAGCTCGTCAGGCGGAGTCATAAAGGACACGACGCCGTTAAATCCTGTTGAATTGCCTTCAATGCTGGTGATCTCAATGTCTAGGCCACGTGGCGAGTGTTCGCAAAACGACTGCTCGCCGGGCCGCTCCTGGTTCGACCGCAGCGGTGACTCATCTGAGTTGCGATCCGCCGAAGCGCCAAGAGGGAGTTGCGGAAGCGCTTCACCGAACACGCCCCAGACTGAGCCGATGCTGCCCTCGATACCCGGAGCTTCACCGTCCCATCGAATTCTTGATTTCGAATGCCATCCGTTGCGCTCCAAAAGGGACAAAGCTCATCCTTCACACTTCCGTGGGGTATACTTTCCACGCAGGTGTGATGCCTTCGTCACAGTGCCAAGCCGTCCAACAAACCCTGAGGGCTGCCACCCCGAGAGTTTACAAGGGACGCGTTCCATTCGCTGCTCCAGCGGGCTATCACGACGCCCGCTCAGAAACCTCACGCCAAGAGCGAAGTGAACATTGGCTGACCGCTATTCCTGCGATTGTACCTAAAGCTGTACTCGTCAAGGTAGGTCTGCAAATACTTCTTGCTGACCGAGTGATATACTCCGCCTATTCCCCTCTTTACTAGACTCCAGAACCCCTCAATCGTATTCGTGTGTGTCGTACCGATCACATAGACACCAGCCGAGTGATTGACGCGCCGATGCTGATAGCCGTTGATCTTCTCTAGGCCGTGGTAAGCTTGGCCATTCGTCTGTATACACAATGGAATCAGGCAAGATGTACTCTTTGGCGATTCCGTGAAGCGTGTTCTTCGTGGCATCATCGGCAAGAGGGCAACGACACGGCCTGGAGCAGTCCGTTCAACCATTCCCACGACGCAAACCTTAGCGTTCGGCCCCGTAACCTTGCGGCCAGTGCCGCTACCGGGTCCACGGCCAACGCGCCGCTTTCCGCCAACATAGGTTTCGTCCATCTCCACCGCTTCGTCCCTCCAGACTGACATCCTCCGACATCAGGGTCCGAATCTGCTTGAACATCCTCCAAGCGGTCTTGTAGGTCACGCCAGTTTCGCGCTGAATCTGTTCGCGCTCACTCCGCAGCGAGTTGCTCCCATCAAAAACATCGCATAGAACCAAAGGCGGAGATGTGTCTGGACTTCTCGAAGATCGTTCCAGCCATCGGAGAAATATGATTTCCGCAATAGTCGCAAGCATATGCTGGACGACCAGTAACGCGATGATGCTTGTGCTCTACCCCACACTTCTCACACATCGTCCGACCATCAGGCCAGCGAGCTAGAAAGATGTGGGTTAGGCAGGCATCATCGGTCGGGAATTCTGCGTTGAAGTCCTGAATCGTGTACTTCTGATTCTTCGGGATGCAATTGGTTTTCTTTCTCTTTGCCATAACAATAACATTTTGCCATATCTTCTACTTGTTGTCAAGGGATAATTGCCTAGAATCATTACCATTTGTGGAAATCAAGGGCAATTGATGGTGACTTTTGCGTTGACATTGCATCAAATATGGTGAAACATTGCACTTAAGTACAATGTTTCCAACGCAATTGATTGTGGAAAACTGACCTCAATTGATGATTCCATGAATCTTAGCGGCACGCACGAGGCGAGGTATCTGGTCATGAAAATCCAAGTCAGGGGCGAGAAGGAGAACCGGCTGAGGGAATTGATCCTCTACATCAGTAAGAAGCTTTCTAACGACGATCATTTCGGTCAAGTCAAGCTAAACAAAGTGCTTTTCTTTTCAGACTTCACTGCATTCGGAAGATTAGGTAAGACGATTACAGGTTTGGAGTATCAGCATTTGGATGAAGGCCCGGCGCTTCGGGCGATGTTCCCAATGCAGGGGAGAATGAAGACTGATGGGATTTTAGTAATCGAGCCTAGGTCGCTGTACGGCTACACTCTAGATCGTCCGATCTCCCTGCGAGACCCAGACTTGAAGGATTTCAACGGAGAGCAAATTGCTATTGTTGACGCTTGGATAGACAGGCTCCGACCGCTGACAGGTAAGCAGGCGAGTGATCTTTCGCACGATACATTTGGCTGGAGAAGTACAAAGAACGGTGAGACGATCGACCCACGTTCAGCGTTCATCTCGTGGCGAAGACCCAACGCAGGCGATATTGAGCGCGGCCAAGAACTAGCGAACGAATATGGTCTCTTGGTTTAGGGACGACACGTGAGAGAGATTCGTTGGGAACACGTCACAGAAGACCAAATTAAGTCCATTGGATGTGGGTTCCAGCGCTTCGATGAAATGATGCTTTTCGTCGAACAGATGCTTTGCAACCACCCGGAATGCTTTCACATGATCGATGGAACCAAACTAGAGCGTGTTTCATAAACACCGCCTTAGCGTAATCCAGAAGCAGGCGATGTAGAAGAAGGCGTAGTAGGTGGAGAGCAGATGCTCATGACGAACCAGAAGCCGGCGGAATTGACCGAGCCAGGCATTGGTTCGCTCGACGATCCATCGCCGCTTGTAGCGCCGCATCTTGCGTCCGTCTTCATAACGCCGCCGCTTGTTGTTCTTTCGGTAGGGCGCAATCAGTTCGATGGCTCGCTTCTTCAGCCGCTCGCGCAACGGATCGGAATCATAGCCAGCGTCGGCGATTACGCGCCTGGGCTTTTGCCGCGGGCGGCCTTTTGGGCGCGGGACGCGGACTTCTTTGAGCGTGGCTTCCGCAAGCGTAACTTCTGCCGGAGAGGCACTTTCCAGCCGAACTCCCAGCGGAAGACCCTGACCGTCGACCAGTACCATCCACTTCGTTCCCTTGCCGCGCTTGGTTTTACCGACCGCATCGCCCCCTTTTTCGCCGGGGCAAAGCTGCCATCCAGAAACGTCTCGTCCCACTTCAGCAGGCCTTCCCCATCCAGGGCGCCCAACAGAGCTCGCCAGGCATCCAGCCAGACGTCTTCGTCCTGCCACTGCTTCAACCGTCGCCAACAAGTTGCCGGAGAGGGAAACTCGTCGGGAAGAAATCGCCACGCCGCTCCGGTCTGCAGAATCCACAGAATGCCCTCAAAACAGGCCCGATTCGATGCCCACGGCCGACCCCGGTTGTCCTTCCTCCGCCGTCCTTCCGGTAACAACGGCTCGATCAACTCCCACTGCTCATCGGTCAAAAGCTTCTGCCGCTTCTTCATGACAGAAGCTCATCAGCCGACCCGCCTCATGCATAAGTATTTAGCTTGAGGCCGAACCCATTTATGAAACACGCTCTAAGCATCTGTTTCACAAATGATTTTTGTGGAGAATCCTTCCCCGACATTCCAGATCTGAGAATGTTTTTCTACTACGATCAGGATTGCATCTACATTGTGGCCGTTGACGTTGGACCCGAGTACGACAAAGAGATATCCTGAGACTGTTCTTATGAAAACACCGCCGAACAATCCCGAATTCGCCCGCTTCACGGATGCCATGCGCGGCATCATGAAAGTGTCGAAGACAGAAATTAATCAGCGCATAGAAGCAGAAAAGCGGAAGCCGTCTAAGACTTCCGCTGTCCGCGTCCCTGGCGCCGCATCACCCTACCTAGAAGGGTTGTCAGCTCGTTTCCTCGCATCTTGCCGGTCAGTTCGGCATAGGTGAGGCTTCTCCCTGCGATCTGCGACACTGCCAGCGCGAAGCGGTCCCCGTCGTCGAGTGGGGTTATCTTTGGTTGCGCGGTTGTTGTAGCGGAATACCTGTTCATCAAGATAACGTCAAGGTGGAATGGCTCAACGGCGACATAGGTTCCGCGCAATCCTCTCTTGAGCAGACGACCAGAAGTTCTCGATTCCCTGCGTGTGGACTTGCCCGTTGACGTATTCCTGCGAGTGATTGACGACTTTATGAATGATAGTCTCTTTTCGAGCAGGTCGTAGCATATAGGCATCATCGGTGTAGACCTTGGCATACGGGGTGACGTTGGCCAGAATCTCTTCCTGAAGGTCTTGCGGCTGATGTTGGGCAGGCCTGGGCGCGAACCTGCCGCAATTCGCGGTCAAGCATCCCATGCACACGGTTTTACCCGCGAGTTTCGGCTTGCAGGGGATTGGTGCGCTTGAGACCTTCGCTCTGCGGTCTCTTGTGCATCTTGGCCGGGCTTGGGGCCGATGTAGGTTTCATCGGACTCGACCGGGCCCACCAAAGCCGAATTTGCTGAGTGCGATCATCGCGCATTGCTTCCCTGATCCGATGGAGCATGAACCAAGCGGTTTTCTGAGTGACTTTCACGCTACGCGCAATCTCATAGCTCGACACGCCATTCTTGCAGTTCACGACCAGCCAAACGGCAGTAAGCCACTTATCGAGCGGAACCGCTGAATCCTCAAATACGCTCCCGGTCTTCACGCTAAATTGCTTGTGGCAATCCTTCGCCATGCACTTCCAGATACGGCGGGAACTCAGGTAGGACACGCGCTTGGACTCGCAGTGAGGGCAACTCACCCCATCCGGCCAGCGCATCGACGCTACAAAGTCCACGCACACATCGGGATCGGCGAAGTATCGAGCCGCTTCAATAGACTTTTCGGCGAATTTTAACGGTTTTCCATAGCAAAACTATAGTATGCTGCATAAAGTTATGGTGTGTCAAGTATATTTATGCCGTTGTACCTTTGATCTCCGGCTGTAACCCGATGATATCAAAGGGGTTAGACCGTAAGATCCGGATCTGCAGGACTTACGGGCGCCTTTGCACCACAAATGGGGCAATTCGCACCAAATTTAGCAGTTTTGCCCGGAAAAACCGCGGCGGTCCGGGAATACGAAACCCGGGCCACCGGCCAATCCTTTCGGAAACGCTCTATTTGTCACCTGGTACGAGTTTAGCGAAATGGCGGATATAACCTGCAAAGAAAGATGGGGACGGAGAACGGAGGGTAGGGGTAAGAGAAGCAACGGTTTAGGGTGGATTTGGCGGCTGCCGCGAGGTGTGGGCGGGCTTGACAGGAAAGGCGGCGGAGTTCACGGAGGTAGCGGGGTTAGCGGAGGTTGCGGCATTCGTTATGTTGGCGGAGCGGGGGGCGTTTTTTTCGGATCGAGGCATGACGGGGTTGATGGCAGTAAGGGCGTTTCTCAGGACAGATCGAGGCAGATCGATTTGGAGCACGCCTTCGCTCCGCAGACGCGCGCGACGAAGGCGTGCTCCAATTCAAATAGTCGCCCCGACGGATCGACTTACTCAACTTTCTCGAATCCGGTTTCCATGGTCACCTTTGTTCCGATGACGTTGCCCTGGATGTGAGCGAGAAGGTTGCCCGACTCGTCCCACTGATCGATGGTGAATTTTCCCGAAGTGGCCTGCCCCTTATCGTCAAGCGTTAACCATTGCTGAATGCGCGCGGGACCTACGAGGATGAGCCCTGTGGGATCATAGGAGATGCCGAAGTGGTTCAGCTGATAAGTCCGTTCGCCAGTTTTTCTCCATTCGCCGAGGCAAACGTTGCCAGTTAAGGGTGAGCGCAGACCAGAGACGTTGATCTCGGTGCCGTCACTGTGCCATTGAGCGTAGCCGGCGTCAATCTCGGTGCCGTCCGGGATGCCATCGCTGCCCTCGGAGATCCAATGCTCTTTCCAAGTTCCGACAATTGTGGGGCCGCCTTGATTAGCCTCATCGTCACCGGGAAACGACGCCCGCAACAGGTACGGCGACTGATGCTGAGAACTTGTATTGAATGACGCAGGACTATACTGGCCGCACCCGGCATGGGCATAGGGGACTACCACGGTTAGAAACGCCAGCGCGCTCAGCACCGGCACGATTTTCATCATTACTGCTCTCATCATTTCCTCCTCTGCCGGGGATCTGCCGGCTCGAGTCAGATAGAACGCGAATCTGACTTCGGGAACAATGGAGGAAGGTAAATTCAGAGGTGAAGAAAGGTGAAGGACTAAGTAATTCAATCTAAACGGGTACATTTTCCGTTGTTTGCATGAATGCTATACTTCAGCCTCTCTAGGAGGAAGCAGGTGTCTGTTGCCGTCTACGAGTTCGGCGAATTCCGACTTCATCCCGGCAGATTTGAGCTCAGCCGGAGAGGCCGCAGGCTGAAACTCGAGCGGAAACCTCTCGAGCTCCTTGTCCTGCTGGTGACCAAGCATGGCCAGGTTGTTAGCCGTGATGAGATGGCGAAGTGCCTGTGGGATCAGGAAGTGTTCGTCGACATCGAACACGGTATCAACACGGCAATTCGTAAAATTCGGCAAACCCTTGAGGACAGTCCCGATCTGCCGCAGTTTGTGCAGACAATCTCCGGATCTGGTTACCGGTTCATTGCAACCGTTACGGTAGTTGAGCCTGAGGTCCCGGCGCCGACTCCACTCCATGATGTTCCGATCGAGCCTCCCGCTCCGCGGGAGATCTCCGCTACGCCCGCCATTTCGTCGGCTGTTCAAACCCGGCAAAGATTCCGGCTGGCCGCCATCTTGTGCGCCTTCGTTCTCATCGCAATTGCGATACTCGCCTTCGGCCATGATCGGCTCGCGGCCCGCTTTCTCAATCGACCAAGTCGCTCCGCAATCGGCTCTCTTGCAGTGCTGCCTCTCGAAAATCTCTCCGGCGACCCCGGCCAGGAGTATTTTGCCGACGGCATGACCGACGAGCTCATCACAGAGCTCGCCCGCATCCCCAACCTTCGCGTCGTCTCCCGCACGTCTGTCATGGCTGAAAAGGGCTCGCTCCACCCACTCCCCGACATCGCCCGCCAGCTCGACGTCGACGCCATCGTTGAAGGCTCCATTGTCCGCTCAGGCGACCGTATCCGCATCACTGCCCAGCTCATCGACGCTCGCACTGACCGACATCTCTGGGCCCAGTCCTTTGAAGGTCCTGCCTCCGACGTCCTCTCGCTCCAGGACAGCGTTGCCCAGCAGATCGCCACGCAGGCCAGCCTCGTGCTGACCCCTGCCTCGCCGCGCGCGCCCGTCAACCCCGCCGCGCACGACGCCTATCTGCGCGGCCGCTTCTTTTTTAACAAGCAGGACATACCTCACAGCCTGGAGTCATTCGAGCAGGCCATCTCCCTGGATCCGAACTATGCCTCCGCATACGCCGGATACGCTTCTGCGCTCGACGCCGCTGCCGCGTTCCGCATAGGTACGCCCGAACAGCTGATGCCCAAGGCACTCGCCGCTGCTGAGCACGCCATCCAGCTCGACCCCCAGAACGGCGAAGCTTACGCCGAGCTCGGCAGCGTCCAAACCATCTACGAATGGGACTGGACTGCAGCCGAGCAAAACCTGACCCGCGGTATCTCCCTCAATCCCAGCGACTCGGTTGCCGAGTTCAAGTATGCGGTTTTTCTCGACGCGGTAGGTCGCCCGCAGGATGCCGTCACTCACATGCGGCGCGCGCTTCAGCTCGATCCGCTGTCATTCTTCATCAACCGCCGGCTGGGCGCCACTCTTTACCTTGCCCGTGAGTACGATGCCGCACTCGCTCAGCTAAAACGCGCGGCCGAGATGGAACAGCAGCCCGGCTCGATCGACAACTACATGAGCCTGATCTACGAACAAAAGGGCGATCGCGACGAGGCCGTGCAGCACGATCTGACAGCGGTGCTGCACGGAGATCTGCCACATCTCGACGCTGCCGCTCTGCTTGGCGTTTACCACCAGCAAGGATGGCAGTCCTATTGGCGCGCGCGCAGCCGTGCCCTCCTCTCCACCTCAGCCCAGTCCTGTACCCCTTACGAGATAGGCATCGATGATCTTCGGGTGAACGAACTCGACCATGCCTTTGAATCTTTTCAACACGCGGTCGACAGCCACTGCTTCTACATGGCACTGATCCGCGTGGACCCACTCTTCGACTCCGTCCGCCACGACTCCCGCTACGCCGCGCTGCTGAGACGCATTCATCAATAGACAAACCGCGTTGAAGCCGGATGGAGTCAAAGGAAGCTCGATTCCGAAATCTGCCGCGGTCGTCAACGAGCGCATCTCCGCCGAGTGACTCGTCAACATCGATTACTCCCGAAAAGTCGGCTTATGTGGAGCGGTCAGTGGCGATGGTGGCCGGCAGGCTGGGTGGATTGGCGATTTGGTTTAAGACGGGGATTGGACGCGGCTGCGCCGCGTACTTTGTTCTTCAAAGGATGGTTGGCACGATATCCCCAGGCTCGCGCCGTGGGGCTAAGGTCTTCTGCCGGCTGACGCGGGCTCGGGTTTTGGTGTGGCTTCGCCGCGTACTTTTTTCTGCAGAAGTGTGGGGTTGTTTGCGGCACGGCTGAAGCCGAGCCCCTGTTACAAAGCAGATTGTTGAAGCGGGCTATCGTTTGTATCGCAAGAGGGTTCTGTCGCCCCGACGGGGCTTGCGCAGAATTTTTATCTGCTTTCCCAGGGCCGCGTCGCCATGGCGACTTGCCCTGGGCTAACTTGCGCGCTCCCTCCGGGAGCGAGTTTGGACGCGGCTGCGCCGTGGACTTTGTTTTTCAGAGGATGGGGTGGGCGATTTCGGCATTGCTGAAGCCAAGCCCCGATGCAAAGCTCTGCGACTCAGCGGGGGAAAAGGCGAAATTGCTGTATTGCGATCCTGGGAGCGACATATCTGTGTTCGATGTCGGGGAGGACCAGTACTGTGATTTGGGTGAAAGACCGAATGGTTGCGTGGGCGGGAACTGGAAAGCGGAGCGTCTCGAACACTGGCTGGACTTTGAAGGAAAAGTGCCCGGGTTCGGCGGATACGATCGGCTGCTGACCAAGATAAAGGGATGGTTTTTCCGTTGACCCTCCGCCTGTGAGCAACAAAGCCAGAGAAATCGGGCCGGGCAGATTATCCCGGTTTTCGATTTCGACTTCAATCTCTATGCAGCGCACCACGGGAATCGCCTCAGGCAGGCTCTGATGAGCCGCCATCACCACGGGACTCGAGTCGTTGGATTGAATATCGACATCCAAGGGCGTGCCGCGCGCCTGATGAGCTAGTGGCCCGGGACGCCTGGCAGGGGGCTGCACATACGTATATGGTCCGTCGAAGCGGATGATGAGTGGGCGTTTAGTTCCCGGTGCTGAGAAGGGGCCAGAGACTTCAATGGGCGGGACGATCTGCTTTTTCTGAGGATACGGCCAAAGGATCACGCTTTCGTAGCCTCCGGCGCCATACGCAATGGTCCGGCTCTTTGGTTTTCGGCTGGCGGCTGAGGGTGCGGGAGCGTTGCTGCCAGCGCCGAGGCTCGTATCGGACTGGGCCATGCGATTCCTATAAGAGACGCCGCCGAGCAGTGCCCATGCAGTGACAAGAACCGCTGGTACCAGAACAAGCGAGGCGCGCAAAGCGGCCTTTTTGTAAACGATCCGGCTTTCAGAACAACCACTCCGGGGAACGGCCCTGTTCCATGCGAAGAGAGATGCGCCCAGCGCGAGCAGCGCAGCCGCGGTGAAATTCGATTTGGTTACGAGCGCCACACCCGCCATGTAAAGGCAGATGGCAATGGCATAACCGCACAAGTTGGTTGGCGCGCGATAGAGCGATTCCTCAAAGAGATCGGTTCCGGCCTGCGACGGGGAAGAGAATCCGGATGAAGCGGGCGCCGGAACGAGGTACGAAGCGCTTCGCAACCCGGCAACAAGCAGAAACGCACCGATCATCGCTACAAAGGCTGTGCCAGCGGAGAGCGCCTCCCAGAAAATCACCATGGAGGGGACCCAAACCCATCCTGGCGCGCACACGAGCGCAAACATCGAAAATGGCAGTGGTGGATGGTCGCGGAAGGGGCTCCACGGGCTTTGCCAATATGCATACGCCCCCAGCAGGCCCGCCGACACGCCCACGGCAACGTAGCAGATGGCCCGGACAAGCAGCGAGCCCAGGCTCGCGGTGACAGAATCGGGCAAACGGCAAAGCAAGAAGCCTGCGATCATTGCGTTCACGATTCCCGCCGCCACCATGAAGGCCAGGAACCGTTTCACAGCGGGTGGGCCGAGCGCGGAGACGAGTGCAAGAGCGCCTGACTGATCCTGAAACCCCTCAGGAATGGAATCGACTCGTGAGACTCTTCGTTCTCGCGCCGATTGTGGAATCGCGCCCCAAAGCGCAACCAGGAGAGCGACGAAGTAGGGGACGCGAATGAGGTCCGCATAAATTCGCAAGTCCGCGATCTGGCCCCACGACGTGTTGGCAAGCTTTGCGTGTGCGAGGCCCGGCACCGAATACTGATACAGAGCTCCAAGGACGAAGACCACGAACGTGACCGGCGGCAGAACGATCGCCGCCAGCCAGAATGCCCGCCGCATGACCGCTGTGCGGAGGGGCTTTTTCAATGCCGTGTGCGCGAGTCGGTACACCAGGAGGCCGGCCCACAAAAAAGCCGCATGGAGGACAGTCCATGCGGCAAGCCACAGCAGCAACATGAGCGGTCCCAGCATCGTAAATCCGCTTTCGAGGCCGGGTGGGGGTTTAATTTTTTCGATCGCTGCGTGCCATGCTGGGGCTAACGCGGACCAGAGGAGCGCAAATAGGAGAGCGGTTCCTCGCGCCGAAAGGCTATTCGACCAGGAGACCGCGCAGGCCGCAAACACTTGCCGCCAGTACCAGCCGCCGCCGCGGCCCGCGCGGAACTGTTCCAGCAGATCGCCGGAGAGGGCTTCGTCGCGATCGCCGGAGGCGAGATGCTCAAGCATCCAAGTTGCTAGCGGCGGTGGTTCTCGGCGATGCATTCAGTTCTCCTGCCTTGCAGCGGGCAGATTGAAATCGCGCTTGCGGAACTAGTCAGCGAGCCTTGAAGGCGCTGCAACATTGGAGCTAAGAAAACACAATGCGCCAGCCGTACCAACGAAGTATGGAAAACGCATAAAAGCGGCCCAGATACTGAAGTTTCTGACCACTCCAATCAACGTGAGAGTGCGCACATCCACCACCGGCCTGTAGGCAGGCGGAATTGCGAAGAGGGTAATTGCGATCACAAATGTGCATGCAGCCGCATAGGCGACGGTGCTCGACAGAATTGCAAGCCCGAATCGCCGGAAGGGCAACTTGCCGAACGCAATTCGACAGGTCACCAGATAAACAGAAACTCCGAGCCAGATGAAGAGTGTGCTGACTGCTATGGACAGAATCAGAACGCTAATGAAGGACCACGGCCACGGAATTCGCCATAACGCGCCGATAAAGCTACTGTGCCGGTAAAAACGGGTGAACACGAGCTGCCACGCGGGTGAGATGAACGACCAAATCGCCGCAAAGAGCAGCGAAGCGCGATGCTGCCATAGGCTCCGGCTCCATTGTGTGACGAGCGCGGCCGCGACCTGCAGCGAATACCAACCCGCAGAGCGGCCGCTGCGAAATTCTTCGAGGAGGTCGCCAGCGAGCGCCTCATCAGATCCTGCCGGGCGCAGGTGTTCCATCATCCAGTGGGCAATTCGTGGAGGGTTCTTGTGGGTCATTTCAGCATCCGTCAAAAGCGAGATTCGAAGCCTGGAATTGCGCGCCAAAGCTTGGTGAGCACGCGACGCGTTTCACGCACCTGGCGCAGTCCTTCTTTGGTGACGCGGAAATAGCGTTTGGCCTTGCCGCCCCGTTCCGGGGTTGGATCGCCGAGACTCGAGGTCACGAGTTCTTTGGCCTCAAGACGCTCAAGCGCCGCGTACACGCTGCCGACGGAGACGTTGCGGCCGCGGTGCGACTCAAGTTCGCGCGAGATGGGCACGCCATAGGCATCTTCGCCGAGACGAATCACGGCGAGAAGAAGCATCAGTTCGAACTCCCCGAGGTAGCTTCGGCTCGTCATTATTTCAATAATAGCGAAGAAATCGGACGTGTCAACCCGCAGCGATTCAACGAAAGCTTGATCGCCGAATGAATCGGCGATGGAGCAGCAGAGAATGCGCCCCCGCCGCACCGGTCCGGAACGATTCCGCTTAGCTGCCCTCGAGGAACAACCGCAGATCCTTCGTTGGTCGCCGCGGCGACTTCCTCATGATGACAGCGCGATGAATGAAATGGGGACAAACGTGGGGAAGATCAGAGTTCCGATGCGACCTGCTGCGCGAGAGTGCTCTCCATTTTCATCAGCGTGTCGAGTGGTAGTTTGCTGTAGACGCTGGTTTTGAATGCAACGCTGCCCTTCTTGGTGTAGAGCATGACGATCGTGCCGGTGGTGACGTAGTAGGCGTCGTCGCCGATGCCGCTGGCGGGCGTGATTTTCATTGCCGGGCTGAGCGGCGATTTTCCGGCCTGGTAGGTGTTGGTGTCCTCGGTCATGAGGGTGATGATTTTCCCGGAGGCGGTCCAGGTGCAGGTGGCCTTGAAGGTGGGCGTGACCCACTGGCCGGCGCCGACCTGTGCGCCGACGGCGGCCGAGACCTGGGCCTGGGTGAGCAGCGAGCAGGCGTCGGAGGATGACTGCGCGACAGCAGCAGGAATCGCAGCGGTGAGAAGGCAGAAAGCGAATGCGGCCTTGAAGGGCATGAATTGGCCTCCGCAGGGAAGTGGCGCGGGTAGTGTACTACCAGTAGTGACGGATTGTGGAGGGGGAATTTTGAAGGGGAAATAGTTGGTTCGTTTGCGGTCGAGAAGAAAAGCAAAAGCAGGTCCCTCGCCTCCGCTTACCCCGAGGTCGCTTCGCGACTATTGGGCCCCGAACGCGTACAGGTCGGGATGGCAGCGCAGTGAGGTTTGGGTGCGGCTGCGCCGTGCTGTTCTTTTTTGAAATGGGCGGGAGGTTATTCATGGGCCTGAAGGCCAACGCTCCCTTCGTTTCGTGAGGCGGTGGGTTGGCGGTATTGGTCTCCCACTCATAGCGCAAAGAACGCGCCATGGATGGGACACCAAATGTTGTGGGGAGTGGGCAGGTCCGTCGCGCGGGGCTGCTTATTGCTTTGAAGCCGATGGTTTTCCATTTCGGCCCGGTTCGGAGTCCTGCAACTTGCCTCTAACCAGTTCCATGAAGGCGGCCATGGCCGGAGAAATCCATTTGTCGCGGTGCCACAGAATGTGCGTGACGATGTCGAGGGATGGGCCGGCCCAGTGCAGGGCGCGGAGATGGTTCTGGCGCAACTCACGGGCGACGGCGATGGCCGGAAGCAGAGCGAGTCCCATACCGAGGGCGACGCACTGCTTGATGGCCTCAACGCTGGAGAACTCAGTGACGTTGGCGGGGCGAATGTTTCCCAGCGCGAGCGCGCGATCGAGTTTTGCGCGGTAGGTGCATCCTGCTTCAGTGAGCAGTAGATTTTCTCCGGCCAGGTCGGCAGGCCTTACGATGGTACGCCGGGCCAGGGGATGGCTAACGTCGGCCAGCAGGAAGATTCGCTCCGTACGCAGGGGGATGGACTTGATGGTCGCGGATGGCTGCAAGTCGTCGCCGTGAATGGCCATATCGAGCTTTCCGGCTTCGAGGTCAGCCGCCAGCGTTGGATTGGTGTAGGGACGGAAGATGAGTTCGACGTGGGGAAAGTGGCGGCGGAAGGCGCGCAACACCTCGGGCAAGCGGTAGGTGAGCAGGCTCTCTGCAGCGCCAACGCGCAGCGGCCCGCTGGGCTCGGCGCCGGTTTGCAAAGCACGTTGACCCTGATCCATGGCCGCGAGGGCCTGCGTAGCGAAAGGCAGGAAGTTGCGGCCCGCGTCAGTGAGGGAAACGCGGCGGCCGAGGCGGTCAAAAAGCGGTATACCGAGTTCTTCTTCGAGCGCCTTGATCTGGGCGGTCACGTTGGACTGGACAGTGTGCACCTTTTCGGCGGTGCGCGTGAAGCTCAACTCTTCAGCGAGCGTGCGAAAGATCTGTAGCTGCCGGACTTCCATAAATGAATCTCCAATACAGATGCAATATATCAGATCAATCTATTGGACAGATATTCAAACCTGAGCCAGACTCTGGATATGACGCGATCGAGCTGGACACGAATATGCGCCTCAAGTGAATCGATGCCGTTCTGCAGAGCACTGGCGCGAGAGATCGGGCACGTAGATCGATTGTGTCCCGGCTAGCTCCTGAAGAGGCTATTCCGGAGCTTAAAGAGAGCTGAAAGAAACAATCCCCAATGCATTCCCCAAAGGAGGTTCGAATGAACCGCATCGCCACAATTGTGTTTTTAGTCGCAGCAGCCGTGATGACAGCCAGCAGTGCTACGGCACAGCACAACCTCATCGAGGCAAACGTTCCATTCAATTTCACTGTCAACAACACATCGCTACCAGCCGGGAGCTACACCTTCGGTTTCGATTCCATGTATCCCGGCTTGCTCGTCATTCGAGATCGGACGAAGAGCGCGAGGGCAAGGGTCATTGGCCGGAGTGGTTCAGTCGACCGAGGGACGAATGACATGCTGATTTTCCACCGGTACTACGGTCAATATTTCCTGGGCGAGGTTCGCTTTGAGTCCGCCTCCAATGGAATTTTGTTGCCCGCTACGAAAATTGAGAGACAAGTGGGAAGGGTAAACCACAATCCGGACCTGGCCTTGGTCGCAGCTCATTAAGCTTGATGGGCTTCTTGTTCGACGGAAGAGTTGGCATAGTCATTTAGAGGGAGGCCAGTTCGATCTTAACCGTACGGATCGTAGTATTTCGGCAGAAGCCATCCCTGAGCGGGGATGGCTTTTTGCTTTGAAGAGGAAGTGTTTGGCGGGACAGATCGTGTTTGTTGTGAGGCATAGTGTGGTTGGTAGTCGAAGGGCGGCGCGAGAGGGGGGCGCCAGGAACAAAGGCTCCGGGCCTGAAGGCCCGTACACTGAGCTGCAGAATTCAGGGATCTGAAGGTCCCTGCTCCCTCCGGATTCACAGGGCGTCGGTTTTGCTGTGGTAGGTTGGGAAGTTGGAGCGACAAGGAACGCCATGAAACCGATTACCGAATTCATCAAACATCACTATCGTCATTTCAATGCCGCGGCGCTGGTGGACGCTGCCGAGGCCTACAACAAGCTGCTGGCGGATGGCGGCAAGATGTTTGTGACCATCGCCGGAGCGATGAGCACGGCGGAGTTGGGGCTGAGCCTGGCGGAGATGATCCGGCAGGACAAGATTCACGGGATCTGCTGCACAGGAGCCAACCTCGAAGAAGATGTGTTCAACCTGGTGGCGCACAACTTTTATGAACGCGTGCCGCACTACCGCGACCTGACTCCCGCCGACGAGGCTGCGCTGCTGAAGCGGCACATGAACCGCGTGACCGATACGTGCATTCCCGAGGAAGAGGCGATGCGGCGGATTGAGCACGAGGTGCTGAAGGAATGGGTGCGCGCGGACAAGGCCGGGGAGCGGTGGTTTCCGCACCAGTTCATGTACAAGATTCTGCTGTCGGGCGATTTGAAGAAGAGCTACCAGATCGACCCCAAGGATAGCTGGCTGCTGGCCGCGGCCGAAAAGAATCTGCCCATGTTTGTGCCGGGATGGGAAGACGCGACGCTGGGCAATATGTATGCAGGGCACTGCATCAGTGGCGATGTGAAGAAGGTGCACACGGTACGCACCGGCATTGAGTACATGATGGAGCTGGCGGAGTGGTACACGGCGACGACGGCCAAGACGCCCCTGGGATTTTTCCAGATTGGCGGAGGGATCGCGGGCGACTTTCCGATTTGCGTGGTGCCGATGCTGCACCAGGATTTGCAGCGCGAGCATGTTCCGCTATGGGCGTACTTTTGCCAGATTTCAGACTCGACGACAAGCTATGGGTCGTACAGCGGCGCGGTGCCGAACGAGAAGATCACGTGGGGCAAGCTGGGCGAGAAGACACCGAAGTTCATTATCGAGAGCGACGCGAGCATTGTGGCGCCGCTGATGTTTGCGTATGTGCTGGGGTGGTGAGAAGGCAGCCAGCAGCTGGTAGCTTGTAGCGCTGCCAGGCGAGTGGACTACTGATATTCTCCAGGTCTCAGAGGCGAGGCCCTTCGGCAAGCTCAGGGTGGGTTCTGGGGCGCGGGCTGGGGAGCTCTTGCCGCTTCAGTTCTTTGAAATCATCGCGAACGGGCCGCACATCTCGCGTCCATCGCTGCCTTCAGACGCAGCCTGCCCCGATCCGGGCAACCCAATCTCCCAATCGAAAGACGGAAGCTCCTTAGTCGGTGCAAATGCGAGAAATGTGGCGGCACGCACCATCGTGGCACTTGCTGGAAATCCCTTGCGCGGCGATAAAATGCCTCATGTCTTCCCCTCGAGGCAGAGGCGTTTCCGGCTGCGTAGTGCTGACCTTTGTCGCAGGAGCACTCTGGCCCGCCCAAGCGAATACGCCTGCTCCGTCAAGCTTGCCCCTCGCGCAAATTCTGGCGCTAATGCAGCATCACGATCAAATTCAGCGTGAAGGATTGAAGCATTACCGGGCGGTGCGGCAATATCACGTCGAGTACCGAGGACTTGCAACTCTCGAGGCGAGGATGGAGGTGCAGATCGATTTTGATGCCGCTTCAGGAAAGAGCTTCCGCATTGTGTCTCGGAGTGGTTCGAAGATTCTTGGCGAGAAAGTTCTGAAGAGGGCGATGGACAGCGAAAAAGAGGCGTCAGAGGACAGAAATGCGACCGCATTGACGCCGGCAAATTACCGATTCCAGTTGCAGGGGAGTGAGAGCCTGGATGGACGTCCGGCCTACATTCTGAGTGTTGAGCCGCTGAAGGCAAGCAAATTTCTGTATCGAGGCAAGATCTGGGTGGATGCGACGGACTTCGCGGTAGCAAAGATCGAGGCGGCGCCGGCGAAGAATCCCTCGTTCTGGATTTCGCGGACGCTGATTCGATATAGGAGCGCGAAGGTGGGAAACTTCTGGCTGCCGCAACGGAGCCGCAGCGAAAGCAAGGTCCGGCTTGGGGGCACCGCCGTGCTGAATATCGACTTCGGGGCTTACGAGGTCAATTCGGATCAGCCGCATTCCAATGGCGCAGACTGACCCGCGGCAGTGTTCTAGAGCGGTTTCGGAAATACTGTGTCCAATCAAAGCGGCATTCAGGGTGGTCGCGCCGTGGTGGTGCAACGAATTGACTGCCCAGAATGCGGATACACAATTTCCGAAACCGCTGTAACCGTTCAGCTCTTTGAGATCACAACGAACGGCCCGCCCATCTCCTGCCCATCGCCTCCGTCAAATGCGGCCTGCCCCAATCCGGGCAACCCAATCTCCCACTCGGGCGACGGAAGCTCCGGCATGGGTTTTGCCTGGAAGAGCTTCTTGCACTGTCGAGCAGTCCAGCGCGCCCACCGCTTGGACTTCTTCCGGCGCGCGCTGTCAGTGGAAATTCCTGTGCCCGCGTACATCTGGCGGTAAAGCTTGGAGAGGAAGATGAATCCAAGGCGGGCACGCAGAGTGGGAGTGCACGAGGACCTTTCCCAAATGGCTCCCCAGGTGTAGAACCTGTCCCACACTTTTTGTGTGCGCTCGCGTATTTCGTCGGAGCTCATGGTGGGATGGGGGGTGAACATCTTGGGCCGCACTTCAGTAGGAATGAGCCAGTAGCGCGTGATGGGCACGTCGCCTACCATCATGGGATCCTGCGACTGCTCTTTTTCCCAGCGGCCGAAGTCGACGGTACCGGGGAACGGCGTCATCATGACAAATTGCGCGAAGGTGACGCCCGCCTTGAGGGCCATCTCCACGGTGGCATCAAAGGTGGCGGGCTTGTCAGTAGGCAAGCCGAAGATGAACGAGCCGAGCACGTGGACGCCGTGCTGCTTGAAGGTCTGCAGTTGTTTGGCAAGGGCCTCGCCGGAGTAGTTCCAGTCCTTGTAGACGGCCTTGAGGCCCTCGGGCGTGACCGCCTCGACGCCGACGAGCGCGCCCTTGATGTTGGCCTTGCGCATGGCGTCAAGGTAGCTGCCGTCTTCGCCGGCTTCCATGGTCATTTGCGTGAAGAAGACCATGTCTTTGGGCAACTTGGCCAACTCTTCCATCAGCAGCAGACGCTCATTGCGAATGGCCGTGAGCTCTTCAAGCTTGGCGGTATTGCCCTGTTCGCGGGCGAGGCGCAGATCAGTAAAGGTGACGGGATAGAAATTGTCGTCGGCCAGCGCGATAAAACGGAAGCCGAGGCGGCGGAGTGCGACGATTTCGTCGACGACGTTTTGAAACTTGCGCTGACGGGGCTTTTGCCCATCCGTGCGCCACACACTGCAAAACGAGCAGTGCTTGGGGCAGCCGCGAATGGTCTGCACTGAGGCCCACATATACTTCTGGGGATTCATCAGGTCCCACCGCGCCGACAGGAATTCGCTGCCCTCGATTCGCCCGCCCTCATAGACCTTCTCGGGCGCGCCGCGAAGACAATCAGTGACAACTTTGGCCCAGGCTAGATCGCCGTCGCCTTTGACCACGGCGTGTGCCTGGCCGCGATCGAGCGCTTCCTCAGGAAAAAGCGTGGCGTGAATGCCGCCGTAGACGACCCATGCACCGCGGCTGCGCGCCATGCGTCCCACCTGGTAGCCACGCAGCGCGTTGCCGGTGTGTACGCTAATGCCGACAATATCGCCTGACTGAATGGTTTCCGGAACGATCTGCTCGAGCGATTCGTCGACGAGAATGGGCTCTCCCGCCACCGCGGGCGTGGCCGCGGCAAGCACAAACAGCCACCGTGGTGTGATTACGGCCGTGCCAAAAGAATTGTCACTTGGATTGACAAGATGAACGCGCACTAGGTCCAACCTTTCGCCGTGCTGGTGCGGTTGGCCTCACAGCAATTCCGGGGCTGCCGTAATGCGGGGGCAATGATCGGAAGTGGCACCTTCATGAAGAAGAAGCCAAGCTGAAATCGCACTACGACAATTTGGCCCAGAAATCGACGGTGCGAGCGCGAGTGTCTCCGGGCAAACTGGTCGGGAATATCCTGGATCGCCATCACTGGCAACGCAGGATTTCCCGAGAAAATTTTTCCCGGGAACAGTTCTGTCAATCTTACAGGTTTTGAGCGGGGCAAAGTGGTCAATATTGACCACTTTTCGCAAGAATGAACAAAACTTCACGGAAAAAACAGGGGAATTGATGGCTGTCGCGAAGGCGAAGGCTCATCCGGTTGCCGGAAGCGGGCGCGAATGTCATGCTGAACAACATGAAGAGACGAATATTGGCCGGCGCTGCGGCGACGGTGGTGCTGGCCTGTACTGTGGCCGGCGCGCAACAGGACAAGGGATATTGGCGCGCCGCGAGCACCAATGCCACGAGCATCACCGGCGATATCGACCTCTCCGATTTCAAAGTGCAGATTGATTACTTCGTGTTTAACATTGCGCCGATCAGGAAGCTGCGCCCGGCGGAGGTGGCCGCAGCCTTCGATGCGGACGTGAACGCCGGCATCAACGGAGATCTCTACCGGCTGGATGTGCCGGCAGCGAAGCGCTTCCTGCACCACAACACGCTTTGCGGGACGGACGAGACACAGTGGATGGCGACTTATGTGACAGGACGGACGCTGCAGGTGGCGTTCTTTTCAGGATTGGACACGCCGGTGTTTACGATGGACGCACTGCAGAACTCACCGGCCTTGTGCGGCACGTTCTCGTATTCCAGATGAAGGAAAATCAGAGATCAGGGGTCAGGGATCAGCTGCTGCCTGCGGCGTTTAGCCGGATCGCGCATGTTGATTTTGGGTAGCCGCGAACTGCAAAGGCGCGGCGAGCGGCATATGTGGCCAATTATCCACAGGATCTTATCCACAGGCGCTGGCGGGGCGCTGCAAGCAAAGCCGGTAATAGGGGGAAGAAACCCAAAAATTGACCGGAAAAAGCCGAAGAAATTTTTCGCCTTTACATCGCCCGGACAATCCCACATAATGGCTCGCAGAGGGGGTCATCCTATGTCGGGCGTAGTGTGCACTGCGGAATTGCATGGTTCCCCAACGGAAGAGCAGTACAACGAGTTCCACAGTGGGATGGAGCGGCTGGGCTTGGTGCGCACGATTAACCACCAGGGCAAGACGTTCATGCTACCCGGCGGCGTGTACGTGGGGAGCAACATCGCGGCGCCGTTGTCGGTGCTGTCGATTCGCATCACTTCGCTGGCGCGAAAGACGACCGGTAGCGATTGCAAGCTGGCGCTCGCGCCCATTGATGACGTTTCGCGCGTGTACTTCTCCGGACTTGAGGAGCAGGTAAGCTACGCGAAAGCGCTGGGAATCACGCCAGGAATGCTCGTGCAGCAGCCTAGGGCGGTTGGCAGCTACATGTCGGCTTTGCTGAACTTTGCCGGGTCGCGCAAGCCCGCGGAAATGGCGGTTCCGTCGATTTTCAGCAGGTGGTCGAGGGCGAGCAAGGAATCGGAGCGGGGGATTTCGGCAGTTTAGCTTCTTGCAAACACCTTCCAGCTGCTAGCTCCTAGCCCGTGGCGGCGGGTTCGTGATTGGAGTTTCCCTAGTCCCAAAATCGGGGCCATGGGGCACTCTCTCTTGAACAACCTCGAGCAGCCAGAGACCGGCCGAAGGCCGCGGAGCGTTTAGAGCAGTTCCAGAATTCACATGCCCTTTTTGGAGCAGTGAAGGTGGCATTTTCTTAAGGAAAATGCCACTCAGCGGCGGTTTCGGGGTACAGCAATTCTGGAACCGCTGTAGCGCGCTCATCCGACGCGGCTGCACTCTTCAATGGGAATGGGGACTTGTTCGACGATTTCGAGGCCGAAGCCTTCGAGCGCCGGAATGTGCATGGGCGTGTTCGAAAGCAGGCGGATGCGCTGGATGCCGAGGTCGGAGAGGATTTGTCCGCCGAGGCCGATGGCGCGCAGGATGCGACCGCTGCGGGCCTGGGAGCCCTCGCGGGCACGAAGCTCCTGATGGAGGACGAGGCGACCGGTGTCTTGCGGGGCGGCAGCGGCTGGGGTGGCAGCGCCTTCAGGGCCGAAGGGGGCGGCGGGGATGTGGTCGATGGCGAAGCCGCGCGAAGTGTTGTGCAGGTAGAGGATGACGCCGCAACCTTCTTCGGCAATGATGCGCATGGACTGGTCGAGGATTTCGCGGCAGCGGCAGTCGGCGGCGAAGACGTCGCCGGCGGTGCAGCGGGTGTGCACGCGAACGAGGACGGGATGCGGGCAGGGCGGGCGCGTTTGGGTCTGGCTCGCCGATGCGGAGAGAGCGCTGTCGAGCAGGCCGTTCGTAGCAGCCGCGGGGCCGGCGTGGATGGCGGGACAGTCAGGGCAGAGGTCGCCGCGGACGAGGGCGATGTGGCTCTCGCCACCCTGGACTTCGCTTTCGTAGGCGATCATGCGGAATTCGCCGTAGCGGGTTTGGATGCGGCTCTCGCCGGCGCGGACGATGTAGCGCTCGTGGCGGAGGCGATAGCGGATGAGCTCGGCGACGGTAAGAATTTTGAGGCCGTGCTCCTGACAAAAAGGGATGAGGTCAGGGACGCGGGCCATGGTGCCGTCGTCTTTCATGATTTCGCAGAGGACGGCGGCGGGGGTGAGGCCGGCGAGGCGCGCGAGGTCGACGGACGCCTCAGTTTGGCCGGCGCGGACCAGAACGCCACCGCGGCGAGCGCGGAGCGGAAAGATGTGGCCGGGACGGGCGAGATCCGCAGCGGTGGAGCGGGGATCGATGGCGGTGCGGATGGTGTGCGAGCGGTCAAAGGCCGAGATGCCGGTGGTGACGCCTTCGCGGGCCTCGATGGATTCGGTAAAGGCGGTGCCGAAGCGGGACGTGTTCTGCGCGGTCATGGGGAAGAGGCGCAGATAGTCGGCGCGCTCCTCAGTGAGCGTAAGGCAGATGAGGCCCCGGCCGTATTTGGCCATGAAGTTGATGGCCTCGGGCGTGACGTGTTCGGCGGCCAAAGTGAGATCGCCCTCGTTTTCGCGGTCCTCGTCGTCGACTACGACCACCATGCGGCCCGCGCGGATGTCGGCAACGGCGCCGGGAACGTCGGTGAAGGGAGGCTCGAGGGTGCGGGAGGGCTGGGGCATGTGCTGACTTATTTTCGCTTATGGCGAGCGGAAACGGCAAAGGTGCGGCGCGAAGGGTCTGAGCGCAATGTCCCGTTTGCCAGTCGGAGGGCAAAAACGCTGGAGCGGCTAGGACGAGTTCCACCATTTACCCGCGATCACTCAGTTTTCTACTTTGTGATGGTCGGCACATCGAGATGTGGCACTGAATCCTACGATTCTCCAAAGCTGGAATCGTCTGAAACAAAACAACCGAGCATGATTCCTACGCGGAGTCTACCCACGCCAATCCGGAGGAACATCATGAGGGTTTTCTTCGCATTCTTCGCTGTATTGCTTCTGACGTTTTCCATATCCGCCAGCGCTCAGACCGCCGACGCCATCTACCAACGGGCCTGCGGCCCAAAGGGAGCCGCATTCACCGTGGAACTGGTTAAAGGGCAGCCACCCACGGCACCTGAGCCGGGCAAAGCACTCGTGTACTTTATCCAGAAAGAAACCCTCCCCATTTTCATCACGAGGGTCGGGCTGGACGGCGCCTGGGTGGGAGTTCTCCAGCATGCTTCCTACATCTTCGCCTCGGTTGCGCCCGGAGAACATCACGCCTGTGCGGCCACGCAGGACCGGAAAAATCCAGGGCCGGAGCTAGTCCATTTCACAGCAGAGGCGGGAAAAGTTTATTACTATCTTGTTCGCGGCATCGCCGGCGGCGGAGAGTATGGCAGCTTCGCCACAATGGATTTCAGGCCAGCGGACCGTGACGAAGCGCTCTTCCTCCTTGCCTCCGATCCTCAGAGCGTTGCGACGCCAAAACCATGAACGATGCTGATGAGATGAGTTTCCGGCCCTAGAATAGCGTTGTGTTATCGACGACGTTAAGGCGTATCCTTGGCAATCGGAAACTGGACCGCTTCCGGTCCAAAGACAGCAAAAACGCCGCCCGAAGGCGGCGTTTTTGTTTAACTGGCGAAAGTGTTACAACGTCGATTCAATCTCAAAGCCCCAGGCCTCAAGAAGGGCCTCGGGGATGTATTTGGAATTCTTGTTACGCCGCGCCCACTCACGCAGACGGGTGGAGCGGATGTATTGGTCTGGGGGCAGCTTGAACTCCTTTGTAATCTGCTCAAAGGAGGTTACAGTCGGCACAACCGGGCCAATGGGCTCTGGTTTGCCCCAGTTCGGATTTCCACGACGTTTTGCCATTGATTTGTGTGTCCTTGAAAGGAGGATTCATTGATTCATCCTCGGTCGGGCTGGGGGGGCTTGAAAGACCCGAGGAACGACTTTCTTATTCTAGGGCTATTTTGCTTAAAAATCAATAGCGAAGGGCGTTTTGGCAGGGCTTTACGAGGGGATTTTAGTGGCGCGGACAGCGATTGGCATTTCATTGAATTTGAAGGTATTAGCGAAGGCAGAGTGGGACGGCTCGGAGGCGAACTTGGTGAGCTGGCTCAAATGTGGCTGGCGGCGATTGGGGCGGGGGTGTCACGATACTCTTATGACAACATTTTGGCCGGCGGTGCTGGCGGGTTTGTTGCTGGGAGGCGCAGTGGTTCCTTGCCGAGGAGTGGAATTGACGGTGAGCCGCCAAGCGCTGGAGCGGACGCTGAAGCAGCAGCTCTTCAGCGGACTGGACGGCCGCTATTACCTGAAAGGAGACGCTCAGTCCGGGTGTTTTATCTCCACCGAGGATCCGCACCTGGCGTTCGAAGAAGGCCGGATCGTGGTGAGGGTGAAGACGCGAGCGAGGCTGGGGAGGATGGTGGGCGGCTCGTGTCTTGGCGTGACGCTGACGCTGCCCGCGGAAGTTTCGCTGGCGCCGGACGCGGAAGGCGAGACGATCGGGTTCAAGGACGCGCGGCTCGACAGGGTCTCAGACCGGAAGGAGATCAATTTTGTGCTGGCACCGTTTTTGCGGGGGAAGGTGCCAAAGAGCATGACGGTAAACGCGACAGAATTGCTGCGCCAGGCGCTGTCGGGATCGACGGCTACTTCAGGATACAAAGTGAGCCTTGACCGATTACGGATCAACTCAGTTGAAGTGGTGGGCGAGAAACTTGTGGTGGATGCGGACGGGGATTTGAGCGTGGAGTGAAAAAAGCAAGGAACGAGGGATCAAGGTCGCAAGGGCGCGGGTCGCGGAGCGAAATCCCCGTTACCGGATGTGTTAGCATTCGCAACCAGCAGGAATGCCGCTGGAGCCGCGACCAAGGAACCCTAAAGCCATGCTGCTGACGCGAAGAGACTTCACCAGACTTGGCGCACTGGGCCTCGCCGCCCGGTTTACTCCCGCGATCACCGCTCAGAGCCCGCCACGCAAGACCGGCTATGCGGTGATTGGCCTGGGCCGGATTGCCGGCCACCTCATGCCTGGCGCGCTCGACACCACGAATTCCAGCATCACGGGGCTGGTGAGCGGCCATCGCGACAAGGCTGAGCGGATCGCCGCGCAATACGGCGTGCCTGCCGGCTCCATTTACAACTACGACAACTTCGACGAGATTGCGCACAACCCCAGCATCGACGCAGTATACGTGGCACTGCCCAACTCAATGCACGCTGAGTACACCATCCGCGCCGCGAAGGCCGGCAAGCACGTGCTCTGCGAAAAGCCCATGTGCACCTCGGTAGCCGATGCGGAGGCGATGATTGCTGCTTGCAAGGCTGCGAACGTGAAGCTGATGATCGCCTATCGCTGCCATTACGAGCCAATTCATCTGAAGGCGATCCAGCTCATCCGCAAGGGCAAGGTCGGCCAGGTGCAGGCCATTTCAAGTTCTTTCGGGTTCAACATCGCGCCCGGCGAGTGGCGGATCAACAAGAAGCTTGCCGGCGGCGGCCCGCTCTACGACGTCGGTATCTACTCGCTCAACGCGTGCCGCTACCTGACCGGCGAGGAGCCGGCGCAGATCTCCGCTGTTGCCTCAACCATCGATCAGGACGGCCGCTTCAATGAGGTGGAAGAAAACGTGGCGTGGACGATGCGCTTCCCTTCGGGCATTGTGGCGAGCTGCTCCACGACCTACGGATCGAATATGACCGGCTACTTCAAGGTCTATGGTTCAAAGGGCTGGCTCGAAATTAATCCGGCTTTCAACTACGACGGCGTGCATCTGCGTGGCGAGTTGAGCGGACAAACTCTGGACGAACCCAATCCTTCGCGCGACCCGTACCAGTTCCAGGCTCAAGCGGAACACTTTTCACACTGCGTCCAGAACAATCTCGAGCCGCAAAGCCCAGGCGAAGAAGGGCTGAAAGACATGCGATACATTGCGAAGATTTACCGCTCCGCCGGCGTCGCTGTCTGAGAAAATGGGGCCTCGTGAGGTCAGACCACTAAGGTATAATCAGACAAGCCAAAGAATTCGCAGTGATAAAATTCGATTCCTGGAGAAGTTATGCCTGACGCATCGTGTGATATCGGCCTGATCGGCCTTGCAGTGATGGGACAGAATCTTGTCCTCAACATGAACGACCACGGCTTTAAGGTGGCCGTTTTCAACCGCACCGTTTCAAAGGTGGACGACTTTGTGGCCAACGAGGCCAAGGGAACGCAGGTGGTGGGCGCGCACTCGATTGAGGAGCTGACCAGCCTGCTGAAGCGGCCGCGCCGCGTGATGCTGATGGTGAAGGCCGGCGACACCGTGGACCAGATGATCGAGCACGTGCTGCCGCATCTTGAAGCGGGCGACATCATCATCGACGGCGGCAACTCGCTGTTCACCGATTCAAACCGGCGCACCAAGGCGCTGGCCGACGAAGGGCATTCTGTTTATCGGCACCGGCGTTTCGGGCGGCGAAGAGGGCGCGCGGCACGGACCGTCGATCATGCCGGGCGGCAATCCGGCCGCGTGGCCGCACGTGAAGCCGATCTTTCAGGCGATTGCCGCCAAGGTGGAGGACGGCACGCCCTGCTGCGACTGGGTGGGCGAAGACGGCGCCGGGCACTTCGTGAAGATGGTGCACAACGGCATCGAGTACGGCGACATGCAGCTGATCTGCGAGGCCTACGATCTGCTGAAGCACGGGCTGGGACTGACGGCCGATGAGCTGCACGAGGTGTTCGCCGAGTGGAACAAGGGCGAGCTGGACAGCTACCTGATCGAGATTTCGCGCCATGATCTTCGCCAAGAAGGACGAGGACGGCACGCCGCTGGTGGACAAGATTCTGGACACGGCCGGGCAGAAGGGCACGGGCAAGTGGACGGTGATCAGCGCGCTCGATACCGGCCAGCCGGTGACGCTGATCGGCGAGTCGGTTTTCGCGCGCTGCCTGTCGGCGCTGAAAGAGGAGCGCGTGGAGGCGTCGAAGGTTCTGCGCGGGCCGAAGTCGCAAGCCGAAGGTGGGCGACCGCGCGAAGTTCATTGAGGACGTGCGGCGGGCGCTGTTCTGCTCGAAGATCATCAGCTACGCGCAGGGCTACATGCTGCTGCGGGCCGCGGCCAAGGAGTACGGCTGGAACCTGAACATGGGCGGCATCGCGCTGATGTGGCGCGGCGGATGCATCATTCGCAGCCAGTTCCTGGGCAAAATCAAGGATGCGTTCAAGAAGAACAAGAATCTCGACAACCTGCTGCTCGACAAGTTTTTCTCGCGCTTGGTGAACAAGTACCAGGCGTCGTGGCGCAAGGCCCTTGTTCATGCGGTCGAAGCTGGGCGTGCCCACGCCGGCGTTTTCAACCGCGCTGGCATTCTTCGATGGCTATCGTGCAGAACGGCTGCCGGCGAATCTGCTGCAGGCGCAGCGCGACTTCTTTGGCGCGCACACCTACGAGCGCGTCGACCAGCCGCGCGGGCAGTTCTTCCACACGAATTGGACGGGGCATGGAGGGCGGGTTTCGTCGAGCACGTATACGGTGTGAAGAACAGGAGTCAGGGATCAGGGATCGAGCGGCGAATTCCGTTAACGGAATTCGCCGTTTTGGTTTGTTGCGGGGAGATGCCAACGCGGGCGAATGCGTTGCAGTTTACGACTAAAGCGGGATTCTTGATTTGTATTTGCCGAGCCACTCATCGAAGGTGAGCAGCGACGGATTGATCATGCTGGCGAGGTCGGCACTGCGCGCGCCGACCACTTCTTTTTCAAAATCGCGATACACCTGGAACATGTTGCCGAGCTCGTCAGCGCCGGGAAAACCGAAGCCGCGATAGGCATCGGGTTCAACGGCTACATAGTTGACGTGGACGCCGAGACTTTTCGAGAGCATGGCGGCCATACGCGAGAGGGGTAGAAATTCACCCGCAATGCCGATAGTTTTGCCGATGTACTTCGAACCGGCCTTGAAGATTCCGTAAGCGACCCTGCCGATGTCTTCCGCGGCGATGCCAGCGAGGCGCTTGTCGCCCATAGGCAACACCCATTGGTAGGTGCCATCTTCGGCCTTCTTGGGCCCGAGGCCAAAGGCGTAGAGGTTGTCCCAGTAAAACGATGTGACCAGATAGGTGATGGGCAGGTCAGCAAAGAAGGCGTCGGCTTCGCCTTTCGCGTCGAAGTGCGGCACCCGGTACTTTTCCTGCAGGAACGGCATGCGCTTGTCGCCTGGCGGCATGAGCTTGCGCGTGTCCTCGAGCGTGGACCAGATGACGTGCTTGAGGCCGGCTTTTTTGGCCGCCGTGGCCATGTTTCTGGCCTGCGCCTTTTCTTTCTCTGCCGAGAAGTGCTCCCAGAAATTGGTAACGCAGAAGGCACCGTAGGCGCCGGCGAAGGCTTTTTCGAGGCTGGCGACGTCGTCAAGATCGGCTTTGACGACTTCTGCGCCTTCAGCCTTGAGCGCCCGCGCTTTGTCGCTGGCCGCGTTGCGCGTGATGGCGCGGCAAGCAAAGGCGCCGTCCAGATCCGAGAGAATTGCGCTCGCCAGGCCGCCGCCCTGCGAGCCCGTGGCGCCGATTACCGCAATCACCTTTCGATCTGCCATCGCGATCACCTCAAGTGGTTAGACGTTCTGCCTGAGTTGGATGCAACTAAGCGCGAGAAAATGCGAAGCACAGCAGTGTCTCGCACTGGCGAGTTTAATTCGCGAGGCACAGGAAAATCCATTGGATTTCAGTGACGTGTGCAGGGGGGTGTGATGGTTACTTGTGAGTGGTTACGCGGACGTTTGACGTATCCCCCTACGAGCGGGGCGAAGGTGCAGGGACGAAACAAATGATGATGGCAGAGTTTCGTCCCCAATGAAGGTTAACGCAGGGTTTCGACCGGAGCGGGGTCCATGTCGGCGTAGTCCTGATTTTCGCCGCCCATGCCCCAGCAGAAGCTGTAGGCGCGCGTGCCCACGCCGGCGTGGATGGACCAGCCGGGAGAGATGGCGATGCCTTTGTCGGCCATGACGATATGGCGGGTTTCGGCGGGCGGCCCCATGAAGTGCATGACGCGTGCGTCGCCGGCGACGTTGAAATACATGTAGATTTCGCTGCGGCGCATGTGCGTGTGCGGCGGCATGGTGTTCCAGTTGCTGCCAGCGGCGAGATGCGTGACGCCCATGACGAGCTGACAGCTACGCGCGCCCTGAAGATGGATGTATTTGCAGATGGTGCGCTTGTTGCAGGTTTCGAGGCTGCCGAGTTCTGTGGGGCTGGCCTCTGCTTTGCGGACGAGTGCGACCGGATACACGGCGTGAGCGGGATAGCTTAGCAGGTAAAAGATCGCCGGCGCGCTCTTGTCCTTCGACGCGAAGCTGACCTCTTTGTTGCCGCGGCCGATGTAGAGCACGTCGAGATTGTCGAGTTCGTAACTCTTTCCTTCGACCGTAATCACGCCTGCGCCACCGATGTTGAGCGCGCCAAGCTCGCGGCGCTCAGTGAAGTAGGTCGCACGCAGATCGGGATACGTGGGCAACGCCAGGGGCGAATCGACTGGAGCGGCGAAACCGACGACTGCGCGATCGAGATCGACGTAGTTGAGATGAATTTTTCCGGGCTCATAGAGAGAACTGAGCAGGAAGGTCTCGCGCAGCTCGTCGGTGTTCATGCGCGGGTAGCGGACGGGGTCAGCCATAAGAACAGTCTTCATTGAATCTCCTAAAAGCAGCTTCTAGCTGCTAGCTTCTAGCTACTAGCTCGTTCGGGAGCAATGTTGCGCGCCTTGCAAGATTTTAGAGCCGATACCTCGAACAGCGTTCCCGGGATTGCAGATAGATTGCGATAACATCTCAATTTTACCGCTCGCAACGCGGCGCTACTGCGTGGGCGGCGCGGGCAGTTTTGTCGGGTCCCAGTTGTCGGCACCGCGCAGAAAGACTGTGGGCTCGTATTGCTTTGCCTGCTCGGTAGTGAGAAAGTGCGTGTGCGGGTCGCGCTCATCGTGATGCGCGCCGGGGCCGGTGGAATCGAATTCGGCGTAGTAGGCGGTGTCGAGAGAGTGCGTGTTGCCGGGATGCCACTCGCGCCAGCCTGCAGGATCGATTTGCGAGCCCATCTCGGTGTGCATGTAAATAACGGTGGCATAGGGACGCCAGGGACGGCCGAGAAAGACGGGACCTGTGACGCCGGGATCGGCGTTGAGTTTGCAGTGGTCGAAGACGAAGCCGGAGTCCTGCGCGGGGTAGTGCTTGGACTGCGCGGTGATGTAGCCACCGTTGTGCGGTGTGGAGTGGAGCTCGCAATTCTCGAAGACGGCCTTGCTGTCGCCGAAGATGAAGTCAACGTTGCCGGCGACATAGCAATCAGAGAAGTATTGGCGCGTGACGCCGCAGTTTTGCGCGTCGGAGCCGCAGTGCGTGCCGAGGTAGACGGTGTCCTGATTGCCCAGCAGGTGGACGTTGTGAAAAATGGCACGGTCGCCGGTGACGAGCAGAGCAAGCGCCTGCGAGCCCTGCGAGGTCTGCTCGTGGGTGCGATTGAAGTCGTTTTCGAAGGTGATGTTTTCGGCAAAGAAATCGTCGGCGGTGACGTTGACCGTGGCGGAGTGGAGCGTGCCGCCATTCTGGCCCGCGCTGCGATCGTTAACGACGACGGTCTTGACGGCGTCAGGATTGGCGCTGCGGATGGTGATGTTCGGCTTGTCGATGGTGAGCACTTCGCGATAGATGCCGGGCGAGACGGAGAGAACAGCGCCGCCGGTTTTGGGGGCCATGTCGAGCGCGCGCTGAATGGAGTAGTAGTCGCCGGTTCCGTCGGCGGCGACGTAGAAGGTTTTATCCTCGGGCGGGATTTTTCCGGCCATCTCGGGAGCCGTGGTGTCGGCGGAGAATGGCACAAAGCGCGCGTCGCAATCGAGCGGCTGGCCGGGCGCTGAGTTGGGCGCCTGCGTGATGGTGACGTCGTTGCCTTTGGGCTCGAGATTTCCGGTATGCGGGCCGACTGTGATATCGGCGTCCTGATCGTAGAAGAGCGAGTCTTTCTGATCGTCGGCGATGACATTGTCGAGCTTGATTTGGAGTTTGTGGCCGGGATCGGCGTCGAGGCCGAAGAAGGTGTATGCGCCGGGCGTGAGGATGTGGACGTTTTCGAGTGTGATGTCCTGGTAGATGGGGAGGCGGTCGCCGGTGAATGTGGTGTAGTGCGGCGTGAAGACGAGGGGATTGGGAACGTTCCGGATGCAGACATTGCGATAGACGACTTGATGAACGAGGCCGCCGCGGCTGCGATCGGACTTGATTCGGAGGCCGTTGTCGGCGCCATCGATGGTGAGGTCGTCGACTAAAAGATGATCGACACCGCCGTAAGTGCCGCTGCCGATGGACATGCCGTGACCGGAATAGAAGTGGTTGTGAAGGACTGACATGTTCGAGACAGCGCCAGCGCCGCTGGGCTTGAGACAAACATCGTCGTCGCCGGTGTGGATGGAACTGTAGGCGATGGTGATGTTTTTGGACGAGCCGGGATCGATGCCGTCAGTGTTGCGTGCGGTCTTGGGAGTCATGATTTTGACGCCCCATGCTGTGAAGCCGTCAGTCTGATTGACGGAGACATGGAAGCCGGGCGAGTTGCGCAGCGTGATGTTGTACAGGGTGAAGTTTTCGGCGTGGCGGATCGCGATCATGGAGAACACGCTCTGCTGCTCGTCTTTCACCTTGGCTTCGTGCGCGAGGTCCCACCAGGTAACGTCCTGGCCGAGGAGGTTGGCGCCGCCGCGGGCGTCGATGGAGCCCTGGCCCATGATGCCGGCATTCTTGATGTCAGTACCCGTGATGAGCGATTTGCAACCGTGACCGCGATTCGAGACAATGCCGCAACCGCCCGGCGAGAGATCGTAGACTCGGGGGTCGCGCGAAGCGACGAGCGCGGCGTTTTTATCGATGACGAGGGTGACGCCGTCGCGGATGGTGAGCGGGCCAGTGAGGAGGACGTTCTTTTTGCCGTGGGCGCGGAGGACTACTGCCTGGCCGGGTGTGCAGTGGTCGAGGGCATCCTGAATGCGGGTGGTGGAGAGCTTTTGCTCGTCGGCGAGTGCGATGATACCGTGGTTGGCCACGACGTCGGCGTCGAGCGTGATGCAGGCGGAGGGAATCTTCGGCTCGGTGACGGTGCGGGTGTCCTGAGCAAAGATCGACAAGGCAGCGAGAAATGGGAGGGAAGCGAGGAGCGAGTACATCGAGATAGAGCGCATGGAAATCTCCGATCGGAGTGGCCGCGGCGACAGGACTGCAGCGGCTGGTGACGCATGAGGACCGTGAGTGGACTGACCACTGGAACCTTCCAACTTTAAGGAGGAGGGCGGTGGGGAGTCAAGGAACTTGTCGGAGATAAGGCTGTAGTGTAGGGTCTTAAAAGTTCGATTTGGATGTTGGCATCCCGAAATGCAGGTCCTTCGACTCGTCGCCGCGGCGACTCGCTCAGGATGACCCCGGTATTCTTATTGCAAATTTCAGGAACAGGATACTTGATCTCTGAACGAGTGAACGTTGTTTCTTAAGGCCGCAGTATCCCAGGTCTCAAAATCGAGACCTGGGGCACCCCTTCCAGGGATAGAACTAAGCGGTCAGAGGCCTAGTGCTGCGGAACTTGTTGGAGAATCCAGCGGACGAATTCCTTGCCGGCGGCGTAGTTATCGTACATGGCCGGCAGCTTGCGTCCGTCGGTGTATTCGTTGTAGAGCCACGGATCGGTCATGGCGACAACAGTTCCCTTCCCGTATTTCGCCACCGCCATGAAGACGTCGCCGTTTTCGTCGAGCACAGAGCGAGCGGGCTTGCTGACGGTGATGGTGGAGATGTCTTTCACGTAGATGGTGTGCTGGCGATGAAAGATGGGGCCGTCGCCGTCGATGAGAATCTTGCCCTGCTCCCAATTTGTTCCAATGACGTGTTTGCGCAGGATGTCGTTGAAATGGATGCCGAACTGGTCGGAGATTACATTGAAATGGTCGAGGTCGGCGAAGGAAGTGTCGTTTTCCATGATGACGAGGACGCCGCCGGATTCGACAAACTCGGCAATCTCTTCCGCGTTTCCACGCGTGGCGAAATGGGCGCGAGGGTTCTTATCGAGATTGTCGGGGGAGGCGATGATGAAGACCTGCGCGCCGCGAAGATTGGAGACGGTCGGCTCGGCGTCGAGTTCCTCGGTTTGCGCGCCGAACTCGCGGAAGAGGTGACCGAAGAGCGAATAGCCGGGATTGTCCCAGGTGTCCCACTTGTAGTGGAAGTACATTTGCTGGCCGAACGCGTCCTCACGCTGCTGGGAGTTGAACCAGCCGTCGACGACGACCATGCTGCCGCGGGCGAGCGTGGACTCCGGTGCATATTCCATTTCGGTGCTCGCCATTAAAAGCGCACCGACACCCTTGGGATCGTTTGCGATGACTTTCTCACCGATGTAATAGGCGTATGTGCCGTCGCGATAGGGTTCGCCGCCAAGGCCTGAGGCCTTGACTGTGCCGGTGAGCGAAACGTCGTTGCCGGCGCTCGTTGGAACGAACTGCGTGAGGATGCCCTTGTAGCCGCGCTTCGCGTTGACGAGGTAGGACTCAGGCAGATAGCCGCGGCGCACGCCCTTGGCGAATGCGTAGACGAACATGCAGGCGGATGAGGATTCGAAGTAGTTCCCTTTCTCGCTGGGCCTGTCCATCATGGTGTACCAGAGGCCGGACTTCTTGTCCTGGTAGCGCGCGACGGCGGCGGCCGTTTGGCGCAGGAAGCCGATAAGGCGCGGGCGGCCGGGATCGCCCTCGGGATAATAGTCGAGCGTATCGACGAGGGCCATCATGTACCAGCCCATGCCGCGGGCCCAGAATTGCGACGAGTCGCCGGTCTGCTTGTTGGCCCAGCGCTCCTGCATCGATGCGTCCCAACCGTGATAGAGCAGGCCGGTTTTCGGGTCGCGCGCGTGCTGCTGGATCAGCTCAAATTGATGCGTGATGTCGGCGAATTCTTCGGGGTGGTGTGAAAGGACGGCATACTGCGCGCGGAACGGCTCGGCCATGTAGAGGCCATCGAGCCACATCTGGTTCGGGTAGCGCTGCTTGTGCCAGTAGCCACCGTCGGCATTGCGCGGCTGCTGCGCGAGCTGGTCGTAGAGATACGTTGCGGCGGTGAGATAGCGCTTGTTCTGCGTGACGCCGTAGAGAAGCAGGAGCTGGCGGCCGAGGAGGATGTTGTCAAGCTGACGTTCCTCAGGCTTGAGCGTAGGGATGGAGCCGTCGGGCGTGACGAGCTGATCGACGGAGGCCTTGATGTAGTTGAAGTAGCGCGAGTCGACGGTGGCGAGCCAGACGGAGTCCATGCCCTGTAGAAGCGTGCCCAGCTCGTAGTTCCAGGCCCAGGGCGCTCCGGCAGGAACGGTGCGGCCGTTGGGCCAGCGGGCGATCGCAGAGTTGGCGGCGCGCTGGGAGATGGGCTGATCGTCACCTCGAGCAAGGAGAGAAGTTGCGACGGCTGCGGCGAGGACAAGGAAACAGGCAAGAAAACGGAAGGTCTTCATGGCGAACCAACTATATCGATTGGGACGTGGTGGGGACAAACTATGGACTATTCCTGAGTTTTCCCGCGGGCGACAAAAAGGTGCTGCCGACAGAGCGGCAACACCTTTTCGAAGTGACAGGTTGATGGTTAGAAGTTGATGCGCAGCATGCCCTGCGCGGAGCGCGGCGCATTACTTGAGTTGAGGGCGTTGATCGTGCCAAACGACGTTCCGCCGTTTACCGTGGAGTTCGGAGATCCCCAGACCACGTGATTGGTCAGGTTGCTCATATCCACTTCAATCGCGACGTTCCATTCGCGGTAGATGGGGAAGGTCCGCTTGACGGCGATATCGTCGTCATAGTAGCCCATGCCAAACATGTTGAGAGCGGCCACACGCGGTGCGTTGCCGGGAACATACAGAGCCGGCCCATTCCAGACGTAGCAGGCCTGCGTCGACGTGGTGTTCGAGCAGGTCCCGTAGTTTCCGTTGCTGGTAGTGGTGCCATTGCCGGTGGATGCCACGGTAAACGCATTCGTGTTGAAGTACTGGACGTTTCCGATGTAGTTGGGCGAACCCGGGGCCGAGGTTGTGTTCTTTCCGTAGGCGCCGTGGGCGCGCCCAGCCTGACCTGCCACGAGAGATGGCATGCATTGATTCAGGATGCCGCCGCCGCCGCAACCGCTGCCAGTCAGGACAATCGGGAAGCCGGAGTGATAAGTGAAGATTGTCGAAGCAGTCCAATCGCTCGCAATCGCCCGGTAGATCATGTTCTCGCCCCACATGTGGCCACGGCCGACGGGCAGCGCGTAAACCACGGAGGCAACCAGGTTTTGGGGTATGTCCGCGGTGGAGAGAGAACGATCGAGACGATTGTTGTCGCCCACGCGGAAGGTTCCCAGGTCGTCGATCGACTTGGAGTATGTGTAGTTGACCATGAAGTTCAGGCCGTGCGAGGGGCGCTCGCGGATGGAGACTTCGAGCGCATTCCAGTTTTCGTTACCCACGAAGCTGGTGGTATCGCTGACGCCGCTGAATTGCGGGAAGTTCTCAAGGTAAGAATTGACGCCGTTCTTGTAGTAATAGGTGTTGCCAACATAGGGATTGGGAGCCGTGTAGCCCAGTCCAATAGCAAGGTTCGTATTCGTCATCGGAGCGGTAGCCGATGAGCCCGAGGTCTGTCCAAGCAAGGGGGCGGGGCAAGCTGTGGGGGCCCCACTTGTGCACTGTGTGGCTGTAGTGCCGCTTACTGTGTATCCGGCCAGCGCGGCAAAGGACTCAGGAAGTTCGTTGTTTCTGCTGCCGATGGCTTTCGAGACGGAGATGAAGTGGCCTTCGCTGCCGACGTAGCTGATGGAGACGGACATGTTGCTGGTCAACTGGCGCTCGAAACCGAATGTCCAGTTAAGATACTCGGGAGTTTTGGCGCCGTAGTGCGGGTCCCAGTAGCTGGGGCTCTGTGCGCCGGAGTTGGTGAGCGCCGTGGTCTCGCTGGTGCCAAATTCGGCCAGGCTCGTGCCACCAGCCGGCGGCGCAGGCGATGCAACGGAACCGGTCCAGCCGCAGGGAACTCCGTCGGCGGATCCATTGCCGCACGAAGTACCATCCCAGTAAAACGACGGCTGGTTGACGGTGCCCGCAGGCGCCGATGCTGAAGGTGCAAAGCCGATGGTGGAAGGCGATCCGGATTGGCTGCCACTATTCCAGTCACCGCGAGCGAACTCGAGTCCGTAGCTGGAGCGAATGACTGTTTTCGAACCGAGCGCATAGGCAAAGCCGGCACGCGGACTGACGAAGTTGTAAGCGGTGGGTGACGGATTGGCCACACCGGCATGGAAGCCGTCGGACGAACTGCCGCCGGCGAACGCGAGTGTACCCTTGTTGCCGGTAACCGAGTTGGTCTGGGAGGTATTCAACCACGAGAAGATGTTGTGCACCTCCCGGATTGCCGGCCAGATATCCCAGCGCACGCCCAGGTTGACGGTCAACTTGCTGTTGATTTTGTAGTCATCCTGCGCCCAGAAGGAGGGATCGAGCCAACGGGATCCCAAGCCAGGCAGACCGACAGAGACGGAGCTGGAGTTGGTGGCGCCAAGCATGTAGCTCGCGAATGCGTTGCCGCTAGTGCTGTTGAGAGCCGTGCCCGACGACCACTGTTGCGTTGAAGTATTCGCGAACGTGTAAGTGAGGGGACTGGAATTGGTCTCGTTCTTGATGTAGTTGAATTGGTCCCACGCGACCTGGCCGCCGAAGTTGAGGCTATGCTTGCCGAACTGCCACTGGATATCGTCAGAAGCGCTGTAGGCATTGCTGACCTTCTGGTTCTCGTCGTATCCGGCTTCGTTCGAGGGGTTATCCACGCCGCCACTGAAGGCGATGGCGGGGAAGAAGCTGGCTTGCCCAGCAGGCGTATTCAAAAGCCCCGTTTTGCTAGCGGCGTACTGCGGAGCCTCGTCGGGCGTGATCGAAAGGCTCTTGTAGCGGGCGTATGCAACTGCGAAAAGGTTGACCATGTGCGAGTTAATGGTCCAGGTGTCCTTGACGATGTCGACCGTGGTCTTGGGCGTGTACGCCTGGGAAGTATTGAACGGCGGCCCAAGCGCGTTGGCCGCACCGGAAGCGTTAGGACCGGTGCTGGCCTGGCGACCGAATTCTATGACGATGCTGACCTGGTTTTTCTGGCTCATGTCGTAGTCGATGCGACCACCCTGGTACCAGTTCGCGAGGCCATAGTTATAGCCGGCGACGATGTTGTTGGAGTACTGGTTCTGCAGGGCCGCCGATTCATAGGGCGCCATGAAGTTGTTGATGTAACTTGCTGCGGCGGAAATACGATTCGCGGGAATCACATTTTTGGTCCCGGCCGGCTGCGTGCCACCGGTCGAAACGAACTGGGTGCGGGAACAGGGGCTGGCCGTGGATCCAAGGCATCCGGCCGTTTGCGAACCTGGATCGTAGATGCTGTAGCCGCTGCTGGTGGAAAACGCTGAGAAGTCGCCATTGAGCATGGCCGTGGTGGGAATGGTCTGCAGTTTATCCGCCGGGCCGTGCTGGAAGCGATATTGTCCGTAGTTGTAGAACATGAACAGCTTGTTCTTAATGATGGGACCGCCGAATTTAGCGCCGACCTCGTTCATAATTTCAGCAGGCTTGACGCCGCCGGGAGCGCAGTAGCTTGACGCGGGAGAACCGAACGCGCAGGTTTGTCCGGCTGGGACGACGCCAATCACCGTAGGAACTTTGCTGAGAAACGGCCAAGCGTCGGCCACGGTGTTGCGGATGTACTCGTACACGCCTCCGTGCCAGGCATTCGATCCCTGCTTAATGGAGTAGTTCTGCACGCCCTGGCCGGCGTATTGCGCGGAGTAGCCGGAGGTCTGCACCTGGAACTGGTCGATCGAGTCCATGCCGATGGCGGTCCATATAAATCGCACATCGCCGACGCCATCAGGGGCGGGCAGGTTGATGCCGTCGATGTAGATTTCCGACGTGCCGCCGTTAGGATTGCCGCCGTTGACGGACAACGATGCGTCTGTAGCGTTGTTGCTGCCGACCCAGACGGGCACTACGCCAGGCATCAATCCAGCAAAGTCCGTAGCGCGGCGTTGATCGGCGTTGCCGCCCGCGCCCATCAAGAGGGGCAGGCTGGAGTACATCTGGTTGTCCATGACCGCGCCGAGCGCTGCGTCGGTGGTTTCCAGGACCGGAGGCGCAGCGGTGACGGTAATCGTCTGCTGCGCAGCACCAATGGTCAGCTTGACATTCAATGCCACAGTTTGCAGCGCGTCGACGACGACATTCTGCTGCACAAAAGTTTCAAAGCCCTTGGCGGTGACAGTCAGCTGGTAGACACCGGGAGAAAGCGGCGTAATGTTGTAGTCGCCGGAGCCGGTTGAGGTGCGTATCGTGCTGGTGTTTTGGTCAACCAGAGTGGCGGTGACGGTTGCACCTCCGACGACAGCGCCCGATGCGTCCGTTACGGTTCCCGAGATGGCACCAGTGCCCGCCATCTGCGCATTCGCGCCGAAGGGCGCCGTGAGGGCGAGGACCAACAACGCCATACCGCTCCATGCAGCGAAGCGAGAAAAGCCGCGCGATGTTTCGGTCGTCTCTCTCCCAGACGCAAATTGGTGTTGTAAGGCAGAATGCCTCATTGTGTTGCCTCCAGTAATTAGATTTACGTGCTGCTCCGAAAACGAGCGCCTACGTGGATTTCTGGGGAAATCGTGGAAATCTGCGCACGTGGTCTGACCTCACTTTGGAGCGAAAATAGTGTCGTATATGAAATGAACAACTGTCAACAGGGAAATTCCGGGCCGGATGCTAAAAACCAACGCATGAATTTCCGCACCGTGAAAATTGTCGAGGCCGCACTTTGCCTCGCAAATCACGATCAGATCGCGCGCGGATAACATCTCCCTCCATCGGCATGACGGAAAAGGACATAGAGATGCTGCATAGGCGCGCCCGGGGCGTCTCCCAGACTTTTACCGGATCCGGGAGTTCATTCCAAAGCCCGCCGACAAACGTAGCCGCGGACGTGACTTTGGAGACGATGCATGGCGCAGCGGCTTCGCCCGTTCTTCACTTCGGACCCAGCGGCTCTGGTGGAACCACTGGTGAAAAACGGGAGAGCCCGAAGCAAACAAAAAGGCTGCCAGCCTAAGCCAGCAGCCTCTTGAGAACACGCAAACGCAAGCGGGAATCAGAACTCGATGCGAGCGGAGAACTGAGCGGACTTGCGGTTAGCGACGGAACTGCTGGTCGCTTGTCCAAAGACCGAGTTGCCAACGGCCGTGTTGGCAACGCCGAAGAAGGTGCGATTTGTGATGTTGTACCATTCGGCCCGGAAGTCCAGCTTGGTGGTCTCAGTAAGGTGCAGCGGGAAACTGCGAATCATCGCAATGTCAAGCTGGTAATTGCCGGGACCGTAGAGGTTGTAGGGCGCGGTGCGGGGCGCGTCGCTGAACAGGTAGTTATAGGAGGACAGGATGCCGCTCACCGGATTCATGAACGGCCCCGCCGCGGTGCTCACAGAAGTTCCGGTGCTCGTCGCAATATACGAAGGATTCGTAATCGCGGTCTTGGTGCCGGGAATGGTGCTGGTGCCGAGAGTACCTTGGCCCCACTTTCCGTTCACACGAACCGGTCCGGTGAAGTTGGGATTCATAATCGGCAGGCAGGTAACCTGCGCAGGGTTCGTCTGGCAACTGGATCCTGTGAGCGTCAGCGGCGACCCGGTGTAGGCCTGGTAAACCCCTGACCAAGTGAAGCCGCCGAGAATTGCGCGCTCGGCGGAGTTGCCGGCGAACAGGGATCTGCCAAATGGCCAATCCCAAACGGCCGTGGCCACGAAGTGCTGCGGCTGGTTGGAGGTCGAGAGGCTCCGCTCATAGCGATCCGCAGGATAGGACGAACTAAGGTGGTTGGCCATAGTTCCTGCGGGAATTGGATAGCCGGTGCGGAAGCTACCGCCGTCGTCAATGATCTTGGAGAACGTGTAATTGGCATTCAAGGTGATCCCGTGCCAACGGCGCATGCTCAACATTGCCTGGACTGCGTGGTAGTTGCTGTTGCCCACGTACCCGAAGCTATCGCCGACAGTCTGGAACGGATAGGGTTTGAGGAATGTGGACACAGCCTGCTTGGTCTTATTCATGAGCGCGGCGCTCGGGCAAGGCAGGTTGTAGGTCGAGCATATGGTTGGGAGGTTGCTGCCAGTGTCTGTGACGCTGAGCTGGCTTGCGTTGGCTCCCAGCGCCGCGATGTACTTGGGATCGAGGTCGTCGGCCCAGAATCCGCGCGCATGGTTGCTGTCGAGTTGCAGGAAGTGGCCCTCAGATCCAACGTAGGAAGCTGTCGCCGTGACCGTGTTTGTGATCTGGCGCTGAAAGCCGAAGTTCCAATTGATGTATTCCGGTGCACGGCCGCCGAGGTACGGATCGTCGTATTGCATCGACGAAGGAGCCGTGGAGTTGCCGGCGTAGCCGGTGCCGTATGCCGGACCCGACGCTGCGCCGCTCGCCAGCGTGTAGGTGGGAATTGCCCCACCACCGCCCACCAACAAGCCGCTCATGGCGGTGAGTGCCTGACTCGATGAGAAGGACGGCGCAGCCGAGAAGCCGAGTGTGCCGAGGCTGGTGTTCAGACCACCCACAGCATCGCCGTGCGAGAACATGACGCCATAGCTGGCGCGGATCACGGTCTTGGAATCAAGCTGGTAGGCGAGGCCAAGACGAGGTCCCCAGTTCTTGTCGTAGTTGCTGACCGGCGTTGCGCAATTGCAGGTGCCGGCGACATGGCCAGTGAAAGCCAGCGCACCATTGAGACCGGTGACCGGGTTGGCCAGTGAAGGATTGAAGAATCCCTCGGCGTTATGCACTTCGGTGATGGTTGGATAGTAGTCGTAGCGCAGGCCAAGGTTCAGTGTCAGCTTGGAATTCAACTTCCAGTCGTCCTGAACGTAGGGCGAGATGGCCCGGAAGCGAGCGCCGAACTCGTTCTGAAGGTACGACGTGAAGCTGCCCTTGTCGATTTCGCCGAGGAGGAAGCTGGCGTAGGTCAGCCCCGTGCTGCTCGTGGTAGTAGAAGAATTGTTGACCTGTGCCGTCTCAGACACCGCGTTGGCGAGCGTGATTGGCGTTGAGGAGTTGGTGGCGCTGACGACGTTGTAAAGCATCCAGGCAACCTGACCGCCGAAGGTGAACGAGTGCCTGCCGTGTGTCCATTGGACGGTGTCGAGCGCGGTATAGTTCGCCGCGGTGGTCCGGCCTTCGGTGGTGCCGCCCCAGTTGGTTGGGACAACCGAACCGCCGGAGTAGGTGACGATCGGGAAAACGTTCTGCGCCTGACCTGTTGGCAACCCGGACATCCCCATCGCGGTAGCCGCGTACTTGGGACTGTCGTCGGGGTTGAAGGTAGGCCCGTTATAGCGCGCATAACCCCACTTGAGCTGGTTGATCAGATTCGAGGAGAAGACGTGGGTCTCCTCCAGTGCCCATACCGCGGTCTTCGGGGCATAGGTCTGGCCGTAGTTGTAGGGAACGGGGCCCGTATTGCGGCCTGCGGTGGTTTGTCCCACAGGGTTCGAGCTAGCCTGACGGCCGACGCTTCCGAGAACGGTCAGCGTGTCCTTCGAGCCGATGACATAGTCGACGCGCGAGGTCGTTGACCAATTGGTCAGACCCGTCCTGTTGGGTGAAGTGTAGTTGTTTCCGGTGGTGTCACTGGAAATGTCCGGAAGGAGCTTCTGCATGTTCAGGGCGATCGGAGACAGGCGATTGGTCGGGATCACGTTTGCCGTGCCGCCGGAAGTGAATTGGGTCCGGCAGTTCGACGTGCCGCCGGCGCAGGTTCCGCCCGGAGTGTAGGACAAGGGATCGTAAATGTTCACGCCATCGGCGCTGAAGTCGCCCTTCTGTTCCCTGTCGGAGGGGAAGCGCATCGGCGTCGGATTTTCGCTGGCGTAGCGGAAGCCGTCGTAATTGGTGAAAGCGAAGAGTTTGTTCTTCAGCCCGCCGAAAGGAACCAGCGGCCCGCCTAAGGCGATGCCGTACTCGTTCATGTGTTCGATCGGCTTCACGGGCAAATATGTTACCGGATCCTGCGCACGGAAGAAGCCCCAGCTATCGAGCCTCGTGTTGCGGAAGAACTCGTACACGGAACCGTGGTACGCCTGTCCGCCCTGTTTGACGGAGTAATTCATGACGCCCTGGCCCTCGTACATGGCCGAGTAGCCGTTTGTCTGCACCTGGAACTGGTCTACTGCATCGACCGAGATTGCGGTCCAAACATAGCGCGGGTCGCCGTTGCCGCCGGCGCGGACAAAGGGGATGCCATCGATGTAGACGTCAGAGGCTGCGCCGCGACTTCCGGAGCCATTCACAACGCCGGTGTTGGTGGTGGCGTTGCCGTTTGTGTTGTTGCCCTGGACGCCAGGCATCATGAAAGCGAAATCGGTAGCGCGCCGCTGATCAGGCTGGCCATAGGCGCCCATTTCGACGGGCAACTCAGAATACTGCTCGTTCTCCATGGTCGCGCCCAACGTGGCGTTGCTCGTCTCCAACTGCGGAGGCTCACTGGTGACCGTGACCTGGACATCGGCGCTACCCACTGCGAGCGATGGGTTATAGACCTGCGATTCGAGCGCATTGACGTGGATATTCTGCTGCACGAGCTTTTTGAAGCCCTGCGCCGTGACCGTGACCGTGTAGATGCCGGGATCGAGATCCGAGAAGAGGTAGTTTCCCGTTCCTGTTGAGGTGGTGGTTGCTGTGATTCCGTTCGAAATGTTGGTCGCTGCGACCTGAGCATTCGGGATCAAGGCCCCGGTAGAATCCGTCACCGTACCGGTAATGGCGCCCTTGCCGGCCAACTGCGCCTTGGCGGCGAGTGGCGTCATGAGCGCTGCGATCAACAACACCACGAAACTCCATGTTGCGACACGCAGGAAACCCACGGGTGTTCCTCTCGCTCGCATCTCCGATTTTTCTTGCTGAACTTGCTTCATCGTCTTGCCTCCAATTGGACATACGTGTGCCTCGCAACGCAGCGACTCCACGACGAACAGGAAATACTCTGCCAAGAGGTCTGACCACATTGTGAGATTAAGCTGTGTTTATCATACACTGGCACCGACGTGTCAATAGGGTAATTTTTTCACTGACTTGGCATAGTAACCGGGAAAGAGTCCTGGTGAACACGCGCGGACCTGCAAGATCGGCGGGCAAGGACGACGGTCGGAGACTCAACGGGCGGTATGAGAAGGATTATCAATCACTTAGGAAAGAGGACCTCAGCACCGGCTGGCGGAATGCCTGGGACCCGCCATACGGTCAGACCACACTGGGATTTGCGTGGCCATAATCATGGGCGGCGATGCTGCGCTTTGCTTTCTATTCCGCGGTGGTAATTTGGCCATTCTTAAGGGCGCGGCGATCTTTATGCGGCTGATGCGGAGCGCGCGTGCCTGGCCCTTGAAGCGGCGGCTGATCTCTTGCGCTCGTTGGCGGGGCGTTCCATTCCTTGTGCTATCTGGGCCATGCGCAAGTGCTGCTCCATGAGATTGTGCGCTTCCTTGGCCTTGCGGGTGCGGATGGCGCGGTAGATCTCCCGATGCATCTCAGCGGACTCGCGCAAGTCGATGGAGCGCTCGACGGTCTTGCGGCGGCTATCGTAGAGCGCAGAGGTAATGGTCTCAATGATCGCGGCCAGGATGGGATTGCCGGAAGCCTGGGAGATGATGCGGTGAAAGAGCAGGTCGTGGATCAGGTAGTCAGAAGGGCTGTTGAAGGCGGCGAACATCTCGGCAACTTCTTCGGCCAGAGCGGCATGGTGCTCTTCCTTGCTGCGCTCGGCGGCCAAAGCGGCCAAATGGCTCTCGAGAATGATGCGGGCTTCGAACATCTGCCAGGATTGGAATCCGTGCAGTGCGCCGATCAGGCTCAGGGAGGCTTTGCCGAACTCGGGGGGGCCGTCGGCAACGAAGGTTCCCACACCGTGGCGGACCTTCATGACGCCCATTGCCGCCAGGTAACCGATGCCGGTGCGCAAGCTGGCGCGGCTGATCTTCAGAGTGCGGGCAAATTCGCGTTCGGGGGGAATTTTGTCGCCCGGCTGCAGCGTTCCGTTCTCAATGAGGGAACGGATGTGGTTAACCACCTGCATGGTTCGATGTGTATTCGGTTCGTCCTCTTTCGCTCGGGGCATAGGATGGGGTACCTTCTTACGATTCTGAAAAATCAGAGTCAACCCGAGATTATCACCGAAAATCGGGTTTCGTTGCAGAAACTTGCGACGCTCAGGGATGAAGAATTGGTGAAGGATGGCCGAGGCTAGTGCGGTGTATACTTCCGGTCTGACCTCTATGGCTGCGATCACAGGGGAGAACCAACACGAGAGGTAAAATGTAAGCCATGTTGCTTGATGAAGACCGATTGTTTCCTGCCGAAACCAGTGCGCGCAAGGTGGCGCGCTCCTTATATGCACAGGTACGGGACCTTCCCATCGTCAGTCCCCATGGGCACACGCAGGCCGGCTGGTTTGCCAAGAATGAGCCGTTCCCTGACCCGGCGACGCTGTTTGTGCAGCCCGATCACTACGTGTTCCGCATGCTCTACAGCCAAGGCGTCTCGATGGACGACCTGGAGATTGGGCAGCCGGCGGTAAAGAACCCCCGCAAGGTATGGCAAATCTTTGCCAGTCACTATTACTTGTTCCGCGGGACCCCGACGCGCATCTGGCTGGATTATGCGTTCGAAAAGCTCTTCGGGCTCGAGCAGCGATTCTCAGAGAAGACTGCGGACCTGTACTTTGACACGATTGCTGAGAAGCTGAAGACGGCGGCGTTTTTGCCGCGGGCGCTATACGAGAAATTCAACATCGAGGTACTTTCAACCACGGAGTCGCCGCTGGATCCGCTGAAGGATCACCAGGCAATTCGCGACTCGGGCTGGAAAGCGCGGATTGTTCCGGCATTCCGCCCCGATTCTGTTGTCGATCCCGAGTTCAAGGGATTCGCCGGGCTCGTGGCCAAGCTGGGCGAGCAGAACGGCGAAGATACGTCGACGTGGAAGGGCTATCTGAACGCGCTGATGAAGGCGCGGGCGCGCTTCAAGACGTTGGGTTGCACGTCAACGGACCATGGACATCCGACGGCGCAAACGGCGGACCTGCCCGAGGCTGAGGCTGCGGCGCTTTTCAGCAAGGTGATTGCGGGCAATGCGAACGCCGCCGAGCAGGAATTATTCCGCGCGCAGATGCTCACGGAGATGGCGCGGATGAGCGTGGAAGACGGGCTGGTGATGCAGATCCATCCCGGGTCGGTACGCAACCACAACAAGTTCGTCTTCGAGCGGTATGGGCGCGACATGGGCGCCGATATTCCCGGGCCAACCGACTATGTGCATGCCCTGCGGCCCTTGCTGAATCGCTTCGGCAACGAGAAGAACCTGACCATCATTCTGTTCATGCTGGACGAGTCGACGATCAGCCGTGAACTGGCGCCGCTGGCCGGGCATTATCCGTGCTTGCGCCTCGGACCCCCGTGGTGGTTTCATGACAGTCCTGAGGGGATGATGCGTTTCCGCGAGCAGGCCACGGAGACGGCCGGTTTCTACAACACAGTGGGGTTCAACGACGACACGCGGGCGTTTCTGTCCATTCCGGCGCGGCACGACGTGGCCCGGCGCGTGGATTGCGCATTTCTGGGCAGGCTGGTGGCCGAGCACCGGCTGGGAGAAGACGAAGCGTTTGAAGTGGCGCACGCATTGACCTACGGGTTGGTGAAAAAGGCGTATCGGCTGTGAGTTAGTGGTCAATGATCAGGTCCCGATCTGCGCGGATTGATTCAGGTTCGCGGAATCCCACCCTAGCCGCAAAAACAAAGGCGCGGCGAGAGTGGGGCACCCGGCCCTTTAGATCGAAGACGAAGAAAGTGAGTTTTTTTGTATGAGTCTCTATTGTTCAGTGGGAAGCACCGACACCGATCTGTCACCGCACCAGTTGAAAGAATTGCTGGTGGAAAGCCTGGCGAAGCTGGGCGCACGGAACAACGTGCTGGCTGTGCCGCCGGATCAAAGCCGCGAACATTCGCGATCGGGCGATTTGACACGTTATGTGTGGGAACACTACGGCGACCGGTTGAAGGCAGTGCTACCGGCCATCGGCACGCACACACCGATGCGGCCCGACCAGATTGCGCACATGTTCGGCAACATGCCGCAGGAGTTGTTCCGAGTGCACAACTGGCGCACAGAGATTGAGACGCTGGGCGAGTTGCCGGCGTCGTTTATCCGCGAGCAGTCAGAGGGCAAGCTGAACTACACGTGGCCGGCGCAGGTGAACAAGCTGATTTCGCAGGGCGGCTTCGACCTGATTCTCTCCATCGGCCAGGTGGTGCCGCACGAAGTGATCGGCATGGCGAATCACGCCAAGAACATCCTGATCGGAACGGGCGGACGCGAAGGCATCAACCGCAGCCATTACCTGGGCGCAGTGTATGGCATGGAGCGGATCATGGGACGGGCCGAGAATCCAGTGCGCAACGTGCTGAACCGCGCGTGCGAACAGTTCCTGCGCCGCGTACCGATTGTGTATGTGCAAACCGTGGTTGGCCGAGCGAAGAACGGGGGCCTGGCGGTGCGCGGATTGTATGTTGGCGACGATCTTGAGTGCTTCCTGCGGGCGGCTGAACTAAGCCTGAAGGTGAACTTTGAGATGCTCGACGAGCCGATCAAGAAGGCGGTGGTCTATCTTGACCCGAAGGAGTTCCACAGCACATGGATCGGGAACAAGGCGGTGTACCGCACGCGCATGGCGCTGGCCGACGGGGCGGAGCTGATTATTCTGGCGCCGGGCGTGAAAGAGTTTGGCGAGGACAAAGGGATTGATGTTCTGATCCGCAAGTATGGATATCGGGGAACGCCGGCAACGCTGAAGGCGGTGAATGAGAATGCGGATCTAGCTGCAGACCTGAGCGCAGCCGCGCATCTCATCCACGCATCGTCAGAAGGGCGCTTCAAGATCGTGTGGTGCCCGGGCGAACTGAGCCAGAAGGAAGTGGAGAGCGTGGGATTCGCGTACGGCGATTTGAAAACGATGACAGCGCGCTACAATCCTGAAAAGCTGCAGCACGGATACAACAAAGTTGGCTGCGAGGAGATTTTCTTTGTTGCCAATCCGGGTTTGGGTCTGTGGGCGCATCGCAGTAGGTTTGAAAACGCTGCTCCGGTCGCTGTGGCAGGAAGCCACGCCGGTTAAGCAGCGGGGTTTCGATATATTTGGAAGCGACGCCCGAACACAACAAGTCTTAAGAAGGCAGAGCAGGACAGGATGCAAATGGAAAATCACGGTCTTAAGCTCAACAAGTATTCCGTTGGCACCGGTGACAGATTTGCGCACCAGGCGAAAGCCCAGTTGCAGGCATGTATACGAACACTCGAACACGGAGTGGAAGTGGTTCCGGTGTGGAACAAGTCGAACCGCGAGCACAACATCATTGGCTCGGAGCCGTCTTCAGTGCGTGCGGCGGCGGATGCCGCTGTGAAGGCACTCGGGTGGAAGCTGCCTTACTACTGCGACGCCGACCACATCACCGCCGAGACGGTGGGCCGCTTTCTGGCGCCGTGTGATTTTTTTACTTTCGATGTGGCCGACTTCATCGGCCAGCCCGCGCAGGCCGCGGACATTGAGAGCTTCGTCAAACGGCATCCTGAATTACAAGGCAGCATAGAACTGGCCGGGGTCGACGAGGCCTTTGAGATTACGCCGGCAATCCTGAAGCAAACCGCGCAGAAATTTTTGGCCGCAGTGAAAAAGGCGGGCGAAGTGTACCGCCGCGTGCTGACCGCCAAGGGGGCGGGCAACTTTATCCCCGAAGTATCGATGGACGAGACGGATCGAGCGCAGAGCCCCGTGGAGTTGCTCATCATTCTGGCGGCAATTGCCGATGAAGGGATTCCCGTGCAGACGATTGCGCCCAAATTCACTGGGCGATTTAACAAGGGCGTGGATTATGTGGGCGACGTGGCAGGGTTCGAGCGCGAGATGGCGCACGATGTGGCAGCCATCGCTTACGCGGTGAAGCAATATGGATTGCCAGACAACCTGAAGCTCAGCGTCCACTCGGGCAGCGACAAGTTTTCGATCTACCCAGCGATCCACGCGAACATGAAGCGGTTCGATGTGGGCGTACACCTGAAGACCGCCGGAACCACGTGGCTGGAAGAATTGATCGGCCTGGCTGAAGCCGGCGGCGCGGGATTGGCGCTGGCGAAAGAAATCTATGCCGAAGCGCTGGCGCATCGCGAAGAGCTATGCGGGCCCTACGCCACGGTGATCGACATCGATGCGTCGAAACTGCCAACGGCCGACGAGGTGCGGGGATGGACGTCAGAGCAATACACGTCGGCGCTGCGGCATGTGGAGCGCGACCCGGCTTACAATCCCAGCGTGCGCCAGTTGCTGCACGTCGGCTTCAAGATTGCCGCTAAGATGGGACGCCGCTACCTGGATCTGCTGGAGGCGAATGAAACCGTGATCGCGAAAAATGTGACGGAAAATCTCTACGACCGGCATATCGCGCCTGTGTTTCTCGGCTGCAAATCCTGATTTCGGCAACGATTCGGGTTGCACGTTTCTCACCTTCCCCACGGAGATCGAATGACAGGTCAACTGTTCAGCCTTGAGGGCAAACTTGCAGTCGTCACGGGAGGCACCTCCGGGATCGGCCGCGCCCTGAGCCTTGGTTTAGCCGATGCCGGCGCGGACGTGATTGCCAGCGCGCGCCGCCAACAACAGGTGGACGATACGGCCGCGGAGATTGAGGCGCGTGGGCGAAAGACACTGCGCGTGGCCTCGGATGTTGGCGATCGGGAGTCACTGGAAAAGCTGCTGGCGGCCGCGATCGAGCGCTTCGGCAAGGTGGACATCCTGGTGAACTGCGCAGGCATCATCAAACGGACTCCTACGCTCGACCTTCCCGAAGCGGAGTGGACCAACATTTTGAACGTGAATTTGACGGGCACACTGCGCGCCTGCCAGGTTTTCGGGCGGCCCATGCTGGAGCGCGGTTACGGGCGTATCGTCAACATCGCGTCGTTGAACAGTTTTGTCGCGCTGAGCGAAGTGGCCGCTTACGCGGCAAGCAAAGCCGGCGTGGCGTCGCTTACGCGTTCGCTTGCCGTGGAGTGGTCAAAGAAGGGCGTCACGGTGAATGCCGTAGCGCCCGGTGTTTTCCGCACTGATTTGAATGCCCAGTTGCTTGACAGCACGCCGCGCGGCCAGGAGCTGCTGATGCGAACGCCCATGGCCCGCTTCGGCAAGACCGCGGAGTTGGTTGGCGCCGTTGTTTACCTCGCTTCGGACAGCGCTTCGTTCGTCACGGGACAGATCCTCGTGGTGGACGGAGGATTTTTGGCGAGCGGGGTAAACCAGTAAAGACAGGGAACAAGGGAACGAGGTAGCAGGGGAACGGGCTTCAATAGGACTGGGGAACGAAGGGGCCGAGCTCGAGATAGAGCTCGGCCCTTCGTGCATTAATGGATCGTGACGTTGGCGCCGGCCATCTTGATGATCGCGTCGCCTTTCTCGGCGTGGACGGCCATGTTGGTTCCGGTCACGTTGGCATAGCCGATGGATAATCCCGTTTGCCCGCTGAGGTTCACGTTTTTCAGAACGACATCGTCAACTGGCGCCTCGGGCAGACCCACGATTGCGCCGGCCATTGTGCCACCCGTGGCCGTCACATTTTCGAGAACGATGTTGTGGAAGTGCGGCGTGAGCCGCGTGACTGGCTCCGCGATCATTGCGCCCTCGGGCGGAAGAATGTGGGGATAGTATTCGCTAATGACCAGCGGATTCGCTACATCCTTCATATTGATATCGCGGAAGACGAGCCCGCTGACGTCGTTGCCGCGATCGCGCGCAGCCTTGACCCGAATTCCATTGTCAGTGCCGTCAAAGTGAATGCGTTCGGCAGTGATGTTATGCGCGCCGCCGGCAATCTCGCTGCCGATGGAGAGACCGTGGCCATGGAGAAACGTGCAGTCAGTAACGGTGATGTCGCGGCTTGGTTCGTCGCCGCCCAGGGAGTTTATAGCGCCGGACTTGATGGCGATATCGTCATCGCCTGTGTCGGCGTAGAGATGGTCGATGCGGACATTCGACGAGGAGAATGGGTCGACCGCGTCGGTATTGGGCGAGCGAGGCGGCGCCAGCACCCTGATGTTGTGAATGACCACGTCGTCGCAGTAGTAAGGGACGAGTTGCCAGAATGGCGAGTTCTGGATCGTGACTCCCTCGACGCGCACGTGCTTGCAGTGATCAAAGACGATGAGGCGAGGACGTGGATGGACACCCATGACACCGGCGTTTCTTACGCCGCGCGCCATCGCCCACCAGCTTTCGCCCTGGCCGTCGATGACGCCGTCGCCTGTGATGGCGATGTTCTCAGCATTGGTGGCGCTCACAAGCGACTGCACCGCAGGGAGATGAAACTCGGTCTTGTCGGGATAGTCGCCGTGATCGGGCGAACCCAGCAACGTGGCGCCTTTGTCGAGTTGCAGCGTGATATTGCTCTTGAGCACGATGGGCGCGCTCAAATAAGTTCCCGCAGTGAGGCGAACCGTGCCGCCACCTAGCGCGGCGCAAGCGTCGATGGCGCTTTGAATTGCAACCGTATCTTTGGTGGCGCCGTCTCCCTTCGCGCCGTAGTCATGCGGATTGCAGGTTTTGGCTGCGCGTGCCGAGCAAGCGGAGGCTGCCACGAAGAGCAAGGCAAGAGCAGGAATGAAAAGGCGGCGGGTGAGCGAACTCGTTTGTTGAATCACGGCATTGCCTCGCGACGGGTGATTTTCGTGCGCACCCATCATACGACACAGGGACCACGTGGTCCTACCACAATTGCCGAGCGAGATTTGTGAGGCCGGCTGTGGTCCGATCGCGGACGGTGATGGATGGTAGAATTCCGCTGCAATTGGTTTCTGAATCGGGAGAACAATGAAAAATTTCTTGGCCGCGGGGTCGCGGCTTTATTCCTTTGGATATTTATTCCTGGCGATAGCGGCCATCTTTGCTTTCACGTCACCGATCACCTCCCAGGCGCAGCAGAATCACGTGACGCACGCGCAGGCGGTGGAGCGCGCGCGGCAGATTGTGGCGAAGATGACGCTGGATGAAAAGATCACTGAGCTGCACGGCGTTCACGACGCAACGCGCTACCGCATGGTGCCCGGAGTGCCGCGGCTCGGTATCCCCGATTTCCATATGACCAATGGTCCGGCGGGGGTTGGACCCGGCGGTGCGAGCCCGCAGCCGCCCGCAACCGCAATGCCCGCGCCGATTGCTCTCGCGGCGACGTGGGACCCGGAACTGGCCCGCACATACGGAAAGCTGGAAGGCGAAGAGACGCGATCACTGGGAAGCATGCTCTTTGAATCGCCTGACATCAACATCGCGCGCGTGCCGCAGGGCGGGCGTGTATTTGAGAGCTTCGGCGAAGATCCTTATCTCGACGGGCGCATTGCGGTGGCCGCCATTGAGGGCGTGCAAGGCACCGGCATCATGGCGAACGTGAAGCACTACCTGGCCAACAACCAGGAGACGGATCGCCACAGGGTGAATGAAGTGATCGGCGAGCGGACGCTGCATGAGATTTACATGCCGGCCTTCGAGGCAGCGATCAGAGAAGCGCATTCGGCGTCGCTGATGTGCGCTTATCCAAAGGTGAATGGGGCGTTTAACTGCGAAAATGCACCGCAGTTGCAAGAGGTATTGAAGAAGGATTGGGGATTCGACGGATTTGTGCTCTCGGATTGGGGCGCCACGCAGAGCACCGTGCCGAGCGCGCTGAATGGCCTCGATCTTGAGATGCCGACGGGGATTTACTTCGGCGATGCGCTGCGCAAGGCTGTGGATGCAGGTCAAGTGCCCGTTGCCGATCTCAACGAAAAGCTGGTGCGGCGGTTCGCCAAGGAGATCGAGTTTGGGGATTTTGGGCCGCAACCGAAGCCGACTCCGATTCCCGCCTTCGAGCATGGAGCGACAGCGCGCGAGATCGCCGAAGAGGGGATGGTGCTTTTGAAAGACGATGGCGGTGTGTTGCCACTCGATTCCACAACATTGCGGACGGTTTTGCTGGTGGGGCCCTACGCGGTGCGCCCGAATACCGGAGGCGGCGGGAGTTCACACGTGATCCCGATCTACACGATTACACCATATGACGGATTGAGCGCGGCGCTGGGTTTGCAGATCCACATGACGGTGATGGATGGCAGCGATATCGATGCCGCTGCCGCTGCTGCCAAGCGCTCGCAGGTAGCGATCGTGATGGTGGGAGACCAGGACAGCGAGGGACGCGACCAGAGCCTGGAGCTGCCCGCTGCGCAGAACGACCTGATTGCGGCGGTGGCCAAGGCCAATCCAAAGACGATCGTTGTGATCAAGAGCGGCTCGGCGATCCTGATGCCGTGGATCACCGGCGTTGCGGCGGTGCTGGAAGCGTGGTATCCCGGCGAGGAAGACGGGGACGCGGTGGCAGACGTTCTTTTCGGCAAGGTGAATCCTTCAGGCAAGCTGCCACTTACGTTTCCGCGCAGCGTGGAAGATACGCTGGCCAGCAATCCCGAGCAATATCCTGGTGTGAACGGCGTGGCGAAGTACAGCGAAGGATTGGACGTGGGTTATCGCGCTTATAGCGCTCACGACATTCCGCCCCTGTTTCCGTTTGGTTTCGGGCTTTCGTACACGCAGTTCAGCTTTAGCGGGCTGAAGGTGAGCCAGCAGCCGGGCAGCGCCAACGCGGCAGTGAGCTTTGCGGTGACGAATACAGGTCAGCGTGCCGGGGCTGAGGTGGCGCAGTTGTACCTCGGCTTTCCAGAGATTGCCGAAGGGAACGAGCCGCCCATGCAGCTCAAAGGATTTCGCAAGGTGATGCTCAAAGCAGGCGAATCTAAGACGGTGGAGTTGAAGCTCAATGCGCGGTCGTTCTCCTATTGGTCAGAGAAAGCGCATGGCTGGCAGGTTGCGCCGGGCGAGTTTCACGTGATGGTGGGCGACTCGTCGGCAAACACGCCGCTGAAGGCGAACCTTGCGGTGAAGTAGCCAGGAGCCGGCAGCACGTAGCCGGGAGCTTCCGGTGTCTGGCTTTTCATCCTTCAGTTTTTGGATTGGGGCTCATTTGCGGGGGCGTTTGCAGGCAGGCGGACGGTGAAGCTTGTCTCGCCGGGCTGGGATTGTACGTCGATGGTGCCGCCGAATTTCTGCGTCACGATGCGGTGGACGATCTCGAGTCCCAGCCCGGTGCCTGAACCCTGCGGCTTGGTGGTAAAGAACGCCTCGAAGATGTGCGGGAGAACCTCGGGCGAAATGCCTTTACCGTGATCCGTGATGCTGACGGTGAGCCACTCTGCGTCCGTCGATGTCGCAATCTCGAGCTTGGAGTTTTCCGGCGCAGCGTCGATCGCGTTGTCGATAAGGTTGGTCCACACCTGGCTGAGCGCAAAACCGCGGGTGCGGATGGTGGACGGCGAGGCGGTAAATTTCTTCTCCACCTGAATCTGCTTGAGGCGCAACTTGTGACCGAGAATGGTGAGCGTGCTCTGCAGGCTGTCGTGGACGTCCAGTTCCTTGTTGGGCGATCGTTCGTCGTAGGCGAATTTCTTTACCGCCGTTACCAACTCTGAGATGCGCGAGATGCTCTCCTCAATGGCGCAGACTAGTGTGACGCTGGAGACAAGCGCGCCAAACCAGTTGAGCGCGTCAGAGAACGAACCCGGATCGAAGTGTTCCTGCGCGCAGGCGATTTCTTCGCGATCGAAGCCCATGGCCACAAGCGTCGGCCCAATGGTGAAGGCGTTTTCCACTTGCGCCTGCTCCAGCCACTGGCTCATGGCCTCCTCGGCATCTGCCTGCTCCACGCTGCTCATGGCGGACAGATTACAGCCGCGCAAGGCGTGCTCGAGTAGATCTTTCATGCACTTCATCTGCGCCGGCGATTTGGGTTTCTCGCTGCTGCGCAGGCTGAGCTGCTGCAGGCGAAGCAGGTTCTCGCGAAGCTGCGAAGCGGCGCGCTTAGCGGCCGAGCCCGGATTGTGCAGTTCGTGCATAAGGCCGGCGGCAAGCGTGCCCAGAGAGACTAGCTTTTCACGATGCAGCGCCTCCACCTGGTAAGCCTGCATTCGCTGCGCGCTGTCAGCCAGAACGGCCTTGCGCACGGCCGGGCAACAGGCCAGCAGCGACCAGAAATCCTGGTCTGTGAAGCGGACAAATACCGAATCCTGGCCGGCTGAGATGCGGAAGGGCGACTGCCCTTTGCCTGTGAGCAAGGGAACTTCGCCGAATCCGTCGCCAGCTTGCGCAATGCCGACCATTGTGAGCGTTCCGTCGGCCTCGGGGCGTTCCGCGCGCGCCTCACCTTCAAGCACCAGCCAGTAGTAGTTCCACGGATCGCCGGGTTCGACCAGCACCAAGCCGGCGCGGGCTGTCACCCGCTCCGCTCGTTCGACGCCGCTGATTGCTTCAAATGCAGTGCCGCCGAAAGGTCGCGTCCGCGGCAGCACTTCAGCGAGATCGCGCAGAAGAATTGGCTCGATCTGAATCGGTTCTGCGTTCTCCATCGTCTTGCTCATCGCACCGGCATTACCCCAACTTGCCTAAATACTCGCTAAAAGCCCGCTAAATACTGGTGAACGAACTGCACCGCAATAGAACCCTCGCCTACCGCGGAGGCAACGCGCTTGACCGAGCCGGAGCGAACGTCGCCCGCCACAAAAACCCCCGGCACGCTGCTCTCAAGCAGGAACGGCTCGCGCTTCTCATGCCAAGTTTCCGGCATCTTGCCGTCCCTGCGCAGATCCGGCCCTGCGAGCAGAAATCCCTTATCGTCGCGCAGAAAGCAGGCCGGAAGCCAGGCCGTGACCGGAGCCGCGCCGATAAAGACGAAAAGCGAGGAGGCTGGTGACTGAAACTCCCCCGACGGGCCGAGCAACCGCAAAGCACTTAGCCGCTCGTCCCCCAGAGCCTCCAGGATCTGCGTGCGAGCCTCCACCACAATATTGGATGTTCGAGAAATCTCATCGATCAAATATTTCGACATGGTCGCTGAAAGGCCATCGCCGCGCACCAGCATGGTTACCTTGGTGGCAAATTTGGCGAAGTGCAAGGCGGCCTGACCGGCGGAGTTGGCGCCGCCCACCATAAAGACTTCTTCGTCTTTGCAGGAAAGCGCCTCAACCAGTGCCGCGCCATAGTAGATGCCGCGGCCGGTGAGCCGTTCTGCGCCGGGGACTTCCAGCTTGCGGTATTGAACGCCCGGCGCCAGAAGCACGCAATGGCTGGAAACCTCGCGGCCATCGGCGAGCTGAACAAAGCGGTATTGGCCGTCGAAGCGCATGCCGGTGGCGCGCTGAGTCACAAACTCGGCCCCGAATCGCGAGGCCTGGGTATGGGCGCGGCGGCCAAGGTCAGCCCCCGTGACACCTGAAGGAAAGCCAAGATAGTTTTCGATCCTGGAGCTGGAGCCGGCCTGGCCTCCAGGCGCTTCAGGCTCAATGACGACCGTGCGAAGCCCTTCGCTGGCGCCGTAAACCGCGCCTGCAAGCCCGGCCGGACCCGCTCCCACAACAACCAGGTCATAGAAATCCTGGGCGGCCTGAATGCGCAGGCCCACCTTGCCGGCGACTGCCTCCAGTTCCGGATCGACGAGCACAGAGCCGTCAGCGAACAGCAGCACAGGCAGCCGCTCCGGGTCGAGCTGGCGGTCAGTGAGAAGTTTGAGTGCCTCGGGGCCGGCACTGACGTCGAGCCAGCGGTAGGGCACATGATTGCGCGAAAGAAAGTTGCGCACGCGATGGTCGTTGAGAGACCAGCGATGGCCGATGACGCGCAATCCTTCGAAGGGGGGCTGGTAGCCTGCCTTCCAGTCCTCAAGCAGGTCGGTGACGACGGGGTAAAGCTTCTCTTCCGGTGGATCCCAGGGTTTGTTCAGGTAGTAGTGAATACGGGCGGAATTAATGGCGCCAATGGCTGCGTCGGTGTCGGCGTACGCAGTTAAAAGCACGCGGCGCGCGTCAGGGTATATGGTGCGCGCCCGCCCCAGCATCTCAACGCCGCTCATTCCCGGCATCCGCTGGTCGCTGATGAGCAGGGCGACTGGCTCATCGCGCGTCTTTAGCTGCGACAGAGTATCCAAAGCGGCCTGGCCACTGGCGGCCCGCATCACCCGATAGGTGTTTCCGTATTGGCGGCGCAGATCCTGCACCACGGTCTCCAGTACACTCACGTCATCGTCGACCGCCAGCAGGATGGGCCTCGCCATATGGAAAGTGTAGAGCCTCGGGCAAGATGCCAGAAGGTGTGCCCTGTGCCATCTCGTTCAGGGTCGCCATTCTCCAGTATTCGCAATTCAAGGGCGAAAACCTATCGCTCCGCCCTGGGGAAGCGGAACCCGCAGTATGGGCCCTGGGGGGCGTTGCGGCCTCGGGTGGTCGAAGGCCCGGGCCAAGCGACGATTTGAACGCTGTGGCTCCGGGTTGGGGGTCTCTGGTTTTGCGGGAGCCGTCCCAATTTAGTTAATGGTTTCTAAGGCTTGCCTAGAGGTTTTTTTGTATCCCCTTTTGCCGACAGGCTGTAATCTCAGTCACAGGCAGCACCGGTCCAGGCCGAGTCTTCGATCGGGGCGGTTGCAATTCGCCTCTGCGTGGGGGACAATGTAGCAATTGCAGACATTACCAAAGTTTCAAACAGCTTTGCCGATAGGGATGGAAACTGCAGGTGCGATAATGCGGCGCCTTCAGGCAATGGCGAAGAGCAGAATCGAAGGGCCGAGTTTCCCCAAAGGGGTATGTGCAGGTTAGAGCATACGCTATGAATAAGATCATCCTGGCCGATTCGCAAGCGATCTTCAGGGCCGGCACCGCTAAAGTGCTGGCGATGGACGAAGATCTGCGCATCATTGCGCAGTGCACCGATCTTGAGCGGATGTATCACGCGATCACGACCTTCCCCAGCTCCATTGTGGTGTTTGCGGCTTCGCTGCACCCGGACTTTGCGCGCCTCGGTTTGTTACTTGAGACCACGGGAAGCCGGGGCATAGTAGTCGCAGAAAACAACGAGAATGCCGCTGCCTACCTGCAGCAAGGCTTCCGGGGCGTGGTGTTTCGCAGCGTGACGGGCCCGGCGCTGGTGGAGTGCGTGCGGCGCGTGGCGGCGGGCGATACATGGCTCCCCACTCAAGTGGTGCCGCCAGAGTTGCACGAAGACGATATGGTGGGGGCGCGGGTGCGCGACCGCCTCACGCCCAAGGAAATGCGCATCGTGGCTCTGATTGTGCAGGGCTGCAAGAACCGCGAAATTGCCACGCGGCTGAAAACCACCGAGCAGGTGATCAAGAACTATTTGCGTTCGATTTACGACAAGACCGGTGTGGGCGATCGGCTGGAACTGGCTTTGTTCACCATCCATCACCGCGTGCTGGCGCGGGCCGCGGCTGAAGTGGGCAACAAGATGGAAGCCGAAGCACAGGCTAATGCCGGCGCTGTGCAGGCCACTCCGGGCGCCGTAGCATAGCAGTCCCCCCATCCATTGGAGCGAAATGTAGCGGGTACGGCAGGGTGTGCTCGGCGCGGCAGCATCAGGCTGCGCGAATCAGGCTGAACGCCAGAATCAGAAGCACGATCAGGCTCACGACGGTATACAAGCGGTCGCGTTCAAGAAAAAATCCCACTACGGCCATGGCCACGCGCGCCACCGGCGTGAGGATCAGCAGCACCAGCCCGATTTGGATCAACCCCTCGCTGTTGAAGCTCGCTGCCGAATGGATCATGCCGGGAAGCGTCTGGATCGCGGGTCCTCCGGTCACAAAATGCCGATAATTCGCGGGATCGGCGTGGTTGTGGACGAGGTACAAAATTCCGCCCGCGGCCACAACAGCTGCGGCAAGCAACACTCCAGTTTGCAAAAGCCTGCCGATGATGGTTTCGAGGCGGCGATCGTCCATAGTCGCTAAACCTTCCCCGTGATGCCGTTCGCGATCATCTCGATTGCGAGTGCCAGAATCACGAAGCCGAAGACGGCGCGCAGCGTTTTGACGTGTGCGTGGACCAGCACCTTGGCCCCCAACAATGCTCCGCCAAGAACGCCCAGCATCACCGGCATGGCCACCCGCGGGTCGATAAATCCGCGGCTAAGGTAAACGCCGGCGCTGGCGGCGGCGGTGACGCCGATCATGAAGTTGCTGGTGGTGGTCGAAACTTTGAAGGGAATCTTCATGGCGCGGTCCATGGCGATGACCTTGACCGCTCCGGAGCCGATGCCCAGAAGGCCGGAAAGCGCCCCGGCGCCAAACATCATGCCAAAACCCGTGCGAACATTGCGGACACCGTATTGCACTCGCTTGCCTTCGACGGGGTAGCTGCCACCGAGACGCAAGCGCGCGGCCAGCGCGTCGGACTCGACCGGGTGTTCGCCGCCCGGCGTACCTTTGAACGATTGGTACGCCGACTGGAGGAGGACGAGGCCAAAGATGATGGCGAGCGCATGGGTGCTAAAGCGGCCGGCAAGAAAGGCGCCAACGATAGCGCCCATCGTTGTGGCAATCTCAAGGAACATGCCGATGCGGATATTGGAAAACCCCTCTCGCACGTAGGCTGCAGCCGCGCCAGAGGATGTGGCGATGACGGAAACGAGCGACGCGCCGATGGCGTATTTCATGTCCACGCCGAGCGCGAGAGTGAGTGCAGGTACAACGATGACGCCGCCACCAAGGCCGGTGAGCGCGCCGAGGAAGCCGGCGAGGGTGGAGAGAATCCAGACGATCGCTGTGAACTCCAAGGCTGTCATTGGGTCGGTCGAATCTCCGAGTGCGATTGGGATCGCGCGGGCCGGTTTCCATGCGCCGGTTAAGAGCGGTGCTTGCTAGAGCTTTTCGCTGACGCTCTTGGCCTGAGTGAAGAGATAGAGATAATCGGGTCCGCCGGCCTTCGAGTCAGTCCCGCTCATATTGAAGCCACCAAAGGGATGCGCTCCGACCATTGCGCCGGTGCACTTGCGGTTGAAGTAGAGATTGCCCACATGAAAATCGCGGCGGGCGCGGTTGAGAAGTTCACGGTTGGTTGAGTAGACCGATCCTGTCAAGCCGTACTCCGTGTTGTTGGCCACGCGCAGGCCTTCGTCGAAGTTGGCCACCTTGATGAGCGCGAGCACCGGACCGAAGATCTCTTCCTGCGCGATCACTCCCTGGGGCGGAATCTCGGAGAAGACCGTGGGTTCAAGGTAGAAACCGCCTTCGCTGGTGGCCGGTGCGTTACCGCCCGCGATCAGCTTGCCTTCCTTTTTGCCGATTTCGATATAGCGAAGCATCGAGTCAAGCGCCGCCTTATTGATGACCGGGCCAAGATCGTGGTTCGCGGCGGGATCGCCCACGGTGAGCGTGGCGACGCGCTCGCGCAGCCGCTCGACGAAGACATCGTAGATTGGCGCTTCAACGATGGCGCGCGAACAGGCGGAGCACTTTTGCCCGCTGAAGCCGAAGGCCGAGGCCGCGACGCCTGCGATGGCCGCGTCGAGATCGGCATCGGCGCAGACGAGAATCGAATCTTTGCCGCCCATTTCAAGGATGGTGCGCTTGATCCAGATTTGGCCCTGCTGGGTGTGAGCAGCGCGCTCGTGGATTTCAAGACCGACAGTCTTGGAACCGGTGAAGGCGATGAAGCGGGTCTTGGGATGCTCGACGATGGCGTTGCCGAACGACGAGCCGGAGCCGGGACAGAAGTTCACCACGCCGTCAGGAAGGCCGGCCTCTTCGAGGGCGTCGATAAATCTTGCGGCGATGGTTGGCGCGTCACTGGAAGGCTTGAGGATCACGGTGTTTCCGCCGACGATGGCCGCGGCTGTCATGCCCGCCATGATGGCGAAAGGAAAGTTCCAGGGCGGAATGACAGCGCCGACGCCGAGCGGAATATAGAGGAGTTCGTTGCGCTCCCCTGGATACTGGATGGGCGGGGTCGCAACGGCCAGGCGGAGCGCCTCGCGAGCGTAAAACTCAAGGAAATCGATGGTCTCGCCCACGTCTGCGTCGGCCTCGGCCCAGTTTTTTCCCACCTCATAGGTGAGCCATGCCATGAATTCGAACTTGCGCTTGCGAATGATGGCAGCCGCGCCAAGGAGCAGCGAGGCTCGTTCTTCAGGCGAAGTCTTGCTCCACAATTCGAATGCTTTAAGCGCGGCGGACATGGCGGTTTCCGCTTGAGCCGCTCCGGCTTTCTGGTGGATGCCGACGACCTGGGCCGGGCGCGCCGGATTGATGGAGCGGATCTTCTCCGGGGTCTTGAGACGGTGGCCGCCGATGATGAGGCCATACTCGGTGCCCAAGTGCACGGCTACCAGGTCGAGCGCGCGACGCATGGAGCGCTCATTCTCAGGGTCTTTGAAGTCGGTAAACGGCTCGTTGGCAAACACGCCTTGCGGCGTGCGCGGCTGAATCGAAGGAGAAACACTTGCATTGACCATAACGAAATCAGTTTAGACCATATGCAACGTCGCGAGGCGGGAAAGGGCTGATGCGCCGCGAGGGCGACTGGCTAGCCGACGCAAGCCCGCTCAGAGTATCGGAATTTTGCACAACAAGCGGAATTATTTCTTGACACGGATTCCGGGAGAAAAGTATACGAGAGGCTCCGGGTTCCCCAATCAATATCAAGCGAAAGAGGAGAGAGGTCATGAGGAAGCTTGTGTGGTGTGGAGTGATGGGGTTGGTTGTGGCAGTGAGCTTGGGCGCTGGGCCGCGGGCTCAGGCACAGTCGAAGGACGAGCAGGCTATTCGCGCGCTGGAGGACCAGTTTATCGGGGCCTTCAACGCTAAGGATGCAGACGCGATTATGAAAGTGTATGCGCCCGGAGATGAGTTATTCGTCTTCGATCTCATTCCTCCGAGACAGTATGTCGGGTGGGACGCCTGCAAGAAGGACTGGCAGACTACACTTTCCGGTTTCCCGGGGCCGATCAAGGTTGACATGAGCGACCTGAGCGTGATGAGTGATGGAAAGATTGCCTATGGCCACAGCATTCAACACGGTACGTGGACGAATGCCGACGGGTCACCTGGAGAGATCACCGTGCGGGTCAGCGATGTGTATCGCAAGATCGGTGGGAAATGGCTGATCGTGCAGGAGCATGTGTCGGTGCCGGTGGATCTTGCGACGGCAAAGCCGGACATGATGTCGAAACCGTAGAGATACAGGGAACGAGGGAGCGAGGGAACGAGAAAGCAACGGACGTTGGATGTTCGCTACGCGCGATCTGAGCTGCGTTTGCGGAAGACGATCTTGAGCTCACGGCGCCAGAGCTCGGTGAGGCCGAGGAGTTCCCACTCGACTTGTGGCGAGAAGTAGCGGAGGACCGGCTCGTTGGCTGGATGGATGCGAAGTGCCGGTGCGGCGAGGATCAGGCGCGGCTCGACGGGCGAGGGCTGCGCTCCGGCGAAATAGCCATTGCGCTCGAATGCGGAGAGCGGCATCGCTGAGCCGGCAACGGGCTGGCGGTCGGCATTCAGTGCGCGCACCCGAATCCAGTAATCGAGCGCCTGCATGGGCAGATGCAGGTCTTCATCTGCTTTCAATTCGAGCACCACTAGGCGGCCGTTGCGGTCGAGCGTGAGCAGATCGAGCATGCCGCGGTCGCCGGTGGAGAGCGCGGGGACCTGGGTGTAGAGCTGATCGCCGCGCAGGTCGGGTAGTAGCTCGGCGAGCCCCATGCGCAGCCGCGACTCAAGCCAGCGCTCGGGTGCCATGCGAAAGAGTGGATCAGTGTGTACGCCATCGGGATGGCGGCTGAGGAAGAGGCGCTGAAAGAGATCGCGGCAAAGGTCTTCGTTTTCCGGGGTGAGCGGGGTTTCGCTGGGACCAGCGCCGAAAGTGATTTCGTTTTCGCGCGCGAAGGAGTGCGTTGACGCACCGTGACTTACGCGCGCGAATTCGAGACCGTGGAGAAGGAGTCCGACTTCAGTAGCGGAGCGGGGGTGGATTTCAACGCGTTCGCGGGCTGCGGCGGGAACGAGCGCGAGCAGGCGATTGATACCGGATTGGCAGCGTTCGAGTGCGGCAGGCGAAGAATAGGCGTGAACGAGGCGCGAGTCGAGGTTGCCGGTATCGCGAAAATCGACGGGCGCGAGCTCCTCGCTGCGCTCATCGAGCGTGAACAATTCAAAGTTGGCGGCGGCGTGGTTGAGCCAGGCTATACGCTCGGCGGTGGTGCGCCACGCGCCCGCCGGGACGACGACTTTGAGCCCGCCAAAATGGCGCCGGGCGTCGGCGTGCCGGCGGCAGTAATCGAGCCAGAGAATGCCGAGAGTGAGAACGCCGTCGATGACGGATGCAGACTCTGCGGCGCTGACGCCGATGACCGCATCTGCCGCGGAGCCTTTGAGCAGGCGACCGCGCACGTATGCGGGGCCGAAGCTGTGTTCAAGATCCATGGCCGTGCGCAGCCCGTCGACTTTGGAGCCGATGAAATGGCGGGCGAGGACGCGCTCGAGGAGCCGCTGGTAATTGCGGCGGCCGGTGTCTCGGGCCGTAGGGGTACGGCGATCGCTGGTGGGCGCGAGTTCAAGCGATTGGGGTTTGGCTGCGCCCATGCGCCGCGTGATGAGACGCAGGCATTGCGCACGCTGCTGCACCTCAACCACGGTGCGCACCAGGTTGCGCTCGTCGCTCCAGAGTTGGAGAAGGCAGCGGCCGTGCGACTCGGCAACGGAATAGCGAGCAATCCGCATATCGAAGAGGACGCGTCCGTCTTCAAGGACTGCAGCCGCGGGATGGTCGGCCAGATACGCTTCGATCACTTTTGTGAGCTGCGCGGGAGACGCAGCCTGGGCCCCGGCTTTCATGATGTTTCTCTACCAGCCCATGCGAGAGCGAAGGCTTGTGATGTGGGCCGTGTGATGGCGCGAGTGCCAATCGTAAAGAGCAAGGTTGGTGGAGAGGGTCATGCGGCCACGCTCGGGATGGTTGAAGCTGCGCTGGAAGTCCTCTTCCGACATGGACTGGAGGAGCGCGACGAAGCGCTGGTGCATTCCGTCGAGGAAGGCGAGCGATGGCTCGATGGGCATTCGATTATCGGGCAGGCGCGCCCATGCGGCCTCGTCGTAGGGCTTGATGGTGGGGCAGTCCTCAGTGAGCGCGAGCTTGAATCGGATGTAGCTGTTGGCGTGGCTGTCGGCGAGGTGGTGGACGACCTGGCGAACAGTCCAGCCACCGTCGCGATAGGGGGTGTCGAGCCGGGCATCATTGAGGCCGGAGACAGCGGAGCGAAGACGCTCGGGAAGCCGGCGCAGCGTTTCAATTTGTGCTTCGCGAATGCCGGGATCGCTTGTAGCAGGCGAATGGAAGCGCCCGATTGGGTATCGCAGATCGTTCTCGTCAGTCATAGGAATAAGCCTATCGTGCATGGCAAGAAGCCCATCGTGCAAGGCGGGAGCCCTACCGTGCATGGCAAGAACCTTACCATGACCGGGCGACGGCTTGGAATGTGAATGCGGGAGGGACGGAGACGAATTAGCGCACGGCGCCGACGGCGACGCGGCACAGGAGGTGAATTCTAGTTGTGGTGCTGGTGATAGTGAACCTTATGCGGATGCGCGTTATGCGAATAGTGCGGATGGCGTTTATGAACTTTATGGTTGCGCGCGGTGGCGAACGCAGGGCTTGCAAACATCATCATGAGCAAGACAGCCGCGAGAAACTTCTTCATGGGTTGAATCCTAGCATGAATCCGATTGCGAGACGCAGAGCCCCGGTGACCCAGGTACCCAAAGAGCAACCGGGCGATCTCAGCGGGCAGCGAGGCCCGAAACGTACGTTTAGACGAGATGTGGGTGATGGTGATGATGGTGGTGATGATGGGCCCCGACTGCGAACAATGGGCTTGCAAACACCATCAACAACAGAGCTGTTGCAAGTACCTTCTTCATGGGTGGAATCCTATCACGGTTTGGATTTCCGACGGCCAACTGTTGCCACTTCCAGTTTGCAAAATGCAACGAAAGTGGGATCACGTGGAGCGGCGGTGCGCTTTTGCGCCTGTTAGTGAGAGAGAGGGGCGAGCGTACACTGGGATTACGATGACGCACTCGGAAACTTCCCCAAATTCAAGCCATCGGCGCTACTTTTTTGAGAAATTCGGCCTGACAGAGCGGCTGCTGGAGCGCTGCCTGGGCGAGGCCCTGAGCGCCGGCGGCGACTACGCCGACCTTTACTTTGAGTCGGTTATGGCCACTGCACTGGGCGTAGACGAGCAGATTGTGAAATCGGCAAGCCAGGGAACCAGCGCCGGGTGCGGCATCCGCGTGCTGAGCGGTGAGCGAACCGGCTACGCCTATACCGACAATTTGAGCCCGGACCGTCTGCTGCACGCGGCGAAGACCGCAGCGTTGATTGCTTCAGGGCCGGCAAAGCAGCCGGTGCAGGGATTCACCGAGACGCACGCTGCAGATTTGTATCCGGTACCGTTGGGCGGCTACGACCTGGACCTAGCGGCGCGGCTGGAGCTGATTCTGCGCGCGGATCGGGCGGCAAGGGCCTACGATGCGCGCATCGTGCAGGTGCGGGCGAGTTATGGCGAAGAGTTGCGGCGGATTCTGATTGCCGCGTCGGACGGCAGTTTCGCCAGCGACACACAGCCGCTGTGCCGGCTGAACGTTTTTGTGATCGCCAAGGACGGCGCTGTGACAACTAAAGGTTCTGCGGGCGGAGGCGGACGGGCCGGGCTGGAGCAATTCCAGGGATCGAAAAGCCCCGAGAACCTGGCGCGGGAGGCGGCGCGCGGCGCGATTCTGCAACTGGGCGCAGTGGCCGCACCGGCGGGCGAGATGCAAGTGGTGTTGGGTCCGGGCTGGCCGGGGATTCTGCTGCACGAAGCGGTTGGGCATGGATTGGAAGCCGACTTTAACCGCAAGGGGACATCGGCGTTCACGGGATTGATTGGGCAGCCGGTAGCCAGCCCGAAGGTGACGGTTGTCGACAATGGAACCATGGCTGGACGGCGCGGCTCGCTGAACGTGGACGATGAAGGATCGCCGACGCAGGAGACGGTGCTGATCGAGGGCGGCGTGCTGAGGGGCTACTTGTCAGACAAGCTTTCAGCGCGGCTGATGGGCATGGCGAACACGGGCTCGGGGCGGCGCGAGAGCTATCAGTCGATTCCCATGCCGCGCATGACCAACACCTATATGCTGGCGGGCGACGACGATCCGGAAGATATTCTGCGCAGCGTGAAGCGGGGGCTCTACGCCGTAAATTTTGGCGGCGGGCAGGTGGACATCACGAATGGGAAATTTGTTTTTTCGGCTTCGGAGGCGTACCTGATCGAAGACGGCAAAGTGACTGCGCCGGTGCGCGATGCCACACTGATCGGCAATGGTCCTGAGGCGCTGAAGTACGTGTCGATGGTGGGCAACGATCTGAGGCTCGACGAAGGTATCGGCACCTGCGGCAAAGATGGACAGAGCGTGCCGGTGGGTGTGGGAATGCCGACGGTAAAGCTGGACAAGATGACGGTGGGGGGAACGGGACGCTGAGCTCGGTAGGCTTGCATGAAGTCCAACGGCACTGGCGCCTCAGCTGTGCCGGTTGTATGCGGGCGGGCCGGCGGTGACCATGCCGCTTTTCTGGCGGCCATGAATGTACCAACAGCACCAACAGGTTTCGTGCACCTGCGTTTCGTCGTCTGAGAGCAGTTCAGAGTAGGTGACGTTCCCGTAAAGGTAGATCTTCTCGTCCCAATCTTCGACGCGCTTCAACTGCTCAGGGGTCTCGCAGACCGAGGTGACTTCTTCGCGGCTGAAGGACTTGATCCCGGTAGATTCGCCGGGCAGCAGGATGATGGGAGCGCGCGGCGGCTCTGGCTCGTTTTTGAAGACGGGGGCGGGAGGAAGCAGTGACTCATCTCCGGCACTGACGATCTCGTCGACGATGGTGACGATCCTGGCGGGGCTTTGTCCGCGATTCGTCGCCACGATATTGAAACTGTCAGGAGCGCTGGGTGAAGGTTCGGCGGTAACCAGGATCCAAGGCCGGTCGGCCAACGACCTGGCTTGCGCATAAACCAGCGCCGCCTTGGCGCTATCGGCCGCGGCCTGTGCTGCTGTTTCGGCGTAACGACCTTGCCTTTCGATCTTGTGCAGCAGCGAGAGGGCAAGCGTGACACCCGCCATGGCATAGAGCACCAATACCAGATTGGCCACCCAACTGATCCGATCCTGCAGCGACCACACACTGGGAGCGGGGGCCGGAGTGGCGATGGTGATGTGCGGTATCGGAGCATCGCAAGCTTCGCCCTGGCAGCCTGGAGGCGCAGCGGGATTGAGACCGGCTGGTGGAGTGGCCGCCGCCGGAGCGGGGTTAGTTGCGGCCGGGCCAGCCGGCTGCAGCAGGGTCTGAGTTGCCGGCTGCGGTGAGGCTTGATGCGCGGGCACAGCAGGTTTGCCCGTCTGAGCAACGCCAACTGCGGGAACCAGCAACAAGGGTAGCAGTATGGCGGCAAAGCCCAGATTCTTCAAGACCATGGCGTCAATTTAGCACAGCGCGGAGTTGAATCCGCGGAGGGATTGGGGAGAGGGAAACTATGGTACCAACAGTGTCTTGGCGTTTCAGGTTCTAATGCGGGAGCTGGTACGCAGCAGAGGGACAAGCCGATGAAATTACTCTGCGCGGCAGCGGTCGAGAATTCCAAGATTGCGTGCCATGCGTTCAGAGATGTGCATGGGAATCTGTTCTTCGCTGCCGAGAGTGAGGACGAAGTGGATTCGCCAAACCCGCTTTGGCTTACTTCATACTCCAACAGGGAAGGGCTTGGGGCTGGACTCGTCGGTGCTCGGGGCGCCAGTGCGCCAACGTTCAAAGCGGCCCTGGAGCAAGCTCATGAGGCCGGTGTACCAGTAGCCGACAACAAAGAGGATGAGGAATGGCGCGGTGAAGAAGTTGTTGTTGGTGAAGGTGTAGTAGATGGCGGCGGCGAAATAGCAGCCCAACAGCAACTCGATCCACGGCGCCAGCTTGAGGCGCTTGCGATACTTGGCGGCCTGGGATTTTTGCCCCTTCTGCGCTACGCGGTACTTGGGCGTGCGCACAAAGGCGCTCTTGATGCCGAGCAACGCCTCCATGACCGCTTTGGAGTTTGTAACTGTGAGGCCGATGCCGAGGGCCATGAGGAAGGGGAGATAGTAAAAGGTCTTCTTCCAGGTTTTCGGGAACAGTTCGCGCTCGCTCATCAAATAAAAGACGGCAATGGAAAAGCTGGATGCTGTGAACAGCGGCACGTCGATCAGCAGCATTTGGAACCAGCCCTGGTAGAAGCGGCAGATCATGGCTGGAATGAGCAACGCCGACATGATGACCATGAGCGGATAGCTGAGATTGGCCGTGAGGTGGTAGACCGACTCGATCTTGTTACGGCGCGAGGTATGGGAACGAAAGACCTGAGGCAAAATCTTGATGCTGGTCTGGATGAGGCCTTTGGCCCAGCGGGCCTGCTGAGTTTTGAAGGCGGTCATCTCGATCGGTAACTCGGAGGGGCACTCGACGTCGGGCAGGTATTTGAACTTCCAGCCGGCCATCTGCGAGCGGTAACTGAGGTCGGTATCTTCCGTAAGGGTATCGTGTTGCCAGCCGCCGCCGTCGTAGATTGCCTGGCGGCGCCACATGCCGGCGGTGCCGTTGAAGTTAAAGAACTCGCCGGAGCGAGCGCGTGCGCCATGTTCGAGGACGAAATGGCCGTCGAGGAGGATGGCCTCAACCTGCGTGAGCAGGCTGTAGTCGCGATTAAGGTGCGTCCAGCGAGTCTGAACCATGCCGATTTCCGGCTCGGCGAAGTGATGGATGACCTTCATGAGCCAGTCGGATGGAGGAACAAAGTCGGCATCGAAGATGGCGATGAAATCGCCTTTCGCAACTTTGAGCCCAGCGTCGAGCGCCCCGGCCTTGAAACCGTGACGGTTAGTGCGATGGATGTAAACAATGTTGTGTCCGAGAGCGGCGTAGCGGTCGACGATGGAGGAGGCAACCTCCCGGGTTTCATCGGTCGAGTCGTCGAGGACCTGGATTTCGAGTTTCTCGCCCGGGTATTCCATGGCGCAGACGGCTTCAATAAGGCGGTCGATGACGAACTGCTCGTTGAAGATGGGCAGTTGGATGGTGACCTGCGGGAGCTCGTCGAAATGCCGGGGAGGGTCGGGATTGTAGTTCTTGCGGTATTTGAAGTACTGGTAGGCCATCGTGTAGCGATGGATGCCGTAGAACGAGAGAAGAATCATCACCGCGAAGTAGGGCAGCAGCATCGACGCATCGAAGAGGTTCCAATGGTAGAGCCCCTTGAAGGTCTGGTCGGCGTACTGCATTTTGAGGTAATGACGGATGCCGTTTTGGGGCGCAAAGGCCAGATAGATAGGGAGTTGCCGCAGCAGCCCAAAGAGCGGACCGGTGTCAGCAGGAAAAGAGATGGAAGATGCGGCGTACAGAGCTTCAGCCTCCAGGAACGGAGTCAGGACCATTGTACGCGAATGGAGCTTGCGGCCTGAGATGAGCGCTCTGGGCGGCGCATGGCCAGAGGGTGCGGCCTAGCTGTCCATTTTGGCGCGAGTCTGCTCGAAGATATCGACGAACTCACGATAGTGGCTTGCGATGCGGGCAACGGCGGCATTCCGCGTCTCCTTGCCGCTGCGCCAGTCGACGAGCGGGTCCCAAAAGTCGGTGCGGCCGACGGCAAAGCCGATGAATCCTGGAACTGCTGCGGCGGTGGTTAGCCACTCGCGGACTTTATCCTCGTTTTCGCCACGGCCGAGGATGATGCAGCCGACTTTGCCGCGCCCATTACGCCTGGCAGCGGCCACCATTTTCTCGCAATCCTCACCACGATCGAGACCTTCGATCTTCCAGATGTCGGGCTCAACGCCTGCATCCTGCAACTCGTGGATGGCCTGCACCATCAGTTGAGGACGAAGTTCGAGATCGTAGGCTTGCTTGTCGCCCTTGAGTCGATCGAGTTGCGCCTTTTCCGCAGGTACAAGCAGCTCAAACATGAACAAGCTGCGATTGGCCTTTTGCAGATAGTCGGAAAGGCGGTGCAATCGGCTGGATTGACGGCGATTCATTTCTGGATCGGCCTCAGGGTTATAGCGCACCAGCACCTTGCAGAATGTGGGGCGGAAAACTTCAATATGGGCGGCAAAATCCTCGCCGTACTCAAAGTCAAATTCCTCCTGTCCGCTTTTCTCCGCCGGACAGGCGGTATGGAATCCGCGCGCTGACGCATCGCGAAGAATGGCGGCGCCAAACTGCTCGTCGACAAGAATGGCTGCCTTTTGCTGAGGCACGCCGGAGGCGATGGCGGTTTTGAAGCCGTCGTAAATCACCTGTTTCGCGTCGGCAATGCTGGCGGTTTGTTCAGAATTGAGAGCGCCGTGCCAACCGAACATACCGGTCTCAAATGAGCCGCGATGATCGAAGGGAAGAACGTAGAGGGGATGTTCATAACCGCGAGGTGTCATGGATTCTCCTTGTCCCTGAGGTGATGAGGTAGCTTCATGTCGCTGGCGAGGATCTTTCCGGCCATCTGGGAAGTTGGATGAGGAAGCTTGGGAGGGCGATGCGCGAAGTGCTCGCGGAGCATGCGGATCGCGATAGGACGACCGCTGGAGCCGCCCCTTCGAGGGACCGCGAGCGATGACACTACCTCCAACAACCGGCCGCGCGCCCAGTAGTTAAAGTCCAGCAAGAGGATTGTCGGGCAGTCCAAAGTCCTTACCTCACCGGTAGTGCAAGAACGCTGAACGATTGGGTAAATAAAGCGGCATACGCTGCTCCGACTGCGGGTTTCTTCGGAACCCTGCAGCGCGGCAGCTTCACGTCTCCTGGATATACCAACCTGGACGCCTCGGCTAGCTTCGATCTCCGGCGCGTTTTTCATCGGCATAGAATGTCAATCACGAATTGGTAGTGACACTCAGGACCCGGAGCGCGACAAACAGCTTTGCCGAACACATGAGCTCTTGGTAATCACGCTTAGCTTCAAAAGAGAGTCGCTGGTCTGCCACTCTGTATATCCATGGGTCTATCGCAAAGCGACCGCGCTTGCACGCAATTCCAGCTCACGAACATACACACGCAATCATCATGACTCCTTCTGTCGAGACTTCCCAGAGACAGTTGCAAACTTCTATCCAGTCGTGACCCACATCACGTCTTCGAGGCGAATGGCGGAACTACTCTTTCAGTGTCTGTCAACAGCGGCTTTGATGGGGTGGAGCATACTCTTCGAAGGTTGAAACGCAAGCGTGGCGAGAATCGGAGATCCTGCGCCGGGAGGAAGATGCATGGCAAAGCCTGACGAGATTCATAGAATCAAAAAGATCGCGTGGGACATGAGGGCTGATGTCGTGAAGATGATCGGCGTCGGCAAAGCAGGGCACCTTGGCGGTTCATGTTCGCTGGCCGAGATTGTTGCGTCTTTATACTTCGCGAAGATGCACTTCGATCCCCAGGCATTGAGCGACCCAAATCGAGATCGCTTTCTTTTGAGCAAAGGTCACTCCGTTCTTATTCAATACGCGGCCTTGGTGGAACTGGGAGCGATTCCCCGAGAAGAGATTAGCAAGGTGAAGACTCTTGCGGGTAAATTGCAGGGGCATCCCGACATGATGACGCCCGGCATGGAGGCAGTGACGGGCTCACTCGGACAGGGACTTTCGATCGCGGTGGGCATGGCTTTGGCGCTGCGGCTGAAGAAGAGCCCGGCCCGGGTGTACGTTATCATGGGCGACGGCGAGCTTGCCGAAGGCCAGCTCTGGGAAGCGGCCATGGCCGCTGCTCGGTACAAGGTCGATTCCATTACGGCGATCCTGGATCGAAACCGGATTCAGGCCACCGGTCCGACGAAGGAGATCTTCGACATTCCCAATGTGGAAGACAAATTCCGGGCGTTCGGATGGAACGTGATGAACGTTGAGGGGCACGATGTAGGCGCGGTTCTCGATGCTCTGGATGAGGCAGCTGCCAAGAAAGGTGGACCGACCGTGATCGTGGCAGAAACGATCAAAGGAAAGGGCGTTTCTTTCGCCGAGAATACCGCGGCCTTCCACAACGGGATCATGACGCAGGAGCAATACGACAAGGCCCTGGTTGAAATCGAAGAATCCCGGAGGATGCTCCAATGACTTCGCCGAACCTGAGAAGTGCGTATGGCGCCAGTCTCGTGCGGCTGGGGAAAAAGGATGAGCGCGTGGTGGCCCTGGAAGCGGACCTGGGAAAATCCACGCAGTCTGCCATGTTCCAGGCGGAGTTTCCGGACCGCTACTTCCAAATGGGTATCGCGGAACAGAACATGGCTTCAACTGCTGCGGGATTCGCACTGGCCGGAATGATTCCGTTCATTCATTCGTTTGCGGTATTCGCGTCGGGGCGAGACTACGATCAGCTTCGCAATTCCATTTGCATTCCGAACCTGCCGGTGAGGATCTGCGGATCGAGCGCCGGGCTTTCCGATTTTGGCGATGGAAAGACGCACCAGGGCGTGGAAGACGCTGCCTTGATGCGGTCGCTTCCGAATATGACGGTGCTCTGCCCCGCGGATTCAATCGAGGTGGAGAAGATGATGGACTGCGTTCTGGATCGGCCAGGCCCGGTGTACTTCAGGATCAACCGGAACGATCTGCCATTTGTGACTCCTACCGATGAGCCCTACTCCATCGGCAAGGTAACCAAGCTTCGGGACGGGGACCACGTGGCGATCTTTGCCTCGGGAATCATGGTGTCGAAGTCATTGATGGCGGCGGAGGTACTGGCTGCGGAAGGGATCTCAACGCGCGTGCTGAACGTGAGCACGATCAAGCCGCTGGATCGCGAAGCGGTGATCCGCTATGCGGATGGAGTGGATGCGATTCTCACCGCTGAAGAGCATTCCATCATCAGCGGAATTGGTTCCGCGGTGGTCGAGGCGCTGCGTGGAGTGAATCATGCGCCGGTAGAGTTTGTGGGCGTGCATGACAGTTTCGGCATCTCGGCAGAGGATTACGACTCTCTGCTCAAGCATTTTTCACTGACTTCAGACGCCGTAGCCAATGCGGCAAGAACACTTTTGAAAGGGAGCAAGGTTTTATGCGTATCGGCTTTGTAGGCCTGGGCATCATGGGCAAGCCCATGGCGAAGAACCTTCTGAAGGCGGGTTACGCCCTCGTCGTATATGACATTGTTGAGACGCCGGTGAAGGAACTGGTTGAAGCCGGCGCGACGGCGGCTTCGTCGCCAAAGGACGTGGCCGCGCAATGCGAACTGATCATCACGATGCTGCCCAATTCGCCTCACGTGAAGAAGGCGATCCTGGGCAAGGACGGCGTGATCGAAGGGGCAAGACCGGGGAGCCTGCTGGTCGACATGAGCTCGATCGCGCCGCTCGCGAGCCGCGAGGTGGCGGCCGAACTCGCAAAGAAGGGCATCGAGATGCTCGACGCCCCCGTTTCCGGCGGCGAGCCCAAGGCTGTCGACGGAACTCTTGCCATCATGGTCGGCGGTAAGGAAGCCGTTTTCGAGAAGGTGAAAGACATTCTACTCAAAATGGGCTCCAGCGCGGTTCTTTGCGGAGACATTGGCGCGGGGAACGTGACCAAGCTCGCCAACCAGATCATCGTCGCGCTGAACATTGCCGCGATGTCAGAGGCCTTCGTCCTTGCGGCCAAGGCTGGAGTGGATCCCGAGCGTGTCTTCCATGCCGTCAAGGGAGGTCTCGCCGGAAGCACCGTCCTCAATGCGAAGGCGCCGATGGTCCTCGAGGGAAACTATAAGCCCGGATTCAGGATTGAGCTGCACATCAAGGACCTGCAGAACGCGCTGGATACCGCGCACGAGACCGGCGTTCCGATCCCGCTCACCAGCCAGGTCATGGAGATGATGCAAGCCCTCAAGGTTGACGGAAAGCAGGCCGAAGACCATGGAGGCCTCATCCAGTTCTATGAAAGGCTCGCCGGGGTCAAGGTCCGCAAGGGGGGTGCGAAGTGAGCGCGATGCGTCTTGCGGGTAAGACTGCCCTGATCACGGGCGCCGCGAGAGGGATCGGCGCGGAGATTGCCCGAAGGTTCCGAGAGGAAGGCGCCTTGGTGTTCGTGTCCGACACGAACTGCGCGGAGGGGGAAAAGACGGCCGCATCGGTGGGAGCGGTCTTCCTACCACTCGATGTCACCTCTGAGGACAGCTGGAAGGCTGCGCTTTCCGCCGTGCTCGAGCGTGCTGGACGACTCGACGTCCTCGTGAACAACGCGGGTATCAACGTGAGGAAGGACATAGAGGAAATGCCGGTGGAGTCGTTCGACGCCATGATCGCGGTGAACGTGAGAGGCCCGTTTATCGGAATCAAGCACGCGCTGCCGATTATGAGGGCCGCAGGCGGGGGGGTCATCCTCAACATGTCGTCGATTTGCGGTCTTGTCGGCCACAGGTACACGAACGAGACCTATTCGACGACCAAGGGCGCCCTGACAATGCTCACAAAATCGGTGGCCGTCCGTTACGCGAAAGACAACATTCGGTGCAATTCGATCCATCCCAGCACGGTGGAGACCGCCTTCGCGGCGGCCATGCTCATGGACCCCCAGCGCCGGGCGGAGAGACTCGGCGAAGTACCCCTCGGAAGGCTAGCCAGCACAATGGATGTCGCGAACGCGTTGGTCTTCCTGGCGAGCGACGAGGCGTCGTTCATCAACGGGGCCGCGATCCCTATAGACGGAGGCCTCACGGCGGCGTAGGCGGCCGCACTCCGAGACGATCTCTCGACAAAGCGCATGCTCCTCTGGAATTTGTGACACACATCTGACACGCCGAGGGTTTCATTGAGCCCTGCCGGCCTTCCGCAGGGCCGCGGGCGATACCACTGCGCTGCGCACAAAAGCGAGAGCGCGGCCCCGAATATTCTTGAAATATCGCAGGAATGGTGGCCAGGGACGGGATTGAACCGCCGACGCCGGCCTTTTCAGGGCCGCGCTCTACCACTGAGCTACCTGGCCTCAGTGCAGACTTGAAGTTGCATGAATCTGCGCGGATTCCGGTGCTGCCGGGAGGCGTTGCCGGGAAAGGTGGGCGTTTCCACTTGCCGTGCGCTCAAAACAACCAGAGCTAGTATACCAATCCCGAATGTGGTGGGCCAAAACCCCAAGCAGCCGCCTTGCGCGCTGGACTACACTGGAAAGCAATTATGCGACGCTCGGTTCGCTTTTTCGCTCTCTTTGCATTGACTTTTGCGGCCACGCTTTTCAGCCAGGCTCCCTCGGGCCGCGTTCAGGGCAGTTCCGCGATGGGGGCAGGGGCGGAGGCTCACGCAGCACGAGCCTACGACGCTGCTGTTCGGCAGGGTCCGCTGGCGCTCGAGGCCTTCCTGGCGCAGTTTCCCAAGGGCGCCGATCTGCATGTGCATCTTTCCGGCGCGGTCTATGCCGAGACTTTGATTCGTGATGCCGGCGACGACGGACTGTGCGTGGACACGGCGGTGTTGGCGTTTGCCAAGCCGCCCTGCACCGGCAATTTGATATCGGCCGTGAACTTCTCAGGCAACATCGACAGGCAGACCCAATTGCTCTATGACAAGCTGATTGATTCGCTTTCCGTCCGCAGCTTTGTGCCCTCCGCAAGCTGGAGCGAGCACGACCAGTTCTTCGCCGTTTTTGACCGCACCGGCGCTCTGAAGGATCACAATGGCGAATGGGTCGACGAGGTGGCCGCGCGCGCAGCGGCGCAGAACCAGCAGTACCTTGAGCTGATGGTGACGCCGCCTTTTTCCCATGCCGCGCAGAGTGCACGCGAAATCGGATGGAGCGCGTCGTTGCAGCAGGCCGATCCGCAGGCATTTGCGCAGTTCCGGCAGCAGCTACTGGACAAGGGGTTGCGCGAGGACGTAGCCGCCGACCGCGAAGAAGTGCGCGTGGCCGAGGCGCAGCGGAAACAACTGGAGCACTGCGGCACTGCGCAGGCGGCGCCGGCTTGCCAGGTCGAGGTTCGCTATATCTGGACGGTGCTGCGCGACCTTCCGCCCGAACAGGTTTTCGCGCAAGCACTGCTGAGCTTTGAGACCGCCGAAGCCAGCATCGAGGCACACGACGACGGCTTCGTCGGCATCAACTTCGTCAGGCCCGAAGACGACTATGTCGCCATGCGCGATTACACCCTGCAGATGAAGATGGTTGGTTACCTGCACTCCGTATACCCGGACGCACGCATCTCGCTGCACGCCGGTGAGCTGGCTCTTGGACTGGTGCCTCCGGAAGGGCTGCGCTTCCATATCCGGCAGGCTTTGGAACTGGCCCACGCCGAACGCATCGGCCACGGGGTGGACGTGATGTATGAAGACGACCCGCAAGGACTGTTGAAAGAACTTGCGCAAAAGCACGCGATGATTGAAATCAACCTGAGTTCAAATGAGGCGATTCTCGGGGTCGAAGGAGCGAATCATCCCTTCCCGATCTATCGCGCAGCCAAGGTGCCGGTGGCGCTTTCGACCGACGACGAGGGCGTGAGCCGGATCGACTTAACGCACGAATATGTGAGGGCGGCGCTCGACTACAACCTGAGCTACGCAGACCTGAAGCAACTGGCGCGGACAGGAATGGAACACGATTTCTTGCCGGGCGCGAGCCTCTGGGCGAAGCCAGACGGTTTTGGCACGGCGGCGAATGCGTGCAAAGGCGAGCCTCTTGGCGCCAATAACCCTTCGGCCGAGTGCAAGGCGTTCCTCAATGGGAGCGAGAAGGCCGCTGCGCAGTGGGAGCTGGAACGGCGGTTCCGGGCATTCGAAGCGAAGTACTGAACATCTTGCTGCGGCAGGCTGAAGGCGAGCGGGCACAGCGCCGGACAAAAAATCTCGAATATGTGCGCGACTTTATCCCGGGCGCGTGGTTAGCATCAGAATACCCTGGTTTCGCCCCTGCATGCGAGACCCTTCCCTCGGTACGGAGGCCACCCTTGCGCGATTCCCGGCTTTCTTGCCTTTGTTGCGCCTTTGCGCCCGCGCTCATTTTTGCCGGCTTGCTAGACGGCTGCGGCGGCGGAGGGGTTGCTAGTTCGACTTCCCAGCCCCCGGCAACACCTTCGGTTACGGTAACCGGCGGCAGCCAGGTACGGCTGGGAAGCACCGACAGCTTTACGGCCACCGTGACTAACCTGTCGAGCAGCGCGGTCACGTGGCAAGTGAACGGCGTTGCGGGCGGAAACAGTACCGTGGGCACGATCAGCAGCGCGGGTGTCTACACGCCCCCGGCGAACATCCCGGCAAACAATACGGTAACCGTGACGGCGGTAAGCGTGGCCTCGCCGAGCACGTCTGGGTCAGCGCCGGTCAGCATTCTCAATCCCGTGCCATCCATCTCGGCGGCTGCGGCAACCCCTGTCACTGGAAACAGCTACGCACTTGAGGTCGACGGCACCAGCTTTGTGAATGGCGCGCAGATTCAGGCCGCCGGCGCCAGCGTAACGACGACGTTTGTGGCCGCAAATGAATTACAGGCAACGGTGACAATCCCGACCGGGACGACAACGCTGAGTGTTGAAGTAATGAATCCAAACCCCGGCGCCGCGGCCTCAAACCCGGCTAGCGCGACCATTTACTTGACCTCCATGGCCGCGGCGGCCCGACTGCTGGATCAAGCCACATTCGGGCCCTCGCTCGCTTCAATCCAGCAGGTGCAGTCGACTGGGCTGGATGCCTGGATCACGCAGCAGTTCAACACGCCTGATACGCCGCTTGCGAACATCCCCTCGCCGCTGCCGGCGCTATGCCTCTCCGCAAATACTCCGACCAACTGCGAGGAGTCGGAGTGGTGGCAAACAGTACTGACTGGCCCTGACCAGTTGCGGCAGCGGGTCGCGTTTGCGTTGAGCGAGATTTTTGTGATCTCGAGCGACACTGATAACGCGACGACCATCACCTACTACCACAACACGCTGGCGCAGGACGCGTTCACCAACTTCTACACCATCATGAACGACGTGACACTTTCACCGGGCATGGGCGCTTACTTGAACATGCTGAACAGCGCCAAGGCGCCCGCCGGCCAAATTGCGAATGAGAATTACCCACGCGAGCTGATGCAACTGTTCACGATCGGCCTGGACGAATTGAACAACGACGGGACTCTGCAGCTTGATGGCACCGGCAATCCAATTCCGAATTACACGCAGGACCAGGTGCAGGCCTTCGCCAAAGCGTACACGGGCTGGACCTATGCCACTTCAACTGGCGGCGTGCCCACCAAATATCCAAACAACACGGCCAATTATCTAGCTCCCATGGTGGCAGTTGAGAGCCAACATGACACCACGGCAAAGACGCTGCTGAATGGCACTGTGCTGCCGGCAGGCCAGACCGCCGAGCAGGACCTGCAGGGTGCGCTGACGAATATCTTCAATCATCCAAATGTGGGGCCGTTCGTGTGCACTCAGTTAATCCAGCATCTGGTGACGAGCACACCAAGCCCGGCTTATGTGGCACGCATTTCGGCGGTCTTTGCCAACAATGGCAGCGGGGTGCGGGGCGACATGCAGGCGGTGATTCGGGCCATTCTGGAAGATCCCGAAGCGCGCGCCGGAGACACCGACCCGACTTACAGCGGGGGGCACTTGCGCGAACCGATGCTGTGGATCACAAACTTCCTGCGCGCGGTGGGCTTTACCAATACGGATGCGAACGGATCCTACTTCTCGCTTTCAAACTACTCCAACAACCTGAACGAGCGGCCTTATCGCTCGGGCAGTGTGTTCAACTTCTTTCCGCCGAGCTACGTAATTCCGCAGACAACGCTGAATGCGCCGGAGTTCGACCTGGAGAATACGGCGTCGGCCATTTTGCGTCTTTCGCTGGCCGACAGCCTGGTGAACAACAAGATTACGGGCTTCAGCATCAACTTAGCTGCTACCAGTCCGCTGGGAGTGCTTGCAGCCAGCAACCCGGGCCAACTTGTGGATATGCTGGGCGAGATCTTCATGCACGGGCAGATGCCGAGCGACATGCGCAACGAAATCATCAGCGCGATCGGCGGACTGGGAACGGCGCAACAGGTGCGCGTGGCCACTTACCTGGTGATCACGTCGTCACAATACAAGGTCATGCACTAGGATCTCGGAGCGAGTCCGACTCCGTTAGGAGAGAAATAATGCGGTCAAACCGGAGAAGCTTCATTGCATGTGCAAGCATGGCTGCGGCGGGAAATATTTTGGGGCTCCGCCCCTTTGGAGCGCTGAACGCGCTGGCGCAAAGCACAGGCAGCGACTACAAGGCGCTGGTGTGCGTGTTTCTGTTTGGCGGCAACGATGCCAACAATACATTGATTCCGTTCGACACCACCGGTTATGGGCAGTACTCTACGATCCGCGGCGATCTTGCGCTGGCACAAAATACGCTGCTGCCATTGACGCCGACGCCCAACTTCGCGTTGAATCCGAACCTGCCGGACATTCAAACCCTGTTCAATAACAAGAACGCGGCTTTCGTCGCCAACGTCGGCACGCTGGTGCAGCCGTTGACCCGGGCGCAGTACCAGGCCGGACAGACCGCGCCGGTGAATCTCTTCTCCCATCCCGATCAGCAACTGGAGTGGCAGAATGCAGCGCAAAGCGCGGCTACGCCCACCGGCTGGGCAGGGCGCATGGCGGATGTTCTGGGCTCGAGCTACAACCAGGGCGCATCGATCCCAATGATCACTTCAGTGGCGGGCGATACCTTATTTTGCAACGGAAGTGCCACATCGCCAGTTTCAATCTCGCCGGGAAATCTGGGCGTAGGAAGCTGCTCTGAGGGGTCGGAGTGCTCAGCACGCCAGCTAACGGCGCAGGCGCTGCTGACGCTGGATTCCGGTATATCCCTTGTTCAGGCCGACGACTCGATTACGACCAATGCATATGCCTACGCCAAAACACTCTCCGACGCTGTGCAGTCCATCAGCCCGCTGCAAACAGTCTTTCCCGCGAATAACGGGCTGGCCTCGCAACTGAAGCAGATTGCCCAGATTATCCAGGTGCGCGCTGCACTGGGCGTGCAGCGCCAGATCTTCTTTGCCGGGATCGGCAACTTCGACACGCACGCCGATCAGCTCACACTGCAAAATGCCCTGCTGGCGCAAATCTCTCCCGCGCTGGCGGCGTTTTATAACGCGACCGTGGAATTGAATGTGGCCAGCGAAGTGACTACGTTTACGATGTCGGACTTCAGCCGCACGTTCCAACCCAACTCGAATAATGGAAGCGACCACGCGTGGGGTTCTCACCACATCGTGATTGGCGGCGCGGTGAACGGCGGCCAGATCTACGGCACCTATCCCACGCTGGCTCTGGCAGGACCAGATGATGCGGATGCGAATGGCCGCTGGGTTCCCACCACCGCGAGTTCGCAGTATGCCGCCACGCTGGCGCAGTGGTTTGGCATAAGCGCCGCAAATCTGCCCGCAGTGTTGCCGTCGATCGGAAACTTCAGCACCAACAATCTGGGGTTTGTGTAGATTGACCGAGGCTGCGGAATCTCAGCGGGGTACGTGGCTGCTGCAATCGCGACGACTTACACTCGCTTCATGGACAATGAGCGCATTCGAGAACTGTGCCTGGCGCTGCCGCACGTGTGCGAAACGCTGAACTGGGGTCATCACCTGGTGTATTGGGTGGGCGACCGCGATATTGGCGGAAAGATGTTCGCGATGACCGACGTGGACGGTACTGGGACTGGGGTTCTGTGGTTCCATTGCGGTGCAGAGCGGTTTCACGAGTTGCTGGAGCGGGAGGGCATCTGCGCATCGTCCTACCTGGCCAAGGCCCATTGGGTGACTGTAGAGCGATGGAACGCGTTGCGGCCGCGAGAGATTGAAGAAGAGTTGCGACGGGCACACGAACTCATCTACGAAAAACTGCCCAAGCGGACCAAGACTGTGCTGGCGATGCCCGAGAAAGAACGCGCGAAGATAATCAGAGAGCGCAAGAAAGTGCTGGCGGGGCGCAGTTTTGGACGCAGAAGCGGGGCAAAACGCAAGTAGCGATGGAACTCCGGCCCGGCTGCCTTCGTAGAGAGAGTTAGACTCGCTGTGGGTGCAACCCCGCGCGTACGAGGCGCTGAAAGCCATGATCAAATTTCTTTTGTGGTGCATTCTGCTTGTGCTGTGCTGGCCACTGGCGCTGATCGCGCTGGTGCTTTATCCGCTCGTGTGGCTGCTGCTGTTGCCGTTCCGTGTGGTCGGAATTGCCGTCGACGGAGTGCTGGACCTGGTCAAGGCGATCATTCTTCTGCCGGTACGGGCGCTGCGGGCTGTGTAAGTCAGTTCCCTTTTCGAAACCTTTCGCGGATTCGCTTCGACGCGGACCTTGCGTGGAGCTTTCCTCGACATCTCCTTCGACGATCCTTTAAGGCATTTTCACAATTACCATGAGGCATTTCGAGATATGCGGATGGCGACGTTTCCTTGAAGAAAACGCCGCGTGGCTGTCTCTCTTCGACTTACAGAAATTGTGAAAATGCGATAGCGTGAGCTTATGGCAGGCGTTGCTCTAGCTTTGGACGGGAAAGTTGCGCTCATTACCGGCGGCTCGCGGGGGATCGGCGCAGAAACGGTGCGGCTGTTCTGCGAGGCTGGGGCGCGGGTCGCGTTCAATTACCGGCAGGCACGGGAGCAGGCGGTTGCGCTCGTGTCTGAGTGCGGCGGGGCGCGAAGCTGTGTCGCGATCGAGCAGGAGCTGAGCTCACCTGCGGATGGGCGCATGCTGGTGGAGAAGGCTGTGGCTGCGCTGGGGCGGCTGGATATTCTGGTGGCCAATCATGGCGTGTGGGAGGCCGAGGATGTGCCCATTGCCGAGATGAGCGAGGCGCAATGGCGGCAAACGCTGGCGGTGAATCTGGACTCGGTATTCGGGCTGGTGCAGGCGGCAGTGGCGCAAATGAGCATTGCACGCAGCAGCACTGCCTACAGCAGCCCTCTGGACAAGAGCGTAGCAACCGGACATATCGTGCTGATCAGGGCAATAATATAGTTGACTAATCTCCGGTTCGGGGGTACTCTCGGACGATGAAGATCGTTGCAGAACCCAAGACACTACAGGAAGCAATCATCACCTTTGCCGATCCTGACAATGCGCTCTGGTACATGGCCGCTAAACGCTGGCCTGACGGCGTAGTTTGCCCTTCCTGCGGTCGTATCGACGTTAACTTCCTTGCGGCTCAGCGGCGCTGGCAGTGTAAGGCCAAGCATCCACGGCGTCAGTTTACAGCTAAGGTCGGTACGGTTTTTGAGGACTCTCCGCTTCCCCTGGAGAAATGGCTCCCTGCGGTCTGGATGATTACCAACGCCAAGAACGGGATCAGTTCTTGGGAGATTCACCGTGCCTTGAAAGTCACCCAAAAGACTGCTTGGTTCATGTTGCATCGCATTCGCCTTGCTATGCAGAGCGGTTCTCTGGTGAAGTTTGGCGGCGGTGGCGGCGAAGTAGAGGCAGACGAAACGTTCATTGGTGGCCGTGCCCGCAACATGCATAAGAGCGTTCACGACCGCCGCATCTCTGGGATGGGGCAGAGTTTCCGCAAGGATAAGACTATCGTGATGGGAGTCTTGGAACGCGGTGGCGAGGTTCGGACTGAGCTGATTCCAGACCGCCAGAAGCATACCTTGCAGCCTATCGTTCGCAAACACGTCGAACCAGGCTCCGCTCTCTATACAGACGAGATGGGCGGATATAAGGGACTAGATCGGGAGTACGTCCACCAAATCATCGACCATGCCGTGAGCTACGTTAATGGCCGCATCCACACTAACGGAATGGAGAACTTTTGGAGCTTGGTCAAACGCTGCCTAGGTGGGACTTACATCAGCGTCGAACCGTTCCACCTGTTCCGCTATCTCGATGAGCAAGCCTTTCGATACAACAACCGAGCCAAGCCGGATCAACCCGTGGACGACTCGATGCGCTTTCAGCGTGTCATGTCGATGCTAGCCAGAAAGCGTCTCACTTTCGATGAGTTAACCGGACATGCGAGGCAAGAAGCGTTTTAAAACTACTGGCTGGAAGCCTCGGGGCACTAGGAAGCGCCAGAAATAAACAACCGTGCGCTTTCTAGTGGAATTCCACGCGCAATATCTCCAATACTTAAACATAGGCTCGATGCGAGCCAAACGACGAAGACCCACCGTAGCGGGTGGGTCTTCAAAGGCTTCCCATTGCAGAGGGACGCTGGAGCAATCACTTCTCTCCAGCGTAATCAATCCCCTCAGAAATCGCAATGGGAAAATGCGGGGGTGTTTCTGTCTCTAACAGAACACACCAGCGAACCATCAACCGACGATAGAGGAGAGATATGAGAGTTCTAAAGCGCAAGAAAACCCAAGCAACTGAGTTAGTTGTCCTCGATATCACTTTTGAATGTCCAAATCACCATCCGATTACAGTTGAATATCTTCATTTCCGGCCCCGGCAACCTGACCGAAAGCGGAGCGGCGTGGTCGAGATTGACGACTCGGATTTCTCGCTCCATTGCCGTGTCTGCGGTTGGGAGGGCATGAGGCGGGGCAGTGACCGGCGATCACTTCAACTGGCTGAACGGAGTCGTCGAACAGATTAACGGCCCCACAGAATGCGCATCTGAGAGTAAGGCCGCTGTGTTGCCGACATAGACGCTTGCAACCAAAGAGCGGTTCCTTGCAATTCAGGCAATAAGCAAAATGGAAATGAGCATATTGGACGGGGATTTTAACGGTGGACACAGTGCCCTCCTTTTCTCTACCATCAAAATTGGAGAGATCGGAGAGGCACCGCGCCAGCGACAGCTCAAAGATCATAGAAACCCCGTTGAGAGCGGGGTTTTTATTTGTCTTGGATTATAGGCTTAGATGATTCCGCCCCGCCGCTCTTTTTTCTGGTTAAGCGAAAGATAATCGCAATAGCCACGATTGAGGCGATGATCTCGATAGGGGCGAAGAAGTACTCAACAGCTTCCAAACTCCGCTCAATTATCGGGTGGTTTCCTACCGGCCCATTGTGAACAACCAGATTGAACAGGAATAGCATGACGAACCAGCCGACGACGAATCGAGAGCGTTTCACGAGAGCCTTCCCAATCGACACCTAAACATAAAACACCTTATCGTTTATTCGCTCTGGGAGGACGGGCTTCCAACTGACGAACGCAAGGTAGATTAGCCAGGTGATTAGCGGCCCGATGACCCATCCCACTACGACCCACGACCGAAAACCCTCATTCCGCTTTCGTGCTGCCCTCCCTATCCAGAGGGGACCGAGAACACGGAACGTTAGAAACGCGAGAACGCCCACCCATGCAAGAATGCGCTCAGTTAATAGCATCATGCACTCGCTTTATGAGCCACTCTTTGGCTTCGGGCCTCGCTTTTTTGGGTTGGCTTCCACTTTCTTGCGGTATGCCCTTTCCCGTCTCTCAATCACAGATCGCGGCACAGCAACCAAGGCTGTCATTAGGCTGTCGAAGCGTTGAAATGCTTCCGGCCCTTCGATGTATTCCGACTGCGGCCTTCCTGATTCTTCGCCCTGCGGTTTCGCCTTCACACCCCTATGATACGCCGGGGGCAGTCTTTTGGGTCTTTGGCTTCAAAGGTATGGAGTGGATGAATTCACGCACCCGGTTCATCGCCGCCAGACTCTCAGTTTGGTTATAGCGGCGGCGAGCGTGGGAAGCCTCGTTCCGCCAAATGTCCTTCATGTATTCGCAGTGGTCCGCTAGATCCGAATAGCGCCTCAATGCCTCTGCCTTCTTTGGACCTATCGGGAGTCTGCGCATTTCGTCTATCTTCTTGCGGATTGCCCCAATGACTTTGTTCCAGTCTCCATACTCCAGCGGATATCTCTTCCCGTTGTCGCTGAGTGTAACCTTCAACTTTTGGGCGATATTTCTTATACCGTATTCGGCCACGCGCATAGAGTGAAATACACAGGCCGTCCACCGACCAGCAGCGTAGCAGTTTCCCGCCTCTACTGCTTCAAATCCAGCCGACTCCCCAAGCTCAACTAGGGAATCGTCTCCAAAGATGGCACGGTTCTCCCAATAAGAAGCCTGATCCGTGGGAACAAACATGAATTTCTTTGAGTCCAGGTTACCCAAAATCCCCTGAATAATAAGGTCTACGCGCATCGCAATTATGTTAGTCGGCTTCTTGCAGTTTTCACGGCTTATCAACTTGTTCAATTCGGCAATTTGGTCTAGCAGGGAAGAATCTAAACCGATATCCTTCCCCATCACATGAAGCCCAAAAAGTACCTTGCTGAGACTCTTCAAGTTCTTCGGATCGGCAGGACTCAGCGGGTTCTTTGCGTATGCGAGCACAGTGCTGGCCGCAAATAGACCGCTAACGCCCTGCACGAGTACGTTGATGGCGTATGCAAACATCAGTTCACGAAGGGAGACGACTCGAACAGTATCTCCCAATTTCTTATAGGGCTTTTGCACGGTGGTCTCCTCTTCTCACCGGCAAATAACATAGCGATAATTCCATCATTTTCAATGGAGATTAGTCAACTATATTATTGCCCTGATCAGCTCGACGGCGGGGCAACGGGGCGAAGCGTATCACGCCGACTACGCCGTGACCAAAGGCGCACTGATCAGTCTCACAAAAAGCCTATCGAGCGAACTCGCGCCGAAGGGGATTCGCGTAAACTGTGTGGCGCCGGGGTGGGTGGCGACGGATATGTCGGCAGGCACGCTGGCTGATCCCGCGACGGGGCCGAAGATCGCGGCTGCCATTCCGGTGGGTCGCGTCGCCAGCGCACGCGAGATCGCAGGACCGGTGTTGTTCCTATGCACGCCGCTGGCTGGGTTCATCAGCGGCGAAGTGCTGAACGTGAACGGCGGCGCGGTGCTGGTGGGGTGAGAAGACAGGGTAATAGGGAGTAGGGAGCTGGGCCTAGAGGCTCGGGAGGAAAATTGGGAACGATGCGGAAAGTCTTGACAGTGGCGCTGGTGGCGATGGCGCTGATGGCGCCGACGTGCGATGTGCGCGCAGACCGGCGATCAGGAAGCCGCGAAGAATGCGTCGCAGGCGCGGGCGGCTTTGAACGCGATGGTGCAGGCGCTGGGCGGGCAAGCCTGGCTCAACATGAAGAACCAGATGCGGCAGGGGCATGTTGCCGCGTTTTTCCAGGGCAACCCGGACCTGGGCACAGAGGAGTTGTTTGAATTTCACCAATGGCCCGACCACGACCGCATTGAAGTGACCAAGCACCGCGACGTGGTGGAGTTTTTCGTCGGCGGCAAGGGCTGGGAGGTGACCTACCGCGGCAAAAAGCCGCTGGACAAGGACATTGTGGACGACTACCTGCGCCGTCGCGACCACTCGATTGAGACGGCGGTGAAGGTGTGGATGAAGGACCCGAACACGATCCTGATTTACGAGGGACAGCGCCTGGCCGAAAGGCACCTGGCCGAGCAGGTAACGCTGATTTCGGCTCAGAACGAGGCCATCACTATCCTGATGGACGCACAGACGCATCTGCCACTGCAGCGCAGCTTCCAATGGCGCGACCCGGAATATCACGACAAGAATACCGACACCGAAGAGTACGACGACTATCACGTCATCGACGGCTTACCCACCCCTTTCACCATCACACGGCTGAAGAACGGCGAACCGTTCGCCAGTACTACGTGTCACACGTGAGCTTATAACCAAAACCTGCCTGCCGAGTTCTGGGATCCCGACGCGGAGGCGCGGAAGATCAAGAAGTAACGGCGGCCGACGCCCAGAGCACAATCCATTCATCTGCAGCCGGATCGATATTTATAATCCCTAAGAGCGCAAAGCACCCAACCCCACCGCTCTCTAGGAGCCGCAGAATGACGTTGACCATCCAGGAGATCATGGATTTCCTGCCCCACCGATATCCCTTTCTCCTGATCGACCGCGTGTTGGAGTTCGAGCCGCAAAGCGCATGGTGGCCATCAAGAACGTGACCATGAACGAGCCGTTCTTTCAGGGACACTTTCCTGGCCATCCGCTCATGCCCGGCGTACTGATCGTTGAAGCCATGGCGCAGGCCGGCGCGGTGCTGCTGCTTTCGGAGATGGAGGACCGGCACTCGAAACTGGCGGTCTTTACCGGCATCGACGGCGCCAAGTTCCGCCGCTCGGTCACGCCGGGCGATCAGATTCGTATCGAAGTGGGCGTGGTAAGCTTCCGTCCGCGCGCCGGCAAGATGGAGGGCAAGGCATACGTGGACGGCAAGCTGGCCTGCGAGGCCACGCTGACCTGCATGATCGTTCCGCGCGCAGCAGGGTCGAAGCAGGAATCGAAGGCGGAATCTGGTCCCTCCGAGGCGGCGGAGTGAGCGTTCATCCCAGCGCGTTGATCGCAGAAGGAGCGCGCGTTCCGGCGTCGTGCACGATCGGCCCGTATTGCACGATCGGGCCGGAGGTGACGATGGGCGAGGATTGCACGCTGATCTCGCACGTGGTTCTGGACGGGCGGACGCAAATCGGCGCGCGCAACACGTTTTATCCGTTTTGCTCGATCGGGATGGCACCGCAGGACCTGAAGTACGAGGGCGAGCCAACCGAGACCGAGATCGGCGACGAGCAACACGATTCGCGAATGCGTGACCATCAGCCGCGGCACGACGGGCGGCGGCGGGATGACGCGGCTGGGCTCCGGCAACCTGCTGATGGCTTACGTGCACATCGGTCACGACAGCCAGGTGGGCAGCCATTGCATCCTGGCCAACTGCGCCACGCTGGCCGGCCACGTGGTGATTGAGGATCATGTGACACTGGGCGCGTTTTGCCCGGTTCATCAGCATTGCGTGGTGGGCGCGTACGCGTTTATCGGCGGCGGAACGATTGTGACGCAGGACGTGCTGCCGTTCTCGCTGACCTCGTCGCGGCGCGAGAATAAGGCATTCGGAATCAACAAGATCGGACTGGAGCGGCGAGGATTTACGCCGGAGCAGATGGCGACGGCTGCAAAAGGCATACCGGCTGCTGCTGCACGGCAAGCTGAACACCACGCAGGCGGTGGAAAAGATGCGGGAGTTGGATGGCGACGACGTGGCGCTGCTGGTGGAGTTTATCGAGCACAGCGAGCGCGGGGTAATCAAGTAGACATGAAACTCGGCCTCATTGCCGGTAACGGCCGCTTTCCGTTTCTGCTGCTCGATGCGGCGCGGGCGCAGGGGCTGCCGGTAGTAGTGGCGGCCATCAAAGAAGAGACCGATCCGGAGATGGACCGTCGCGCAGAAGCGGACCCCGGCGTGACCGTGCATTGGCTGTCGCTGGGCGAGCTTTCGCGGCTGATCGAGACCTTCAAAGACGCCGGCGTCGAGAAGGCCGTGATGGCCGGCCAGGTAAAGCACAAGCAGATCTTCTCCAGCATCCGGCCCGATTGGCGGCTGGCCAAGCTGCTGCTGAACTTGCGAACGCGCTCGACCGATGCGCTGCTGGGCGCGGTAGCCAAAGTGCTGGGCGACGAAGGGATCGAATTGATGAGCTCGACGGCGTTTCTGGAGCCGCTGCTGGCCGAGGAGGGCGTGCTCACTGAGCGCTCGCCGGACGAGGATGAGTGCTTGAACATCGAGTATGGGCTGGGCGTCGCGCGGGCGCTGGCCGGCTTCGACATTGGGCAAACCGTGGTAGTGGCGGCGCAGGCCTGCGTTGCAGTAGAGGCGATGGAGGGCACGGACGCTGCGATTGAACGCGCCGGGCGGCTGATGGAGTCGCTGGACGGCGGAGCTTCAACGCTGGAGCGGCGGCTGACGATCGTGAAAGTGGCCAAGCCAAACCAGGACATGCGCTTCGACGTGCCGGTAATCGGGCAATCTACCGTTGAGACGATGATCCGCGCGGGGGCGAGTTGCCTGTCGATTGAGGCGGGACGGACGCTCTTATTCGACCGCGAAGCCCTGCTGACGCGCGCCACGCAGGCGGGCATTGCCATTGTGGCGGCGCCGCGCTGATAATGATGAGGCAATTGTTCGCGCTTCCCTGCTCTTCAATTCCCACCACCCAGGAGGCTCTCCGTGAGAAAACCGCTTCTCTTCGCAGTTTGCGCGGTGGCTTTGGCCACGTTCCCCATTGTTGCCGCCCGCGCGGCCGATGACACAACCATGCCCGCCGAAGGCCAAAAGGCGCCCACCTTTACTCTTCCCTCACAGGATGGCTCGCCCATCTCGCTCCACCAATATCACGGCAAGTGGGTGGTGCTTTACTTCTATCCCCGGGACATGACGACGGGCTGCACCATTGAGGCACACAACTTCCAGAACGCATTGGGCCAGTTCGAGGCCAAAAACGCGGTCATTCTGGGAGTGAGTGTGGACTCGACCGACAGCCACAAGCAGTTCTGCACCAAGGATGGACTGACCTTCCACCTGCTCTCGGATACCGAACATACAGTGGTGAGCGAGTACGGTTCGCTGGGCGGCCATAACGGCGTGGCCATGGCCAACCGCAACACATTCCTGATCAATCCCAAGGGCAAGATTGTAAAAGTGTGGACCAAGGTGAATCCGGCGACTGCCGCGTCGGACGTGCTGGCAGCAATTCCCTAGGCGAAAAAGGCGATACAACAACAAGCCCGGCTCGTGAGCCGGGCTTGTTAGCTTTTCCGCTCCAGGGACGCAAGCGGTCGCCGAAGAAGCAACTCGCTTGCGAAACGAAGCAGCCTGGCGCCGAAGCGGACGAACCTCGAACGTGCGCGACAATCCGCAGTGGCGGGCCGCGTTAGACGGAAAGCCGCCTCGTATGGAACGCCGGCATCAAGACGCGAGGCTTACTTCTTCTTCGATTTCTTCTTCGCAGCCTTCTTGGCAGCTTTCTTAGCGGCCTTCTTGGCGACCTTTTTCGCCGCCTTCCTGGCCGGAGCCTTCTTCTTGGAAGTTGCCTTCTTGGCAACTTTCTTCGCAGCCTTCTTCTTGGCTACTTTCTTAGCAGCTTTTTTGGCCGGGGCCTTCTTCTTCGCTGCTTTTTTCGCCGGAGCTTTCTTGGCTGCCTTCTTCACAGCTTTCTTGGCCGGAGCTTTCTTCTTTGCCACCTTCTTGGGGGCAGCTTTCTTGGCGGGCGCCTTTTTGGCGGCCGGCTTTGGCACCAACGGCGCCGCAACCACCACCACTTCCTCGGCGATTACGTCATCATCATCTGAGGAGGTAAGGATACCGGCAGTTTCCAACTCATCTTCCTCGTCTGCAAAGGCTTCGACCTGACCGGGGTCCAGGTCACCCGGCTTCCCCATGGGGTCGCCGTCACTCATCGCGTACATCCTGAACACATCATCCATCCCAATGCCTCCAGCGGATTATCGCTGATTAAATTTAGGTCGCATTTCGCAGAGCAGGCGGAATCGTACTGCTCGCGCAAGCGATTGTAGCTTTAGCTTGCACACAAAGACAAGCGAAACACAAGCATTTGGCGCAGCTTGCCGCGATTTTTCCCTTCGCAACGGTGGCGGCGGGCTATTGCGTCGCCGGTTTCCTGGCGTTGGAGCCGGTTTTGGCGGGCGGCTTGTGGGTCGACTTGTGCGTCGATTTGGGCGGGACGCTGCTCCGTTTGGCCTCGGAAGAGCCTTGGCGAGTTCTGGTGGAGGATTCTACGTGTGGTCTGGTGGTGGTGGTTCCGGCTCCGCTCGCACTTTTGGCCTCGGTGGTTGAGGTTTTGCCGCGATGTGAGGTGGATGGCCGGTGTATGGTGGGCGGTTCGGCCACATGCAGGCGGCGGCCGGCCGCAACGCGGGTGCCGGAAGGGATCCCATTCCAGCTGCGCAACTGGCTGAGCGAGACGCCGAAGCGGTCTGCAATGGTGACCAGGGTGTCTCCGCGGCGAACGACGTAGAGTCGCGCTCGAGCCAGGGGTTCGGCAACCGGCGGCACCGGCACAATTAGTGCCTGGAGTCCGGCGATGCTGTCGCTCTTGTCGAGCTGGTTGGCGGAGGCCAAGTCGGTTACAGGTACTCGATATTCCTGTGCCACGGTTTGCAGAGTGTCGCCAGCAACCACGGAGTGGTAGCGCCACGAATTACGCCTCGTTTCGGGGATGAGGGCCACCCGCTGATCGAAGAGCGTAGCCGTGCCGGCGGGCAGGTGCAGATCGAATGAGGCATCTGGTGGCGTGACCATGCGGAGCAGGCTTGGGTTCAGGGCCTCGATCTCATCCACCGGCGCACCGACCAGGTCAGAAACCAGCCGGAGATCAACGGCGTAGTTGATGGTGACTGTGTCAGTGAGGACGGGCGGATCGAGGGTGACGTCATCAAAACCATACTGCGTGGGATGGTTGGCGATGATGATGGCGGCGAGAATCTCGGGGACGTAATTCTGGGTCTCACTGGGCAGCTCGTGGCGCTTGTAGAGCTCCCAGAAGTCTGCGTAGCCGGTCCGCTGCACGGCGCGTTGCATATTGCCGGCGCCATGATCGTATGCCGCCATGGCCAGGTACCAGTCGCCAAGCTGGTCATAGAGGAACTTCATGTAACGCGCGTAGGCACGGGTGGATTTTTCGGGATCGAAGCGCTCGTCAACATAGGTGTTGCGGGTCAACCCGTAGTAGGGGCCTGGCATAAACTGCCACATGCCGCCCGCCCTGGATTTGCGGTCGATGGCGCGCGGCTGAAAGGCCGACTCGGCCACGGCGAGATAGATCAAGTCCTGCGGCACGCCTTCTTCGGCGAGTACGCGCTGAATCATCGCCTTGTAGCGGCCAGAACGCTCGAACGAGTGCAGCAGAGTGTTGTGGCCCTTTTGCGTGTTGGCGAAGAAGTTGATGAAGGCGGCGACGTAGTCGTTCATCACCAGCGGCAGGTCAGACTTGGTGGTGGCCAGCTCGGCACGGGCCTTGGCCACGAGGTTAGGATCGACCGCAAAGGTCACATCACTGGCCGCCTCTGAAGGCGTGATCTCCTCCTTCGGCACAAATCCATTGCCTTGCTTGAGGGCTTCCATCTCCAGGGAGTTCACCTGGTCAACAATCTTGTCGAATTCGTTTTCCAACTCCGGGTGCGATTTGATATCGACGCCGCAAGAGAGCATGAGATCGACGGCGTGATCGAACTCGACCTTGGCTTCGGGCAACATTCCCTTGCGATAGTCGGCGTCACCGCGAGCATAGGCTGCCTCAACCTGCACAATGAGCGCGCGGATTTGCTCTTGCTCGGCGGTAGGCGGCGGAGGTACTGGAGCGGACATCTGCGGCGAAGGAGTTGCAGGCAACGGCGGCGCGGTGGCCTGGGGCAGCGGCGCTTTGCTTTGCTGCGAGGGGCAGCCGACCAGCAGCGAAGCAATCAGAATGCAAAAGGGCGATAAGAATCGATGCCACGCCGGTCGCGCGCGAAAACGCGGCCGACACGGCCCCGCTGGAGTCACTTTAGGCACTATGCCGATGATAAGCTATGCCATGGAGACCCGCCGCGGCGGGCGCGCAGAAACTGCGCATCGCATTCCTTAGTCAAGCCCTCCCATGGACGCCCGTTTCCTACGCAACTTCGCGATCATTGCACACATCGACCATGGCAAGTCGACGCTGAGCGACCGGCTGCTGGAATTGACGGGCTCGGTGACAGGACGCGAGATGCAGGCCCAGATCCTGGACGACATGGATTTGGAGCGGGAGCGCGGCATCACCATCAAGGCGCACGCCGTGCGCATGATGTATAAGGCCCGAGACGGGAATACCTACCAACTGAACCTCATCGATACTCCAGGCCACGTGGACTTCAGCTACGAGGTTTCGCGCTCGCTGGCTTCATGCGAAGGCGCGCTGCTGGTGGTGGACGCAAGCCAGGGCGTGGAGGCGCAGACACTGGCGAACGCTTACCTGGCGATCAATCACGGCCTCGAGATCATTCCGGTGATCAACAAGATCGATCTGCCTTCGGCCGACATTCTGCGCACGCAGGAAGCGATCGAGAAAGCTGTGGGGCTGGATGCGACCGACGCGATTCCAGTGAGCGCAAAGACGGGCCAGGGTGTGGACGAGGTGTTGGAAGCGATCGTGCACCGGCTCCCTGCCCCCACGGGCGACCCCGACGCGCCGCTGCAGGCGCTGATCTTCGACTCGTGGTTCGATGCGTACCGTGGCGTGATCGTGCTCGTGCGCGTGATGCAGGGGACGATGCGCAAGGGACAGCGCATCCGGCTGATGTCGAACGGAAAACCGTACGAAGTGGAATCGATGGGCGTGTTGATGCCGAAGCCTGTCGAGATCGGTCAGCTTATAGCCGGCGAGGTGGGATTTTTCGCCGCCACGATCAAGAACGTAGGCGACACCAAAATCGGCGACACGGTGACGGACGATGCGCGGCCGGCCGCGTCGGCGCTGCCTGGCTTTGAAGACATCAAGCCGATGGTTTTCTCGGGACTCTACACGGTGGATTCGCATGAGCACACGTTACTGCGCGATGCCCTGGAGAAGTTGCGGCTCAACGATTCGTCGTTTTTCTTTGAGCCGGAGAGTTCGGTGGCGCTGGGGTTCGGCTTTCGCTGCGGCTTCCTGGGACTGCTGCACATGGAGATCATCCAGGAGCGGCTGGAGCGCGAGTACGAGCTGGACCTGATTACGACTGCGCCGGGCGTGCGCTACCACATCACGCTGACCGACGGCATCGAGATCGAGGTCGACAATCCATCGCGCTGGCCCGAGCCGCAGAGCATAGCGAGCATCCGGGAGCCGGTGATCGCGGCCAAGATTCTCACGAACGAGGAATACGTCGGTGGAATCTTCAAGCTGGTTGAGGAAAAGCGCGGCAAGCAGCTCAACTTTGAGTACGTGACGCCGACGCGCGTGATGCTCACGTACGAGCTGCCGCTGAACGAGATCGTGCTGGACTTCTACGACCGGCTGAAGTCGATTTCGCGGGGCTACGCGTCGCTCGACTACCAATTGGCAGGCGAATGGGAGTCTCCGATGGTGAAGCTCGATGTGCTGGTGTCGGGCGAGCCGGTGGACGCGCTGTCGATCATCGTGCACCGCGATCACGCCTACGAGCGCGGCCGCGCTTTGGTCTCGAAGATGCGGGAGTTGATTCCCGCGGCAGCAGTTCGAGGTAGCAATCCAGGCGGCAATTGGAGCCAAGGTCATCGCCCGCGAAACCGTTAGCCCGTTGCGCAAAAACGTGCTGGCCAAGTGCTACGGCGGCGACATTACGCGCAAGCGGAAGCTGCTGGAAAAGCAAAAAGAAGGCAAGAAGCGCATGAAGCGGATCGGGAAAGTGGACATTCCGCAGGAGGCCTTTTTGGCGGTTTTGCGCGTGGGCGAGGATCAGCAGAAGTAGGCTGGGCAGTGGCTTAGCGGATCCCTCTGTTACAGGACCTTCACGGCCAACTGTGGAAACCTGCCCCGTCTGACGAGGAGCGCTCACGACCTGTGAGATGCGCGTCACCGAGGACTCCTTAGAGGAGTTCGCTGTTGATAGGCAACGAGTTAGTTTTGTATCAGAATGGAACGAAGGCTGGCAAGGGAAGAAGATGGCCTTTTTCGAGGGGTTTCCGGAAGAAATCCACAAAGTTTTCCACAGGGTAGTGGCACACTGTGGGAGATTTTGGCCGTTCGAGTCCGGTATTGTCGCCCGCCCGTTAAGATGTGGCCCGAAGATTGCTTTTCGCGGGCCGGGTGGTGCGGGCCCCGCCTGAGCAGGGCCCCACTGTGGGTTCCCTTGGACTCAGTGCGGCTGAGTCGTCTTTGGCGTTGAGGCGGCCGGGCCTTGTGGTCGACCTGGGAGCGGCCTGCTGGCCGGTGCGGCCTGTTGAGCGGCCGGCGGGGCGGGCACACCCGACTTCAGGTTGTACGCGTCGATCACGGCCTTGGTGATGTTGGTGCCCTGGCTGGCATAGAGCACAGGCGATTGCTGCTGCGAAACGTCGAGGATCAGCGTGTATCCCTGCTGCTCGGCATAGGACTGCATCACGTCATACACCTTGGAGGCCAGGCTGTTGTAGACATCCTGCATATCCTGCTGGAAGTCGTTTTTCAGCGTCCTCGGCGTCGCGGTCGAGTTGCTTCTTCTTGTCGTCGATGACTTGGCGCGGTTGGCGCGCTCGGCATCGGTGAGACTGGCGCCCTGCGACTGCAACTGCTTGGTCAGGGTGTCGATCTCGTCGCTGAGCGACTTGAGAGCGGCTTCCTTGGGCGCGTACTTCTTCTGCAGATCGCGAAGTCGCGCTGGCCTTCGTTGGTTTGGGCCACGGCCAATTGAAAGGCGATGACGGCGATTTTGGCTGGGCCTGCAGGCGCGGCGGCTGGCGCAACCGATGCGGCCGGCGCGACCGGCGCGGCCGGTGTTTGGGCGGCGGCGCTCAGGACAAACCCTGAGGCCAGCATGACAACAATTGAAAGCGAACGCTTCATTTGATTCAAAAACTCCTTCGGAATTCCTGTGCGGCTCCTGAATTAGACGCAGCAATGAGCCTGCCTCTTCTGACACACCTCACGACTTTTCCTCGGAAACTCCGCGCCGGACGGCACGGGGGCTGAAAAGGACGCGAACGGAGACATCAGCAGGAACTAGAGGGATTATACAGTGAACGGTCGGCAGTGAACAGTGGGCAGAGGGCGGCAGGGCGCCGCCCTCGAATCTGAGGCGCCGGATCAGTGTGAAGCTGCGGGTTGCGGCTGGGGCGCATCGACGGCTGGTTGGCTTTCGCTTTGGGCGGGCGGCGCGGGTATGCCCGACTTGAGATTGTAGGCATCGATAATCGCCTTGGTGATGTTGGTGGAGTCCACGGCATACAGCACAACCGCGTTTTGCTGGTCGCCCGCGTCGAGCACAAGCGTATAGCCGTGCTTTTCGGCATAGTCGGTCATGAGAGTGCCAACCTTCCCCGCAATGCCGCTGATCAGTTGCTGCATGTCGTTCTGGAAATCGCTTTGGGCGTCCTGCGTATCGCGGTCCAACTGCCTTTTCTTTTCATCGATGGTGCGGGAACGGGCGATGCGTTCCTCATCGGACAACTTCGCGTCGTCCGTCTGTAATTGTTTCGTCAGGCTATCGACTTCATCGCTGAGGCTCTTGATCTGCTGGCGCCTGGGATCGTACTTCTTCTGCAAGTCGGCGAAAGCGCGCTGGAACTCGTTGGTCTGGGAAACAGCGGCCTGGAACGCGATAACTGCGACCTTGGCAGGAGCAGCGGCCGGCGAAGTCGCTCGTTGTGCGGCCGGTGCTGAAGTTGTTTGACTGGCTGCCGGAATGAGGGATGCCACGGCTAAAAAAAGAACGTACAGAGGCAGACGCTTCATGTGAATCAATAACTCCTTCGAAGTTCCCGCGTGCCGGTCCTCGCAGCGCTAGGGCGCTGGTCACGGAGCTTCCTGAAATGCGATTGAGGCTCCGTACCGGCGCGAAGCCCGCAAAGAAATACGCGCGCGGGGCCATCGCCGGGAACTAGAAGGGATTATACGGCATTTCCCTTATTCCTGCGGGTGGGCCGAGACGCAGCATGGCAGCCACATTTCCGCCCCCAGCGCAGACGCGAACGCATCTCGGAACCACAGGCTCGGAAGGTTCGCTGGACGATCAGAACGTTGTGGAGATCGTAAGGCGGAAGGTCTTGCGCGGTTCGCGGAAGACGTACTGCGCCCCGTAGGCCTGGATGGCTTCCTGGTAGGTGTAGTCGCCCGCGCCACCCGGCGGGAACATGGCGCGGGTGATCAATTCCGCAGCGCAACTGTACTGTTTCTGGCCCAGGACTACGTCGTTGCAATACGGCCTTTCATAGAGGCGCAGCGGGTTATAGGCGTAGTAGAGGCGGAAGGGCGCATTGATGATCGGCATTAGCACCGAGAGTTCGGCGCCGGTGGACATGCGGGGAACAAAGTTGGTGCCCTCGACTGGACGAATGTTTTGCCTGAATCCGACCTGGGAACCGGGAATGCCGCCCTGGCAGGCGCCGTTGTTGAAGACCGGGCAGCCGTAAAGAGGCGCGGTCAGCGAGGCAAATCCCTCGGGACTCTGCTTCAACTGGCCGTGGTTGACCGCTGAATCGATGCCGAAGTCGTCGAAGAGCTTGAAGTGAAAGGCCCGACGACGGGAATGCGGTACTCGATATTGGTGGTCAAGTTGAGAGTCGCCGCCGATGGAGGCGATTCCGTAAATCGGCAGCGGAACCTGAATGCACTGGTTGTCTTGGGGGTTGGTGGGGTCGCGAGGAACGCACTGACCGTCAGGATTGGTGAGCTGGAAGTTGACCCGCGTGGGCACGTAGCCGTAAGGCGTGGCGCTGCGCACGTCAAAGCCGCGCAACTCCAGCTCGCCGCCGGAATAGAAGCGGTTGTTGGGCGGAGCCACATCGCCGCCGAAGCCCTGGATGTAGCCCAATTGCGCGCGCACACCCAGCACGTTGCGCCCTTCCCTCGAGGGGATCAGGTAGTGCATGGGGATGAATCGCTTGTAAGCGACCACCGGGTTGATATAGCGCACGTTGCCCCAGAGGCCGGCCGCCTGGAAATATGCGGTGTATTCCTTGCCTTCATGCGGGCGCAGGGGATCGTTACCGTGTTGTAGGTGTAGCTGAGCCCGATGGAGCTATTGATGATGCCGCCAGCGGGTTCGATCCCTGCACGCCCGACCGGAATGCGATGGTCTGGAAGAAGGTCTGCGAGGCCGTGCTGAAGGCCGTGATGGTCGACTTGGTGAGCGAATAGGTAACGCCCACGCGCTGGAAAGCATGCCGCTTCAACGGGTAGCTGACGGAGAAGTTGAAGCCGTCGGAGCCGACGTTGTAGTTCTGCGTGAGCGACTTTTCGGCGGTGGACAGGTTGAGCGACGCGCCGGTGGTGGCCTGGTAGTTCTTGGCGGCGTTGTAATCCTGCTTGTTGTTGAAGACCTGGAAGCCCACATTGATGGGGCGGTTGCGGATATAGGGCTGGGTAAAGCCGAACAGGAAGGTGCGGCTGATGCTGCCCAGGTTGGCCTGCAGGCTGAGGGTTTCGCCCAATCCCAGGAAGTTGTTGGTCTGGTAGTTGACGCCCAGGAAAGCGCCGGACAAGCCGCTCACGCCGCCATTCATGCCGATCGAGTTCTTGCCCTTCTCCTTTACCTTCAGGAGCAGTTCGACGGTGCCGTTATCGGGATCCTGGTGGGCTTCGGAGTCCTGGTCGACCTTCAGCGGATCGAAGTACTCCAACTGGTTCAGGCGCAGCAGGCTGTACTCCCAGAGCTGGGAGTTGTAGACCGAACCTTCATCGAGCATCAGCTCGCGGCGGATGACGCGGTCGCGGGTGATGGTGTTGCCCTGGAACTCGATGCGCGAGACGAAGAACTGCTTGCCCTCGTCGATATCGATGTTCATCGACACGGTCTTCTTCTGCTCGTCGTAGCTTAGCTTGGGGACGGCGCCAAAGTTGATGTAGCCCAGGCCGCCGTAGGCCTTCTTCAGGTTGTCGAGGCCCTTGCCGATCGCCGTGGCGTTGAACCAGTCGCCGTCCTTGATGGGGAAGGTGGCGCGCAGGGCCTTGATGTTGTTGATCTGCTTGTTGCCGGTGAAGGTGATGGCGCCCAGGCGGTAGCGGCCGCCTTCTTCGATGGTCAACTGAATGTCGATGCGCTTGCCCTTGCGCGGCCGGAAGGTGAACCAGTTCAGATCCGCCTTCGTCGCGGATCTGCGTCTTCGGCTCCTCGACGGCGGCATTGGCGTAGCCCTTGTCGCGGTAGGCCTGGCGCACGCGCTCGGTATCTTCTTCGAGTTTGGAGGAGTCGTAGGTCTGGGCGAAGAGATCCTCAAAGATGATGGAGTAGGGAATGCCGATGGGCTTCAGGTTCTTCATGGACCGGCGCAGGTAGAGCGCGCTCAGGTGCCGGTTGCCCACGAACTGGATCTTGCCCACCTTCACCACCGGGCCTTCCTTGATGTTGAAGTTGACCTGCACCGAGGCCGGCGGAATGGTCTTGACGTCGGTCTTGATGGTGGCGAACTGGTGGCCGTGCTCGGCCAGCAGCTGCTTGATGACGGTCTCGGCCTGCGTGATCTTGGTGGGATCGTACTGGCTCTCCACCGAGAGACGGACCTTCTCCTTCTTGAAGCGGTCGAGCACGTCGGAAGTCGGGACACATGTTCAGGCCCTTGTAATTGATCTCGCGGATGCTGGGTTTCTCACGGACAAAGACGTTAAGGATGATGCCCTTCTCGGAGTCCTCGCGCTCAATGCGCAGATCCTCGAAATAGCCCGTGTTCCAGAGCGAGTGGAAGTCGCGCTCGATCGAGATGGGATCGTAGGTGTCGCCGGCATGGGTGAACATCCGGGCCAGGATGGTTTCCTTGGGGATGCGCCGGTTGCCGATGACGCGGATCTGGTCGATGGTGTCCGATGTCTGGGCCGGGGTCTGGCCGACGGCACGTGAAGGCCAGCACCAGAAGCAGCAGCGAGGCGCGCCAAGCGCCTCAAGATGCACCGGCGCGAGAGATGGAAGTGTGCTTGATCTTCACCGGGTTTGAGCCCTGCGGCGAGCACAAATACTCTTTCGTACCATGTTCTGCTTCACAGGAAGAATTTGCACACCCTCATCGCTGAAAATCTGGCCTTGCCTTAAGGAAAGATCGATTCTACAAGACCGCGGCCACCCCGCCCAAACTGCGGGGCCCCCGGCCAGGTTGTTGTCGCAGAGGCGAAAACTTCCGGGCTGGCTTCCGGCTCTTGAACCGTGTCCTTCCCACAACATCCCTGCCGCGCCAGGCGCCGGAACCAGGGCTGAATCCCTGGTTGGAATCCATCTCCCAGTCTACTGGACTCAGACGGGTTGCGGCGGCTGTGCTCCCGCTCCACCTGGCAATATGCCCCTTAGACGCGCAACCGCGCATCAGGGCATCCTTTGCGAAGAGGATTTCGGATTTTATGGAATCAGCAAACCGACGCCCGGGCCTACCCTGTCGGCCTCTTGAGCAACACAAGATCGTGATGTGTCGCCGATAAGACCGAAGTGCAACTCGCCGCCTCTCGACACCGGAAGCCCATGTGCCGGAATGCAGAATCCCCGGCTCGAGAACCCGAATCCTTTTCACTTATCGGGCGTCCTAAAAGGGTGTGTAGGCTTGTGGGCCTTGTTTTTGCCCCTTCGCGCTCTCTTCAGCTCATTCTTTCGGCTACCATATTAATTTCCATGGACTGTTGGTCCGGGCTTGCGCCGAAGCGCGTTCCGGCCAGAACCCGAGGAGCCGGCGCGAACCGGACCGAAACTGCAACTGACCCCTTTTCGCAATTTGGGGGTGATGGCAGCCTGGCCGCGGGCTTCAACTAACGTCAGGACGCCGGCCGAGGAGCGAAAACCAGCCCTATGATGTGGATTGTCCGGCTTGCGCTGAGGCGGCCTTATACCTTTGTCGTCTTCGCGCTGCTGATTTTGATCCTTGGCGTCTTCAGCATCGAATCGATGCCCACGGACATTTTTCCCAACATCGACATCCCGGTGGTGACGGTGGTGTGGAAGTTTACTGGACTGTCGGCGGATCAGATCGCCAACCGCATCGTGACCAAAGCCGAGCGGGGCATGACCACGACGGTCAACGACATCGACCACATCGAATCGCAATCACTGGTGGGCGTCGGGATCATCAAGGTCTTCTTTCACCCCAATGTGAACATCGCCCAGGCCGTGGCCCAGGTGTCCGCCATCAGCCAGGTGCAGATGCGATCGCTGCCTCCCGGCACCTTTCCGCCGTTCATCATCCAGTACAACGCCTCGAGCGTGCCGGTGCTGCAACTGGGACTCTCCGGACCCGGCCTCAACGAACAGCAACTGAACGACGTGGCTACCAACACGATTCGCATTCAACTGGCCACGGTCGAGGGAGCGCAGTCGCCCTATCCCTACGGCGGCAAACAGCGTCAGATCGTAGTGGACCTGGACCTGAACGCGCTGCAGGCCAAAGGACTTTCCCCTTCCGACGTGGTGAACACCATCACTGCGCAGAACGTGATAGCGCCCTCAGGAACCATCAAGCTCGACCGTTTTGAATACCAGGTGGAGACCAATTCCGCACCCACACTCCTCGATACCCTGAATAACCTGCCTATCAAGACGGTGAACGGCTCCGTGGTTTACATCCGCGACGTGGCCCACGTACGCGATGGCAATCCGCCGCAAACCAACATCGTTCGCGTCGATGGACGACGCGCCATTATGATGAACATTCTCAAGATCGGCTCGTCGTCGACCCTCGACATTATCAAAGGCGTGCACGACATTCTATCGACCCCCAGCTTCAAGGGCAATTTGCCCCCGCAACTCAAGATTGTCGCCCTCTCCGATCAGTCCATCTTCGTGCGCAGCGCAATTAGCGGGGTGGTACGCGAGGCCATCATTGCCGCCTGTCTCACTGCCATCATGATCCTGATCTTCCTGGGCAGTTGGCGCTCCACCATTATCATCGCCGTTTCCATTCCGCTCTCGATTCTCTGTTCGCTCATTCTGCTCTACGCGCTGCACGAAACCATCAACATCATGACCCTGGGCGGTATGGCGCTGGCTGTCGGCATCCTGGTGGACGACGCCACCGTAGCTATCGAAAACATCAACCGCTATCTGGAGACAGGGAGGGAGCTGGAGCAGGCTATCATCGACGGCTCGGCGCAGATCGCTACGCCGGCTTTCGTGTCAACGCTGGCCATTTGCATTGTGTTTGTGCCCATGTTCTTCCTGGGCGGCGTGGCGCACTATCTTTTTGTGCCCATGGCCGAGGCGGTGGTCTTCGCCATGCTCGCAAGCTTTTTCCTCTCGCGCACGCTCGTGCCCACGATGGCCAAGTACATGCTTCAGGAGCACGACGATGCAGAGGTGCAGAGAAAGCAAGCCAGCCGTAACCCGTTCACGCGTTTCCAACTCGGATTTGAAAATGGCTTCGAGCGTTTTCGCCACGGTTATCTCCGCCTGCTCACCTTCTGCGTCGATCACTCCGGAATCTTTCTCATCCTGTTCCTGGCGTTTGCCGTGGCATCGTTTGCTCTGGCGCCGTTTCTCGGGCAGGACTTTTTCCCGTCTGTCGACTCCGGCCAATTCATGATTCATGTGCGCGCCCATACCGGCACCCGCATCGAAGAGACGGCTGCCCTTTGCGATCATATTGAGGCGACAATTCGCCAGCAGATTCCAGCGAATGAGGTGGTGACGATTCTCGACAACATCGGGCTACCCTACTCCTCGCTCAATTTGTCTTACTCCACTTCAGCGCCCGTGGGACCGTCCGACGCAGACATCCAGGTGCAGTTGAGCCGAAATCATCACCCCACTGAGGCATACATCGAGCGCCTGCGCGCCGTGCTGGCGCGGGATTACCCGGGCGTGACGTTTTATGAGGTGCCGGTCGACATTGTCACGCAGATCCTCAACTTCGGACTCGCGGCGCCCATCGATATACAGATTGTCGGCCCTGATCTCTACGCCAACCGCGCGCTTGCGGATCGCATGCTGAATGAAGTGCGCTATGTACCAGGCGCCGCCGATGCGCGAATCCAGCAGCCTTTCAACTATCCCAACTTCACTGTGAATGTAGACCGCACACGCGCCGCAAGCACAGGCCTGACGCAGCAGAACGTAGCACAGAGCATCCTCGTTGCGCTGAGCGGCAGCTTCCAGACCAGTCCCAATTTTTATCTCGATCCACGGAACGGGGTTTCTTACAACATCGCGATTCAGGCCCCGCAGTACCGCATGGATAACCTTGCTGAGCTGGAGAGCCTTCCTGTTACCAGTTCGGCCACGAATGCGGCCATGACCCAACCGTCGGGCAGCAGTTCTACCACCGCTCCAGGCGCCGCGCCGCTGGGCAGCGTAGCCCCTGCGCAAAACCCGGGCGCCGTTACGGCCGCCCCGGGCGCTCCCAAGCCAGTGCAGGTGCTGGCGAATCTCGCTACCATCGTCCCCGGCGCCGAACAGGGCGAGGTAAGCCATTACGACATCCAGCCGGTAATCGATATTTACTCGAATGTTGAAGGGACCGATTTGGGGAGCGTGACCCGCGCCATGGAACGGATCGTCGCTCGGCATGAAAAGGAACTGCCACGTGGCTCGCATTTCATTCTTCGCGGCCAGAGCGAGACCATGTACTCGTCCTATATGAGCCTGTTGAGCGGCCTGGCCTTCTCCATCCTGCTGGTCTACCTGCTCATCGTGGTGAATTTCCAATCCTGGCTCGATCCGTTTCTCATCATCTCGGCGCTGCCTGCGGCGCTTGCGGGAATTGTGTGGTTTCTGTTTTTGACGGGGACCAGGTTGAGCGTACCGGCGCTGACCGGCGCCATCATGTGCATGGGCGTGGCCACAGCCAATTCCATCCTCGTGGTAAGCTTTGCGCGCGAGCAGCTCGAGGTGCTTGTGGGCGACGCCCGGCGCGCCGCGTTGAACGCCGGGTTTGTGCGCTTGCGCCCAGTGCTCATGACGGCGCTGGCCATGATCATCGGCATGGTGCCGATGGCGCTGGGCCTGGGCGATGGTGGCGAGCAGAATGCTCCGCTGGGGCGCGCCGTTATCGGCGGTCTGCTGCTGGCTACTGTGGCTACGCTCTTTTTTGTGCCTGCTTTCTTCAGCTTCATTCACGGTCGCATCGAGCGCAAGCGGGAAGAAGACCACCATACCGTTTCGCCCAGCTTCGATGAATTCGACGAGAAACCGGAGTAGTTACTTATGAGCCACGAACCGAACCCGAATCCTCAATCCGCTGCGGCGGGCCACACTGGCGTACCCGAGCAAAGCCCAATTAGGCCGCGCAAGGCGTTGCTGGGCATAGTACTGGTTCTGCTCATCCTTGGCGTATTCGCGGCTGCAGGCATCCTTCGCCGCATGCATTCCGACACAGTGCTGGCGCAGCGGACCGATGAGCTGGCCGCGCCGACTGTCACCGTAGCGCCGGCCACGGCGGGCGCGCCCGCGGATACGTTTGTGCTGCCGGGCAATGTGACTGCCTTTACTGACTCACCGATCTATGCCCGCACCGATGGCTACTTGCAGCGCTGGTACTTCGACATCGGCGCCAAAGTAAAGAAAGGCGATCTGCTGGCCGTGATCGAAACACCGGAACTGGACAAGCAGGTGGCACAGGCACAGTCAGACCTGGCCACCGCCCAGGCGAATGCAAATATTGCCCGCATTCAGGCGGAGCGGTATTCGAACCTGGTGAAATCCAACGCCGTTTCGCAGCAGGACACCGACACTTTCGTGAGTCAGGCAGCGGCTACCGCCTCGGCGGTGAAGTCGTCTCAGGCCAACCTGCAGCGGCTGCTGGAATTGCAATCGTTTGAGAGGGTCTACGCACCTTTTGACGGCGTGGTGACGGCGCGCGCAGTGGATACGGGGCAGCTAATCAGCCAGGGCTCCGCCACGGAGCTCTTTCACATGCAGGCTCTGCAAATCCTGCGAATCTACACCAACGTGCCGCAGCTTTATTCGCAAATACTGAAGCGCGGCATGAAGGTCGGCCTCACCTTTCCCGAGTATCCCGGCAAGACCTTCGAGGGCACGCTAGCACGCACCGCCGACGCCATCGACCCCGTCAGCCGTACCTTGCTCGTTGAAGTCGACATCGATAACCACTCCGGAGCGCTAATGCCCGGAGCATTGGCGCAAGTTCACTTCAAGACGCCGCCGGTCGGCACGACTTTCATAGTACCCACCACTGCTCTCATCTTCCGCCGCGCGGGAATGCAAGTGAGTACGGTGGTTGACGGTCACGTGGCCCATCTTGTCCCCGTCGTGATCGGCGAGGATGACGGTGCCGAGGTGCAGATTGTCAGCGGACTCAATCCCGGCGACCAGATCATTCAGGACCCGCCAGATTCGCTTATCGACGGCGAAAAGGTGACCATCGAAAAGCCCGGCAGCAGTCCCTCAGATCAGGGAGGCTTGTAGCCATGCGAGGCCGCCCACAAAAGCACGGCTCCGCGCGCTACGGTTATGGGGCTTCGCGACAACGTCGTCCATCGCGGCTGAGCCAGCTTTCTGCATCAGGACGGGTATCGCGACCTGGCGCTTTTCTCATCGGCTTCGCTCTCATCTCACTTACCGCCTGCAAGCCTGTCGGCCCCAACTACAATCGCCCCGGCTACGCCCCACCTTCTGTTTATAAGGAAATCGGCGCATCCGCCGTGGTCGTGCCCCCACCCAACCCGCAAGGCGGAGCGTGGCAACCAGCCAACCCTTCTGACGGCATGCTCAAAGGCAAGTGGTGGGAGACTTACCAGGATCCGCAGCTCAACCTGCTCGAGGAGCGCGTCGAGACTAACAACGTGCAGCTTCGCCAGGCCCTGGAGACCTACCTCGCCGCGCGCGACCAGGTGAGCGCTGTCCGCGCGAATCTGTATCCCACCCTCTCCGCAGGCCCTTCAATCAGCCGCGAGAGGGTTTCCGCCAATCGCCCGCTCGCTTCGCCTGGCTCAAGCACTGGCTATGGCGACTTCGTCATCGCCGGCCAGGCCAGCTGGGAGCCGGATTTCTGGGGCCGCATAAGGCGCAGCGTGGAACAGGCCCGCGAGAATGCGCAGGCCAGCGCCGCCGACGCAGCCAATGTGGCTCTCACTCTTCACGCCGAGTTGGCCACCGACTACTTTGCCCTGCGCGGGCTGGATTCCCAGATCAAGCTGCTGACGGATACCGTAGCTGACCTCGAACACCAGCTCGACCTGACGCAGCGGCGCTTCACCGGCGGCGTGGCCACCGAGGTGGATGTGGCCCAGGCGCGCACTCAGCTTGAATCCGTGCGGGCTCAACTCGTGGACCTGGGAGTGACGCGTGCGCAATACGAACATGCGATCGGTACGATCGCCAACTACAGACCTGCCCGGTTTCAGCATTCCGCCTTCGCCTCTCGATCTTTCGCTGCCCAGGATTCCACTCGGCGTGCCATCGCAATTCTTGCAGCGGAGGCCTGACATCGCCGCGGCGGAACGCCAAACTGCCGCAGCCAATGCGCAGGTCGGGATCGCCGTCAGCGCCTTCTATCCCACCATTACGCTGGGTGGAACGGGCGGCTTTGAAAGCACGCGCGCCGGCACGTGGATTCAGGGACCGAGTGCCTTGTGGAGCCTTGGAGCTCAGGCCACGGAGTTGCTCTTCGATGCGGGCCAGCGCCACGCGCTCACCGATCAGGCTCGCCACACTTACGAAGCCCAGGCGGACGGCTACCGCAATACGGTTTTCCAGGCATTCAACGACGTCGAGGACCAGCTTTCCGGGCTGCGTATTCTGGAGCAGGAGTCGAGCACGGAGCAGCGCGCCGTGGATTCTGCGCAGCACTCATTCGATCTTTCCAACTCCCGCTACAAAGGCGGCGTCACCAGCTATCTTGAAGTGCTGACCGCCGAGCAGACCCTTCTGCAGGATCGTGTAGCCGCAATCGACATCGAAAGCCGGCAATTTGCCGCCAGCGTGAGCTTGATCCGAGCACTTGGCGGCGGCTGGGATGTCACACAGTTACCGTAATTGCGTGGAACGGGAGGAGCGAAGCCGATTCTCTGTTCGGAGGTCCTTATTGTGCGCCGAGCGAAGAAAGCCGATGACGGAACGTCATTGAGCGACAGCCCAGGCCCTTCCCACAGCAGCCGCGGCGCGCCCTCGCTCGTCGTGTTTAGAGCTTCCACGCGAATCGTGTGCAGCCCGGCGCGCAGACCAATCGCGCTGCGATCGTAGCGCATCGCGTTGCCGGGCGATCCGCAGACCTGCGCGAACGGTGGGCCGGTCTTCGCCACTTCCATGCCGTCAATGAGCAAGCGCGCGCCATCGCGGTCAATGAGATGAAAAGTGTAGCCGCCGTTAGCGGGAATCTTGATGAAGCCGTCCCACGCTGTCGCATAGCGCGTGAAGCCTTGCGCGCTGGCCTCAAGATTCGGCGACACACCGGTCAGCACGGGTTGCAAAGTGGAAAAATCGGGCAGCTCGATCCACCCGCCTGAATAGATCTTCCACGCCAGACCCTGCGCTGCCGGTCGGGCAGCTTTCATCGCTTCGTGCCATTGCGCGACGGCCACCAGCCCCTGCGCTGCCCAATCCTGATGGCCGTCTTTATCTGTCACATGCAGGAGGACGCGGAATCGTCCTGCGCCATTTTTGCCATCGAGTTCGGTTCCCAGCGCATCGGGGAAGCGATGCCGCACGCGCCGTCCCTGGGCCGTAGTTCCATCGCCAAAGAGCCACGTGTAATGCGCTCCTGGCGTGGCCTGTGCGGTGAATGTGACCTGCTGCCGTGGTGCAAAGACCGGCGGATCGGCGCGAAACGCAGCCACCAGCGCGGGCGCAGGCGCGAACTTCGGCTGCGGGGCCCCGTCAGAGACCACGAGCGGCATTTGCGCGTCGCTGGTTACGCGCGTCTGCCCGTACTTTACGTTGTCAAAGATCACGTCTTTCACCTCGCCGGTGATCGTGGAGGCGGCGAGCGGCGGCTGATCGAGGGCCCAGATATTGCGGAATGTGAACCCGTGTAGCGCGGGCTGCTCCTGCTCCATCTGCGCGAGCGAATACCAGTTGTCCAGCAACAGATTTTCAAAGGTTACGCCGGAGTGGTCGCCGCGGGCGCCATTCGCTCCCCAGAAACCGAGCAGGCCGAATTCCTGCCCGCACGCGCCAATGCCGCCATGCAGAATGTCGGAGTCGCGCAGTGTGAAGTTGTGCGAGTTGTAGATCTTTTGCGGCCACCCGATGCGCACGACGTTGGAGATGCTGGTAGAGAGTTCGCTGTTCTCGACGAGGATGTTGTTCGACGTCGGGCGCCGGGACGCAGCATGTCGGCTTCGGTGTAGCCATCCCAGTTGCCTTGCATGGCCAGATCATCGTCCGAGGAGCGGATGAAATGCGTTGCGCACTACAGCGTCGCCGCCGCCGAGCCAGTCCATGCCATCCTGATTGGCGTTGTAGAGGGTTGCCGCCGACAACGCGCAGGTCGTCGATAGCGGAAATCCGGTCGAATCTTTCATCTGAATGGACCAGGTTCGCGAGCGGACAATGCAGGTGAGGCCGTCGATCTCGACATTGTGCGCCTGGTAGGCGCCGATGCAGTGCCAGTCGGGCTTCTGCATCCAGCCTTCGTCAGTATTGGGATCCTGCGGGCCGTCGTACACAATCGTTCCGCGGCCCAGCACCTTGACGTTCTGCACCTGCCATAGATTGAGGCTGCCGAAGATGTACGCGCCCGGCGCGAGGTAAATGGTGTCGCCGCTTTTGGGGTTCAGGCTTTCGTGATGCACGCCCGCTGGCACGTTGGTGACGTTTGACCCGGTGGGCGGAGGCGGGGGCGGCGTTCCGGCGAACACAAAGAGCATCCGGGCGCGATTCAGGAAGTCGCCAGGGCGCGAGATGGATAGCTTGGCGGGGCCGGGCAACGTGAAGCGGATGGTCGGGCCCTGCCGAACCGGGCGCAGGCCTAGCCGCCACGGCTCGATATCGACGCCATGATCCCAAAAACCGGGCTCTGCCGCAGTGATCGAGATTTCCACCGGACCAGTGGTATCGAAGCTCAGAAACTCGTAATTCGACGCTGCTTGAGTGACGTCGACTCGTTGGTTATTCACTGTGACGGCAAAGAAGCCGGATCGCATCTCCTCCGGTACCGGCGCGGCCTCGACGCGCGAAGCGGCGCGAGCGAAGCTCGAAATCGCAAGAAGTGAGACAAGCAGCGCGCGAAGATCCGGCAAGAGGCAAACCCTCAGAGCAAAGCAGGAAACGAGACCACTGTAGCACCCGGAATCGAGCCGCTGGGTTTGAGCGACATCGGGGCGCGGAGGCTTGTATAATTCGTGACGCGAAGAAAATCTTGTCCGCTGCAAGTTATCTGCAAGGAGCACCCTGATGCCGTTTCCGCGCTTTCTTTCAACATTCTTCAAGTTCCTGCCCATCATGGCGGCTGTCGCCCTCTTGCCGATGGGCCCGACGCTGCTTGCCAGAGCGCAGACGCCCATTGCTATCGATTCCTCGATAAGCGTCGTGGAGGGCGCACAGGAGCCGGGCCCTGTTCATCGTGCAACACAGGACCTTGTCGCAGATTTCACCAAGGTCTTTGGCAAAGCACCGAAAGTTGCGGAGGGATTGGACGCGAGCGGGCCAGTCGCGGTCCTAATTGCGCAGAGCCAGAATGTGCCGGCGGGAATCGATTGCACCAAGGCCAGCGCTATGGAGAGTTTCGCGTTTTCGGTTGCGGAAACCGGCGCTGGGCCAACCCGGAAGCGAGTGGTTTGCCTGGTGGGCGCGGATATGCGGGGAACTATTTACGCGATCTATGAATTTTCGGAGACAGTCCTCGGCGTCGACCCGATGTATCTGTGGACTGACAAGCAGCCAGCCAAGCGCACGTCCATTACGCTGCCTGCAAACTTCGCGCGCACTTATCCCAGCCCCGTCTTCAAGTACCGCGGCTTCTTCACTAACGATGAAGATTTGCTCACCGGCTGGATTGTGCCCGCCAAAGGCGAGCAGACCGGCATCTCGCTCAAGGCATGGGACATGGTGTTTGAGACGACCCTGCGCCTGAAGGGCAACATGGTTGTGCCGGGCACGTGGATCTTCCCTGATGACGCGCAAGTACACGCCGCCACCGAGCGCGGGTTGATTGTGAACCAGCACCATGCGATTCCGCTTGGGGTGAACGTGGCGCGCTGGCCTGACGGTGTGCCGTATAACTTCTCCACGCATCCTGAGATTCTGGAACGCGCGTGGACCAATGCCGTGGCTGAGTACAAACCTGACGAAGAGATTTTGTGGAGCGTGGGACTGCGCGGGCTTTCGGATTCAAGCTATGCGTCGCTCGACCCCAGCGTACGCGACAACGATCCGCTGCTCGGCCAGAGGATCAACGAGGCGATTGCCGAGCAGATGAAAATCGTGCGGGCCAAGTATCCCAACGCGCAGTTTGTGACCGATCTTTGGCAGGAGGGTGCGCGGCTGATGCAGGAGGGATATCTGAAGATTCCTCCGGAGGTGACGCTGGTTTGGGCCGACACCGGGTACGGCGACATGCAGGACGGCGGCAAGGTAACAGCCGGCCAGGGCATGTACTTTCACGTGGCCATGATGAACGGCCAGTCGAACCAACTCTCGGAGATGGTGCCGGTGAAGACCATCCAGTCTGAGATCGGGCGCTACATCAAAGCGGGCGCGACCTCGTATTTCCTCGTGAACACCAGCGACGAACGGCCGGTGGCGATGACCACCCGCGCTGTGATGGAGATGGCGTGGGGCGGCGTTCCCGCGACGACCGGCGGTGCGGCCGATCCGGAGGGCGGCGCCGATACCGCGTTCTACAAGAAATGGGCGACCGAGGAGTTCGGCGCCAAGTCAGCAGATACGCTGGCCAAAGTTTACAAAGAGTATTTCGCTGCGCCGGCGCCGCGCCCATCCTTCGGCCCGCCGCGCATGACCTCCGCCGGTAATGCTCCGCCGCCCCCACCGCACTACAGCAATATTCCGCTGGTTGTCGGTGACCAGCATTATCACAGCGAAGCACGGCGAATCATTCTCGATTACCTCAGCGGGCACCAGGTGATCAATATTCCAAGTCAGTCACCCAAGTGGACGCAGCCGCGCGCAGGGTTTTTCACGCTCAACGAGGAGCAGCGCGCCGCGTTTCTAGATCGCGACATCAAAGAGTGCACCGACGCGCAGCCGCGATGGGATGCGGTGTGGAAGGATGCGGTCGCAGCGGAGAGCACGGTTGATCCTACGCGTCGCGACTACTACCAGGCCGAGATGCTGACGATGATCACGATAAATCGCGAGAGCAACCGTATGTTGCTTGACGTGGCGCAGTCAATGAAGGATGAAAACGCCGGCGATACGGCGAAGGCAGAAATGGGAGCTGCCGACGCGCTGAAGTCGCTCGACGAAATCCAGACGACAATGCACGCAGCCGAGTACGGCAAATGGAAGAACTGGTACCGCGGCGACTGGCTCACCGGCGTTTATCGCACACGAGAGCTGGTCCAGGATTACGCGAATCACCTGAAGGATCCGATGGCGAAGTTGCCCGCGCCGGCCTCGTGGAGCGGATGGGAAGCGTACTTCCACATCATGCAGTACGAGGATGACCGTTCGGTAGACGTGCATTGATGCAGAAGGCAGATTCGCGTCGCGCGGCGGCCAAACGGTCGTTCGCGTCGTTGCGCTGACATCCTTCACATGTCTCGCTGAACTATAATTTTATTAACTCTTCGGCTCACACGACGCGTAATGGCATCGTTCACCAGCCTGTGAGTGGTTTTCTGCCATCGGCAAATTTGTGCATGCATAACCAGGAACTCATCCTCATAACGGGCGCGACGGGCTTTGTCGGCTCGCAGCTGGTGCGTGAATTACTGCAGCGCCGGCCGGCTGCCAAGCTGGCGCTGCTTGTTCGTGCGCGGCCGGGCCAGACCGCCGAACAGCGCGCCGAGTCGATCGTCCCGCAGAGCGATCGCGGGCGTGTTCAGGCCTATCAAGGGGATGTGACGCTGCCGAACTTCGGCTTGGACGCGTCAGTCTATCAGCTTCTCGCGACGGAAACCACCCGAGTGATTCACTCGGCGGCCACCGTGCGTTTCGATCATTCACTCGAAGAGGCGCGGCGCATGAACGTGGAAGGAACGCGCCAATTGCTGGATTTTGCCGCAGCGATGCCTCAGCTCCGCAGCTTTGTCTATGTAGGCACTGCGTATGTGGCGGGGCAGCGCACGGGGCTTGTGCGTGAAAATGAACTTTTTGTCAAACAGGGTTACCGCAATACTTATGAACAGTCCAAGGCGGAGGCGGAGGCGCTTGTGCGGTCGAGAATCGGCTCACTCCCCGCGGTTATTTTGCGTCCAAGCATTATCGTTGGCGATTCCCGCACAGGAGTAACCTCCAGTTTCAAGATGATGTACTGGCCGCTGAAAATCTATGCTCGCCGCCTTTGGCGCACAGTGCCCGGCTATCCCGACGCCGTACTGGATATTGTGCCGGTGGACTTCGTGACAGCAGCAGTGGCGCACCTTGCCTTCGAAGAGGCAGCTTTGGGCAGCACGGTCCACCTTTGCGCAGGACCGCGTGGTAGTGCCACCATTGAAGAGATTGCACGGCGTGCGGCGGAGTACTTCAAGGGACGCGAACCGCGATATGTCAATCCGCGAATTTTCTTTGCCGCGATCCGGCCGCTGCTCTTCCTCACTTTGTGGGGACGCAAGCGCCGCGTGCTGGTCGACGGCCGCGCTTACCGCGATTACTTTTCGATGCGCATGCAATTCGACACCACAAATGCGGAGCGTTTTCTCAAGCCCGCCGGCATTTGCGCGCCGCCGGTGATGGACTATCTTGACCGGCTCTTTAACTACTGCGTCGCAAGCGAATGGGGACGTAAGGTAATTCCAGCACAATGAATCTTATCCGTCGATTTCAACTCTCGCGAGACCGCAGCGTCACCGTTGCCAACCTGGTGGATGAGTTGCTGCGCCGAAGGGGAGATTGCGAGATCTCAGTCGGCGACGAAGGTCCCTTTCGTCTTGCCGAACTGCACTCTATGGTCAGCTCGTTCGATGGCTTCCTTCGCCAGTCGATCGGGCTGCGCCCCGGCGAGCCAGTAGCCATCTATCGCACCAACGATCGCAGCTGCTTTCACTGGTTTTTGGCCATCATCCGCGCCGGCGGCATCGCGGTACCGCTCAATCCGCAGCTCTCGCTCTCCGAAGTGAGCCGGATTCTCGCCGACAGCGGCACGGAGATTCTTGTCACCGACAAAGCGGTCTTCGAGCGCACCATAGGGAGCCGCGGCGCACTGAATGTTCGCACATGGATTCAGGCTGACGATGAGGCGGAAACGATGGACGGCTTCGTGCGTGCCGACTCCAACAGCGCGCCGTTACCGCCGGCTACCATCGATCCAGCTGCGACCGTTGCGGTCTTCCATACCTCCGGCACAAGCGGGTTCCCGAAAGGAGCGGCTCTCTCAAGCAACGCCCTGCTCGGTGCGCGGGCCTCCACGGTGCTGTCCGGAGTTTTCCTTGGATCCAGCGACATTGCGCTTGTCGCGCTGCCGTGGTCGCACATTATGGGTACGAGCATTGCGATTTACGGCCTGATGGCCGGAATCCGCGGATGCTTTCTTGAGCGATTCGATGTTGAAGACGCGCTTAGCCTCGTCGAGCGCTTCGGGGTGACCGCCTTTGTGGGTGTGCCCGCAATGCTCGCGCGGCTGATGAACAGCAATCCCGACCCGGCACGTCTGGCAAGCGTGCGCGTGTGGCTTTCGGCCAGCGACAATTTGCCTGAGGAAGTTCGCCAGCGCCTGCGGGAGTTCGGCGCGTTGATTCGGCTGCCAGCCGGCCGCCGCATTCCGCCGGTACTGTTGAACGGCTACGGCATGGTGGAGTTGGGCGGCCTGGCGATGATGGGAATTGAACTGCCGTTTCTGCCAGGAAGCGGTCAGCTGTGCCTTCCCGTGCCCCCGTTTCACGTTCGCGTAGCCGACGAGAACGGACGGCGGGTACGCGCCGGCATGACGGGAGAGTGCCAGATCCGCCGCCGCGGTCTGAGGCCGCACTACTGGAAGGACAAAGGTACCGGCGAGAGTCTGCTCACGCGTGACGGGTGGCTGCGCACCGGGGACCTGGCGATTCGCAACCGCCTCGGCCTGGTCCGGCTGGTGGGACGCATGAAAGACGTGATCAAGTCGGGCGGCTACTCAGTTTACGTGCGTGAATTGGAAGAAACTATCCTGGCTCATCCGGCAGTGGCCCGCGCGATTGCCTTCGGCTTGCCTCACAAGGAGAAAGGTGAGATTCCCGCCGCGGCAGTGGAGTTGCAGCCAGGCTTTCCGACAGGTGAAGACGATCTGCTGGAGTGGTGCCGGAAACATCTCGCCCCATACAAAGCTCCGCGCCATATCTGGATTCTCGATCCCGGCGGCTTGCCGCAGAACCACAATGGCAAAATCCTGCGGCGTGTTCTGCGTGAGCGATTTTCAGAGAAGATCGCCTAGAGTCTGTTAACAATCCCTAATCGTGCTGCAGTGCATCTACCGGAGATAGCCGCCCGGCGCGCCACGCCGGAAGAGCCCCGGCAATCAGCCCTGCGAGTATGGCGATACCCATAGCCTCCACCAGCAGCGGCCACCGGACGGATGCCGAGACGATGCTTGCAGTTTGCGGCATGGCCGCAAGCACGCGCAGGGCGGTCCATCCGAGCGCGATCCCGAACAATCCTCCGCCCAGGCCGAGTATGGCTGCCTCGAGCTGGATGAGGACAAGAATCTGCCGCCGCTTCCAGCCCAGGGCGCGCAGGATCCCGATTTCCCGAGTGCGTTCGAAGACCGACATGACCATGGTGTTGGCGATGCCGAGGATCCCAATGAGCAGGGCAAGTGTGGACGTGCCCCAAGCGGACGCTTCGGCAAGCTTGACAAACTGATTGTCGCTGGCGCGTTCGGCAGCGGGAACTGCGCGAAGCCCCGGCAAATCGGTCTCAATCTCTGCTTGCACATGTTTCAGGTATTGCTGCCACGATTCTCCGCGAGGAGCAGGCCGCAGCCATACATGAATCGTCGACACCTTTCCCTGCAAGCCGCTAAGCTGTTGCAGTTGATCGAGCGGCATGATCATGGCATCCGCCTCCAGAGCCGATGCGCCATGGTAGATTCCGATCACCGTGAATTGCGTGCCCTGAAGCTCAAGAGTGTCGCCGGGTTTCTTTTTCAAGTTCTGCGCCAGTAGATCGCCCAGCATTACTTCCGGCTCGTCATCAGTGAACCGCCGCCCCGCGAGAATCTGGAGCGATCCAAATTCATACGAGCTGGCTTTCCAGCCATAAACCAGCGCATTCACATCCGGGGTAAGGTCCATCACGTTGAAAATGGTGGGCGTGGCCTGCGCCACATCAGGCAATGCCCTGAGCTTTGCCGCCGCCGACTCGTCCATCGAAGTATTCAAAAACGTGCCTTGAATCACCTCGAGGTCGATGCCGCTGCTGGAGTAAATGCGCATCCACTGCTGTTCGAAGCCGCGGGAGAAGCCCACCAATCCGACAAACGCAGCGACTGCCATCCCAATTCCGCACAGCGTCAGGAAAGTTCTAAGGCGCCGGCGCTGGAGGTTCTTCCAGACAAATCCCGTGAGTGAAAGCGATGAGGTCATGAGGTCGGTGAGGATCCTTTTGGAGCGCAGGTAGGTGAACGGCGAACTGCCTGCAACCCAGTCATCATTCGCTTCACCTGTTCAGAAAGAATATGCGGTTCGAGGAGGCTCTTGCAATTTGCAGCAGATTACACTTAGATGCCTTCGCCCATGGTGACATAGCCGCGCATGCGCTCCAGTTCCTCGCGATAGGACTCACGCTCCGCCGCCTCAGCCGCAAAGGGATCGGGCGGGCACGGCTCCGCGCCGAGACGTTCTTCAAGCTCTTGCACGCGGGCAGAGAGTGCGATGAGCGCGTCGGACAGCGGGTCCTTGACCTCGTGCGGATCGGTGATAAGCACGCGCTGGCCATTGCGATAGATGATGTGGGCGGGAACGCCAACGACTGTAGAGTTCGGTGGAACGTCAGAAAGCACAACCGAGCCCGCGCCGATGCGTGAGTTTTCGCCGACCGTTATGTTGCCTAGCACGTTGGCGTTGTTGCCGATAAAGACGCCGTCGCACACCGTTGGATGCCGTTTGCCGTGGCCTTTGCCGGTGCCACCCAACGTCACGCCCTGATACATGGTCACGTCGCTGCCTACAATGGCGGTCTCGCCGATCACGACGCCGGTGGCGTGATCAATGAAAAGACGGCGGCCGATAAGCGCGCCAGGATGAATGTCCACGCCGGTATAGAAACGCCCCACCTGCGAGAGAATTCTCGCAAACAGTCGCAGCCGGTGGACCCAGAGCCAGTGAGAAATGCGATGGATCCAGACCGCCCAAAGGCCCGGATAGCAGAGCAGCACCTCGAGTTGTGAGCGCGCAGCCGGATCGCGCTCCCTTACGGAGCGGATGTCGTCGCGAATTCGGCCGAACAGGGGCATGTCGTGCGGTGGAACGGTCGAGCCGGCGGAGCGGTCCCCCGCCGGCCCGGTAAGGATTACGCGAGCACGGCGATCGGCTCAGTCTGCAGAGCCAGCGCCTGCTGGCGCAGCGGCTCAAAGAGCACGCTGGACAGATAACGCTCGCCGAAATCTGGCAGTACGGCCACGATCAGCTTGCCCTTATTCTCAGGCCGAGCGGCCACCCTGAGCGCCGCGCTAGCTGCAGCGCCCGAACTGATACCCACAAACAGGCCTTCCTCTTTTGCCAGGCGCCGTGCCATCTCGATTGACTCGTCGTTGGTGACCGTGATGACTTCATCAATGAGCTTGGTGTCGAGCACGTTGGGCACAAATCCACCGCCAATGCCCTGGATCTTGTGCGGGCCGGGCTTGCCTCCGGAGAGAATCGCGCTATCGGTGGGTTCAACGGCGATGGCCTTGAACGAAGGCTTCTTTGGCTTGATGTAGTTCGAGACGCCAGTGAGGGTGCCTCCGGTGCCCACGCCGGAAATAAGAATGTCCGCCGCGCCGTCCGTATCCTCCCAAATCTCGGGGCCGGTGGTCTTCAGGTGGATGGCAGGGTTGGCGGGGTTATCGAACTGCTGCAGCATGTAGCCATTCGGCGTTTTGGCCAGAATCTCTTCGGCCTTGGCGATGGCGCCCTTCATGCCGTTCGGGCCGGGCGTAAGCACAATCTCCGCCCCGTAGGCCAGCAACGTGACGCGTCGCTCGAGGCTCATCGTTTCGGGCATGGTGAGAATCAACTTGTAGCCCTTGACCGCGGATACAAAAGCCAGCGCGATGCCCGTGTTGCCGCTGGTTGGTTCAATGAGCACGGTTTTGCCAGGGGAAATCTTGCCAGCTTTCTCAGCGGCATCGATCATGGCGAAACCGATGCGGTCCTTGACGCTCGAAGCGGGGTTCTGGCTTTCCAGTTTGACGACTACCGTTCCGGGGAGCCCGGCAGACACACGGTTCAACCGCACCAGTGGAGTGCGGCCAATCACTTCAGTTACATTCGCGGCAATGCGCGCCATAAATCATCTCCTTTTCCGGGGCCATGGGCCCGGACCTCTCATGTGACGGATTTTGGGGTAACGGTGCAGCTTTTCAAGGGGAAAATACGCGCAACCAAGCGCACAAAGGCATCGGAGCTTGCACCAGGACGGTGTTAGCGACATCGACGCATGAAAACAGGGTAGCCCCCCTGCCCGGGTATGGCAAGGGGTGAGGCCGAGAAATTCATGATCTATAAGCGAAAACCGAGCCAACGGCGCGGATTTTGAGGCGTTGCGGCGCTTTTGAAGGATCCGCGCCCTGACACGGATCAGCCCGTATTTCTGAGCCCTGGCGAAATGCCGTTGATTGTCGCGTCAATCGCGCGATTGACGACGGGTGCGTTTTCGCCGAGGCACTTGGGGCGCAGCATGTCCACCCGGATGAAGTGCATCGGGTCGCCACAGGGAACTTGCAATTCGGCTATTACTCAGCGGCTTGGGGATTGTTGACCGCTCCGTTCTTCGTCGCCCATGCGACAAATCCATCCGGAGGGTTCCGCACGGCCCCGATATTGGCTCCTTTCACACTCTTGAGGCGCTGCCAAACGATGTCCTTCAAATCGGCATCGCCGAGATCGGCATTGTCAAGGCTGGCCCCTGAAAAGTCTGCGCCGACGAGGCTGCTCCCCGTCAGGTCAGAATTGCGCAAATCCGCCTGCGCGAATTTCGCGTGGTCCAGGTGGGCGTTTCGCAGATTTGCCGAATTGAGATTTGCAAGTGTGAGGTTGACCGAGGTGAAATTGCAATTGCGAAGATCGGCCGAACCAAAATCGGAGCGCAACAAATTCGCGCCCTGAAGATCGAGACCCTGCAGGAACGCGGAAGAAACATCCACTCCAACAAGCGGCACCTTGTCCGCATTCAGCTCCTCTAGCGCCTCGATTCTCCCGCCGCTGCCGCCCTTGCCCTGGGCCGTGTTAATCACCTGCCACGCCTGATAATGCCGCTGCTTGATCCGGTCACCAGATTCGGAAAAGTAGAAGATGACCGCGACCAGAACCGAAAACGTGCCAAGATACTCGAGAACTTCGAGAAACGACCAGTTGCTCAGAAGGAACGCCGCCCACTCCCACACCCAATCAATCGCGACGAATGGGATCGTCCACGACCACTTTCCCGTGGCGCTCTGTTTCCTGATTTTCCATGGTGAGGGACGCTCTCTTGGCGCGTGGATGATCATTGCGATTCCCTCACCCCGTGTTGCGCAGGCCCGCAGAGATGCCGTTGATGGTCGCGGCGATGGCGCGGTTCACTTCGGGCGTGTCTTCGCCGGCGCGCTTGCGGCGCAGCATGTCCACCTGGATGAGGTGCATCGGGTCCACGTAAGGGTTGCGCAGCTTGATGGAGTGCGCCAGCACCTCGTTGGTTTCAAGCAGTTCCTTTTGGCGCGTAATGGCCAGCAGCACGCGGACGGTGCGGTGAAATTCTGCTTCAAACAGATCGTAGATCCGTTCGCGGAGTTTCGCGTCCTGGACCAGCGTGGAATAAAGCCGTGCCGTGCCCAGGTCGGCTTTGCCCAGCGCCATTTCCACATTGCGCAGCAGGTCAATGAAGAGCGGAAACTCCGTCGCCATCGTCTGAAGTAGTTCGAGCGCGCCGGGCCGGGAAAGGAATTCCTCGACTGCGTAGCCCACTCCAAACCACGCAGGAACCAGCAGGCGCGACTGTGTCCAGCCAAAGACCCAGGGAATGGCGCGCAGGTCGGAGAGGCGCGGCGAATCGTTACGTCGGGCCGGTCGTGAACCAATCTTGGCGTTTTCCAGCTCGCCTACGGGTGTACTTTGCTCGAAATAAGTAATGACGCCGGGATCTTCGAGGATATGCTTGCGGTAAAACCCGTGGGCGAGCGCCGATAGCTCGTCGAGCGCGGCCTCCCATTCCGGCTTGAGAACGCCGGTAAAGTGGCCCTCGGGGTCGCGCGCGTTGGGCCGTGCGAGGGCGTCGAGCGATGCGGCGATCATCAGTTCCAGATTGCGCTCAGCCAGCACTTCATCAGCGTATTTGAAGTTGAGCACCTCACCCTGCTCGGTAATGCGCAATTGGCCGTCGAAGGAGTTGAAGGGCTGGGCGAAGATGGCGCGATGGGTCGGACCTCCGCCGCGGCCGACCGTGCCGCCGCGGCCATGGAAGATGCGCAGCTTGATGCCGGCTTCGCGCGCCACAACGTGCAGATCGCGGTGCGCGCGGAAAATCTCCCACGTAGAAGTCAACATGCCGCCGTCTTTGTTCGAGTCGGAATAGCCGAGCATGATCTCCTGCCAGTTATTCCACGATTCAAGGAGTCTCCGGTAGTCGGCGCGGCTCCACAAATCGCGGCAAACGGCGGGCGCGTTGCGAAGATCGTCAATGGACTCGAAGAGCGGGACGGGCATCAGGCCTGGATCGAGGCCCGGGCCCTCGCCGGCTCCTTCCACCTTTACACCGCCGAGGCGCGCCAGCCGCACCACGGCGAGCACATCTTCAACATTTGCGGCGCCGCTGATAACGTAGTGGCGAACTGCTTCGGGTGAGCATCCATTCTTGACTTCAGCTACCACGCGGAAAGTCTCGAACACGCTTGCCGTCTCCTGGGAGAGACCGCTTGCCAATGTGGGAGCGATGGTGTCAGTGATGGCCTCCTGCAATGCTGCAGCGTGGACGCGCGCGTGCTGGCGAATATCGAGAGTGTGAAGATGGAGTCCGAAGGTGCGCACTTGCAGGATCAGCGGATCGATGAGCGTGCGCGCGATGCGAATTCCGTCATTGGCTGTGAGGGACGCGCGCAGAATCTCAAGATCGTCGAGGAAGTCCTGGACCGAGCAATAAGCCGGCAGCGCCTGGGTGAGCTTGTCGTGTCCGCGCGCAAGGGTATATGGCGTCACGGGCAGCGCAGCGCCGGCCGCACCTGGCAGCTCGCCCGCCCGCTCCAACGTACGCTGGATGCGCGCCTTGAGGCAGATCACGAAGCGGCGATAGTACTCGAACTCATACTGCGCCCCGAAGACCTGCGCCTCGGGCGTATGCACTTGAGCGACGTACGCGCGCAGACGTTCCAGCAGTTCATCGCTCACCTGCCGCTGCTGTGCGCTCGTCGTCAACAGGTCCATAATCGCGTCGAGCTGACGTTGGTAGTAGAGCAGCAGATGACCGCGCGCAAGCTGCAGCGCCGCGCGCGTTACCTCTGGAGTCACGAAAGGATTGCCGTCGCGGTCGCCGCCGATCCAGGAGCCGAAGTGCAGCACGAGGGGCAACTCGTGGGGCTCGATTTCGACGTCGTATGCGGCGCGAAGGGCCGCCGAGATCTCGCGATAAAGCTCCGGTAGCGTCTCGAAGATCGACACGTCGTAGTAATCGAGGCCCATTTTGATTTCGTCGTAGACGGTGGGCCGGCGTGAGCGCACCTCGTCGGTCTGCCATAGGCTGGTGATTTCGGCCAGCACCAACTCTTCAAGCCGCGCCATATCCTGCTCGGGGAGAGGAATGCGATCGAGAGCCTCAAGAAACTCGCCAATGCGGCGGCGCTTGAACATGACCGTGCGGCGCGCTGCCTCAGTGGGATGCGCGGTGAAGACAGGAACGATGAGCACGCGACGGAGCCAGTTCAGCGCTTCTTCCGCACCGATACCCACGCGACGCATCTCATTGAAAGTGCCTTCGAGCGAGCCGCGCTGGCGCCCAGCCTGGTCGCTCAGACGCAACGCAATGCGGCGGCGCTTGCGATGGTTGGTTTCGGCCAGGTTGATGAGCTCGAAATAGAAAGCAAAGGCTCGCGTGAGCAGGACAGCGCGCTCGACGGAGAGCGAATGGACAAGCGCCATCGCCCCGCTTGCGTGCCGGGCGGCTTGATCCGCCTGACCACGCGCCTCGGCATCGCGGCGGCGAATGGTGCCCTGCCGGAGGGCCTCGACTTGCGCAAACAATTCTTCGCCGGCCTGCTCGCGCAGAACTTCGCCGAGCAGCGTGCCCAGCGAACGCACATCGCGCCTGAGCGGCGCTTCTTTTAGGTCGCCGGTCTGCGCTTCAAGCTCGGCCAGCCGCTGGGACCAGCTTTCGGGATTCCACAAAAGAGCCATCTAATTTCGATTATGCACGAAGGAACCGAGGCAGCCCCTAACGGCCATCGCTCTTCTGCCGGTCTCGATCAATGAGGCACAACACCGGAGTGGCGCGCGAGTTACTTGCGGCCCTTGGCGTTGCGGCGGAAGCAGGTGGGGCTGTGATCGTTGACCATCCCGGCGGCCTGCATAAAGGCGTAGACAATGACGGGGCCGACAAATTTGAACCCCCGTTTCTTGAGCTGCCTCGACATTTCGACGGCGAGAGGCGTTTGCGCAGGGATAGGCCCTTCGGTCCAGATGGGCTTGCCGCCCACGATGCCCCAGAGAAACGTGGCTAAATCTTCGCCCGCTTTCTGCATCTCGAGATAGATGCGGGCCGCCTGAATGGTGGCTTCGATTTTGGCGCGTGAGCGAATGATGCCGGGATTCTGAAGAAGGCGCTCGATGTCAGCTTCGCGGAAGCGGGCAACTTTAGACGGGTCGAATCCCTTAAAGGCCTTGCGGAATGCGTCACGTTTTCGCAGCACGATGATCCAGGCCAGACCAGCCTGAAATCCTTCGAGCATGAGCAACTCCCAGAGCGCGCGGCTATCGTGCTGGGGCACGCCCCAGTCCGTATCGTGGTAGTCGCGGAGAAGTGAATCGCTCTCGGCCCAGGTGCAGCGGGATTTCGCTTTGTTGTTCATTCTCTCGATAGTACGCAGAGATTGCGTTTGATGCGAAGTCTCAAGCTTCGAGTTGCGCCGTCAACTCTTCCCACTCCGTGGTGAGTGTGCCGAGCTGTGTGCGGAGTTCCTGGGTGAGCGTTGTCAGGCGCTGGGTTTCGGCAGCGGAGACATAGACGCCCATTTGCTCTTCAGTGTGCGCAATCGCGGCCTCAATGCGCGGGATTTCTTCTTCCAAAAATGCGCAGCGGTCTGTCATCTGCTTTTGCTTGATGGGATTCATGCGGCGGGAACGGTGATTGGAGGACGAACTGATGCGATCCTGCCCATCCGAATCATCGGGGCCGCCTTCGATGACGATCGTGGTTCCAATGTCCGTTGATTTCGGCCTGGTTTCCGGTTCTGGTGCCGGCTGCGGCGCGGCCTGCGCCTCTTTGCGCCGCAGATAGTCCTCGTAGTTGTCCTCGTACGCAGTCACCTTGCCGTTCTCGATCTCAAGCACGCGCGTAGCTAGCCGATCGATGAAGTAGCGGTCGTGCGAGACGAAGATCACGGTGCCGCTGTAGGCCGCGAGCGCGTCGAGCAAGACATCTTTTGCGCGCATATCCAGGTGGTTGGTGGGCTCGTCAAGCAGCAGGAAGTTGGCTGGCGAGACAAGAATGCGCGCCAGCGCGTAGCGGTTGCGCTCTCCGCCTGAGAGCACGCCGAGCGGCTTGAACACGTCGTCGCCTGAGAAGAGAAAACAACCCAGCAACGAGCGCAGTGTAACTTCGGGTACGCGCAGGGCGGCGCGGCTGATGTCGCTTAACATGCGCGCTTCGGGGTCGAGAACTTTGTACTGATCCTGCGCAAAGTACTCGGCGACAACGTTATGGCCCAGGCGGACTGAGCCGGCCGTCGGCGTTTCCGCACCCGTGAGCAATTTGATAAGCGTCGACTTGCCCGCGCCATTGACGCCGACAAGCGCGATGCGGTCGCCTCGCTCGATGGTGAAGCGCGCACCGGAAAAAACCTGCTTCGCGCCATAGGTTTTTGCCACGTCTTCAGCCTCAACCACGATGCGCCCCGAAGGAGGCGGTTGAGGAAATTTGAAATGGATGACCGGCTCTTCCTCGGGAATCTCGATGCGCTCGATCTTTTCGAGCTCCTTGATGCGCGACTGCACCTGCCTGGCCTTGGTGGCCTGATAGCGAAAGCGGTTGATGAACGCCTCGAGGTGCTCGATTTGCTCGCGCTGGTTGCGATAAGCGGCCGTGAGCTGAGCACGCCGCTCATCTTTTTGCGTGAGGTATTTTGTGTAATTGCCCTGGTAAATAGTGAGGCGCTTGTTCCATATCTCCACGGTGCGGTCGATGGTGACGTCGAGAAAATACCGATCGTGCGAGATGAGTATGTAGCCGAAGGGATAGCTCTTGAGATAGTTCTCGAGCCAGTTGCGCGTTTCAAGATCCAGGTGATTCGTGGGCTCGTCGAGCAGCAGCAGATTAGGCTTGGCAAGCAGCAACTTCGCGAGCGCTATGCGCATCTGCCATCCACCGCTGAACTCATCTGTCTGGCGAGTCCAATCCTCCTTGCCAAAGCCGAGGCCCGTGAGTACGCTGCCCACCTGCGCATCGAGCGCATAGCCATCGAGAACATGGAATCGATCCTGCAGCAGGGAGTAGCGCTCGGCTGCGGCTTGATATTCCACGCTCTGGTGATCCAACTCGGCGAGCTGTCCACCAAGCTGCTCAATTTCCCGCTGCATCGCGTGCAGTTCTTCGAAGACAGTCAGACATTCCTGGAAGACAGTGCGGCCGGCGAGTTGGAGCCCCTCCTGCGGTAGATAGCCGATGCTAATGCCGCGCGTCTGGTCGAGCGATCCATAGTCCAGTGTTTCGAGGCCGGCCAGCACCTTCATCAGCGTAGACTTGCCGGTTCCGTTGGCGCCGACCAGCGCGGTCTTTTCGTTGTTTCGGATGAGCCAGTTGGCCTCAAGAAAAAGGACGCGCGGGCCGAACCGCTTGCCGGCATTTTGCAGTGAGAGCATGAATGTCTATTTTCGCAGAGAAGAAGGCGGCCGGGTGCCGTTGCGGTTGCTCGATTTTCACAGAACTCGACATGCGTCCCATCCTGTAGGCTGTTCGCTGCAGGCTTCGCGATGCCAAATGAAGAGGGAGCAGAGATGATTTTAAATGGCCGGGGGATCGCTGTGCATGCGCTGGGCATCGCGCTGAGTGGTTCGGTTGCCGTGATTGAGTGCCAGGGGCTCGATCAGAATCAAACGCTGAAGCTGAATCAGATTCAAGTGATCGGTACGCACAACAGTTATCACGCCGGAATTGCGCCCAGCGAAGCCAACCTTTGGCGGATGAAAGACCCCACCTCTTTCGCTGGCCTCGATTACAGTCACCCGCCGCTTACGCAGCAACTGGACAGCGGGGTGCGCCAGATTGAGCTCGATATCTTTGCTGACAACCAGGGCGGGCGCTTCGCGCATCCCGCAGGGCCGCGCATGGTGGCCGAGGCGAAACTTCCGCCCGATCCACCGTTTGATCCCGAAGGCGTGATGATGAAGCCCGGCTTCAAGGTGATGCACGTGCAGGACATCGACTATCGCAGCGTGTGCGAGCCGTTTGTTGCATGCCTCAAAGAAGTACAGCAGTGGTCACGGGCGCATCCGAACCACATTCCGGTTTTCATTTTGGTTGAGACCAAACAGAACTCCTCGGAAGGCTCGATGCAGCTAACACCGGCGGAGCCATTCACGCCAGCCGTGTTCGATGCGCTCGAAGCTGAGATTCGATCGGTGTTCACTCCGAAAGAGCTGATCACTCCCGACGATGTGCGCGGCAAATACGAAACGCTGAATCAGGCAGTGCTCGCGGGCAACTGGCCCGCGCTGAAGAGAGCGCGCGGCAAGGTGATATTCCTGATGGATCAGCGGCCCATGGGCCCGATGTATCTTGAGGGCCATCCCTCGCTGCGCGGGCGCGTACTGTTCACTAACGCCGTGCCGGGAGACCCGGATGCCGCCTTCACCGAGTGCAACGACGGGCCGGCGAGCGAGATTACGGATCTGGTCCGCAAAGGCTATCTCGTCCGCACGCGGACCGACGACAGCACGAAGGAGGCGCGCATCAACGACACACGAAGACGCGACGCCATGATAGCGAGCGGAGCGCAAATTCTGAGCACGGATTATCCGGCGAGCGAGCCGGCACGCTGGGAGGGCCACTACGCTGTAAGTCTTCCAGACAACGTGGTGGCGCGGTGCAATCCGGTGATTACGCCGGCGGGATGCGGCATCAAGTAAGTCAGATCACACAAGACGCGCTCAATCCAGGTGGAAGACTTCCTCCATCGTCGTCCACCACTCACCCTCTTTGCGATCGGGAAGAGGGTTTTGCATGGGCATCATCACAGCCCACCATTCCTGCGTAGTCTTATCGGCAGCCATGCGCGCCATGTCGGCGGCAAAATCTGCGCCGTGGTATTCGAAATAGCTGAACAGTGTGTGATTGTGCAGATAAATGGAGTAGTTGCGGATGTTGCAGGCATGGATCATCTTGAGCACGCCGGGCCAGACGGCGGCGTGATGTTCCTTGTACTTTTGTTCGGTTTCGGGCTTGAGGCCAATCATCATTCCATAACGTGTCATTGAATTCCTCTCAACAGGAAGATTCCGCGGCGAGGGAGATTGCATCTCGTGCCCCCCCACTTTTCCGCCATCGGAACTGGGGCAAAATAGGGCACTGTGCCTTTTTATTGGATCGGACTCGCAATCGACAAGAGTTTTGAGATGATCGTCTAACCAAACTCCGGCAAATCAAACTCGCCGAGACGCAGCGGATAGACGCCCTGCTCGCGCACCAGCCGTACCACATAGTCGTAACTCTCGCCGGGCACATTCGACGGCACCGAGTGATCGGACTGAAAGATGAAGCCGCCGCCCTTGGCCGCGTTCAGCTTGGTTAGTACAGCCGCACGCAACTCTTCCCTGCTGCCCGTGGCCCACAGTTGCACATCCATGTTGCCGCAGAAGCCGATCCGGTGGCCAAGGCGCCGCCGCAGGTCGACCGCATCCAGACCGGCCTTGTATTCCAGCGGATTGTAAGCATCGACGCCGATCTCGATAAAGTCCTCGAAGATGCGATTCACATTGCCGCAGCCATGATAGATCACAGGCAAACCGTGGCTATGGCACTCGTCGATCATGGCCTTGACGCCGGGCTTGAAGTGCTGGCGCCAGAAGCCGGGCGAGAAGAGCATGCCTTTCTTGTAAGCCACGTCGCCCCAGATAATGATGCCCGCCAATCGGCCCTGCACGGCCTTGATCTGTGCGCGGAGAATGCCCAGGTTGAACTCATGCAGGCGCGCAACGAAGCGGGCGATAGCATCGGGATACTCGCCCATCCACAGCATCACGTTTTCTGTACCCAAAATGCGCCAAATCATCTCGTGGGCCTCGCACACGCCGCCATAGACGGGAAAATCTTCGTACTCGGCGGCGACACGATCGACGAACGGTGCCAAATTTCTTTCAAAGCCGTCGCCCACGCCATTGATTTGGTCGTCGCCGGCACGGAAAAAGCGGCGCTCATCGAAAGGATCGTCAAACTCGAATGCCTCCATCTTTTCGATTGTGTTCGTGTCGAAGGCGACAAAGGCCGGCATGGGCAGGTCGAGTCTCTTGCGGATGGTGGCTCCGAAACCCGTGTGGACCGTAACTTCATTTTCGTCGTCACGAAGGATTTCGAACTGCTGGATGTGCGGATCCATATTCGGCGCTACAACACGCCAGTCGAGATCGTAGTAGCGGTAGATGTCGGTGTCCGCAGCCAAGTCCAGTTCGCTGCGCCAACGGCTGAGGAAACCGCCCCAGAAGAAATCGCTGATCGGCACGCGGTCCGGCTCCTGGTGGTGCAGCGCCTTATTCATCCGATCCAGCTTGGCGACGCAGTTTGCTGTTCGTTCCATGGTCTTTTCTTCCCCGCTTCCCGTAACGCATTGGGCCACGGCCGCGACCATGCGCTGGTCGTTCGCGAAAGTCCTTTCGTTGCGTAGAATCCAATATGTTATTCCTTTGCAGCATGGATTCGCACACGGAATTCACGCCAGCCGGCAAAGGCGGCTATGATCAATGTGCATCGGCTCAACCAGGACTCGAGTGGGTCCAATTTGCGGAATGTGCTGTGGCTCAATCCAACGCCGCTGGCGTTCGTAACCAGGGAGCGGACATTCCCGATTCGTCAATGATGCCGAAGGAATATGGAGGAGAAATGATCGCGGGAGTGACGCAACGGCGCGAGTTTTTGAAGCGGGCGAGCCTGGTAGGCTCGCTGGGGTCAGCAGCGATGATGGTCGGCCTGCCGGAGGGAACGATGGCATTCGGCGGCGGAGCCGCGCGTGTAGTAGAAGATGCAGTCGTGTCCCCTCAAGCTGAAGAAGCACCCAAATATCACATCAAGTTTGCCGTCTGCGGCATGAGCCACGACCACATCTACGGCATGATTGGCGCGGTGCAGCGCGGCGGCGGGGAGCTTGTTGCGGCGTGGGGCGGCGAGGAAGACAAGCTGGCGGCGTTCCGCAAGCGATTTCCCGATGTAAAGATCGCGAAGACCCAGGATGAGGTCCTCGACGACCCTGCGGTGCAACTGGTGTTGACCTCGCAAATCGCCAGCGAACGAGCCGGCATAGCTGTGCGTGCCATGAAGCGCGGCAAGGATTTCCTCTCGGACAAGCCCGGCATGACCACGCTGGAACAATTGGCGGATGTGCGCCGGACCATCGCTGAGACCAAGCGGATTTACGCCATCCTTTACAGCGAGTTGCTGGAGGTGAAGGCCGCTGTTTACGCGGGGGAACTGGTGCGGCAGGGCGCGATCGGAAAAGTGATCCAGACCATCAACATTGCGCCGCACCAGATCATCCAGCACGGTGGAACTGCCGGCGGCGCGATGCCGCGCCCCGATTGGTTCTGGAACCCGGAGCAGTACGGGGGAATCCTTTGCGACATTGGTTCGCACCAGGTGGACCAGTTCCTGTATTACACGGGATCGACGCAGGCGGAAGTGGCGGAGTCGCAGATCGCGAATGTGCGCCATCCCGAGCATCCGCAATTCCAGGACTTCGGCGACATGGTGCTGCGCGGCAACCGCGGGTTTGGCTACGTGCGGCTCGATTGGTTCACGCCGGACGGTGTGGGAACGTGGGGCGACGGCCGGCTCTTTATTCTTGGCACCGATGGATATATGGAGATACGCAAGTACACCAACATCGCCGTCAGTCATGAGGGCAACAATCTCTTCGTTGTGGACAACAAGCAGGCGCGGTATATCGATTGCAACGCCATGCCGCTGCCGTTCGGCCCGCAGTTCGTGGCCGACATCGTGAACCGCACCCACCTGGCGCAAAACCTTAACGAAGCTCTGCTGGCAGCGGAGTTGGTCATCAAGGCGCAAAAGAACGCAAAGCTGGTGACGCTGAAAGACTGATTGCCGGCGACGCTCTACGCAAGCGGCGGATTCCGACCTTGTCGATCGTATCCATCTGTCCGATGAAGGCACGGCACAATTCGCGCCGCGCCTCATTCGTTGGCTGAACTCTGTTCTGCCGGCCACCGCCGCGCAGGTCACGTGGCCGACGCCCGCCGCCAATCCCAATCTGTAGCCGCATTGACTCTGCGCGGACTGCGCAGCCTTAGCGCATTTTCGAATCTCCTCCGAGCTCAAAGATAGTTACCTTCCCGCCTCCAAATTGGACCTTCCCGCGTGTCAAAACACACACAGTGTGTGTGCCGCGACACGGCCAAGCCTTTCCGCATCGATAACAACTCATTTATTTTCAATCGTTTCTGATTGGAGCGCCATTTGCATTTCTTCCTGGCGTAGGCAGTTCGGAAATCGAAACTCCGGGGGATGCAATGACGGCTCATAAGCAAAACCGGTTGGCGATGGCGGCGATGATGGCGGCGGTTCTGACTGCGCAGTTAACGGCGCAGAGCGCGGCGCAGCAAGCCGCAGGAATCCGCCGGCGGCGACGAATCAGGTTCAGCCCTCGGCGACCAAGCGCGTGATCGTGGTGAGCCTGGAAGACCACAAGCTGGCGCTGGTGGAAGACGGCAAGGTGAAGAAGATCTACACCGTCGCGGTGGGCAAGCCCTCGACGCCAAGCCCAGTGGGCACCTTCACCATCGAGCGCCGGGTGATGAACCCAACTTACTCGCACGATGGCCGCATCGTTCCTCCGGGACCGAACAATCCGGTGGGCACGCGCTGGATGGGCCTCAGCATTCCGCGGCTACGGAATCCACGGAACCAACGTGCCGAGTTCGATCGGCAAAGCCGCATCGCATGGATGCATTCGCATGGCGCAAGGCCGATCTGGAAGAGCTCTATCCGATGGTGGCCGTGGGCGACACAGTGGAACTGATCGGCGAGCGCAACGAGGAGACGGCGCAGTTGTTTGGCGATGGTCCGAACGCCGGCTCCGCGACACAGCTCGGCCAGCCGACCGCAGGCGGCTAATGGCAATCCGCGACGCCTGCTGCGGCTGCACCGGCCCAGCCGCAATCTGGCGAAGTCACCCACCACGTTGAGCACTCTTACCAGCGCCGGCCTGACGGCCATTCGGGATTCACGGTTGCGGGCTCCATGTAAGGGAGGTGCTGCGATGAGCTGCTTGCCGCATGCGATATCGAGTATTTGAGGCGGCGTTGCTTCCCGTGGCGGCAGCGCTGCTGCTTGAGGAGTTGACCTACGGGGGACTGGTCCGGCTGCTGCTGGCTCCGCGGCCGGAAACCGGAAAACCCAAAGGAGCCCAATCACACGAATGGAGGCGGGAAATGCTCGCACTGAAACTGTTGTTGATGGTCGCGGGAGTGCTGTTGCTGGCTGCCGCTGCGGCGATTCCGCTGGTATGGACTTTGGCTGCGCGTGCAAGCCGCGCGCAAAAAGGCTGGCGCGGACGGAACCATGGAAGAAAACTCAGTTGAACCGGAAGCGATCGACTGGCGGCGGTCTCGATGGCGCTGGCGGTCTGCATCGGGCTGCTTGCCGCTGCTGATGGCCGCCGGCATTGTGGTGGTGCCCAGCGGCATGGGCGGCGTGCGCATCAGCCAGATGCAGCGGCACGCTGCCGGGCACGCTCTATCCCGGCGTGCACTTCGTGACGCCGCTCGTGGACAGCGTGCAGACGTTCGACCTGCGCGATCACGTGTTCACCGCCGGAATGCTGGAACAGGGCGCGAAGAAGGCGCCTGCAAGCCACCGGCCTGAACGTGCAGTCGCGCGAAGGGCTCAACATCGGCCTCGGCATCACGGTGCGCTACCGGCTCGATCCCAACAAGCTGGCCAGCGTGCAGGCGCACCTGCCGCAGCCGGCTGACAAGGAGCTTGTGCCGCCCGTGGTGGCCAGCGCGTGGCGGGAACTGACGCCCCAGTACACCGTGAAGGAGATCTTCTCCACCAAGCGCGAAGAGGTGCGCGCCAAGGCTGCGGCGATCATCACCCGCAAGCTTGCCGCCGACGGCATCGTGGTGGAAGAGGTGATGCTCTCTGACATTCAATTGCCCGAAGAGTACGCCGCGCGGCCTGGAAGGGCTGCTGTTGAAGGAGCAGCAGGACGACCAGATGGGCGTCGACACCGACATCCAGCAGAAGCAGGTGAGGATTGCCGAGCTGCAGGCCGAAGCCGAAGCGGCGCAGAAGGTGAAGGAGGCCGAGGGCGATGCGCAGTCCAAGGTGGTTGAAGCCAAGGGCGAAGCCGATGCCATGCAGTACACGCTGCCGCTGAAGCAGAAGCAGATTGAGCAGAGCAAGCTGGAAGCCGAAGCGCGCAAGGAGGCGACCATCGAGACCGCCGACGCCGATGCGCAGGCCAAGGTCATCGACAGCAAAGCCGAGCTGGAGCGGCGCAACCTGCTGGCCGATGCGGAAGCCAACCGCATCAAGGTGGTGGCCGCGGCCGACGCCGTGCGCATGACCGAGCGAAGCGGCGCTGCTGAACAAGTCGCCGCTGCTCATCAACAAGATCGTGGCGGAGCGGCTTTCCGACAAGATTCAGGTGGTGATGGTGCCCGTCGGACGGAAAGTTTTTCTTCGCCAGCGATGTCTTCAAGAGCGCGGCGACGCAATCCGATCGTGAAGCAGGAGATGGACAGCGAGCAGGATCCAACGGGGCAGAAGAACGGCCAATAGCAACCTCGATTGGCCATGCGGGGCGGGTGCGGCGGAGGCAGCGCCCGTCCTGCACCAAACGGCACGAGACGCGGCGGACGAAAGCGACACGAGAGCGCCAGTTTTGCAATGAACCCACGCCGCAAACGATATAATCCGCGCAAACGGAAAAACACAAAAACGATGAAGGCAATGAGACGCATCTGGCTTGTGGCAGCGATGATTGGGCTGGCGGGAATCGCAGGGTACGCCGCGCCCGGGCCCTGGGAACAGCCTGCGGCCGCGCTCGCCAGCCAAATTGCAGCCATTCTCGGTCCCGGGCAGGCACACCTGACCATCCGGAATCTCTCTTCGATTTCAACCGATGAGATTCCCGCCATCCGGCGGCTGCTGGTGCAGGACTTGAACGCGCACGGCGTGACCGCTGCGGGCACAGAGAGCGCCAACAGCGTTCAAGTTACGCTGAGCGAAAGCGCTCGCGAGCGGCTTTGGGTGGCCGAGATTGCTGAGGGCAATCAGTCCCAGGTGGCAATCGTTGATGTGGGGCCGATTCAGCCGCAGCAAACGTCCACCGCCGGCGGAGTGATGCTGCGCAGCCAACAGATCCTCACCTCGCCTCAGCCCGTGTTAGCGGTTCTGGAGGACAATGGCTGGCTCGCTGCTGCGGAGCCGGAGTCCCTGGACCTTTATCAGAAGAGCAGCGATGGTTGGAAGCAGGCGAAACGTCTTCAATTCGCCGAGCGGCGCGGGTTGGCACGCGACCCAAGAGGAACAATCGTCCCCGCATCAATCGCCGGCGGCGCCGGGTTTGAAGCGTTTGTTGGCGCCGTCAAGTGCACTGGCGGCTTCGGTGCCGGCGGTCCATCCGGTGAGTGGCCGGTCACATGTGCAGAGAGCGACGATCCATGGCCCATTGCCCAGGCACCTGTTGCGCAGGAGGCGGTGCCGCCTTCCGCGGCTTCAGCCGGAGCCAGCACCCCTTCGCTGAATGCTTTCTACAACTCATCGCGCAATTACTTTACCGGAGTGGTCACGCCGAGCCTAGGTGTCGATCTTCCTCCGTTCTACGACGCTGCGCTTATGCGGCGTGCAGCCAGCTCGGCCGCGTTGCTCGTGGGTGGAATCGACGGCAAGGTGCAGTTGGTGGAGAACGGCGCGCTGGAGTTGGTGGCCGGCACGCGCGATTGGGGCAGCGATTTTGCCGCACTCCGCTCAGGCTGCGGCGCGGGAACGCAGGTCATCGCTTCTGGCTCGGGCGAGGCAACCAACGACAGCCTGCGCGCCTACGAGTTGCCCGCGCTTGAAGCCGTCCCGGCCAGCGCGCCGCTTGGCGATGGACGGAACCGTAATGGCACTGTGGACCGCGCCCGACGGCAAGAGCGTTCTCGCCGTGGTGCGCAATGCGGCAAATCAATACGAGGTGGACCGTGTTACGGCGCTTTGCAATTAGTTTTTTTCTAGTCTTGGGTTGCATCTGCGCCTGGGGAAGAACGCGGCCGCATTACGGCGGCGCGCTGCGCGTTGAGGTCGCGGGCGACCCGTGGCGCAGCTCTGACGGCGTCGCGCGCCGGCTGGTCCTCGATGGGCTTACCGCGCTCGACGCCGACGGCAACGTAAGTCCCGCACTCGCCGTCGACTGGCAATCCGAAGACAACGATCATCGCTGGCAGTTTCGCCTGCGCCCCGGCGTGCATTTTCACGATGGTTCGCCGCTCACTTCAACCGCTGTGGTCATGTCGCTCAACCTTTCTTGCACTGGCAAACTGCCCTTGGACCGCAGTTCATGCCGTTGCCTCTCAGGTGGTGTTTACCGGCGACTCGCCCATGCCCAACTTACCCGCCCTGCTCGCCGGCGATGCGTATCTCATCGCGCTCACGCGCACGCCAGACGGGCAAACGCCGGCCAGCCCCATCGGCACCGGGCCGTTTCAGTTCACAAGCTTCAATAATGGCGTGCTTACACTCACCGCCAACGCCTAATTGCTGGCAGGGGCGGCCGTTCCTCGACGAGATTACGATCAATGCCAACCGGCCGATTCGCGACCAGTGGCTCGACCTGAGCGTGGGCCGCACAGACATTGCCGAGGTCCCGCCGCAGGAGTTGCGCCAGGCGCAGCAGCAGCGGCTCACGGTGGTGGTGTCGCCGCCGGTCGAACTGCTGGCGTTGCAAGCCTCTGACTCCGGCGCGCTGGCGAGCCCTGTTCTGCGCGCGGCCATTGCGCAAGCCGTCGACCGCAGCGCGCTCTTCAATGTGATCTTTCAAAAGCAGGGTGAGATCAGCGCCAGCCTTCTGCCTCAGACTCTCACCGGGTACTCGTTTCTTTTCCCGACCGATCGCGACCTGAACAAGGCGAATGAGCTGCGCGGAGGGCTCACGCCGCCACCGCTCACGCTCGCAGCAGAAGGCGACGGAACCATGCAGTTGGCGGCGCAGCGCATTGCGCTCAATCTGCACGAAGCGGGATTCAACGTGCAGGTGGTGAATCCCCGCAATGCTCCCCGCACCGACCTGGTTTTGCGCAAGCTGCCGCTGGTGGGCGCTGATCCGGCGGCAGCTCTCGAAACATTGCTGCACGCCGCGGGAGAAAATGTTCCTGTCGCGGGCCAAAATCCCGCTGCGTTGTTCCGTGCCGAGCACGATGTTCTGGATCTCAAAATGCTGATTCCCCTGCTCGATCTTTCCCGCGCATATGCGATCGGCGGCCGCGTTCGCGATCTGCAAACTGCGTGCCGACGGCACGCCCGACCTTGCTGGAGCTTCATTGGAAGGCGCGCAGTGAGTCTCCGCCAAAAGCTGCTGCTCCTGCTTTTCTCTCACCGTTGCAGCGGCGGTGGCAGCGGTGGCGTGGACCGTACTGGTGCGCATTCGCCACGTCTTCGAAGTGCGAGACCAGGAGGAGACTGCGCTCTTCGTCAGCCAGTTTCAACGCGAGTTTCAGCATCGATCCGCAGAGGTGGCAGCGGCCGTCAGCCGCCTGGCGTCGAGCGAGCGGGCCCGCGCCATGGCATTTGACGTGGCGCAGACCGGCGACGCTGCGCCTTATCTCACCGAGGCGCAATCCATGGCGCAGGACGCGCAGCTCGACTTCCTTGAGATCGTTGGTCCCGACGGAAATGTAGTCAGCTCCGCGCAATGGCCGGCGCGCTTCGGCTATCCCGAGCCAGCAGCCGCAAACGCTTCGCCATCGCCCTTTCTCAAGCGTGAAGATCTGCCCGATGGCTCGACCGCGCTCGGCCTGTTTGCCGTGCAGGCCATTGCCGGCGTCACGCCCACGGTGCGGCTGATCGGCGGCGAGCGACTCGATCAGCGTTTTCTCGCCGATCTGCCCGTTGCGCCGGGCATGCAGATTGGCCTCTACAGCGATGCGTGGCGCGACGGACGGCGCGAGTCCAGGCTCGTCGGCCGCCAATCCTCCCGCCTCCAATTCTGCCTTCGCAGCTTTCGATTCCGCGCGGCTTGCCGGCCCAAACGGCGGCATGCCCGGCGCGATCCATTATCAAAGCCTCATTGACGCAGCCCGCAAAACCGGCCAGCAGGCCAGTGGAATCGTCGATCCAACGGGCCGGCGCGAAGGACAGCCTGAACGCAACCGCCATTCCGCTCAAAAACCAGCAAGGCAACGTGATGGCGGTGCTGGTGGTGGCCATCTCGCGCAGCGGCATGGTCGAGGCGCAGCAGCACATTCGCGCCATCGCTTACGGCGTAGCGGCCGGCGGCATTCTGCTGGCCATTGCGTTCAGTCTGTGGATCGCTGCGCGCGTCTCGCGGCCCATCGAGCAACTGGCGCATGCCGCCGGAGAGGTGGCCGGCGGAAATTGGGACGTGCGCGTGCCGCAGCGCGGGCGCGACGAGGTGAGCGTGCTGGCGCGCAGCTTCAATCACATGACGGAGCAACTCGCTGAGCCAGCGCGACCGACTGGTGCAGAGCGAGCGCGTGGCCGCATGGCGCGAGTTGGCGCGGCGGCTGGCGCACGAGCTCAAGAATCCGCTCTTCCCGCTGCAACTCACCGTCGAGAATCTGGTCCGCGCGCGCGCATTTGCCGCCAGCCGAGTTCGACGAGGTCTTCCGCGAAAGCACCGCGACCCTGGGCACGGAGATCGCAAATCTGAAGACCATCATTGGCCGCTTTAGCGACTTCAGCAAAATGCCCAAGCCCGAGCTGGAGCGGATCGACGCAAAGGACATGCGTTGAGCGCGTGCGCGCGCTCTATGAAACCGCTGCACAGCCGCGATGCGACGATCAATTTTGTGGTCGAAGTTGCCGATGCGCCCATGCCGCTCGCTGGCCGATCCGGAGCTGCTGCATCGCGCGCTCTCGAATCTGGTCCTGAATGCCATGGACGCGATGCCCGACGGCGGCACGCTCACCCTCTCAGCACGGCCATGCGGATGAAAAAGTGGAATTGCGCGTCTCCGACACCGGCACTGGGCTTGACGCCCGAGGAATGCGAGCGGCTGTTCACTCCCTACTACACCACCAAGCAGCACGGCACCGGCCTCGGCCTGGCCATTGTGCAGTCGGTGGTCGCCGATCACGCAGGGACAATTGCCGTGGAAAGCCCCGCAGGCGGCGGCGCAACGTTTATCATTACGCTGCCGAAGGCTGGAGCATGAATGTGAAGGCGAATATCCTGATCGTCGATGACGAGGCCAATACCTTGGCTTCGCTCTCTCGCGCCTTTCGCCTAGCCGGGCACGAGGCAGTGGTGTGCGACAACGCGGAGCGCGCGCTGGAGCTGGCTCGCGCGCAACCCTTCGACTTGATTCTGAGCGACGTGGTAATGCCGCGGCGCGACGGACTGGCGCTGCTGGAGGACCTGAAGACCGCCGGTGTCGCGGCGCCGGTGGTGATGATGAGCGGCCAGGCGCATATCGAGATGGCGGTGCGCGCCACGCGGCTCGGCGCGCTCGACTTTCTTGAGAAGCCGCTCTCCACTGAAAAGCTGCTGGTCACGGTGGAGAATGCGCTCAAGCTTACGCGCCTGGAAACCGAGAACCGCGATCTGCGCGCGCGCGTGGGCAAGCACACGCTGGTCTTCGACTGGCGAAACCATGCGCCGCGTGATGGCGCAGATTGAGCGCGTAGCCGCAAGCGAAACGCGCGTCTGCATCTACGGCGAAACGGGCACCGGCAAGGAACTGGTGGCGCGCACCCTGCACGAGAAAAGCAACCGCGCGACGGGGCCGTTCGTCACGCTCAATTGCGCGGCGGTTCCAGCGGAGCTGATTGAGAGCGAGCTCTTCGGCCACGAGAAAGGCTCATTCACCGGCGCGGCGCAGCGGCACACCGGCAAGTTCGAGCAGGCGCATCGCGGTACGCTGTTTCTTGACGAAATTGGCGACATGCCCAACGCCATGCAGGCCAAGCTGCTGCGCGTGCTTGAAGAGGGCGAGGTGGAGCGCATCGGCTCTGGCAAGCCCACGGCCGTCGATGTGCGCGTGGTGGTCGCCACGCATCGCAATCTCGAGCAGCTCGTCGAATCGGGCGGATTCCGGCGCGACCTCTATCATCGCGTCGTCGTCTTCCCCGTCGAACTGCCGCCGCTGCGTCAACGGCGTGAAGATCTGCCCGCGCTAGTCGAGCATTTTGTACGCCAGGTGAGCGCGCAGAATGGATGGAAGCCTGCGATCTTTAGCGCCGGCGCAATCGCGTCGCTCCAAGAGTATGCGTGGCCCGGCAACATTCGCGAATTGCGTAACGTGGTCGAGCGGCTCCTTCTGTTAGCCGGAGACGAAGTCGGCATCGAGGACGTGCGCCTGGCGTTGCCCGCCTCTCATGCATCTGCAACCTCCGGATCCAGCGAACTCAGCCTCGACAGCGCCGCCGCGGGTCCGCTGGCGCAACGGGTGCTGGCCTTCGAGCGCGCCGCACGTGCTCGCAGAACTCGAACGGCATGGCCGCCAGATTACGCAAACCGCAAGAGCGCTGGGACTCGAGAGAAGCCACCTCTATAAGAAGTGCCAGCAGTTGGGAATCGACTTACAGAATTTGCCGCCACGGGATTGAGCCGGCATTCCGATGCATCGGTGTGCCGCCTCGCTTTAGCGCTCCGAGTCGCCCGGCTTTTCCGGAATTCCAGGATCATCGAGGATCTGAACGGCGGTTGCCGGACCGAAGTGCGTCCAATCTTGAAGCACCCACACCACCCTCTTGTCGCGGGCAACTTCCACTAGCTGTGGTCCCTTGTTGCTGCCGCCGCGCGAACAGAGAATTGTATTGCCGTTCGCAAGTCGCGTGGCGGACTGCGAATTCCCGTACTGGTACTGCTGAGGAATGTCAGCCAGGGAAATCTGCCAGGCGATCTTTTTGTCCGGGGTCACTTCGGTGGTTGTCACATCATGCTCGTCGGTGATTAGTGTATTCCCGTTCTTGAGTCGGATGGCAGCCCACGGACTCCGCACGTCGTAGCTCCAAACCTCTTTGAAGTCATTGTCGTACTCAATTACCTTGCCCATTTCCAAAAACGGCACAAGATAGGTTCCCTGCGCCGTGTAGCGCACGCGCCTGAATTGGGCATGAACGGTTTTGCGATCCGTCATACTCGGGGCCGGCAACACATGATCCACTTCAACCGCATTGGTTTTGGTATTGACGACCATCAGGTGCGGCGGCAGACCATTCTCGATAAACAGCACCTTGTCGAGGCCGATGGGCTGGCAGGTGTGAATCTCGGTGCCTGGTGGCGCGTCGAATCGCCAAATCACTTTCTTGTCCGGAGCGACCTCGGCAACATACTGCATCCGGCTGAAGAGGATGTTGCCGTTGGAAAGCATCCACACATCGTCGTATTCCCAGCCCGGCCCGGTGGAGTACGTCCAGATGATCTTACCCTTGTTCACCAGCAAGATCTTGTTGTAGCCCTCTCCAACATAGAGCATCGGATGCTGCGCCATCCCCTTGCCGGGCAGCCCTGGCGGAACCGGCCTGACATTCTTGAGCGGTGGACTGCCAATTTCCGCCGGACCCATCGCTGGGACATCAGGAGCGGTAAACAGCGGCAATACCTTCATCAGCGGCTTCGCGGCATGCGGCCTTGCGGAGCCTGCAACCTGTTTTGATGTGCCGAGAAAGATGCCGGTGGCTGCACATAATGAAATAGCCAGAGTGATCACGCACGCTGTGTCAATCGCCTTGAATCTCACTTACATTCTCCTCCAGCGCATTGGGCTCAATTGCAATGACGAGATTCTACCGCGCCAAAAGCTGTGGAAGACACTTGCAGAAGCGGTTCGACAGCATCGGGCTACAGGCGATCTAAACTACCCACGCGTCTCACTCTAATACTGAATCGCCCAACCAGGATCACATCATCGCAAGCCCGCGGTTTGGAACAGCAACCCAGTGGCCGGCGAACCGTCGGGCTGCGCATCCAGATTGGGCGCCACAGAAACACCCGCAAACGACTTCGGAACTACGGTTATATTCCAGCCATCAAACACGACCAGCGCATCTTCGCCGCTGAAATCGCTCAAGGCTGCTTCGATAGTGATGGTCCTGGTTTCTTTTGGTGCAAGCGAAACGTAGTTGTCGCTGTAATAGACGGGCAATACGCGCCGACCGGAATGCCGCCGCAGTTGCAGATGCGCCATTAAGGCGATGCTGGCCGACGGATTGTGCAGAGTGACTGTCAGCAAACGTTTTCCGTCTTCGTCCTTGCGCTTGGCCCTGGCTTCGAGCGTGACCATGGGTAACTGGTTCAGCGCGGTCAGATCGTCGGGATGGTCGGGCAGGGCGCGCCAGTAGAAGTTGCCGGAAATCAGGTTTCCTTTCGCGTCGTGAAGCTCAAGCTTGAGGAAATGGACTGAGGAGAGCGTCGCCGGAAACTGGACCGGGCCAAGATCGGTAGCCACATCGGGCGGCGCTGTCACCTTGGTATCGTGCTGGTAAGCGACAGAACCGTCGAGGCTGTAGATGGTCACGCGCGCTACGGCATCTGACACTGGCGTGGGAAGGTTGTTGATCACCTGCAGTTCGCCATTTGCCTCGTTGAATTGGATATGCACCAGTTCGGAAGCGTGCATCACGGCAAAGAGCGACGACATGGGCTCGAGATCGTAGTGGTAGAGCTGCCACACGAAACTTGGCTGCGCCGGGTTGCTCATCCAGGTGATGACGGCCGTGGCGGGATGGAAGAGCAGCGCATTGCGTCCCTCGTACATGGCGCGGAAAGCCTCATAGTTTGCCATCTGCGCCTTGCGCACAAAATCGGCAAGGTTGCGGATCGCGCCGTAGCGTGAAGCAATCTCACTTGGGTAGACGTCACCCTTCTGCGCGCCCTTGGCGAAATCATGCTCGGCCCAGTCGTCGCCGATCACCTCCCAATCCTTGCGGGGCATCATGCCTTCGATTGATTCGAGCGTAGGAACAGACATGCTGCCGGTCTCGGTCTTGAAGTAATCGTCGGTGATGCGATAGAAGAAGCGGGGAGCGCGCCAGCGATATGGCCCGTAGGAGCGCACTCCGCCGCCATCTGTCGAACTGGGTTGATAGATCCGCGTGGAATCTAGTTCAGCCAGCAACCTGCGCAGACCCGCATCGATTTCCGGCGGTGGATAGCTTTCATTTCGTCCGCACCACAAGGCAATCGAAGGATGGTTGCGGAAACGGAGAACCTTCTCGCGCACGTTGGCGATGTAAGTCTCGTTATCGGTGGGATCAGGTCCGTCAAGCTTATTGGGCTGGAAAAACTCATCCCACACCAGGATGCCGTATTTGTCGCACAGCTCGTAGAAGTCTTCGCCAGTGCTCTGCCCCACCCAGTTGCGGATCATGTTCATGTGAGCCAACTGGTGCATGCGAATCTCTGCATCGAGGCGCTCGCGCGGAATGCGCTTCATCGCTTCATCCAGGCCCCAGTCGCCACCACGAATGAATACCGGAACGCCATTCACAGAGATCGTAAGCGTGTCGGAGCCGGGGACCGAGTACGAGATTTTGCGGACTCCGAAATCCAGATCCTGCGCGTCGGAGACCTCGCGCTCAATCTTGAAATCAAGATGCAGATGGTAGAGATTCTGTGGACCATAGCCATTCGGCCACCACAAGCGCGGATGCTCGATGTGCAGCTCCGGCGTGTTCTTCGCGTCGAAGCTTACCAGTTGCCGGCAGTGCGGCGCGAGTTCGACCGCATGACTGAACTTGATCGCTTCGATCGCGCCTTCGAACACACCCGTCACCGTTTGATCACTCACGTTTTCGACGGTAGCCTGCACCATGACGTCGCTCGAGTCGATTCGAGGCAACGGAAGGTCGGTGGTCACGAGCGGATCTTTCACAACTATCGGGCCGGTTGCGGAGAGAAAGACCTTTTGCCAGATTCCCGCATCACGGTCATGGATTGCCGGGAGCCAGTCCCAGCCAAGCGTGCACAAAAAGGTGGGGCCGTCGATCGCGCTTTCGCCGCCATTTTTCCCGACGCCGTTGCGCCAGTCGTGCTCATGGGAAACGCCGGGATGGGGTTGCGGCGTGATCAGCACAGCCACGACTGCCTCTTTACCAGGCCTCACCAGAGAGGTGATGTCGAAGATGCCGCGAGTAAAGGCACCGCGCATCGTGCCTACCTCAGTCCCATCGACCCACACTTCTGCCGAGTAGTTAATGCCGTCAAAGTTGAGCCAGACATGGCGACCCTCATAGGACTTCGGCACTTTGACTGTGGTCCTGTACCAGTAGGAGGTGCGCGCGAGGCTTTCAGGGATGATGTCGGCGCGGTCATTTTCTCCATACAGCGGCTCGGGATAGACGCCGTCGTTGACCAGCGACGTGAGGACGGTTCCGGGCACCGTGGCCGCGTACCATCCCTTGGTGTTGAAACCCGCCACCGCAACTTTCGCGCCGGCTTGCGGAACTTTTGCCACATCCTGCAACTGCCAGCCTGCTTCCAGCACAGCGGCCTCAGGAGGCGTGGATTTCGCCAAGGCGGCAACGGGCGCCAGGACAACAAGAGTAAATAGGATGGCAAAAAGGAATCTATTACCGAATCGTATTTGCATTGCGTTGATACTCATTTCTCTTTCTCGCTCGCGCCCCAGCGCGTTTCCAAAGCGATTTTTGTCTTCAGGGTCGCTGCCCCAAACTCTGAAACTGATACACAAAGTGCGTGCCGCGGGTCTTTAAGACCTCCGCGCGATCACGGCTCAAGTCCTGCTGGTTGCGCACCGCAGGGTAGGGCAGGCCGCCGGTCAGGCCCTTCCAGAGAATCTGATTGAAAAGCACGGCCGGCACGCGATCTTCCTGAGACCAGTCGAAGCCGCGCGTTTGACGCGCCCAATAGGCGGCGGGCTGCGCGTCGCGGAACTCCGGCGTGAGCCGGCTTTGCGGATTCGCAGGAGTCAGCTCCGCCGCGATCGGCGCAGGCACAATGACGTTGTAGGTCCAGGTGGATTGATTGAGATCGAAGATCGCAGTCATCGGGCGCTGGTATTCATCGTTCAGATTGAGATGGCCGAGTCCCAGCACGTCTTCAATGGTGCGAACCATGTTGACGGTGGAGTAGCGCTCGTGGGCGACGCTGCCTTGCTTGACATAAGGGCCGACTACGAAAGCGATGGTCCGATGCGCATCGACGTGATCCGGGCCGCTCTGCGCGTCGTCTTCAATGATGAAGATTAGTGTGGAGGAAGCGTACGGGCTATGCGCCACCCGGTCGATGAGCTTGCCAACCGCATAGTCGTTATCCGCGGTCTGCTTTTCAGGTGTGTTGATGCCATCGATGGCAGTGGCGAAATTGCCCTCGTGGTCGTGCATGAAGCGGACGAATTCCAGATCGGGCAAGTTGTCATGGACGACGTACTGATCGAATTCGCGTTCCCATTCGCGCTCGCGCCGGAAATCAGGATAGTTGTTATCGAAGGCGCGGAAGTAGGGGTCTGTTACACCAATGAGATGCGGCCATACCGGAGTCTCGACGACAGTGTGGCTGGCAAACGGGTCAGCTACCTGAGGCGTTCCGGGCGGTATGCGGGTCTCGAAGCCATAGTTACGGATGGTGAGATTATGCCGCAGTGCTGAGTCCCAGATATATCCTTCTCGCAATTCGCCGTTAGGTCCATCAGCGGCGGCATCGCCGGAGGGCGAGCCGCGCCCGCCATAACTCAGGGGAACGGTCTTGACGTTGAAATCGGTTTCGCGCGCTGCCGTGCTCCAGGGCCAGCCGTTGCCGCTGACCTCACCAGTGCAAAGCGTGTTGTCGAGATCGACGAACTGGCTCGCTAGCCGGTGCTGATTGGGGGTCACCACTTGCCCAAACTCGGCGAGACTGGGATCGCCATTGCCGCGATCGAGATCGCCGAGCACCTGATCGTACGTCCGATTCTCCTTGATGATGTAGATGACGTGCTTGATGTGCTGGCGAAGCGCGGCCATCGTCATCTCGTCCTGCGGGTTGGGCACGGTATCGAGGAAATCGTTGGCCGCCACCTTTTTTGTGAGCCACGCGAGCTCCTTTCGATTCGGAACCGGAATGGCCTGCAGGCCGGCTTTTTCAAGTTGCAGAATGTACTGATTCGCCGCCTGATGAGCGAGAAAAGTCGCCCGCGGTATGGAGACGCCATCGTAGCGCGGATTCGGGCCGGGGTCACTTTTGCTATTCACGTCATACAATGTTTTGCCGTCGCGGCTGACGCTGATTGATTGCGGATACCATCCGGTCGGAATCAGGCCCGTGACGCGATGGGGCTGACCGGGCACAAGAGCGATTACAGCGATTGCGTTCATGCCGCCGTTGGTGACATAGAGAGTCTCTTCGTCGGGCGAAAGAGCAAGGCTGTTTGGGGCCGCACCTGGGAGTTGCACAGGTCTGCGTAGCACACCGGCCGGCGCAGTGGTGCGAATCTCTTCGATCACATGATTCGTGGCCGTGTCGATCACCGAGATCCGATCGCTGTTGTCGGCAGCGACGTAGAGGCGAGTCTGCGCCGCGTTGAGCACTATATTGTTCGGGTTACCCGCAACCGGTATGCGCGCAATCAGTTTTGGCGCGGCAGGCTGCGCGATATCGACCACATCGATTTCCCGATCGCGTTCGCTCGACAGATAAGCCGTCGCATTTCCCTCGATCGCAACGCCAAATGGCGATCCGCCATGAGCGGCGCGGTTTGCCTCTCCACCTGCTGACACTGCGCCATTTTCGGCTGCGGTGTGGATCGTGGAATCAATTGCATTACCTTTGCGCGCGGCGTAAAGACTGTCTGGCCGCATACCGAGTTCGCCCACTTTTGAGTCGCTTCCCAGATCGACGATCGAGACGGCGTTGTCGGAAATATCGGCGGCGACGAGAATCTTGCCGTCTGCCGAGACGGCTATGTTCGCAACCATCGGCCTCTGGTGATAACCGGCCCCAGATGTGTGGCCAAGCGCCACCGGCGCTCCTGATTCGGTCCAGAGACCGTTGGCGCGCGAGAAGATGTGGATGTTGTCATCGACTCCGCCTGAGACATAGAACTGGTTGCCGTTCGGCGAAAAAGCGAGACCGAAGAAGGTATTCGGTACCTGCAAAACCTGCTTCTGGCGAAGGTGGCCATGGGAGACGTCGTAAGCGAACACATACTCGTTGGAATCGGCTGCAAGCTGTTGGCCGTGCTCGTCATTGAGCCGGTTAAATCCGCTGGTGAGAACCAAAAGGGTACTTCCGTCGGGGCTGATTGCGGTTTTGACTGCCTGGCCGACGGTGTAACCCGGGAAATCCCGCAAGCCGGGATTGAGTTTGGAGAACACAGCGCCCTTTGGAGCCTGAGGGCTGATGAATTGACCTGACGGCATTCTCTGCGGCTGTGATGAATCGTTTTGTGCAATTGCAAAAGCGGCCAGCGAGGTGAACAAAGCAGCGGCGAGCAAATTACTACCCAAGTGCATGTGAATTCTCCTATTCATCAACTCAGGGCCCCCCGTTTCATTGCAGAGTTATCTCTGAACTCTTTCTCTCTCCAGCATTGACGCGCAGCACGACGACGGGCCCGAACCGGTCATTGTCAGCAGCCCAGTTCTCGCCGGCGTTCAAAGTTGCGCCGCTGGTTTGCGGCAGACGTTTGCCGTCTATGCTGACCTGCCGCGCAGCAGCGTGAATCCTGAGCAGATAGGTGCGAAGAGGGCTTTGATAGCTCCCTGTCGTCGCGGCCGTCGTCACCGTGATCGCATTGCCTGAGCGAACAGCGTTGATCTGTTGGCTCAGGTCTTCGCCTTGCTCGTATTTGTAGGTCATGCCGTCGTCGTCGTAGAGCAGAAACGAAGCTGCCGTTGACGAGGGGAAAATATCGAGCGTGATTTCCGATACCGGATGCTGGCCCACATATTGCTCAAGCGGCTGCGTCGCCAAGATCGAGCCGCCGCGGACGAAAAGCGGAATGTCTTTCCATGTCGTCGCATCGGCAGGAATCGAGATCGTCTGCGACCCCGCATAACGTCGGCCCGTTGTGTACTCTAACCACTCTCCGGCGGGTAGGTAGATCGATTGCGCGGTCGCGCCTTCGGCTACAATCGGGACCACCAGAAGCGCATCGCCGAACATCCACTCTTGTTCCTGCGCGGCCGCTCGATCATCCGACGGAAACTCCCAGAAGAGCGGTCGAACCAGGCCAACTTCACTCTCGGTGTTGCGGCGCTCGTACGAATAGATGTAAGGGAGCAACTGGTAACGCAGGTTGATGGCATCGCGGGCGGCAGCCTCGGCGATGGGCCCGTAGACCCACGGCTGGCGCTTTTCATTCCAACCGCCGTGAACGCGCATGATGGGCACGAAGGCAGCAAACTCGATCCAGCGCGCATAGTTTTCAGGGCTGGGGTGGCCAGAGAATCCACCGGTGTCCATGCTCCAGTGAAATTCGCCGGTGTCGAGCGCGGCCATCATGCGACGGCGCTGAAATGCCATACTGGCGAATCCGGTAGTAATGTCGCCAGACCATCCGGCATAACCATAGCGAGTTGCGCCGAGGTAGAAGTTGCGGTTGATGGACCAAACACGCAGGTCGGAATCGGAGCGCTGGCCGTCATAAATCATCCGGCCCATATTGAGGAACTGGAAGTTGTTGAAGATGGTTTTGCCCGATACATCCGCTTCGTCGTTCCACCAGGCCACGATTCCGGTATGAAACGCGGGCAACAGATGTTGCCAGTACCAGGCACGCTCCGCGGGAATGTTGAAGTCGAGATCGCGCCCCATGCGTTGGGAATAATAGTCCGGGATCAGCACCTCGTCGGGATACCAGAAATTATGCGCGGTGGCATATGCTGCGGCCTCGGTAGGTTGATTTGGATTGCCCGCAACTGTGGTGAGAATGCGCGGCTTGAGAATTCCGCCGAGTTTGACACCCTCGCTTGCCATGCGTTGGGCGAAATCGCCGGAAGCGCCGTCGGGAAACTTGTCGGGCGCGACATTGCCTGCACCTGACGTACTATTCCAGCGCCATTCGCCGTAGTTGTCTTCGCCCCATGCTTTCCAATCGAAGTCAAGGATGAAGCCGTCGATGGGGATTTGCTTCTGCCGGTACGTGTCGACAATCTGTTCCACTTCGGACTGCGACGAGCCCCACTGGCTGTTGAGAAAGCCGAGGGTCCATTTCGGCGGCAGAGGCGGAGGGCCCACCAGGCGCGAAAGAGCAGCCATGGATTGGAGCGGGGGACCGATGAGAACGAAATACTCCACGTCGGGACGAGAATCGTGCGCGAAGGTGAATTTGCCGGGCGCGGTTGTGAATTCGCCGCCATCGGAATCGACGAGGAGGCCGTAGCGTTCCGAGAAGAGAAATGGAGCGCCGCTGTCGCCCTGCACGCCCGCGGCTACCAAGCCGCCCTGATTGCGTGTGAGGCCGACGTTTGCATCATCGCGTCCCAGGCCGTGAACCCCGTAGAGAGTGTCGCTCGCTGAGTGCAGCATGGTGACTCCCGCATTGCGCGCCTCGCTGAACGGGTCTTCGCTCTTGAGCAGTTGCCGGCCCTTGAAGTCAAGGAAGGTCAAGCTGTAAGGCTTCGTCTCTTGAATGCGCACGGCGATGGCAGGAGTCGAGAGGGTGTAGACGTCATCGCGTTCTGACCGCATGACGTCGGAAGGCTGACGCAACCTCGGGTGAGGATCCAGTACCAGGGTTCGTGCGGTCGATTTGCCGTCGAGGCTCATATGGACGCGCACAACCTGATTCTCGAGAATCTGGACATCGAGCAGCGAAGTACCGGACGCTAGCTCGACGCCATTCTGAATCTGACCCGAAGGCTGAGCTACAGCGATCGCCGGCGAGCACAACGCGAGTAAAGCTATCGGTACCTTCAGAGCAAAAGCGGCCACGCCTGCCATCTTTAGAAACTCGCGCCGCATAAACTCACCTAGAGCGTGTTTCATAAACACCGCCTTAGCGTAATCCAGAAGCAGGCGATGTAGAAGAAGGCGTAGTAGGTGGAGAGCAGATGCTCATGACGAACCAGAAGCCGGCGGAATTGACCGAGCCAGGCATTGGTTCGCTCGACGATCCATCGCCGCTTGTAGCGCCGCATCTTGCGTCCGTCTTCATAACGCCGCCGCTTGTTGTTCTTTCGGTAGGGCGCAATCAGTTCGATGGCTCGCTTCTTCAGCCGCTCGCGCAACGGATCGGAATCATAGCCAGCGTCGGCGATTACGCGCCTGGGCTTTTGCCGCGGGCGGCCTTTTGGGCGCGGGACGCGGACTTCTTTGAGCGTGGCTTCCGCAAGCGTAACTTCTGCCGGAGAGGCACTTTCCAGCCGAACTCCCAGCGGAAGACCCTGACCGTCGACCAGTACCATCCACTTCGTTCCCTTGCCGCGCTTGGTTTTACCGACCGCATCGCCCCCTTTTTCGCCGGGGCAAAGCTGCCATCCAGAAACGTCTCGTCCCACTTCAGCAGGCCTTCCCCATCCAGGGCGCCCAACAGAGCTCGCCAGGCATCCAGCCAGACGTCTTCGTCCTGCCACTGCTTCAACCGTCGCCAACAAGTTGCCGGAGAGGGAAACTCGTCGGGAAGAAATCGCCACGCCGCTCCGGTCTGCAGAATCCACAGAATGCCCTCAAAACAGGCCCGATTCGATGCCCACGGCCGACCCCGGTTGTCCTTCCTCCGCCGTCCTTCCGGTAACAACGGCTCGATCAACTCCCACTGCTCATCGGTCAAAAGCTTCTGCCGCTTCTTCATGACAGAAGCTCATCAGCCGACCCGCCTCATGCATAAGTATTTAGCTTGAGGCCGAACCCATTTATGAAACACGCTCTAGCCGTTTCACTGGCGCCTCCCCTCTATGTCACTAGATCAGTTTTCGCATCTCCTGCCGGCGGCCCACGCGCTGGCCCGGGCGGTGAAGAGATTCCGGGTTCGGATCGAGGATCTCCGATGGATCATCGACGGCGTGGAGATGGATCTCGTCAGTCCCGCTACCGCACCTACGAGGAGCTTCTCTCGTATTGTGACGGCGTGGCGTCGGCTGTGGGTCTGGCTTCCATGGCGATCTTCGGGGCCGACCGGGAAAGGACGGCGGAATACGCTTTCGCCACCGGCCGGGCGCTGCAGCTCACGAACATCATCCGGCATGTGGCCTCCGACGCGCGGCGCGGGCGGATTTACATTCCGCTGCGGGACATGGAGGACGCCGGCTACAGGGAAAAGGATCTCCTGAGGTCGGTGTACGACGGGAGGTTCGTGGACCTGATGTCACGCCAGGTGACCCGG